>JAZUFE010000027.1:0-77077 GCA_045640525.1 Lachnospiraceae bacterium | reverse complement strand
GTAGCGAAGTTTAAGAAAAGGATGAAAGAACTCACTTGTCGAAGTTGGGGCGTTAGCAACAGCTATAAGGTGGAGAAACTAAATCAGCTCATCAGAGGTTGGATAAACTACTATAAGATTGGTAGTATGAAAACTCTCTGCAAAGATATGGATAGACATATCAGATATAGACTTCGTATGTGTATATGGAAACAATGGAAAACACCACAGAACCGAGAAAAGGACCTTGTAAAGCTTGGAATTGACAGTGACACAGCAAGACGGGTGGCTTACACAGGGCGAAGAATAGCCTATGTATGCAACAAAGGGGCTGTGAATGTCGCGATAAACAATAAAAGACTAGCCTCATTTGGACTAGTCTCTATGTTAGATTACTACATCGAAAGGTGTGTTACTTGTTAAGTTGATTGAACCGCCGTGTACCGAACGGTACGCACGGTGGTGTGAGAGGTCGGGATTTCTCATTTAAGAGAAATTCCTCCTACTCGATTATGACAATGAGTCTACTCCTGAGGGGGTACCTCTTTTGCAACGGTATCAACCACCTTCTCCGGTTCGTCATTGAAAAACTCTTCAACTTTTTGAACTGAATCGGAAATGGTTTCCTTTGCCTTTTTGACAGCACTCTTAGCCAAATCTTCAGCTCTTTCTTTATCAAATGTAAGATTAACATATGAGCGTGCTTTTGTGGGTTCTCCGTCTAAATCTTCATCAAAAGCCACATCATCATCGTCTTCGGTTACAGGTGTTAATACCTGTTCTTTTCTTAAATAGCAATATGCTCCGTATGCAGCTGCTCCTGCTGCTGCAGAGAAAAATAGGAATTTTCCGAATTTACCCATTTTACTTACCTCCTATGTTTATTGATATAAGTCATCTCAAATTCTGCCTTTTCTTATACTCCTTATATTACCTCATTTTTCTATATATTTAAAGGGCGATATTATTAAATAAATCTTAATTTGCGCCTTGATAGAAAACCCAAAATATGATATCTTTAAGTTCGACCGGCAAAGTCAACATTGACTCTTAGGGTTGTGCGTCAGAAGGGTATTACGATGAACGAAAAGTTTTTTGATTTAAAGAAGGAAAAGCAGGATCGTATGATAAATGCGGCCCTTAAGATATTTGCTTTAAACGGATATGCACATGCGAGCACGGACGACATAGTCAAAGAAGCAGGTATTTCCAAGGGACTATTATTCCATTATTTTACCAATAAAATCGGTCTATATGCCTTTTTATATGACTTTAGCGCGAGATTTGTGGAGCTTGAAATGACCAGTACGGTCGACAGAGGTGACAATGACTACTTTAGTATACACATAATGCTAAAGAACGCTGAAACCAATGTTATGAAAGCCTATCCATATATGGTTGCATTTTTGAATTCGTGCGAAAATGAGGACGTAATAGAGGCACTTAATGAGATTTCGACCAAGAAGAGAATAGTTCCGGATTGTGTCGATGATTTCTTTAGACGTGCCAACACTTTGATGCTGAAACATGATGTAGATCAGTCAAAATTGACCGAATTGATAAATTACACATCAATCTGTGTTATGAATAAGACTCTTAAATACGATTCCGACCATCCGGATGTATACTTTAAGCAGATGAAAGAATATTTGATAATGCTTCGAAATGCATGCTATACGGATAAGTGATTCAAAAGATTGTTGTAACCAAAATTAAGATACGGTTCGTTATTGAAAACCGAGTACAAAACCCTGCGATTATCGCAGGGTTTTTTCTAAAATACTTTGGGAAATCTTATTGCGATATGATATAATTTATAGTTAGTATTTTGTTGAAATTGTCGAAAATTGGGGGCTTTGACATGAAAGAAGTTTTATATACAATTCCACTGAACGATGCGGTTAATGCGGATACAGAGTGTCCGTTTTGCTATATAGAAAAAGATGTTGAACAGGATTTGCTGGATTTTTGTCTTGGATCATGCTCTTCGTATATGGAGGCAGATGTAAGAGCCATGACGGATGAGGAGGGATTTTGCCGTAAACATTTTCAAAAGATGTTTGCATACGGCAATACTCTGGGAAACGGCTGGATACTGAAAACGCACTATATGCGAATGAATAAGGAATTCAAAGATGAAGTTAAGAATTTCAAAATAGGAAAGGCGTCTTTGAAAGACCGATTTAAGAAACAGGAAGAGTCAGGTAACTCAATGGTGCGCTGGATCAGGTCAAAAGAAGAAAGCTGCTATATTTGTAAACGGTTTAATGAAACCTACGAAAGATATATAGCAACATTTTTTCATGTATATCAAAAAGACGCGGAATTTAGAGAAAAGATTAAGTCGTCGAAGGGATTTTGTCTTAGCCATTTCGCAGATTTGTGCGAAGGCGCCGAAAAATACCTTCCGGGTAAGAATCAAGAAGAGTTTTTTAAGTGTATGTTTGATTTGATGGCCGCTAACATGGAAAGAATGCAGGAAGATGTCAGCTGGCTTGTCGAAAAATTTGATTATAAAAACAAAGATGCGGACTGGAAAAATTCCAAAGATGCGGTTCAAAGAGGTATGCAAAAACTAAAAGGTGGTATATATGGCTAATTTTGCATCACTTGGTTTTATCTTTAGATTTTTACCGATTTTCTTTCTTGTTTATTATTTTGTTGCGCCCAAATACAAGAACATCGTTGCCCTGGTCGGAAGTTTGGCATTTTATGCATTGGGAGAACCGGTATATTTAGCGTTGCTGATTCTGCTAACCGGAGTGAATTTCTACTTTTCAAATTTGAGCTTCAGGGCAAGAAAGAGTACTTCGAAGAAGCAAAAACGTTCCAAAATATATATGATAGTTATTGTCTGTCTTGATATCGCAGTACTTATGACATTTAAGGCTTTGACGTTTTTGGCGACTGATATACTGTTTCCGATAGGGCTTAGCTTTTATATATTCAAAATGCTGTCTTTTCAAATCGATGTGTATACAAGGAAAATAGCCAACGGCCCTTCTTTGATTGAAACCGCCACATACTTTACCTTGTTTGCGCAAATTGCCCAAGGACCTATTATGCGCTATTCGGATGGCGAGTTTTCTTCACACAAAAAGATAACATTGTCGGATATTGAAAGCGGCTTTGTATATTTTGCAATAGGTCTTGGAATGAAAGTCTTATTGGCAGACAGAATAGGCATCTTGTGGAATGATATCAAAATGTACGGATATGAGAGTATTTCAACACCGCTTGCATGGTTGGGAGCTTTTGCTTATTCATTTGAATTATATTTTGATTTTTGGGGATATTCCCTGATGGCATCCGGAATAATGGTTGCCATGGGATACAGTTTCGTTGAGAACTTTAATCACCCGTATTCGTCAAAGAGCATTTCGGAATTTTATAGAAGATGGCATGTGACGCTGGGAAATTTTTTCAAAGATTATTTGTATATTCCGCTAGGCGGAAATCGCTCGGGTAAATTTAAAACGGCATTGAACCTGATGATAGTATGGCTGATAACCGGAATCTGGCACGGAAACGGGTTGAATTTCATCTTGTGGGGTGTTGTTTTGGGCATCCTGGTGATTTTGGAGAAGTTTGTTTGGGGTAAGTTTTTGTCCGAACATGGAATTGTGGGAAATGTTTATGTGATTTTTATCATTCCGCTTACGTGGGTAATATTTGCAATTGACAATTTCAAAGATATGGGTATGTTTTTTCAAAGACTGTTTCCGTTTTTCGGAACTGCTTCAATAGTGGATTCGTCGGATATATGGCAGTATTTGGGGGACTATTGGTGGTTGTTTGTATTGTCGATTGTATTGTGCATACCCAAAATCGCGGAGTTGTTTGACAAGTATAAAAAGAAGCTTCCGGTATTGATAGGATTGTTTTTACTGTTTTGGTACAGTGTCTATTTTTGCGCTGTCAGTGAGGGAAATCCGTTTATGTATCTGAACTTTTAAATAGAGGCCGGTAAATGAAAAAAGCACCATTATTGATAGCTGTCGGTATAACGGCAGTACTGTTATTAATATTATATATAATCGGACATGGCAGTATATATGCACTGGATGATAATAACGGAGTGGATAAACCCTTTTTTACGGCAGTGCTTAAAAATATGAAGGATGGAATATATCCTTGGGATGTTTTGGATGAAGAAAAGCGACAGGCTGCCATACTTGAAGCAGAGGCAGTCAAAGCCAAAGAAGAGAGGATGCTTTCCAAACAAAATGACGCAGTTGCGGACGAAGAGCCGGTAATGACTTCAACACCTGCTCCGCAGCCTGAAAAGACGGCAACCCCCAAGCCTTCCGCGACCCCCAAAGCCTCTCCGACTCCTGAACCGACACCTTTCTACGAAGTAAGATACGCTCCGGTAAGAGAGACAACATACGATGAGTACATATCACATATTTCGGCAGATATCTATGGCGATAAGGGTGTGCTGCATGCGGCGGAATATCCGTTCAAAAAGGTTGACATAACATATATGGATGATGCGTTGTTTATAGGAGATTCAAGGACTGTCGGCTTGAAAAAGTATACCGACATCAAGGAACATGCGGATTTTCTTTGTGTTACATCCATGACGGTATACAAAGCGCTTTCTTCTGATTTCGATGGGCAAGGTTCAATCGAAAAGCGCGTTAAGAACAATAAATACGGTAAAGTATACATTATGCTTGGCGTTAATGAATTGGGAACGGGGACTACCGAAGATTTCTTAAAATCGTACACGGAATTGGTAGACAGAATTTTGGAACTTTCTCCGGAAACCAAGGTGATTATTCAGGGAATCATGAATATAGATAAAGCACAAAGTACAAGTGACGAAATTTTCAACAACGAAAATATACTTGCAAGGAATCACGCAATTGCGACGTTGGCCGATAATGAAAGGGTTTTCTATTTGGATGTGAATCCTTTGGTGTGCGATGAAGACGGCTTTTTGCGTGAAGACCTTCGTGGCGATCATTTGCATCTTTTGGGAAAATCTAATGAGATATGGAGGGAATTCCTCCTTTCTCACGGAGTGTAATATGAAAAAGTGGATTCGAAACACAATTATCATAGTGATATTGGTATTATTGATTTTGGGCGCGTATGCTGTCTATTTTTACAGCGCTTATGACAGAATTGCCGACAGAGTGCATTCGGAAACCAAAACATCCGGGTCTTACTCTTATTTCGCCGACGATGAGGCAATCAACGCAGGGCGCGCTTATAACATTATGACATACAATATCAGCTATGGTTTTCACACGTCGGAATACAGCTCCTATGATTACGGCGGCAAATATACGCGCGCAGATTCGGAAGAAGCTGTAATGGCCAATTTGTGCGATATAGCAGATGTTATTAATAAATCGGCTCCGGATTTTATCCTTTTGCAGGGCGTGGATATGAATTCTACAAGATCATATCATGTGAATGAACTTGAACTTATCAATGAATTCCTTAAAGGATACTACTATTCTTATGCACAGAGCGAAAAATCGCCGTTTTTGGCCTATCCGCTTTATTCCCCCAAAGGGCAGACCGACACGGCACTTGCAACATATTCTGTTGGAATAATATCCGAAAACGTCAGACGTTCCTTGCCTATAACAGATACAATTGCCAAGTATTTTGAACCTGACAGATGCTATATGGTGACAAGAATACCCCTGGCAAACGAGAAAAACCTGTGCATATATAACGTGCAGCTTTCCCAAGAAGACGAAGAAGTTAAAGAAAAGCAGTTGGAGATGCTGTTTAACGATATGGCTTTTGAATATAAAATGGGAAATTACATTGTGTGTGGCGGCGATTTCGGAATGAATTTGAGGAAGGATGCAGCCGAAGATGTTCAGGATCCTTCGTGGGCGATGCCTTTTCCTCGAACAATGCTTCCGGAAGGCTTTAAAATGGGAATTGACTGCACAAACGAGTACAGTGTGCGTCATGATTCATGCAGAGACGCAATGGGAGAATATGTACCACAGGAGACTTTTACGGCAACAACGGACGGATTTATAGTTTCGGATAATATATTGGTCAATTATTATAATAATGCCAATTGGCAATACAAGTATTCGAATCATGATCCTGTGCTGATGCAGATATATATAAAGGGGTAATTGATGAGAGTTTTGGATTTCAAAATGGAACGAGAAGGTTTGCTGAACGTGGGCGACGAAATCACGGTTACGGAGGGTAAATTGCCGAGCAACTATTATTATACGATAGATCCTTCACTTGCAATGTCGGCGAATATTCCCTTTAACGAACGCCTTTTGTCAAAAAGGGGAAAGGTTATTAACATAGAAGAAAATTCACGAGGATTCTATGTACAGGCGGAATTTGATGAGTAGCCGTTCATGCTTTAAGCATGAATGTGAACTGCCAGAGTAATTGTTTACAATTGAAATATTCATATACGAGGAGGAATGAACATGAAAACCATATCTACAACGAAAGCACCGGCTGCAATAGGACCTTATTCACAGGGCATTGTTGCTAACGGATTCTTATATGCATCGGGACAGATTCCGATAATACCGGAAACCGGTGCAATTGCACAAGGCGATATTACGGTACAGGCGAATCAGGCAATTAAGAATGTCGGCGAAATATTGAAAGAGGCCGGAACTGACTATTCTTCGGTTGTAAAAACCACTTGTTTTTTGGCGGACATGAATGATTTTGCCGCATTTAATTCGGTTTATGAGAAGTACTTCGTTTCAAAACCTGCAAGAAGCTGTGTGGCAGTTAAGACATTGCCCAAAAATGTATTGTGTGAAGTTGAAGTAATAGCAGTGGTTGAATAATAATGAGTGTTATTGAAAGACTTGAAAAACTACGAAAAAGAATGACGGAGGTAGGAGTCAGCGTTTGTCTGATTCCTACCTCTGATTGTCATGACAGTGAATATATAAGTGACTATTTTAAAGTCAGAGAATACTATTCCGGTTTCACGGGATCGGCGGGAACGCTGATAGTGGGAATGAATAAAGCGGCGTTGTTTACCGATGGCAGGTATTTCGTGCAGGCTAAACGCGAACTTGTCGGAAGCAGTATTGACCTGATGCGTATGGGTGAACCCGGAGTTCCTACGGAAGATGAGTATATATGCAGCATACTGTCTGATAACGAAACTGTAGGATTTGACGGAAGACTGATAGGAAGTTTCAGGGGTGAAAAAATAGCACAAGCTATTAAAAACAAAAAGTGTAATGTGGATTATACTTTTGAACCTGCCCAAAAGGTGTGGGAAGATAGACCGAAGCTTGAATTTAAGCCGATTTATCGCTTGAAAGAAGAGTTTTCGGGTGAAACGGCTTTAGACAAAATTCGCAGAATATATGATTATATGGATTCAAGAGGGGTTGATACGCATGTGATAACTTCGCTTGACGATATAGCGTGGATATTGAATCTGCGCGGTGATGATGTTACGTGCTGCCCGGTTTTCTTTGCGTATATTGTATTTGCCAAGCATGAATGTCATCTGTATGCGAACATGGGCAAAAACAATACGGATAACATTCTTTTGTATCTTAAAGAGAATGGAATTGTCCTTCATGAGTATGATAAGTTCTATGAAGATGGCATACAAAGAGTAAATAATTGTACCCAAAAGGGTCTATTGTATAATAAAGCCAGGTTGAACTATGCTACATATATGAAATTGAACAATCAAATGAAGGTACTCGATGAAATTGAACCTTCAACACGGTTTAAATGTATCAAAAATGCGGTTGAAATTAAAAATATCAGGGAAGCCAATGTTAAAGACGGAGTAGCGGTGGTTAGATTCGAAAGGTGGCTTCACGAAGAACTGAAGAAGGGTAATTGTGTCACTGAACTTGAAGCCCAGGCTAAGTTGTATGAATTCCGAACAATGGATAAGGACATGATTGAACCATCTTTTGATACAATTTGCGCATATGCAGAGCATGGAGCGATTATACATTATGAGTCAACGCCCGCTACGGATTGCAGAATATGCGACGGAAGCTTTTTGGTGATGGATTCCGGAGCACACTATTATCAAGGAACAACGGATGTTACCCGAACGTACTGCATTGGTGAAGTGGACGAAAAATTAAAACACAATTATACATTGGTTCTCAGAAGTATGCTAAAACTCATGAATCACAGGTTTCCATATGGCTCGCGAGGTAACAATCTGGATGTTGTGGCGCGTGAACTGTTTTGGAAAGAAGGCGTGGATTTTAAACACGGAACGGGACACGGGATAGGATATTTGCTGAATGTGCATGAGGGTCCGAACAGAATCGGTTGGAAAATTCCCGCGAATGCGGAGCCGGGAATAGTTTTTGAAGCCGGAATGGTGACAAGCGATGAACCGGGCATATATTTTGAGGGAGAATTCGGCGTAAGGATTGAAACGGATATTCTATGCAAAGAGATTGAAAACAACGAATTCGGACGATTTATGGGATTTGAGGCATTGACATATGTGCCGATAGACATGAAACCTGTTTTGATTGATGAGATGAGTGAAGAAGAGATTGGCTGTCTGAATGATTACCACAGACTCGTATATGAAAAACTTTCCCCATATCTTGATGGGGATGATCTGAATTATCTTAAGAAAGCTACGGAATTAGTATAAGTATGAGTTTACAGTTCTATTTGGGAGCTTCGGGCTCCGGAAAAAGCTACCAACTTCATAAGGACATTCTGAAAGAAGCTGATAAGAATCGTAATACCAACTATCTGTTCATTGTGCCGGATCAGGCTACGATGCAAACACAGTTGGATTTGGTTGAAGCATCCGAAAACAAGGGGATTATGAATGTTGATGTTCTGTCTTTCGGAAGGTTGGCCCACAGAGTTTTTGAAGAATTGGGCTGTAATGACAGTATTGTTTTGGATGATACCGGAAAAAGCCTTGTTCTTCGTACAATATCGGGGAAACTCAAGGATACAATGCCGACCATAGGTCCCAATATTGATAAGATAGGTTATATACATGAAATCAAATCGGTTATCAGTGAGTTTAAACAATATGATATTTCTCCGGACAAACTGGATGAACTTATATCGTTATCTTTCACGTCGGACATTCTGAATGCGAAACTTAACGACTTGAAAAAGCTGTATTTGGCGTTTAATGATTACATACGTGATGAATATATAACTTCTGAGGAAACTTTAACACTTCTTTCGGAGAAAATATATGAGAGTAACATTATTCGTAATGCGGTTGTGGTGTTCGACGGTTTTACGGGCTTCACACCCGTACAGTACCGACTTATCAAAGGTTTATTAGAATTGACCGATAAAGTCATTTTTTCTATAACGGTCGATACTGATGATAATCCGTACAGCATGCCCAAGGAACAGGAATTATTCTTCCTGAGTAAGAAAACCATACGGGACATACAGCTGATTTCACAGTCTGTCAATGTTAATCAAGAGGCAGACGTTATCCTAAAAAACAACTATCGACACTGTAATAATCTTTCATTGTCGCATTTGCAAAAGCATGTTTTCAGATATCCGATAGTTCCGTGCGAATCGCCAAACAGTGCAGTGGAAATTTTTGAAGCAGACAATCCGGAAGATGAAGTACGTAACATATGCATTAAAATCAAGGAACTGGTTTTGGAACAAAATTATGCATATTCGGATATAGCGGTTGTATGTGCGGAATTGGATGCTTACAAATATGAATTTGCAAGATTCTCCAAAATGTACGATATTCCGTTCTATCTTGACGAAACCGGGAAGATAGGTCTTAATCCGTTCACGGAGTGCATTAAAAGTGCCTTGGAGGTTGCGAAAGATAACTTTTCGTATCCTTCGGTTATGCATTTTATTAAGAGCGGACTTTTGGATTTGGATGATGAGAGCATTGATCGCTTCGATAACTATGTATTGAAATACGGGATAAGGGGCAAGAAAAAGTACACCGAAAGTTTTTCGGCTCTTCCGTCTTCAACCAAGGGTGATGAAACGGATATTAAAGACGTCGAAGAACTTAATGCCATTAATTCCACACGCGAATACATTGTGGGACTGCTTGAACCGATATTGCGAAAACATGAAAATGTCGGCGAACTTATAATGGGGATTTACGAATTCACAATAAAAGGGCGAATGGAAGATAAGATTCATGAGATGGAGAATTCTTTCGCAGAGTCGGGAATGCCGGAAAAAGCCCGTGAATACGGACAAATTTATAAGCTCATCATGGACCTTTTGGATCAGATATATTCGTTGCTGAAAAGCGAAAAAATGTCTTTGGATGAGTTTATAGGGATATTTGAATCGGGGATAGACGAGATTGATGTAGGAACAATTCCGGGGAGCGTGGACCGAGTGGTTGTCGGCGATATAGAAAGAAGCCGAATCGGTGAATTGAGAGTTCTGTTCTTTGCCGGAGTAAATGACGGAAATATTCCGAAAGTGAATTCGAAGGGCGGTTTGATTTCGGATGTGGACAGGGAGATGCTCAGGGAGGCAAATGTTGAGCTGGCAATGACACCCAGAGAGCAGATTTTTGTTCAAAGATTCTATCTTTATCTGACAATGACCAAGCCGTCCGACAGGTTGTATGTTTCGTACAGCCGTTTGACAGGCGGCGGCAAGAGTGTGAAGCGTTCATATCTTATAGGTCAACTGCTTAAGTATTTTCCGAATATATCGGTCGAAACCAATGCATCTTCTGCAAGCGAGTTTGCCAAAATATGCGGAGTGAGCGATGGGACGGTTATTTTGGGTAACAGGCTAAGAGAATATACGGAAGAAACACTTACCGGAATGAGTTTGGACGAACTTGCGACCCTGTATGCCGTTATAGACAAGAAGGGCACAGGTACCGTCAGCGCTTCAAAACTTTTTGATACGGCATTTTGGAAATATAAGTCGACAGAGCTTCCGACAGAGCTTGCGCAAAGAATATACGGAAATGAGATGTCGACAAGTATAAGTCGACTTGAAAAATTTGCGGCCTGTGAATATGCACATTTTCTGTCGTATGCGATGAAACTCGTCCCAAGAGATGAATTTGAATTTGAAGCACGCGATTTGGGAAGTGTCTTTCACGAAGTGTTTGAACAATTCGGTACGGCGGTTACTCAAAAGGGATATTCATTGGCTGATTTTCCGGACGAGGTGGCGGATTCGCTTATTCTTGATATTATCGAAAATTTATCGGCTACTTACAAGAATGCTATCTTGCACGCAAGCGCTCAAAGTGCATATATGCAAAGAAGGATTGCCAATACGGCCAAATGTACTGTGACAATGTTAAGAGAACAACTAAGACAGGGAAAATTTGTACCGGAAGCATATGAGCAGGGATTTAAAGAGAAGATTACGGAAGAATCCGATATGGATGTGGAACTCAAAGGTGTGATAGACCGAATCGACACGTGTAAAGACGATGATAAACTGTACGTTAAAGTTGTCGATTACAAATCGTCGGAAAAGAGTATTGATCTTGATAAGCTCCTGTATGGTATCCAGATTCAGCAACCGGTATACATGAAAGCAGCTATTGATGTTTTGAAGAAAAAGTATCCGGGTAAGGATGTGAAAATGGGTGCAATGTTGTATTACCACATAGATGACCCTTTGGTTGAAGTGAAAGATGATACGGATGATGAGGAAATTTTTGAAGCAAGAAAGAAGGCTATGGCAATGTCAGGGTTGGTAAACGATGATGCTGACATTTATACCAAACTCGATCAAAATTTGTGTGCTGCATCGGCCAAATCTTCAGTGATTCCGGTGTCTTTGTCAAAAGAAGGTTTGCCGACCAAAGCTTCAAAGGTCATTTCTTTTGATGATTATCAAACAATTGAAGATTATGTAGGTAATTTATTGATAAGGAATACACAGAGTATCTATAAGGGCAGGATGGCTATTAATCCCAAAAACTATGAGGACAGAACATCCTGCAAATATTGTGAATACAAAGAAATTTGTCCCTTTGATGAAAAAATCGGAGGTTTTGAAATGAAAGAACTGAAGAAAATGTCAGATGAGGATGCCGTGTCGAAAATGGCTGAGGAGAATGCGAATGGGGATTGAATTTACCGCAGATCAACAAAAAGTAATTGATACACGAAATAAGAATGTATTGGTTTCGGCTGCCGCCGGCTCGGGCAAGACGGCAGTTCTTGTTGAGCGCATAATCCAAATGATTACGGATGCAAATAATCCGATTGATATTGATAAGCTTTTGGTGGTTACCTTTACCGAGGCAGCGGCAGCTTCAATGAAAGATAAGATAGCACAGGCTTTGGATGCAAAATTGAGTGAAAATCCTTCGGATGAACACCTCCAAAAACAGTCATCCCTTCTTTACAAGGCGCAAATATCCACGATTCACAGCTTTTGCCTGAACATTATAAGAAATAATTTTAATCGGATAGGTTTGGATCCTTCCTTCAGAGTCGCTGATGAAACAGAACTTACTTTGATGCAGGAGGATGTACTTAACGAGCTTTTTGAAGAACACTATCGCTTTGATGCGAACTTTTCTGAACTGATTGAGTATTTTTGTAAGGTCAATTCCGATCGCGAATTAAGAGAATATGTGCTTAAACTTTACAATTTTTCACAAGGATATCCATGGCCGGATACCTTTTTGAATGAGTGCCTGACAGAATTTGATATTTCGAATACCGGAGAACTGGAAAATCGAAATTGGATGCGATTTCTAAGGCATTATTTCGATTTGATTACCGAAGATGCGCTTTTGAAGATTGATGAGGCGAGGGGTATTGCTCAAAAACCGTATGGACCGGCGGCATATCTTACAACAGTGGAGTCTGATGCCCAAAACATCAAAAATCTTATTGCCTGCTCTACGTATGAAGAAATCAAGGAGTATATGGATAATCTGAAGTGGGCCAAGCTGCCTCCCAAAACAGGTGAAGACACAGACGAAGCCCTGAAGGAGGAGTTTAAGAAAAAAAGAGAAGTATATAAGGCAATGGTTAAAGGAAACGGTTCATTTTCTTTAAGCTCGTTTTACTATTGCGACTTAAAAGACGAAGTTGAAAAGATTAACGCAATTCGCCCGTATATTGGGGCATTAATAGCTTTGGTCAAAGAGTTTACTGCGGCATATGAGGCGCAAAGAAGAAGTAAGGGTGTTATCAGTTTTAATGATATGGAACATTATGCACTGAATATTCTTTGTGCTGAAGGTGATGACGGGCATCCGATTTTGTCGGAAACAGCATTGGAATATCAAAACGAATATGCTGAAATTCTGATGGACGAATATCAGGACTGTAATAGAGTACAGGAGTTATTAATGGAGTGTGTTTGCTCTGAAAAACAGGGCAGATTTAACAGATTCATGGTGGGTGATGTGAAGCAGAGCATCTATAAATTCCGCTTGGCAAATCCTCAGCTGTTCATTGATAAATACAACAGTTATTGCAGCGATGACTTATGCGGTCAAGATGAGTCAAATTGTGTGCGAATCAATTTGAAAATGAATTTCAGAAGTCGCGAAAGCGTTGTAAATACAGTTAATGACTTATTTAGTCAAATTATGAAGCCGTCCTTGGGTGGTATCGACTATAATGATGACGCACGTTTGGTATTGGGTGCTGATTATCCACAATATAAGGATGCGGGATTGGATGATTTGAGCCGAACAGAGTTATATTTTTCGGTTAAAAATAACGATAGTAATGATGACAAATTACAAGAAGCAAATCTTATTGCAAATCAGATTAAGTATTTGATGAAGCATCAACTGGTAACAGACAGCGAGACTAAAAAATTGCGACCGTTACGATATAAGGATACGGTAATTCTTGTGCGATCCATGACAGACGTGGCAGGGTGCATTAAAGAAGTGTTTACTCGTGAAGGGATTCCTCTTTTCATGAATACCAATGTCGGATTTTACTCTACAACCGAAATACAGCAGGTGGTACAGTTTCTCAAAATAATGGATAATCCAAGGCAGGATATTCCTATGTATGGAGCACTGCACTCGTTCTTCGGTAAATTCGAAGATGCTGAAATAGCTGCACTCAAAGTGGATTATGCCGCGGATTGTCTGTATGACAGTGTATGTATGGCCGCAGATTCTAATGCCAAAGCCCGGGAGTTTATCGAATTGCTTCAAAAATACAGAAAGAAAGCGGTATATACTCCGATAAGGGAACTGCTTACAAGTCTTACGGAAGAGACGGGATATCTTGAGTATGTATCGGCTATGGCGGGAGGTAACCAGCGCAGAGCAAATGTCAAAATGCTGATTTCGTATGCGGGCGATTATGAGAATACAAGTTACAAGGGGTTATTTCATTTTGTAAGATATGTCAAAGAGGTCCAAAAGGTTGAATCCCTTATAGGTGAAGCGGATATTTTGGATGAGAATGCCGATGTTGTGCGTGTGATGACTATTCATAAGTCGAAAGGATTGGAGTTCCCGGTTACAATATTGGCAGGTGTCCATAAACAGTTTAACAATTCGGATACCAAAGGTGCTTTGACAATTGACATGGATTTCGGAATAGGTGCCGGATGCATTAATCCTTCCAAAAGGACCAAGGTTACCTCATTAAGGCAAAAGGTGATTAATCTTAAAATCAAACAGGATATGATAAGCGAAGAACTCAGGGTCTTGTATGTGGCGCTTACCAGAGCCAAAGAAAAACTGATAATTACAGGAACGGTAAAAACTCCGGAACCGGTGCTTGACGGTGCAATGTCATACTATGACATTTTGTCATCGGCATCATACTTGGATATGCTAAGACCCTTATACCCGAATGCTGAGTATCGCGGAGCCGAATCTGAGGAAGTTGCTCGATTGGATGACAATCTTAGCGGCATGGAACTTAAAGAGGAGTTTATGGCAAAGGTTCGCACTGTTTCGGAATCTGATGAATTGTATCGAAAACTGAATGAGAGGATGAACAGAACCTACAGGTTTTCAAATCTTGAGGGGTTGGTTACCAAGACCAGCGTTTCCGAATTAAAGAAAGCATATTTGGATACGGAATTTTCCGAATCTTTGTTTAAAGAGCGGATAAGCCTACCTTATGAACCGGGATTTGTTAAGACGGAATGTGATGGAATATCCGGAACTGACAGAGGAACAGCGTATCATAAAGTTATGGAATTGCTGGATTTTGGCGAAAAGGATATTGAATCACAATTTAACAAAATGCTTGAGAAACACCTGATATCCTTAAGACAGATACAAGCTGTTCCCAAAAGAAAAATAGAGGAATTTATGAACAGCGGACTGGCTAAAAGAATGGCGAAAGCGCAAAGCGAAGGAACGCTTAAGAGAGAGCAGCCGTTTGTTTTGGGAATAGGTGCCGACAGAATCAATGAAAGGTATCCCGATACCAAAACAGTTCTTCTTCAAGGTATTATAGATGCATTCTTTCAAGAAGACGGGGATATTGTTTTGGTAGATTACAAAACCGATGTGGTAGGTTCCGGCGATGAACTTATGAATAGATACAGGATTCAGCTTAAGTATTATGAGGAAGCAATAGAGCGAATAACCGGAATGAAAGTTAAAGAGAGTATACTTTACTCATTTAACTTAGGAACAGAAGTGGTTAAAAGGTTTTAATTTTTGCGTATATTGTGTATAATCCATAATGTGTTTTGACTATGATTATTTTTAATGATTTTGGAGGAGCAGAAATCTAGATGACACGTGAAGAGATATTTGCAGATGTTAATGAGGTGTTCAGAGACGTTTTTGATGATGACAGTATAGTTGTAACGGATTCGACAACCTCAGATGATATTGAGGATTGGGATTCATTGGAACACATTAATCTGATTGCCGGAATTGAGCAGCAGTTTGGAATGAAGTTTACAATGGGTCAGGTTGTTACAATGAAAAATGTCGGCGAGATGGTTGACATTATTTCAAGCCAGATTAACTAATCTGCGAAGGGAAGTTGCTGGTGGGAGTTACGGTTACATCTTTTTATTTTCTGTGTTTTTTGGCAGGGGTATTACTGCTTTATTATGTTGTACCCAAAAAGATACAGTGGTGCGTGCTGCTTTTGGCAGGTATTTCCTATTATCTGCTAAGCGGAAACGGAGTGCTGATTGCTTATCCTATATTGGGATGCCTTGTGGCATGGGGCGGTGCATATGCTGTTTCCAAGTTCCAAAAGCCTAAATTGTACCTGACGCTGACGGTAGCCCTGCTGATAGGCACTTTGTTTGTTCTAAAGTATGTCAATTTTATTTCCAATACGGTGAATGCGATAGGGGAGTGCTTTGGAAAAGAGAGTATTCTGCCGACGACATCATTCCTCGTTCCCTTGGGTATATCTTTCTATACCTTTACAATATTGGGATATGTGATTGATGTTTATAATCGGATATCCCCTGTTCAGACCAATTATTTCAAATTTCTTACATTCGGAATGTATTTTGCACCGATTCTTTCGGGACCTATTATGAAGTATCGAGAGGATGGGGAGCAGTTTTTCAAACCTCATTATGTTAATTATCATAATCTTACATTCGGTGCACAGAGGATACTGTGGGGATTTTTCAAAACTATTGTAATTTCCGAACGTACCAAGCTGATAGCGGATACGGTATATAACAATCCGTCTTCTTACTATGGAATATGGGTTATTCTTGCAACAGTTTGCTATGCATTTACCCTCTATACCAATTTCTCGGGCTGCATGGATATTGTCATAGGAATAAGTCAGATGTTCGACCTTATACTTCCGGAAAATTTCGATACTCCGTTCTTTGCCAAGACAATTTCGGAATACTGGAGACGTTGGCATATTACGTTGGGAGTTTGGATGAAGGAGTATGTTTTTTATCCTCTTTTGAGAACTAAAGGGTTTGGCAGTCTTCAAAAGAGAATGAAGAACAGGTTTGGTAAAAAAACAGGGAAAATGCTGACTACGTTTATCGCAATGTTTATTCTGTGGTTTACTGTCGGAATATGGCATGGCGGAGATTGGAAGTATGTAATCGGCTCGGGAATGTTGCATTGGTTGTATATAGTGCTCGGAGAGGTTTTAATGGAACCGGTAACCAAGCTTCTTACCAAAATTCATATCAATCCCCAAAGCAAATGGCTAGATGTGCTTCGTATCGTAAGGACTTTTACGTTGGCTTGTATCGGATTTGTGTTTTTCAGAGCCAATTCTTTTTCGGATGCCTGCCTGCTTATCAAAAATACGTTTGCATTGGGTAATGTCAAGGAATTGTTCACATCACAACTTTTTAGTATGGGACTTGATTGGATAGAATTTGTGATTATGATTGTTTCACTCGGTGTCATGACAGTGGTTTCCGTAATGAGCACCAAAGGCTCTGTCAGAGAAAGAATAGCATCCCGAAAGCTTCCCATAAGGTGGCTTATATGGTATGCACTGCTGTTCTATACAATTTTACTCGGATATTACGGCCCCGGTTTTTCGGCTTCGGAATTTATATATCAAGGTTTTTAAATGAACAAAAAACAAGTATTAAGCATGGTATCGTTTAACTTAATATTTTTGGTTGCCCTGGCTTTGCTGACTTATGTTTTGCGTACCAACGGTGATATCAAGGACATTTTCAGCGGATTTTATGCTCAGAACAATGATACGGTTGATGTTGTTATGATAGGCTCAAGCCCGGTATATCCGTTCTATGCTTCTGCGCTTATTTACGGAAAGACAGGAATAAGTGCATACCCTTTGTCTTCGAATGTTCAAAGGCCCAAGGCGATAATTCCCCTGATGAAGGAGGCACAGAAATCTCAGAACCCTAAGCTCTATGTTATCGAAATGCGTATGTTTACTTTCGAAGAAGGCAGAATGTATGAAAATATGGCTTTTGCAAGGGGCGTAACCGATAACATGAAGTACTCCTTCAACAGAATCGAAACAATTAACCGACTGATACCTTCTAAAAGAGAAATGGAAGACAGGATGAACGATCCCGAGAATGTCGATCAGCCTAAAGATTCTTACGAGGAAAGATATACATATTACTTTGATATATTTAAATACCATTCAAATTGGAAGACGCTGGCTCTCCCGTCACAGTGGAAAGATATCGTATATTGCAAAGACAATCCAAGAAAGGGATTTGTTATACGTGATGAAGTGGGACCGCTTGAAGATGACGAGATAGCGAAGTTGTATGAAATGTCCAAGAGCAAGGAAGAGATTCCCATTCCGACAGAACAGGAAGAAAGATTGAATGAATTGCTCACATATCTTAAAGATAACGGACTGAATGCATTGTTTATCGTATCTCCTTATCAGATGACCGACAATCAGATGGAGATGTTTAACTATCTGAAGAGAATCGTTTCCGACAGCGGATACACCTTTGTCAACATGAATGAGAAGTACGATGAAATAGGAATTGATTTTAAAACGGATTATTATGATTACGGCGGACATGTGAATTTTAAAGGTTCACAAAAATGCACGGAGTATCTGATATCTTTATTGAAAGAATACTCGCTTCCCGACCACAGAGGCGAAGCAGAGTATGAGGACTATCAAAAGGCATATGAATTATATCAAGAAGACAGTAAGACAGCTGTCGAAAAGATTATGAGTGATAGCGCGAACGGGGTGTTTGCACAAAGATAAAGGGGGATATGTCATATGGAAAGAGCGTGCGGAGTTTTACTTCCGATATTCAGTTTACCAAGTAAATATGGTATAGGTTGCTTTTCGAAAGAGGCATATGACTTTGTAGATTTCTTGCAGGAGGCAGGTCAGACATATTGGCAAATATTACCGCTTGGACCGACAAGCTACGGAGATTCGCCGTATCAGTCGTTTTCCACGTTCGCCGGAAACCCTTATTTCATAGATTTGGAAGATTTAATAGCAAAGGGATGGATTAACCGCAAGGATTGTGACACAGTTGACTGGGGACAGACTGATTGCGCCAACGGAAGCGATTATGTTGATTATTCAATTGTGTTCAAAAACAGATACAAGGTTTTACACAAGGCATTTAAAAAGAGCAACATTCTTAATGATTCGCAATATCTTAAGTTCGTCAAAAAGAATGCCAAATGGCTGAATAATTATGCAGCCTATATGGCAATCAAAGAGGCTCATAATCTTGTAAGTTATCTTGAATGGGAAGATGATATCAAGCTCCGCAAGAAGGATGCACTTGCAAAGTGGACTCAAAAATGCAGCGATAGTATTGAATTTCATAAATTTCTTCAGTTTTTGTTTTATGAGCAGTGGGCAAAGCTTAAAAAATATGCCAATTCCAAGGGAATTAAGATAATCGGTGACATACCGATTTATGTTTCAATGGATAGTGCGGATACGTGGGCCGATCCCAAGCTGTTTCAACTTGACGCAAAAGGTTGCCCAACCCGCGTTGCAGGTTGTCCTCCGGACTATTTTAGTGCAGACGGTCAATTGTGGGGGAATCCGCTGTATGATTGGGAATATAATAAGAAAACCGGATATGCGTGGTGGATTGAGAGATTTAAGAAGAGCTTTGAACTCTATGATATAGTGCGTGTGGATCATTTTAGAGGTTTTGATGAATACTACAGTATTCCGTACGGTGATAAGAATGCCAAAGGCGGTAAATGGGTTAAGGGCCCGGGATATGATTTGTTCCGCACCGTCAAGGAACAATTGGGTGATAAGCCGATAATCGCGGAGGATTTGGGCTTTATCACACCTTCGGTAAGGCGCCTTATCAAAAAATGCGGTTATCCCGGAATGAAAATCATGACGTACGGATTTGACCCGAAGGAGGATTCGGAGCATACGCCGTATACCTATGATAAAAATATAGTTGTGTACACGGGAACCCATGATAATGATACAATCACAGCCTGGTTTACCAAAATTCTCAAACCGTGTGATCGCGAATACATCAGAAAATATATGAATTTTAAGGGAAATAAGGATGTTGCATGGAACTATATCCGTTGCGGTATGGCATCGGTTGCAGATACTGCTGTTTTCCCCATGCAGGATTACCTGGGACTTGGCAATGAAGCGAAAATCAACACGCCGTCAACAATCGGAAACAATTGGAAATGGCGAATGGTTCCCGGAATGTTGAACAGCGAACTGGCTTTGAAAATGAAGGAATTGGCACAGGTGTACCATCGTATGCCTTCTAAAGATATTTGACTTTGGTTATGGCCTTTTTGATCGGCGGAAGTGAAATAAGAATTACGGTAATGATTGCTTCAACACCTATGTATCCTCCGTTGTATAAAAGCGAATAAACAGGAGCCAGCATGTTTTTGGGAGTGTATGCGGCGAAGAAGAGTACACCCGAAAGAAAACAGAATACAAATCTGCCAAATACGCCGACAATATATCCGATCGGTAATCCGTGTTTTTGATTATGAAAGAATCCGGACAATCCCAATGAACCGAATGCGAGAATATAATCACACATAAATTGCGGCAGACTTAAGAAAAACGGATTGGTAATAAACTGAATGGCTCCGAATACAATTGCAGCGCTAATTCCCCAAACAGGGCCGTAATAAAATCCGACCAATGAGATAAACAGCATACTGCAGAGCGTTACGGCTCCGCCGAACGGCATGTCAAGAATCTTGATGTTTGAAGTGATGAAAGAAACAGCGATAAGCGCGGCACAGATACAGATTTTTTTGGCATTACTAAATGAATTCATGATAATCTCCTTTCCTACGCCGGTATAATCCGGATCAGGTAATAGGGGTCTGCCCTGAAGCACTCTCAGCCGAAAACGGCTCCCCCGGTGACAGTTGAATTCTAATACCGTTAACATTGAAGTGTCAATAAAAATCTGAATTGATGATTTGGAGGAAATTATGGGACAGGAAATAGAAAGAAAATTTCTGATTAATGAAATGCCCGAACTTTTAAAATATGAATGCAGGCATCTGGAACAAGGATATCTTTGTACCAAACCCACGGTCCGCGTTCGTAAAGAAGATGACAGCTATTACATGACTTACAAAGGTCCCGGCACTATTTCAAAAGAAGAATATAATCTTCCGCTGACTAAGGAGGCATATGAGAAGCTGATTAAAAAGGCGGATGGAAATATCATTTCAAAGACAAGATATTTAATTCCCATAGGAAAAAACAGCGTTGGAAATGAATTGACGGTTGAACTCGATGTCTTTGATGCGCCTTTTGATAATCTGTGCTTTGCCGAGGTGGAGTTTATGACACAAGAAGAAGCGGATTCGTTTGATAAGCCCAAGTGGCTTGGAGAAGATGTTTCCCTGGATATTGAATACAGTAATGCATATCTTTCTCAAAAGGTTCTTTAAAGTGTGTTGAAAAAGAAACAATTTTTATGATATAGTAGCCATTAGTGACAACTGGAGAGACTCAAAAGAGCGCCGAAGGTGTAAGGTTTTAGAACCGATCTCTCAGGCAAAAGGACAGGAAGGAATAAAATATGTTTAACGAAATTCTAGGTAAAATCGACGATTTTGTGTGGGGAGTTCCCCTAATCGTACTAATCATGCTTGTAGGACTTCTTCTTACATGCCGTTCCAAAGGAATTCAATTCAGAAAACTCGGTCTTGCATTTAAGTATATGTTTGACAGGGGTGAATCCAAAGAAGAGGGCGAAGTAAGCAGTTTCGGAGCTTTGTGTACAGCTTTGTCGGCTACTATCGGAACAGGAAATATTGTCGGAGTGGCAACAGCTATTTGTGCCGGAGGACCGGGAGCTTTGTTCTGGATGTGGATTGCGGCACTGCTCGGTACGGCAACCAAATATGCAGAGTGTCTTTTGGCAACAAAATTCCGTGTAATAGATAAAGACGGACATGTAATGGGCGGACCTTTCTACTATATCGAAAACGGTATGGGAAAGAAGTGGAAATGGCTGGCTAAGTTGTTTGCAATATTGGCTACCGGCGCAGGACTTCTCGGAATCGGTACAATTACGCAGATTAACGGTATTACATCAGCAGCTCAGAATTTCTTTGATCCTGAAGCTTCTTCGATAGCGTTTACTATCGGTGAGAATTCATATACATGGGCAACTGTTATCGTAGGTATTATTGTTACGGTTTGCGTAGCGTTGGTGGTTATCGGAGGAATTAAGAGAATTTCCAAAGTTTCGGAAGTTATCGTACCTTTCATGGCTGTTATATATATTGTTGCGGCAGTATTGCTTCTTGGATGCAATATTACCAAAATCCCCGCAGCATTCGTAGAAATCTTCCAAAGTGCATTCGGACTTAGAGCGGCAGCCGGCGGAGCACTCGGAGCAATGCTTATGGCTATGCAAAAGGGTGTTGCAAGAGGTATTTTCTCAAATGAGGCAGGACTTGGATCGGCTCCTATAGCAGCTGCGGCAGCTAAGGTTGAATCACCTGCAAAGCAGGGACTTATTTCAATGACAGGTACAGTTATTGATACATTGATTATCTGTACAATGACAGGTCTTTCAATTGTTATTACCGGAGCTTACAATACTGGACTTTCCGGAGCAGCAGTTACGGATTATGCATTCTCGACAGGTTTACCTTTCCCGAGTGCCGTATCATCATTCGTACTTATGATGTGTCTTGTGTTCTTTGCATTTACCACAATTCTCGGATGGGATTACTATTCAGAGCGAAGCCTTGAATATGTTGTCGGAAACAAGAAGGGTGTTATCAAAGGATACAGATGGTTGTACATATTGGCAGTGTTTATCGGACCTTATCTTACGGTAGAGGCTGTTTGGACCATAGCCGACATATTTAATGCATTGATGGCGCTGCCTAACCTTGTGGCATTGATAGCATTAAGCGGTGTTGTTGCTGCCGAAACCAAATTGTATTTTGATGGACTTAAGAAGACGAAATAGGAAGATAAATTAAAGATTTAAAATAAAAACCGGCATAGCATTTTGCTATGCCGGTTTTTTATGATATACTATATCAGTTAAATTATGTTTAAAATTGGAAGAGGTAGGCGTATGGCTAACGTAATTTCTGATAAAACTATTGAATATGTCGGCATTTTGGCCAAGTTGGAGCTTTCGGAGGATGAGAAGGAAGCTGCCAAAAAAGATATGGGCAGAATGCTTGATTACATTGATAAACTCGGTGAACTCAATACTGATGGTATTGAACCGATGTCGCATGTGTTTCCCGTTAAGAATGTATGGCGTGAAGATGTCGTAACTTGCGGAGATGATCGTGACAACATCATAAGCAACGCTCCGGGAGAAAAGGACGGAATGTTTGAAGTTCCTAAGACTTTTGAATAAATTGGCAGAGGTAAGAAAATGCAGATATCGGATTATACGGCAGCAGAACTGTCGAAGGCAATTAAGAATAAAGAATTTACGGTTAGGGAAGTAGTTGAGGCTTTCCTAAAAACAATAAAGGAAAAGGAACCTGTTCTGAACAGTTTCGTTACTGTTGATGAAGCGGGAGCTTTGAAACAGGCGGATGAAGTACAGCAAAAAATCGACAAAGGCGAGCTTACGGGTCCTTTGGCCGGAGTGCCGGTGGCAATTAAGGACAATATGTGTACGGAAGGTCTTTTGACTACGTGTTCCTCACATATCTTATATAATTTCGTACCGACATATTCTTCGGAAGCGGTTATTAATTTGAAAAAAGCCGGTGCCGTTATTATCGGCAAGACCAATATGGATGAATTTGCAATGGGTTCAACGTGTGAAACATCATACTACGGTCCTACCAAGAATCCTCATAATCCCGAACATGTACCGGGGGGATCTTCAGGCGGTTCTGCAGCTGCCGTTGCGGCAGGTGAGGTTCCTTATGCACTCGGCTCGGATACAGGTGGTTCCATAAGACAGCCTGCTTCTTATTGCGGTGTTGTGGGAATGAAACCTACATATGGAAGAGTATCAAGATATGGTCTTGTGGCGTACGGCTCTTCCTTGGACCAAATCGGACCTTTGTGTATGGATGTTACGGATTGTGCAATTATTATGGAAGCTATCTGCTCACATGATCCAAAAGATTCGACTTCCGTTGAACGTGATGATAATGATTTCACCAATGCACTGGTAGATGACGTTAAAGGATTAAAAATAGGTATACCGCGTGACTATTTCGGAGCCGGATTAAACAGCGAAGTTAAAGAATCGATAATGAATGCGGTTGAGGTACTCAAAGCCAAGGGGGCAATCGTGGAAGAATTTGACCTTAGTCTGGTTGAATATGCAATTCCGACATATTATACGATAGCCGCTGCAGAAGCATCCTCTAATTTGGAACGATTTGACGGAATTAAGTACGGTTACAGAACCGAAGAGTACAATGGTTTACATAATATGTATAAAAAATCCCGTTCCGAAGGCTTCGGACCGGAAGTAAAGAGAAGAATTATGCTCGGAAGCTTCGTGTTAAGTTCCGGCTATTATGATGCATATTATTTAAAAGCATTAAAGGTTAAGGCACTTATCAAAAAGGCTTTTGATGAGGCGTTTGCCAAATACGATATGATTGTTGCTCCGGCAGCACCTACGACAGCCCCTATGATAGGAAAGAGTCTTTCGGATCCGATTGCCATGTATTTGTCGGATATATATACCATATCGGCTAATCTTGCCGGTATTCCGGGAATGTGTATTCCGGTCGGAACCGATTCTGAGGGATTGCCGATAGGAATGCAGCTTTTGGGTGATTGCTTCAATGAGCATAAACTGATTCGTGCAGCCTATGCCTATGAATGCGAAACCGGAGTATATACCAAGAAACACAGATTAAACGGAAAGGACGGTGAATAATATGAGTAAAAGCTACGAGACTGTCATCGGACTTGAAGTTCATGTGGAACTGGCAACCAAAACAAAGATATTCTGTGGATGTTCAACGGCATTCGGAGGAGAACCGAATACTCATACGTGTCCTGTATGTACGGGTATGCCCGGGTCCTTGCCGGTTTTGAACAAGCAGGTTTTGGAATATGCGGTGGCTGTAGGTTTGGCTACCAACTGTAACATTACACAGTATTGTAAATTCGACCGTAAAAACTATTTTTACCCGGATAATCCGCAGAATTACCAAATATCTCAGTTGTATCTGCCTATTTGTCGAAACGGACATGTGACGATTGAAACATCGGAAGGAACCAAGAACATAGGCATTCATGAAATACATATGGAAGAGGATGCCGGCAAACTGATACATGATGACTGGGATGACTGTTCATATGTTGATTACAATCGTTCGGGAGTTCCGCTTATAGAGATAGTTTCCGAGCCTGATATGCGTTCGGCAGATGAGGTTATTGCTTACCTTGAAACTCTCAAAATGATAGTTCAGTATTTGGGAGCTTCGGATTGCAAACTTCAGGAAGGTTCCATGAGAGCCGATGTCAATCTTTCCATAAGAGAGGTTGGTGCCAAAGAGTTTGGAACACGTACCGAAATGAAGAACCTTAATTCATTCAAGGCTATAAGAAGAGCCATTGAAGGTGAAACTCAAAGACAGATTGATATCATAGAAAGTGGCGAAAAGGTTATCCAGGAAACCAGAAGATGGGATGATAACGAGGGTGAATCTTATGCAATGAGATCCAAAGAGGATGCTCAGGATTACAGATATTTTCCGGATCCTGACCTGGTTCCCATATCTTTGTCGGACGAATATTTGGATGCCGTACGCGCCAAACAGCCTGAATTCAGAAATGAGAAGATGGCAAGATATAAGGAAGAGTTTAAGATTCCGGAATATGATATAGAAATCATTACCGATTCCAAGAGAATGTCGGATGTATTTGAAGAAACGGTTGCCTTGGGTGCAGATCCCAAAAAGGTTTCAAATTACCTTATGGGAGAAACAATGCGAATCTTAAAAGAAAAAGAGATGGATCCGCAGGATATTTCATTCAAACCCGAGGCTTTGGCCAGCCTGATTAAACTTCAAGAATCGAAGGCAATTAACGGAACGGTGGCCAAGGAAGTGTTTGAAGTACTTTTCTTTGAAGACATAGATCCCGAGAAATATGTCGAGGAGAAGGGATTAAAGACGGTTAACGACGAAGGCGCATTGCGAAAGGTTGTCGAGGATGTAATCAAGAATAATCCTCAATCCGTGGACGATTATCATAACGGAAAAGAAAAGGCAATAGGATTTTTGGTGGGTCAAACCATGAAGGCTATGCAGGGAAAAGCAGATCCTGCTTCAGTTAACGCCATGCTAAAGGAATTGTTGTAAACCATAATGTAAGGAGAACACTATGGAAGGAATTTTAGGAAGCAAGAACTTTGAAAAATTCTATTATTGTTTGGCAACAAAGAAACCCATGGGAATACGTGAATATTTTGATGTGATTCAAAATGCCATGTTTTCCATAGCGGATGATGTTCACATCGGTATGGCAATGCTGATTGTCAATTCGCCTGCCAACAGCTTCCAATTGGCTCAAATGCAAGACCGAAGCGTTATTTTCAAAAGAGAGGAAGAGTACAATCTTGAATGCGGTATCAGGAAAACATTCGTAACTCAGGATTGGGGTGTTGTTCAACTTGAAATATATTCTACAAAGGATTATAAGTGGAATGCCGAAGAAGAAAGCGAAGTGGAATTTCTGATTCAGATTTTGTTTGACAGTATTTCAAGAATAC
The DNA here is from genome assembly GCA_045640525.1 of Lachnospiraceae bacterium. Lineage (GTDB taxonomy): Bacteria > Bacillota > Clostridia > Lachnospirales > Lachnospiraceae > JAILLW01. The sequence continues at coordinate 50,563 of JAZUFE010000027.1, read as the reverse complement.
GTTTCGCTATTTTATTGAATCAGGCGCAACTTACCGATCCTATGACGGGTGCCTGCAATTCGAGCGGTATTATTGCATACGCCAACGATTTATACAAAGATTCGAAATTGGACAATTACTGTGCAGTGTTCTTTGGCGTGAAAAATTATAATTACCTTAGCCAAAAGGCAGGTTATAAACAAGGGGAGAAAGTTCTTAAAAGCTTTATTAGAAACCTTCGTGATTATTTGGTCAAGGGTGAAACAATAGCCAGAATGGGTGGTGATTTGTTCGCAGTTTTGATTGAAAAGGAAAGAACGGAAGAGTTTATTAAATTCGTCAATTCTCAAAGAGTTGTCATAGAAAAGGATGACAAACTGCTTGAATTTGACGTAATGGTTAAGTTCGGAGTTTATTCCATATACCCGGTTGACAGCGGTGTTCAGGCTCTTGAATGTGCCAAAACAGCGTACTCTTATACGAAGAACCCTTCGGCAGGTGACGTTGTTTACTTCAAGGATGAAATGCTTACACATTCGGCACATGATGAGCAGGTGTGCGGCGAATTCGCAAATGCATTAAAGAAAAGAGAATTCGCAATATACTATCAGCCCAAGGTTGATCTTGCAAATAACGAATTGGTAAGTGCAGAAGCTCTTTGCAGATGGATAAAGGACGGAAATATAATACCTCCGATGGACTTTATCCCCGCTTTGGAAAACGAAGGAATAATCGGCCAGTTAGACTTTTATATGCTCAATTTGGTATGTGAGCATATACATGAGTGGATTGACCGAGGAATTGAACCGGTGAGGATTTCGGTCAATTTTTCGCGAGCCAATATTCTTAATGCCAAATTGGCGGAGAAAATATTGAAGGTAATCGCTTCTCATAAGGTAGAAAACAAATATCTTGAAGTAGAGATTACGGAAATGTCCGGATACGAGGATTTCGAATCGTTGTCGGAATTTGTCGATATTATGAAAAGGAACGGAATCGAAACTTCAATAGACGATTTCGGAACCGGATATTCTTCTTTGAATCTTATCAAGGATTTGAATGTGGATACAATTAAACTCGATAAATCGTTCCTTGAGAAAATAAACAAAGAGTCCGGTGAACAGGATAAATCCGTTGTTAAGAATATAATCAGTATGGTTAATGAACTTAATATGAAAGTTGTTGCGGAAGGTGTTGAAACCGGAGCTCAGATGGAATTCCTTAAGCAGGCTAAGTGCCAGACCGCTCAGGGTTATTTGTTTGACAAGCCGCTTCCTAAAGAAAAGTTCGAATTCAGATTAATCGGTGAAAGGTTTTATTCATGAGAATAGGTTTGGGATATGACGTACACAGGTTGGTACCCGAAAGAGATTTGATTTTGGGCGGAGTTAAGATACCTTATGAAAAGGGACTTTTGGGACATTCCGATGCGGATGTTTTGATTCATGCAATTATGGATGCGCTGCTGGGTGCAGCCACGCTGGGTGATATCGGAAAACATTTTCCCGATACCGATCCTGCTTATGGGGGAATATCATCGCTTGTACTTTTGACTAAGGTAGGAAAAATGCTTAACGATAACCTGTTCTACATTGAAAATATAGATGCAACGATTATTGCACAGGCTCCCAAAATGCGACCGTATATCGATACTATGAGAGAAAATGTGGCACGGGCGCTGAGTATAGATATTTCGCAGATAAACATTAAAGCAACAACGGAAGAAGGGCTTGGATTCACCGGAACAGGTGAAGGGATATCAAGTCAGGCAATATGTATGCTTACATCACCCAGAGGTATGGCCACGATGGAGGTGTCTTCTTGCGGTGCTTGTCAAGGATGCGAAAAGTAATAGGTTAGTTATGGGATATATTAAACGTGTTAAAGAAGAAATAAAGGTAATAAAGGAAAGAGATCCGGCAATTCATTCAAATTTGGAAGTGTTTCTATATCCGAGTTTCAAAGTTATGATGCGCTACAGAAGGGCCCACAAGTTATATCTAAAGGGCCATTATTTTTGGGCCAGATTAATTTCTCAAAGAGCTGCGCGAAAGACGGGAATCGAAATCCATCCGGGAGCACAAATCGGAAAAGGATTTTTCATTGACCACGGTAACGGTGTAATTATCGGTGAAACTACCGTGATAGGGGATAACGTAACTTTATACCAGGGAGTAACCTTGGGCGGTACGGGTAAGGAGCAGGGTAAGCGTCATCCTACAATCGGAAATAACGTAATGATAAGTGCCGGTGCAAAAGTGCTGGGAAGCTTTAAGGTAGGAGACAATACCAAAATCGGTGCAGGAAGCGTGGTTTTGGAGGAGGTTCCGCCCAACTCAACGGTTGTCGGTGTCCCGGGGCGTGTAGTCAGACGTAATAACCGGGCACTTCCTCAAGAAGAATTGGATCAGATACATCTTCCTGACCCTGTTAAGGAAGAATTGGCACTGCTTAATGCCAGAATAGAAAAGCTGGAGGAGAAAGTATGAAAATTTACAATTCATTAACCAAGAAAGTTGAACAGTTTGTTCCAAACGACGGCAATAAAGTCGCTATGTATACATGCGGTCCCACAGTATATCATTTCGCACATATAGGAAATCTGAGAAGTTATATGATGGAAGATGTTCTTGAAAAACTTCTTCGTTACTCCGGATACGATGTGAAGAGGGTCATGAATATTACCGATGTCGGACACCTTTCGTCAGATGCCGATACCGGCGAAGACAAGATGCTAAAAGGGGCTAAGCGTGAGAACAAAACAGTTATGGAAATCGCCAAGTTTTATACGGATGCCTTCTTTTCGGATTGCAACAAACTGAATATTAAAACTCCGGATGTTGTTGAACCGGCTACTAATTGTATACCGGAGTTTATACATATGATAGAGGTCCTTTTGGAGAAAGGATATGCTTACGTTGCCGGCGAAAACGTATATTTCGATACTTCGAAACTGAAGAATTACTATGTTTTCGGAAATCAGAGTGAAGATGAACTTATGGTAGGCGTTCGCGATGATGTTTCCGAGGATAAAAATAAACGTAATAAGAATGATTTCGTACTTTGGTTTACCAAATCAAAATTTGAAGACCAGGCTCTGAAATGGGATTCTCCGTGGGGCGTGGGATATCCGGGATGGCATATCGAGTGTTCTTGCATAAGTATGAAACATCTTGGAGAGTATATGGACATACATTGCGGCGGCGTTGATAATATGTTCCCGCATCATACAAATGAAATAGCTCAAAGTGAATCTTTCCTTGGCCATAAATGGTGTAATTACTGGTTCCATGTTCACCACCTTAATGATGAGACGGGAAAGATGAGTAAGTCGAAGGGTGAATTTTTGACAGTATCATTATTGGAAGAAAAGGGATACGACCCTCTTGCCTACAGAATGTTTGCATTATCTTCACATTACAGAAAACCGCTTACATTCTCTTATGATGCGTTGAATCAGATTTCGGCCTCATATAAGAAGTTAAAAAATAAGATTTCCAATATACCGAACGAAGGCGAAGTTGATACGGATCGTGTTAAACAGGAACATGAGCATTTCGCGGAAGTTGTAGGAAACGATGTGAATACGGCTATGGGACTTACATTGTTGTATGATGTTTTGAAGTCCGACATGAATGGGGCTACCAAAAGAGCCGTGATTGAGGATTACGATTATGTTTTGGGGCTTAATCTTTTAAGCCAAACTTCAGAAAACACAGAAAAAGATACCAACGAAGACCCTCAATTGGTTGCTTATGTTGAAGAAAAGATAGCTTTAAGAAAGGAAGCCAAGAAGGCCAAAGATTTTGCATTGGCGGACAGCATCAGAGAAGAGCTCCTTTCCAAGGGTATTGTTATTGAAGATACCAGAGAAGGTGTTAAATGGCACAAAGCATAGATATATATGAGCAAATCCAAAAGATGCTGTCACTTCCGACAGTTGATATAAGGACATATTCTCCGCTGTCGCTTGCGTATATCGGTGATGCGATATATGATTTGGTGATTCGAAGCTATACGGTTGGCAAGGGAAATACTTCGAACAATAAGCTGCATAAAGAAACAACCAAATTTGTAAGTGCCAAGGCACAGTCGGCTATAATTCAAAAGCTGATGCCGAGTTTGTCCGAGGATGAGATTTCTATATACAAAAGAGGAAAGAATTCCAAACCCTCATCGGGGGCGAAGAATGCAACTCAGAAAGAGTATTTAATGGCTACGGGCTTTGAGGCTTTGGTGGGATATTTATATTTGTCGCATCAAACAGAAAGAATGCTTGAATTGATTAAGATGGGTATTGAAAATGAGTGAAACGGTTATTGAAGGTCGTAATCCGGTTATCGAAGCTTTCCGTGCGGGAAAAGAGATAGATAAGCTCTATATTCTTGACGGATGTCAGGATGGACCGGTAATGACGATTAAAAGAGAAGCAAGAAAACATGACACCTTGATTAAGTATGTTGATAAAGAAAGACTTGATCAGCTTTCCGAGACAGGCATGCACCAAGGGGTTGTGGCAGTTGTTGCTGCTTATGAGTATTCGGATGTGGACGATATGTTCAAATTGGCCGAAGAAAAGGGTGAGGATCCATTCTTCATCATTCTTGATAATATAGAAGACCCTCACAATCTGGGGGCTATAATAAGAACGGCGAATTTGGCGGGAGCTCACGGGGTTATTATACCCAAAAACAGAGCTGTGGGACTGACAGCCACAGTCGCAAGAACATCAGCGGGTGCATTGAATTATACCCCTGTTGCCAAGGTTACAAATATTGCACAGACGATAGAAGATTTGAAAAAGAGAGGTATGTGGTTTGTCTGTGCAGACATGAATGGGGATAGAATGTATGACCTCAATCTTACAGGTTCAATAGGCCTTGTAATAGGAAATGAGGGAAGCGGGGTTGGACGCCTTGTTAAAGAAAAATGCGATATGGTGGCGTCTATTCCGATGAAGGGAGATATTGATTCTTTGAATGCATCCGTTGCCACCGGGGTTTTGGCATACGAGATTGTGCGTCAAAGATTGTGTAAGAAATGAAAAAGTCAGTTAAAGTATTGTTAGTGATTATGGCAATGGCCGGAATCGCAGTTTTGGGTTTGGGCGCATATAAGCTGGTTGAGCAAAGAAGGAATGCCGAATGGGAAGAAGAGAGGGTGGCAAGAGTTCTTGAAGTGGATGAATCCACCACTCAGATTAGGGATGAAATTGCATCCTTATCAAAAGAAGAAATAGAAGAATACATAAGTGAAAAAGTTTATGTTGAAGACGAAAATTCGGAAGATGATGCGCAGGAAGTGGATTTGGTAGATCCTTGGGCAGACAATTCGGAAGAAGATATTGAGCACCAAGATGAAACATTGTCGGAAAATGATATTGACGGGGCTCAGGCAGATTGGGAATCGGGAACATCCGCCGAGAATGTTTCAAGAGTTGCGGATCTTGGATTTGAGGCAGTAAATGATGCTTTTAGCTTAAGCCAAAACGATTTGGATGATAGTTTGTCCGAAAATTCTCTCTCGGACAATTCCTTATCCGATAATTCGTTGAGCGAGAATTCGCTGTCGGATAATTCCCTGAGTCAGAATACTCTTTCGGGAAACAGCCTTGACACGCTTTCCGGAAATACGCTTACTCTAAAGTACAGACAAAAATTCAGAACATCCTGTGAAGAAACGGCGCTTTGGGCAACTTCGGATCAGGAAGTAATAGATGGTTCAAATATAGATTTCAGTTCGATTAAGATAGCATGTCTGGGTGACAGCGTCACGGCAGGATCGAATATGGATGATGAACCGGATTATCAGGATTATACATATCCTACACGTCTTGGAGAAATACTTAATGCGGAATCTGTGACGAATCTCGGAATAGGTGGTTCATCTTTGGGAAGATATTGGGATCAGGCATTTTGCGACAGATATAATGAGATACCCGAAGATACGGATTTGATTATTGTTATGGGAGGCTATAATGACGGCTATTGTTTGCATGAGGATATGGTCGGAAATATCGATGACAGAGAACCCAAAACTTTGTACGGAGACGTAAATGATTTGTTCAAAGGCCTTAAGGAAGATTATCCCGAGGCTGAGGTAATAGTTGTAACACCGCTTCCGAATCTGTTGCACGATGTTCTTAGAAAAGAGCGTCCCGAGCTGTTGCCACAGACGGTAATTATCGATTGCCTTAAAGAACTTGCCGATGAGTATGAGTATCAGGTTATTGATGACTATAATTCCAACTTCTTCGACAGCCACGATGCGGATATTGTTGAAGATTATATTCCCGATTCCGTTCACCCCAATAAGGAAGGGTATGATTTGCTGGCTAAGCATATAGCAGCGGAAATTATCAGAATGAAGGATGATACAGTCGCGATTGACGGTGAAGATTCGGATACTTCAAAAGATGATGCCGTTACGGATTCTGAAGCTGACAGTGAAAATGATGAATCGGAAGCCTCGCAAGAAAGCGATGAGGATGATGATGCAAAAGAATCGGATAATCCGGATACGGAGACCGATTCAAGTGAACGGAAAGTGTATGCCAGAGATTGATGGATAAGTACAGTGAATTGACAGATGAAGAACTCATCAAGCTGATGAAGGGTAAAGATGAGGGCGTTGTCGACTTTATGATGAATAAATATAAGAATCTTGTCAGAAAGAAAGCCATGAGTATGTTCATTCTCGGAGCAGATCGTGAAGATTTGATTCAGGAGGGAATGATTGGACTGTACAAGGCTATCAGAGATTATGATTCTTCTCAAGTGGCCAGTTTTATTACATTTGCGGATTTATGCGTTTCAAGGCAAATGTATTCGGCCATTGAACGGGCAGGCAGAATGAAACATGCGCCGCTCAACAGCTATGTTTCCATATACGAGGATGACTTTAATAAAGAAGGCGGTTCCAATCCGGAGGAAGAGTTTTTGGATAAGGAAGCAGTTCTTTCCATGGAGGAATCATTTGATACGGAACTTAGTGAGCTTGAACGTAAAGTGCTTAATCTGATGCTGACCGGTATGGATTATACGCAGATTGCTGCGGTAATCGGAAAGTCTCCCAAATCAACTGATAATGCCATACAAAGGGCTAAAGCCAAACTAAGAAGAGCTTGGCAGTTGACAAAAAAGGAATATTAAATTAGTATACCTTAAGATGCCCTGTAGGGAGCCTGCATAGCTGCCCGACGCAAGCAGTGATGACATTTGGGTCCTGCGCAACAAAGACTGTGAACCGTGTCAGGTTGGGAACAAAGCAGCACTAAGCAGACCCTTTCGTGTGCCGTGGGAGAGCCTGAATCGAGCCGGCTGTTTCGGTAACGTGTGCAGGTTCCCTATGGGGCATCAAAATAAGTTGAATTAATGTTGGTTAAGTGATATACTATCGCTTGTTGATTATTAGTCTACATGCTCTCGTGGCTCAGTCGGTAGAGCGTCGCATTGGTAGTGCGGAGGTCACGGGTCCGATTCCCGTCGGGAGCTTAGAAGGACCCAAGGAAACTTGGGTCTTTTGCATAATGTGAATTTCTTGATTTTTGAGGAACAATGATGGCAAGTGATTTTTCCAGAAGAGGCATTAAGGCTAAGCAACATGCCCTTAGGACAAAAGCACCCAAATTTATGAAGAAAATTTTGCTCTACGTGTTATGTTTGGTACTCGTAGGGCTTATTGGCGTGGGTGCTGTTGGAATGAGCCTCGGAATAGGTATTTTTAAAGGTGTGATAGATACTTCTCCGAGCATAGAGAATGTTGATGTAACGCCTTCGGGCTTCAGCACTTTTGTATATGATAATGAAGGTAATCAGATAGCCAAACTGATTTCACAGGATTCCAACCGTATTCCTGTTACGATGGATATGATACCTGAGAATCTGGCTCATGCTTTCGTGGCAATTGAGGATGAGAGATTCTATGAACATAACGGAATTGATATTAAAGGTATTATTCGTGCCGCATATGTAGGCATTTCCAACGGCTTCCATTTCTCGGAAGGTGCATCTACCATTACACAGCAGTTGTTGAAAAACAATGTGTTTACCGGATGGACTTCGGAGAACAGCTTTGCCGAGAGAATGAAGCGTAAGATTCAGGAACAGTATCTTGCAATTGAACTGACCAAGTCCATGTCAAAGGATGATGTTCTTTTGAATTATATGAACACAATTAACCTTGGCCAAAACACTTTGGGAGTTCAGGCAGCTTCCATGAGATATTTTAATAAATCGGTAAGTACATTGTCACTTTCCGAATGTGCGGTCATAGCCGGTATTACACAGAATCCGACCAAGTACAATCCCATAGCGCATCCGGATGAAAATGCCAAGAGACGTGACAAGGTGTTGGGCAATATGCTTGAACAAGGCTACATTACCCAGGCAGAATATGATCAGGCCAAGGCAGATGACGTTTATTCAAGAATTAAGGTTGTTAATGAAGATGCCGATGAGTCTTTAATCAATTCATATTTTGTTGACGCTTTGACGGAAGATTTACTTTATGATCTGCAACAGGCAGGATATAACGAGACTCAGGCGTGTACGCTTTTGTACAGCGGCGGCCTGAAAATATATTCGACACAAGATCCGGATATTCAGAAAATCTGTGACGAAGTATTCACCAATGAGGACAATTATGCAGGTAACTGCAGATGGCTTCTTTCTTATGCATTAACGGTTAAGAAGGCGAACGGAGATTTTGAAAATCACAGTTCGGAGATGTTCCGAAGATATTTCAGAGAAAACAGGTCCAAGTCGTTTGATATGATTTTTGATTCCCAGGATGATTTGTATGCTGCGGTAGAGGAATACAAGACTGCGATACTTGCCCCGGGTGATGAAGTGTTTGACGAAAAGGTAAATTTGTCTCCTCAGCCTCAGGTATCTATAACCGTAGAGGAACAGAGCACGGGTAATATAGTTGCCATGGTGGGAGGACGAGGAACCAAAGAGGGAAGCCGAACACTTAACAGAGCAACATCCGCCAAACGTCAGCCGGGTTCTACATTTAAGATTGTTGCGGCATATGCCCCCGCTTTGGATATAGGCGCTACTACGTTGGCTACTGCCATAAATGATGCACCGTTTACTTATACCAACGGAATTCCGTGTACCAACTGGTATTCAGGATACAGAGGTTTGAGTAATACTCGTCAGGGTATTATTGATTCAATGAATATTTTGGCGGTTAAGACGCTTACTTACATCACTCCTCAGATTGGATTTGATTATTTAAAGAATTTCGGATTTACGACTGTTGTAGACAGAGAGGAACATACCTACGGTGACGAAACAAGGGTATATTCCGATATTCAGCAGGCTCTTGCTCTGGGCGGATTGACATATGGTGTAACCAATGAAGAATTGAATGCTGCATATGCATGTATTGCCAATGGCGGAACATATATCAAACCCAGACTTTACACTAAGGTAGTCGATCATGACGGAAATATAGTTTTGGATAATTCACTTCCTCAAACGCGTCAGGTAATCAAGGACACAACAGCATGGCTTTTGACATCGGCAATGCAGGATGTAGTTACATCCGGTACCGGTGCTGCGGTTAACTTCGGTGGCACTGCTATTGCCGGTAAGACGGGAACCACTTCCGATTACAATGACGTATGGTTCTCGGGATATACGCCTTATTATACGGCTTCGGTTTGGGAAGGTTATGATAATAATACCAAGTTAAGGTCCGGTGAAGAGCGAAATCTTGCCAAGAGATTATGGCGTGCCTGCATGGCAAAGATACATGAAGATTTGCCATCCGCAAGTTTTCCTATGCCGAGCGGAATCGTGGCGGCTACTGTTTGTTCTGTATCGGGTAAACTTCCGATACCGGGAATTTGCGATGGCTGTTTGAAAACGGAGTATTTTGCGGAGGGAACGGTTCCTACCGAAATGTGTGATGTTCATTATTCCGGAGCTGTATGCGGATATGAAGGCTGTCCTGCCTGTGATACATGCCCGTTCAAGACGGAAGGTGTTATTACGGTTCTTCCCGAAACAATACTTATGTCAGGTGATGCAACGGCAGGTAATTTGGCTACACTGGGTACTGAAGTTCCGACAGATGCGGAAGGTGAAATTTTGGATACAACCAAACGTTGTATGCATACTTCTGAATTCATGATGCAACCCGGAATTGAAGAAATAATTGCTCAACAAAGACTTGAGATGGAAATTCAGATGATTCAGAACCAGCAGAATGCCGAGCAACAACAGGCTGATGCACTGGCCCAGTATGAGGCGGCTCTTGCGGCTCAACAGGCCAATCAGCCAGAATAGGGAAATTACAGCTTGCTGATAAGAAGAATATTTCCAAGTAACCCTGCAATGTGGTGTTTGGAATAGTTAATGTATTCTTCGATACTGATGTAGTACTTTTTGCCCCAAGAGGATATTTCCCAAAAGAGCTTTTGATTAAGCTCGCATATTCCGGTAATGACAACGAAATGACCGTGAGTTCGAGTCGCGGGTCTACTGTCACTGTCATAGAGATTCAACATTTCTTTTGATTTGGAACGGCTGAAATTCTTTGGAATACACAGAATGACCGGGATATTGTCAACAAGCATATTTTTAACGCGCGAATAGAGCTTCTTTTTACTGAAACACCATCTGCAGGTGTATGGTAAAGAGAAGCTTTTTAACATATGCTTTGAAGCAAAGTGAATATGAAGGAAAGACATTCCGATTCGGCTTGGAATCCATAAGGATTTTCGAACGATTTTGTTAAAGTATCTGCAGTAGGAATCAATGTTGGCAAAACGTGTATCTTTACTAAGATAAGCCATGGTATCACCCATGGCAACAATTCCGCATCCACCTTTATCTTTACCCTTGCAGAATAATCCGTCAATGTTTCTGAAGTAGGTTTGCGAACCGCCGTAGCTTGAATTGTCTACACAAACATAATCATTTTTTAATCCATAAAATTTTTTCATACTTTAATCTCCATAGGATAGAAGCCGGTACCGATGTCGGTTATCTTGGCCTGCCCCTTGGTGAGGCGGGTTAAAGCCAGGCGGAGTTCTTCACTGCGGGCACTGTCAACCCGAAGATGAAACACAACGTTTTCGCCATAGTCACATCCGAGTATCATTATGTTATTGCTCCCATAGTAATGCTGTAAATTGTTAACATCCGTATAAGCACAGGTCACATCCAAATCGGAACAAAGCTGCATGGATACAATTTGAGCATTGGCAAGAGCGTTCTTGACAGCTTCCGTATAGGCACGTACCAACCCGCCGGTTCCTAGCAATGTGCCGCCGAAATATCTTGTCACAACAGCAACAACATTGGTAAGTCCGCTCCCTTGCAATACCTCGAGCATAGGTTTCCCGGCTGTGCCGGAAGGTTCTCCGTCATCAGAACATCTTGTAAGTGATGAATCATTCCCAATAATAAATGCTGTACAGTTATGTCGGGCATCATAGTACTTTTTTTTGATGGATGCAATAAATGAAGCAGCTTCTTCTTCGGTAGTGGCAACAGCAAGATTGGCTATGAACTTGGATTTCTTTTCTTCGTACTCACCTGTGGCGGGGCCACCCGGCATTAAGTATGAAGAGGCCTTATTATCACTCATAGTAATGAGTTTAGCATAGGAAGTTTGCGTTGACAAACGACAGATAATGGAGATAACATAATCAAGGGTAATCAGACTGTTGAAAGGAGGCCGGTATGGAAGAAAAAACAGATTTGGAAATATTGAGAGAACTTTTTGAAACCAAGCAGTATACCAGCCTTCGCCAAAAAATGGCTGATATGAATGAGGCCGATGTGGCAGCATGTATCGGAGAGTTCAAGGAAGACGAACTTTTGAAAATCTTCAGAATACTTCCCAAAGATATGGCAGCGGATGTTTTCTCTTATCTTGAGGTTGATATTCAGCAAGAGATAATTACGGCCATGTCGGAAAAGGATGCTGCAGGTATCATCGATAATCTGATGGCCGATGATGCTACCGACCTTTTGGAAGAAATGCCGGCCAATATGGTTAAGAAGATTCTGACCAACGCCAAGGCTGAAACCCGAAGAGATATTAACCATCTGCTAAGATATCCGGAAGATTCCGCAGGTTCCATTATGACAGTCGAGTTCGTGGATTTGAAAGAATCCATGACGGTAGATGATGCGGTGGCCAGAATAAGGCAGCGCGGTGTTGATTCAGAGACAATCAATATATGTTATGTAGTTGATGCTAACCGTAAACTGGTCGGAACGGTAGCCTTAAGATACCTTCTTATATCTCCGACCGATGCAATCATCGGTGAGATAATGCACGAGAATGTTATCTATATCAATACTCTGATGGACCAGGAAGAAGTTGCGAGGCAGTTTAAAAAGTACGATTTTACGGCAATGCCGGTTGTAGATAATGAGGAACGTCTGGTAGGTATTATTACGGTCGATGATATCGTGGATATCATGGAAGAAGAGGCCACTGAGGATATGGAAAAGATGGCCGCTATTATTCCTTCAGATAAGCCGTATCTTCGAACATCGGTCTTTGAGACATGGAAGCAGCGTATGCCATGGCTTCTTTTACTGATGGTTTCGGCTACGTTTACCGGCAGCATTTTGAGAAATTTTGAGGATGCACTATCCAAAATGGCTATATTGACGGCCTATATTCCAATGCTGATGGATACGGGCGGAAATGCCGGAGGCCAGGCTTCGGTTACAATAATTCGTGGACTTTCGCTCGGCGAGATAGAATATAAGGATGTAATGAAAGTTTTATGGAAGGAATTCAGAGTTGCATTGTTCTGCGGTATAACTCTTGCTTCGGCTAACTTCCTAAAACTGATTTTTTTGGATCAGGTTGCCGTAAGTGTGGCAATCGTTGTTTGCCTGACCTTGGTATGTGCTGTGATTTTTGCCAAATTGATAGGATGTACATTGCCGGTACTTACCAAAAAACTTGGATTTGACCCGGCGGTAATGGCTTCGCCGTTTATTACAACAATCGTTGATGTTATATCACTGTTGGTATACTTCGCGATTGCCACAAGCGTTTTGGGATTGTGATAACCAATGAGTAAATTTGATGATGCGGTTAAGTATATAATGGATATCCCTAAGTTTCAGGGAAAAAATACATTGGAAGATACCGCAAAACTTCTTGCTAAAGTATATAGGGACGAATCTTCAAAAGTTGTTCATGTAGCCGGAACGAACGGTAAGGGTTCGACCTGCTCTTATATGAATTCGATATTACAAAAATCGGGATTTAGCGTCGGATTGTTTACTTCTCCGCATCTTGTTTCGATAAGAGAGCGAATAGTAATTAATGATGTGATGATTTCCGAGGATGAATTTACAGAGGCTTTTGAACGAATAATGGATATTATCAAAGAAGAGGGTATGGAGCATCATCCTTCTTTTTTTGAGTACCTGTTCCTTATGGCAATGTATTGTTTTGCCAAGAGAGGTGTTGATTATATCATTCTTGAAACCGGACTTGGCGGAAGACTTGATGCAACCAACTGTGTTAAAAGCAAGAAACTGTGCGTAATTACCAAAATAGGCTTAGATCATACGGAATATCTGGGAAATACCGTTTCACAAATTGCCGGTGAAAAGGCGGGAATAATTAAACAGAGAGTTCCGGTTGTGTTCTGGGATAACCAAGATGAAAGTTACGATGCAATCAGCAGGGTGGCAAAAGATAAAAATTGCGCATGTTATTCTATAAACCAAAAGGATGTTTTTCTTAAAAGACAAACTAAAGAATTCATTGATTTTTTAATCGAATGTGAGTATTATAGGTATGATAACTTGAAAATTTCTACGGTGGCTTTGTATCAGATTTATAATGCCTCTCTGGCAGTTCTGGGTTGTATTGTTTTAGACGAGAAGAGTATTACCAAAGAAACAATTGCAAGTGGATTATTTACGGCCCGATGGGCGGGCAGGATGGAAGAAGTTGAACCATCGGTGTTTTTGGACGGCGCCCATAATCCGGACGGGATAGTTACTTTTTTGGAATCGGTCAAAGCCGTTTCATGTGAAGGAAAGCGTAAGTTATTATTCAGCGTTGTTGCTGATAAACAGTATGATGCGATGTGCAGACTCATTATTGAATCGGAATTGTTTGACGCCGTATATATAGGCGGGATTGATTCATCGAGAGCACTTGATATGGAAAGTATTGGGAAATGCTTCGCAGATTGCCCTTGTGAAGTGTTTTCTTTCGACAGTGCAACAGATGCATTTTTGGAGGCCAAGAAGAGCCTTGGAGATAAAGATATGTTGTTTGTTGCAGGATCTTTATATTTGGTTGGTCAGTTGAAGACCATGTACAGTTAGGAGACAGTTATGCTTGATTTTGAAGAGGAATTAAGAAAGTTTCATCCAAGCATTGAGGTAGAGGATGCAGAGGAAGCTATTTTCTCACAGGATTTGACCGATATTGCGGATGCGTTAATACAAGTTTTGGAAAAGTCAAAGAAGTCAGGAGAGTAATACACCGTGATTTGTTATAAATGTGGATGTACTCTGTCTGAGAAAGATTTTTGTACCGGATGCGGTGCGGATGTAGGCATGTATAAGAAAATACTTGCCCTGTCTAACCGATATTACAATGATGCCCTGGATAAATGCAGTGTCAGAGATTTGTCAGGTGCGATAACCTCGCTTAAGCAGAGTATTAAGTTAAATAAAAATAATGTAGATGCAAGAAACTTATTGGGATTGGTCTATTATGAAATAGGCGAAGTGGTTGAAGCACTTGGCCAATGGGTTATTTCCAAAAATATTCGTGATAACAAAAATATAGCAACGGATTATATTGATGTTATTCAGGAAAATCCCAATAAGCTTGAGTCGATGAATCAAAATCTTAAGAAGTTTAATCAGTCACTTGCATTGTGCTATCAGGACAGTTTGGACTATGCAACAATTCAGCTCAAGAAAATTCTGTCTATGGCACCGAAGTATTTGCGAGCTCATCAGCTTTTGGCACTTATATACATCAAGTGTGAGGAGTGGGATAAAGCCAAGCATGAGCTTGACAAGTGTCTGGCGATTGATACCAAAAATACAATGAGCCTTAGAATGCTTCAGGAAGTTGAGACCATGCTCGCCCCTGTTGAAGTCGGTACCAAAGGCAAGAAGTCTAAGGGCGATGATCGTAAGGTTCAGGTATATCAAAGCGGTAACGAAACAATTATTCAGCCTATTAACAAAACCGAGTCGAAAGCAGGCGGAATTTTGCTTAACATCGCAATCGGGTTGATTATTGGTATTGCGGTGTCGTATTTCCTGATTTTGCCGGCTAAGATATACAATGTTAACGAAGAGGCTAATGAAAAGGTATCAATGATTTCGGACGAAAAGGATAAGAAAACGGCCGAACTTGATGCAATGGAACTTGAAGTGTCGAAACTCAAGGCTGAAAATGAAGAACTTAAGAGCCGTCAGCTCACATCGGAAGATGAGGGTGGTCTTAACGCATATGATGTTGTAATGGCCGCCATGAATACGTATCTCGAAAATTCCGAGGACATTACTTTGGTTGCGGAGAATCTTGAGAAATTGGAAACTGCGGAAGGACTGGATATTAATAATAAGTCCGATGCGTTTACCAATATGTACAATAAACTCATCAACCTGGCAGGACC
This sequence comes from Lachnospiraceae bacterium, assembly GCA_045640525.1. Classification (GTDB taxonomy): domain Bacteria; phylum Bacillota; class Clostridia; order Lachnospirales; family Lachnospiraceae; genus JAILLW01. Next base: position 34,941 of record JAZUFE010000027.1, on the reverse strand, counting down.
TCAGTTAGCTTCTCACTATTTCAACTTGGGGCTTGAAAGTTATCAAGGTGAGAATTACGAGGAAGCGGTTCCTAATCTTGAAAGAGCTTACTATTATGATAAGACCAACGGGGAGGCACTGTTCTATCTGGGCAATTCGTACAGACGTACGGGACAGGATGATTTGGCTAAACAGACATATGCCAATGTTATTGACAGTTTCCCCGATACGGAAAGAGCCGCCAAGGCCGAAACTTATCTTGCAGAGATGAATAACGAGTAATATATGTTTAATCAGTTAACCAAAAAAGATATAGAGGATATGCAGGCCGAAATTGAGAACCGTAAGGTTGTCATTCGTCCTAAGCTTCTTGAGGCAGTCAAAGAGGCCAGGGCGCACGGTGACCTGTCCGAAAACTTTGAATACTATGCTGCCAAAAAGGAAAAGAATGCCAACGAATCGCGAATAAGATTCCTTGAGAGAATGATTAAGACGGCTGAAATTATTGAAGATAATTCGGCGGAAGATGAAGTTGGCGTTAATGATACCGTAGAGATCCTTTTTGAAGAAGATAATACGACGGATTCTTTGACCATAGTATCAACAATGCGGGGTGATTCACTCAAAAAGCTTGTCAGTGTGGAATCTCCCATAGGTAAGGCATTGTTGGGTCATAAGGTTGAAGACCGCGTAGAAGTCTTCGTGAATAAAGATTTTAGTTATTACGTAAAGATTCTTAAAATTTCCAAAGATAATTTAGGTGAAAATGCTGCCATAAGAGCATTTTGACAAATAAATCAAAGCTAACTCCAAAGATTCGTTCTAAGGAGGAAGGAGGAAAAATGAAGAAAATTTTAGTAACTTTATTGTCATGCGTGCTATTGTCATGCACGTTTATCGGGTGTTCATCGACATCAAACAATCCGGGAACAACAGTAAGAATAGGTTCACTTAAAGGCCCTACGTCCATAGGGCTTATGAAGCTTATGGATGATTCGAATCAGGGCGAATCAAAGAATTCGTACAGCTTCGAAATGGCTGTGACTGCTGATGAAATTCTTCCCAAGATGATTTCAAACGAACTTGATATTGCATTGGTCCCGGCGAATGTAGCAGCGGTACTGTATAACAAAACCAAGGGTCAGACAGTGGTTTTGGATATTAACACATTGGGAGTTCTGTATGCCGTAAGTGCCGATTCGTCAATTACATCAATGGAGGATTTGAAGGGAAAGACGGTTTACGTTACCAATAAGGGAACAACACCGGACTTTGTGTTTCAATATCTTCTGAGTGCTAACGGATTGTCTTTAGCTGACGTAAATGTCGAATATAAATCCGAAGCAACGGAAGTTGCTGCATTGTTGGCGAAGGATGATATGGCAGTGGGAATTTTGCCACAGCCTTTTGTAACAGCCTGCTGCATGCAAAACGATAAGCTTTCGCCGGTCCTGAATCTTACCGGGGAGTGGGATAATGCTCCCAAGGAAAGCGAATCGCGACTGGTGACGGGTGTAACGGTTGTAAGAAAAGAATTTCTTGAGAACAATAAGGAAGCTGTAGATACATTCATGGAAGAACACAAAGCGTCCTGTGAATTTGTATCGACCGATGTTGAGAAAACGGCTTCATATACGGTAGCATCCGGAATAATCGAAAAGGAACCGATTGCTAAAGCGGCAATTCCGTTCTGTAATGTGGAATATATAGACAAAGAGGCAATGAAGGCAGCATTGGAAGGCTATTTGAAGGTGCTGTTTGATTTGGATCCTTCTTCAGTGGGAGGAACCATGCCGAGTGAGGATTTTTATTATTAAGAAACCAAATGTTAAGAAAATTTCAGTGATATTGTTTTGGCTCGCAGTTTGGCAACTGGGAGCCTTGGCGGTATCCAATTCTATTGTGCTGGTAGGACCGGTGCAGGTTATTTCCACCTTTTTCAAGGATCTTTTGACCTTTGAATTTTGGAAAGTTGTATTTTCATCGCTCACCAAAATAGGGGTCGGATTTTTGATTGCGCTTATGTTGGGACTGCTTTTGGGAACACTGTCGAATTCGTTTGACTTGATTAAAGAACTGTTGGCACCACCCATAAGTACTCTTAAGTCGATTCCGGTGGCATCGTTTGTAGTGTTGCTTCTTTTATGGGCAGGCTCCGAATATCTCGCACTTTTTGTTGTAATTCTTATAGTATTTCCGAACATATACATCGGAACATTGAAAGGACTCGAAAACGCCGACAAGAAATTGCTTGAAATGGCGAAGATATTTGAGGTGAGTGCATTTTGCAAAGCTATATATATTTACCGTCCGGCAATGAAAAACAGTCTTTATACGTCACTTGGCGTATCTTTGGGCATGGCATGGAAATCGGGGGTGGCAGCTGAAGTAATAGGGCTTCCGGAATTTTCGCTGGGTTCAAAAATATACATGGCCAAGGTATATTTGGATACGGCTGAACTTTTGTCTTGGACCCTGACGGTAATATTGATCAGTTATGTGTTTGAAAAGGCAGTATTGTATTTGCTGACCAAATTTTTTGGTGCGGATTTTTCGATTAAGAGAGCCAAAACCAAGCTCAAATCCGTAAGGAGTGGTTTGACGGAGAATGACATTTTCGTACAATATGACGAGCAGGTAGTTTTGAACCATGTTGATATATCTTTAGCTGCCGGAAGTATTACATGCTTGATGGGACAATCCGGATGCGGAAAGACAACCCTCATCAATGAACTTATAAGGCGGCATGAAAAGGACCTGTCGGTTGTCTTTCAAGAAGACAGACTGATTGAAGAAACCGATGTGCTTACCAATATACTTTTGGGGGCAAGCAATATTTCAAAAGAGGAGTGTCGACAAATAGCCGGAAAACTTTTGCCCGGGGAGAGTCTTTCAAAAAAAATCACCGAACTTAGCGGAGGCATGAAAAGGAGGGTGGCATTGCTAAGAGCACTTCTTCGTGAATCCGAGTTTATACTGCTGGATGAGCCTTTTAACGGATTGGATTATGAAACAAGATGCAAAGCAATGGATGTGATTCGAGAATACCAAGATGGAAGAACGGTGCTTTTGGTAACTCACAATGAAGAAGATGCCAAAAAACTGGGGGCATCGATAATCGAATTGTAAAGGAGAATATATGGAAGAGACAAGAGTGGCACTTATCGGAATTATTGTGGACGATACATCGGAGATTTCAAAGCTGAACGAACTTCTTCATGAATTCGGCCAATATATAATAGGTCGAATGGGAGTTCCTTATAAGGATAAAGGAATTAATGTGATAAGTATTGCATTGGATGCTCCGATGGATGTAATCAGTTCTCTTTCGGGGAAGATAGGAATGATAAAGGGTATATCTTCAAAGGTTATTTACTCCAAAAAAGGCTAGTATTTAGCCTTTTTTTATGCTATACTCTAATACTGTCTGTGAAGATTTATGAGTCAAATGGCTTTAGTTAATTTAAAGGAGGTTACACGTAATGAGTGTAAAAGTTGAAAAATTAGAGAACAATATGGCTAAGCTTACCATTGAAGTAGGTGCCGATAAGTTAGAGGATGCTTTAAACAAGGCGTTCAATAAGCAAAAGAGCAGTATCAGTATACCGGGATTCCGTAAGGGAAAAGTTCCTCGTCAGATGGTAGAGAAGATGTACGGTCCCGAAGTATTTTATGATGAGGCATGCAATATTCTTATCCCCGATGCTTATGAAGAGGCAATGGATGAGTGTGAGGAGGACGTTGTTTCACGTCCCGAAATTACCGTTGAGCAGATTAAGAAGGGGGAACCTTTCATTTTCAGCGCCAAAGTTGCTTTGAAGCCCCCTGTAAAGCTTGGTAAGTACAAGGGAGTAGCAATAGAGAAGGTTGATGCAACCGTAACAGACGAGGATGTTGAAAAGGCTCTCAAGCGTGAGCAGGAGAACAATGCACGTAATATCGAAGTTACTGACAGAGCAGTTAAGGACGGCGATATGACAGTTCTCGATTTTGAGGGATTCGTAGACGGAGTTGCATTCGAAGGCGGTAAGGGAGAGAACTACTCTCTTACAATAGGTTCGGGAGCATTCATTCCCGGATTTGAAGATCAGCTTATCGGAGCCGAAATCGGAAAGGAAGTTGAAGTTAAAGTTACATTCCCTGAAGATTATCAGGCTAAAGAGCTTGCTTCAAAGGATGCTGTTTTCAAATGTACAATTAAGGAAATTAAAGAAAAGGAACTTCCGGAACTTGATGATGAGTTCGCATCAGAGGTTTCAGAATTCGATACTTTGGAAGAATACAAAGCTGATGTACGTAAGAATTTAGAGGAGTCAAAGGCCAAAGAAGCCAAGGATGAGAAGGAAGCAAGAGTAATCGAGGCAATCGTTAAGGATGCTGCCATGGATATACCCGAGGCAATGATCAAAACTCAGCAGGAGCAGATGATTGATGAATTCGCACAGCGCATGAGCATGCAGGGTCTTACTATGGACCAGTACTATCAGTTCACGGGATCTTCATACGATAAGATGATCGAATCTGTTCGTCCTCAGGCTGAAGAGAGAATCAAGTCAAGACTTGTACTTGAAGAGATTGCCAAGGCAGAAAACATTGAGTGCACGGACGCAGATGTTGAAGACGAAATGAAGAAGATGGCTGAAGTATATCAGATGGAAGTTGATAAGATTAAGGAGATGCTTCCCGAAAAGAGCCTGAAGGGTATTAAGGAAGATATCAAGGTTCGTAAGGCAGCAGAATTTGCAGTGGAGAATGCAAAGGAGAAGTAGAATGAGTTTAATACCTAATGTCATAGAAACCAACAGTAAGGGTGAACGTTTTTACGATATTTTTTCAAGATTGCTTAAAGAAAGAATCATTTTCCTCGGCGAAGAAGTAAATGATGTTTCGGCAAGTATTATTGTCGCACAGCTTCTTTTCCTTGAGGCGGAGGATCCCGAAAAAGACATATATTTTTATATTAATTCTCCGGGCGGTTCGGTTACGGCAGGTATGGCAATATATGATACTATGCAATATGTTAAGTGCGATGTGTGCACATATTGTATGGGAATGGCTGCTTCAATGGGAGCTTTCCTGCTCTCGGGCGGTACCAAGGGCAAGAGAATGGCACTTCCGAATGCCGAAATTATGATTCATCAGCCTTTGGGCGGTGCTCAAGGTCAGGCTACCGAAATTGAGATTGCCGCTAAACATATGGCTCGTACCAAAGAAAAACTTACCCAGATATTGGCTGAAAATTGCGGTAAGACATATGAGCAAATGTGGGAAGCTACCGACAGAGATAACTGGCTTACGGCTCAGGAGGCTCTTGAATTCGGTATTATAGATAAGGTTGTTACGAAAAGAACAGAGGTAGAGTAATTGGCCAATAAGTCAAACAAAATTCACTGTTCGTTTTGCGGGAAAGCGCAGGATGAGGTCAGGAAACTGATTGCCGGACCGAACAATATTTTTATCTGCGATGAGTGTATTGAACTTTGCTCCGATATTATAGAAGAAGAGTTTGAAGATTCCCAAAAGAGCGAGGCAGGCAGTGACGATAAAGATATAAATTTACTAAAACCGGCTGAGATTAAGGCGTTTTTGGATGATTATGTAATAGGTCAGGATGAAGCTAAAAAGGTTTTGTCCGTCGCTGTTTACAATCATTATAAGAGAATCGTGTATCCTCCTGTTAACGATGATGATGTGGAACTTCAAAAATCGAACATCATTATGATAGGACCTACAGGTTCCGGAAAAACATACCTTGCTCAGACTTTGGCAAAGATAATAAATGTGCCGTTTGCGATAGCTGATGCCACAACATTAACCGAGGCAGGCTACGTGGGAGAAGATGTCGAAAACATTCTGCTGAAATTGGTGCAGGCTGCGGATTATGACGTTGAGAGAGCACAGCTGGGTATAATCTATATAGATGAAATCGATAAGATTACCAAGAAATCCGAAAATGTATCCATAACAAGAGATGTATCGGGTGAAGGTGTTCAGCAGGCCTTGTTGAAGATTATCGAAGGTACTTTGGCATCGGTTCCTCCTCAGGGTGGTCGTAAGCATCCTCATCAGGAACTTATTCCGGTAGATACTTCAAATATTCTTTTCATTTGCGGAGGCGCGTTCGACGGATTGGAAAAGATAGTAGAGGCCAGACTGAATAAGAATTCGATAGGTTTCGGGGCAGAGGTTTCGACCAAGGCTTCCTTTGAAACGGGAGAATTGTTCGCGGATGTTGTGCCTCAGGATTTGGTCAAATTCGGATTGATACCTGAGTTCGTAGGACGTGTGCCGATTAATGTATCGCTTCACGGACTTGATGAGAATGCACTCACGAGAATTCTGACACAGCCAAAGAATGCGTTGATTAAACAATATCGTAAGTTGTTTGATATCGATGATGTAGAACTTGAATTTGAAGAAGAGGCTATAAAACGCATAGCAGAGCTCGCATTTGAAAGAAAGACCGGAGCCAGAGGGTTAAGGTCGATTATGGAAAAGGCTATGATGAATGTTATGTTTGAGATTCCTTCGGATGAGTCCATTAAGAAGGTAATTATTACCAAGGATTGTGTGGAACTAAAGGGCGAACCGAAAGTTATAAAAGAGAAATAGAGAGTCGTTTTCGACTCTTTATTTTTTGAGAGGACAGTATGGTAATTAAAACGGTAAATCTTGAAACGGTCTGCGGCATAACAAGTAAGCTGCCGTCAAATGAACATATTGAATTTGCGTTTGCGGGGAAGTCGAACGTGGGTAAATCGAGCTTGATAAACGGTCTTATGAACCGTAAGAATTTGGCGCGCACATCACAGCAACCCGGAAAAACGCAGACAATTAATTATTACAATATCAATGATGAACTGTATTTCGTTGACTTGCCGGGATATGGATATGCGAAAGTTTCGGAACAGGAAAAAGCCAAATGGGGCAAAATGATAGAGAAATATCTCCATACCTCAAAAATGCTCAGATGCGTCTTTTTACTGATTGATATCAGACACGACCCTTCGGCAAATGACAGACAAATGTATGAATGGATTTTGGCGCAGGGATTCGAACCTGTCATAATTGCAACCAAATTGGATAAAATTTCCAAAGGACAAATACCAAAACAGATTAAGGCAATAAAGCAGGGATTGCAAACGGTTGAGGGAACACAGGTTTTTCCTTATTCGGCATTGAGCAAGCAAGGCCGCGAAGAAATTTACGAATACATTGACACGTATTTGGCGGATTGATTCGAATGCTTGACGTTACTAAGTTAACGGGGGTATAATAATATGAATTATTCAAGTAGGGAGAGAGGCCGATGGGCATTGGTTCAATAAGCTATACGCCGTACGTATACAATACCAACCGAATAAGTGCTTCGAGCATGAATCGAGTCAAGCCTGTGGAGGATGACGTAACTAAATCATCTACGGACTACTCTGCACTGACGGATATGTCGCAAAACATCAATCCTCTCAAACGAGGTGAGAGCGCGAATTTCGTTGATATCTTGGAAAGCCAGATGGCAATGAGCAGAATGAATGCTGCTCGAGTCATGGTGCCCGAACAGTCGGGTGAAATCGAGTAAGCAAGCAGTCTAGTAAATAGGCTGCTTTTTCTATGAAATGGAGATTTTAACACATAGTTACACTATGTTTATTACCGGGAGGAATAAAAATGGCTAAGGAATTGGAAAAAACATACAACCCTAAGGATATAGAAGACAGATTGTATGAAAAATGGGTAGCAAAGAAGTATTTTCATGCGGAAGTAGATCACAGCAGAACACCTTTTACAATTGTGATTCCACCTCCGAATATAACGGGACAGCTTCATATGGGGCATGCATTTGACAATACGATGCAGGATATCCTGATCAGATATAAGCGTATGCAAGGATATAATGCCTTGTGGCAGCCCGGAACCGACCATGCGTCAATAGCAACCGAAGTCAAGATTATTGAAACTTTGAAAAAGCAGGGAATTAATAAGGAAGATTTGGGCAGAGAAAAATTCCTTGAACGTGCATGGGAATGGAGAAAGGAATACGGCGGAAGAATTATCAATCAGCTTAAGAAATTGGGATCTTCGTGTGATTGGGACAGAGAACGTTTCACAATGGATGAAGGCTGTAATAAGGCTGTTAACGAAGTATTCGTAAGAATGTACGAAAAAGGATGGATATATAAGGGCTCGAGAATAATCAACTGGTGTCCTTGTTGTAACACGTCCATTTCGGATGCAGAAGTTGAATATGAGGATCAAAGCGGACATTTTTGGCATATTAAGTATCCTCTGGTAGATGAAAACGGACAGCCGTCCAAGACGGAATTTTTGACATTTGCAACAACACGTCCCGAAACAATGCTTGGTGATACTGCTGTTGCCGTTAATCCCAAGGATGAAAGATATACTCATCTTCATGGCAAGTCAGTTTGGCTTCCTTTGGTTAATAAGCCTATTCCGGTAGTTGAAGATGATTATGTAGATATGGAATTCGGTACCGGTGTAGTTAAGATTACACCCGCACATGACCCTAATGACTTTGAGGTCGGAAAGCGTCACAATCTCCCCGAAATCAATATACTTAATGATGATGCTACCATTAATTCAAACGGCGGCAAGTATGCGGGAATGGACAGATATGAAGCAAGAGAGGCTATAGTTAAGGACCTTGATGCACTGGGATTGCTCGTTAAGATAGAGGATTATTCTCATAACGTAGGAACTCATGACAGATGTAAGACCACTATAGAGCCTATGATTAAGCAGCAGTGGTTCGTTAAGATGGACGAACTTATCAAACCTGCTGTAGAAGCGGTTAAATCAGGCGAAATTAAGCTTATTCCCAAACGTATGGAGAAAACATATTTCAACTGGACCGATAATATTCGAGACTGGTGTATTTCACGTCAGTTATGGTGGGGACACAGAATTCCTGCATATTATTGTCAGGATTGCGGTGAAATTGTAGTAGCGAAAGAGGCTCCGACAGTTTGCCCTAAGTGCGGTAAGAATCATTTTGAACAGGATCCGGATACTTTGGATACGTGGTTCAGTTCGGCATTATGGCCTTTTAGCACATTGGGATGGCCCGAAAAGACAGAAGATTTAGCATATTTTTATCCTACGGATGTATTGGTGACAGGATATGACATTATATTCTTCTGGGTTATAAGAATGATATTCTCCGGATTTGAACAAATGGGCGAGAAGCCGTTTAAGACAGTTTTGTTCCACGGTCTTATCAGAGACGATCAGGGTCGTAAGATGTCCAAGTCATTGGGTAACGGAATAGATCCTTTGGAGATTATTGACCAGTATGGTGCCGACGCATTAAGACTTACGATTATGACCGGAAATGCTCCGGGAAATGATATGCGATTCTACATATCTAAGGTTGAAAATTCAAGAAATTTCGCCAATAAGGTATGGAATGCATCAAGATTTATCATGATGAATCTGAATAATGATGAAGCATTGGCCAAGGAAGTTGAGAATATGACTCAGGATTCGGTAAGCCTTATGCCTGCCGATAAGTGGATTATTTCGAAACTTAATACACTTGTTAAAGATGTTACCGATAATATGGACGCTTTCGAACTCGGAATTGCTGTTCAGAAGGTTTATGACTTTATTTGCGATGAATTCTGTGACTGGTACATTGAAATGGTTAAGCCGCGTCTTTATAATTCGGATGATGTTGAATCGAAGAAAGCTGCTTTATGGACAGCCAAAGCGGTTCTCATAGATGCATTAAAACTACTTCATCCTTATATGCCTTTCATTACGGAAGAGATTTTCTGTACTTTGCAGAACAAGGAAGAGTCAATTATGGTTTCCAAGTGGCCCGAGTATACTAAAGAAAGAGAGTTTACAAAGGACGAAAAGCAGATTGAAACTATTAAGGAAGCAGTCAGAGGAATAAGAAACGTACGTACAACAATGAATGTACCGCCTTCAAAGAAAGCATCGGTATTTGTTGTATCTTCGGATAAAGATATAGTTTCAACATTTACGGAAGGCGAATTGTTCTTTAAGAGTTTGGCATATGCATCGGATTTGGCAGTACAGGCCGATAAGTCAGGCATTGCGGATGACGCTGTTTCGGTAGTTATACCTAATGCTACTTTATATATTCCTTTTGCACAGCTTGTTGATATCAAAGCAGAAATCGAGAGATTAAAGAAGGAAGAAGAAAGACTAATAGGTGAGATTAAGCGTGTAGACGGAATGCTTCAAAACGAAAAGTTTATGTCCAAAGCTCCGGAGAGTAAGGTTAACGAAGAAAAAGAGAAGAAGGCAAAGTATTCGGATATGCTTTCCGGAGTTCGTGAAAGACTTTCACAATTAGGTAATCTGTGATAATATAACTACTATCGCCAAGAGTGGGAGGATTCACATGGGCCGTATTTCGATATACTGCGGAACCGGAAGAGGCAAAACGCCTGCGGCATTCGGTGAAGCACTAAGAAGAGCTTCGCAGGGTGACAGTGTTGTTATAATTCAGTTTCTGAAAGGAAAAGCAGTTCCCGAAAATGATATTATGAAGCGACTTGAACCTGAAATCAAGATATTCAGATTCGAGAAGTCTGACAGTAATTTTGATACATTATCCAAGCAACAGCAGGATGAGGAAAAAGTAAATATTATCAACGGACTTAACTTTGCACGTAAGGTATTGTCTACGGGCGAGTGCGACTTGTTGGTTTTGGATGAAATTCTGGGTATAGTTGATAACGGTATTATGGATGTTTCGGAATTGATTGATGCACTTAATCAAAGATCGGAAAACATGGATGTTATCATGACCGGAATAGAACTTGATGACAGAATTAAAGCGATATCGGATCGGATATCGGGAATATCCAACATATAATAAGGAGGCTGTTATGGCTATTTTTGAAGGTGCGGCTGTAGCTATTACTACACCGTTTAAAGCAAACGGAGAGGTCGATTACGATCGCTTCAAAGAACAGATTGAATATCAGATCAGCAATTCTACGGATGCTATAGTGGTATGCGGAACAACAGGTGAGGCATCTACATTATCCCATGAAGAGCATATCAGTGTTATTAAGTACTGTTGCGAAGTTGTAAATAAGCGTATTCCTGTTATTGCAGGTACAGGATCAAATTGCACGGAAACAGCGGTATATCTTTCAAAGGAAGCCGAAAAAGCCGGAGCAGATGCAATTTTGGTAGTATCTCCTTACTATAATAAGGCAACTCAAAAGGGACTTTATGAGCATTTTAAGATAGTTGCGGATTCGGTTAAGATTCCCATGGTACTTTACAATATTCAGGGAAGAACCGGAGTTAATATTGCTCCTGCAACAATTGCCAAGCTTTTCAAGGAAGTTGACAATATTGTTGCTGTTAAGGAAGCAAGCGGTAATATTTCGCAGGTTGCCAAAATTATGCAGCTTACGGATGGAAAGATAGATTTGTATTCGGGAAATGACGATCAGATTGTTCCAATCATGTCATTGGGAGGAAAGGGTGTTATTTCCGTTCTTTCTATAGTTGCACCCAAGCAGACGCATGATATTTGCGCGGCATATTTGAGCGGTGATGTTAAAAAGGCATGTGCTGAACAATTACGTGCAATTCCTTTGATAGATGCCCTGTTCAGCGAGGTTAATCCGATTCCGGCCAAGAAGGCTGTTGAACTTCAAGGAAGGGATACGGGAGTGGTAAGAAGACCGCTTACTCAAATGGAACCGGAACATGCAGCAGTGCTTGAACAGTGCATGAAAGAATATGGGGTACTGTAATGGTTAAAATGCTGATGTGTGGCTGTAACGGTCGAATGGGACAGATGATTACGGCCATGGTTAAGAATACGGACGGAATTGAAATCGCGGCAGGCGTAGATTTGTTTGATGGAATTGAAAACAGTTATCCGGTATATAAATCTTTATCCGAAGTAGATGTAGATTTTGACGTGATTGTTGATTTCTCCAGAGCTGACGGAACCGATCAATTGTTGGAATATTGTGCCAAGAACAACAAACCGGTTGTATTGTGCACGACAGGACTTTCGAAAGAACAACTCAATCTGGTCAATGATACATCCAAAAAAGTTGCGGTATTGCGTTCTGCCAATATGTCACTGGGTATTAATTTAATGCTGAAGCTTTTGAGGGAAGCAACTGCAGTGCTGGCAGATAAAGGATATGATATTGAAATTGTCGAAAAGCATCATAATCAGAAACTGGATGCGCCTTCAGGAACTGCAATAGCTTTGGGAGAGGCCTGTAACGGAGCATTGGATAATGAATATGAATTTGTTTTTGACAGAAGCCAGCGAAGAGAAATAAGACCCAAAAAAGAAATCGGGTTTTCTGCGGTACGCGGCGGTACAATAGTGGGTGACCATGATGTTATATTCGCAGGTACCGATGAAGTTATTACTTTTTCGCACACGGCGTATTCGAGAAACGTATTTGCCAAAGGCGCAATAAGCGCAGCTAAGTTCCTTTATGATAAGGGACCCGGCATGTACGATATGTCAGATGTAATAGGATAGAATCAAGGCAGTTTGGACGCAGGTTTGAACTGCCTTTATCAAACGAGAAAACGTGTATTTGGAGGAGTTATGGACGGTCTTGAATTGAAATTATTAAAGAGCTTGGCGAAGCAGTACCCAACGGTTGCGGCTGCGTCAACAGAAATAATTAATCTTCAGGCAATTTTGAATCTGCCTAAGGGCACCGAACACTTTTTGACGGATATTCATGGTGAATACGAACAGTTTGTACATGTACTAAAAAACGGTTCAGGTGCGGTTAAACGTTCAATAGATGAAGAATTTGGAAATACACTTTCTACCAAGGATAAGAAATCATTGGCGACCTTGATTTACTATCCATATGAAAAACTCGATATAGTTATTGAACAGGAAGATAATATTGAAGATTGGTATAAAATCACTCTCCACAGGCTTGTTGCCATTACCAAGCATGTGGCTTCAAAATACACCAGGTCTAAAGTTAGAAAGGCTTTACCTAAAGAATTTTCATATGTAATAGAAGAACTTATTACAGAACGTTCCGATATCTCCGACAAGGAGATGTATTATAACGAAATAATCAATACGATAATCAGAATAGGCAGTGCACCTGATTTCATAGCAGCCATATGTAATCTTATACAAAGACTTGTGGTAGATCATTTGCATATAGTGGGTGATGTATATGACAGAGGACCGGGCCCACATATTATTATGGATGCTTTGGTGAAGTATCATTCGGTTGATATTCAGTGGGGTAATCATGATATTGTGTGGATGGGTGCTGCATGCGGTCATCTTGCGTGCATAGCAACGGTTATCAGAATTGCGAGCCGATACGGAAATTTGGCAACAATTGAAGAAGGTTACGGAATCAATCTTATACCGCTTGCTACGTTTGCCATGGAGCAGTACAAAGATACAGATTGCTCCGCTTTTGAAATTAAGTACAATACGGATTATGATACCAAGGATTTAAGCCTTGATATGAAAATTCATAAAGCAATAGCGATTCTTCAGTTTAAACTCGAGGGTCAGATTATTAAGCTGCATCCGGAATTTGAAATGGAAGACAGACTGCTTCTTGACAAGATAGATTATAAGAAGAAAACAATAACGTGTTACGGAAAGGAGTATCCCATTAAAGATACCGATTTTCCGACAATCGATCCGGAAGATCCTTATTGGCTTTCGGATGAAGAACTTCAGGTGATGCTGAGAATTCGACAGGCATTCTTGAAAAGTGAAAAATTGCAAAAGCATGTAAGGTTTTTGTATACGAACGGCGGATTGTATAAGATATTTAATTCAAATCTTCTTTATCACGGTTGCGTGCCGCTTGATGCGAACGGAGATTTTTTGAAGGTAAATGTTGAAGGGAAGGAGTATTGCGGTAAAGAACTTTATGATATCCTTGATACATATGCCAGAAAAGGTTATTACGAGAAAAATGATACCAAGGGAATGCGTAAGGCCCAGGACTACATTTGGTATTTATGGGCAGGTCCCAAATCTCCTGTTTTCGGCAAAGATAAAATGACAACATTCGAAAGATACTTTATCGAAGATCCGCAGACTCATAAGGAAACCAAGAATGCATATTATTCTATGCTTGATGATGAGAAAGTTGTCAATAAAATCATTGAGGAATTCGGTCTTGATACCAAAAAGTCGCACATTGTGAACGGACATGTACCGGTTGAACGCAAGAAGGGAGAAAGTCCGATTAGATGTGACGGCAAACTTTTGATTATAGACGGAGGATTTTCAAAAGCATATCAGGATAAGACGGGAATAGCCGGATATACGCTGGTTGCTTCTTCGCACGGTATGCGACTTGTTGCACATGAACCTTTTGAATCAAAAGAAGCGGCAGTCAGAAATGAGTCGGATATTTTCTCCGATACCACAGAAGTAGAAGTGGCACCTACCAGAATTCGAGTTTCACAAACTGATATAGGTAAGGAAATCAAAGAGAATATAGCCGAATTGGAGAAACTGTTGGTAGCATACAGAGACGGTGTGCTTGTTGAAAAATCGTAACTGATAAGGATAGAAATGAGATTCAGACCATGTATTGATATTCATAACGGAGAAGTTAAGCAAATTGTCGGAGGGTCTTTGGCCGATACCGGCAATAGAGCAACGGAAAATTTCGTTGCATGCAAGGATGCCGGATTTTATGCTCAAATGTATCACGATTTCGGATTGAAGGGCGGACATGTTATATTGCTTAATCCGACGGATTCGGAATATTATGAAAAGACCAAGGCCCAGGCGCTTCTGGCACTTGGAACAACTCCGGGAGTGCTGCAGGTCGGCGGAGGAATTACACCCTTTAACGCAACCGAATTTTTGGATGCCGGCGCAAGCCATGTGATAGTAACCTCTTATGTTTTCAAAAACGGTGAGCTTGATGAGAAGGCTTTGGACAGGATGATTTCTGAAGTGGGTCGTGAACATTTGGTATTGGACTTGAGCTGTCGAAAGAGAAATGACAAGTATTATATTGTAACCGACAGATGGCAGAAGTTTACGGAATTTGTTTTATCTTCGGAGCTGCTTTGGCAGTTATCCGAGTCCTGTGACGAGTTTTTGGTACATGCAACGGATGTTGAGGGACTTGCCAACGGAATAGAATCAAATGTTGCAACAATTCTGACAACAAGTAAAATTCCGATTACGTATGCCGGAGGAATACATTCGTTTGAAGACCTCGAAATGCTGAATGATTTGGGAAGCGGGAAAATTGATTTCACCATAGGAAGTGCATTGGATATTTTCGGCGGAAAGATAAAAATAGAAGATGTGGTTAATACATACGGAAAGTAAAAGAGCGTCATAATAAAGGTAAAACCCACTGCATATGCAGTGGGTTTTGTAATCCAAAACTTTATTTATATTCTAATTAAAGCTTAGTTACATTAACAGCCTGAGGACCTTTTTCGCCATTTACAACTTCAAATTCTACTGCAGCGCCTTCTTCCAAAGACTTGAAACCATCTGAGTTGATTCCTGAGAAGTGAACGAATACATCGTTTCCGTTCTCATCTGAAATGAAGCCATAGCCCTTCTCGTTGTTAAACCACTTTACTGTTCCCTTGTTCATCTGAACTTCCTCCAAAAAAATAAAAAAATTGACTTGTCGCACAATTGCGACTAATCAAAGAATAGCATAGCAAATATCAATTGTAAAGTGAGAAATTTGCCTTTTCGCAAGGCTTGTGATAGAATTGTTAAGAATTTGTTACAAATCGTTTTGACCGATGAAAATTCAGGTTATTGGAGGACTTATGGAAGAGACAACAACGAAGAAAAAGCATAGTAAATATGCTGTCATGCTTATACGAGAGCATGAAGAAGGCGTCATTACTTCACATACTCTCGGCACCACATTATGCGAGGCAATTTTGATTGCATTTTTTGCCCTGTTTGCTTTTTGCATCTGTAAGCTGATTTATGATTCGATTACAATGAATAAACTTAAATCGGATTTGGTTGAGCAGATGGCAATGGTTAATGATTTGACTGATGAAAACGAATCATTATCTGTAGAAAATGATACCCTTACGGCCAAGGTAACGGTACTTAGTGATACAGTATCCAAGAAGACGGCAACAGAAGATGCATTATCCCAGGAGGAGACAGAAAACGCCATTCCCAAGGGCTTTCCTTTAAGCGGAGGAACAACAACAATAGACTATTCGGAAATGGACGGACACCCGATTGCCAAATTAACGGCATCTTCCGGGGTGAATATCATATCTGCCGGAACAGGAACCGTACTCAGCATAGAAGAAGATGCCGAATACGGCAACAGAATCATAATTGACCATGGTAACGGCTATAAGTCGATTTACAGAAATTCCGGAGAAGTATTGGTTAAATCCGGTGAAGAGCTCGGAAAAGGATACATACTCTTCTCGGTATCGGGAAACAATACCGATTTCGGATATCAGATCATGTTGAATGAGGAGTATATCGATCCTAAAGATGTAATTCAGATTGATGGTTAAAAAGACGCTGTAAGCAATGCTTACAGCGTTTTCTTTACTGCTTTTTTGATAATCTGTCAAATACCATTTCGTACCCATCATTACCATATATCAGAGAACGGTTAACACGGCTTATTGTTGCTGTGGAAGCACCGGTCTTTTCGGCAATTTCCAAATAGGTGTGCTTGCCGGATAACATGGCGGCAACTTCATATCTTTGCGCCAGACTGAGTATTTCATTAATGGTGCACAAGTCTTCAAAAAACCTGTAGCATTCTTCTTTGTTTTCTAAAGTAAGTATTGCATCAAACAGATGATCAACCGCATCGGTTCTTATTTTATTGTTCATGGCATATACCTCACATTGATAAGATTTTAGCACGATAAAGTTTTAAAGTAAAGAAATTTTAACGTGCGAATGTGGTTGAAAAAGGGGGCTCTTTTTTTTATACTGTATTGAGTGGCAAATGGCTCAAACAGCCATATTTTTGATTGGAGACGGTATGAAAGTAGTGGTTTGCGGAGGCGGTGCATCGGGAATGACAGCTGCGATTTGGGCAGCCGGTGCAGGTCATCAGGTTACATTGCTGGAACATAAGGACAGGATTGGGAAGAAACTTCTTGCAACAGGAAACGGAAGATGCAATTTGACCAATGAAGCATTGCTCAACAATCCGTGGGAACAGTATTTGCTTAAGGATGATAAGTCTTTCGAAAAAACTGAGGTATGGCTTAGAAGAGTTTTTGAGCAATTCGGCTATGCCGATACAATTTCCTTTTTCGAAAAGTTGGGCTTGGTGACAAGAAGTCGACAGGGATTGATATATCCATATTCGGATCAGGCAACAGCCGTTTTGGATGTACTTAGATTTGAAATCGAAGATTTAGGAATCAAAGTTGTTACATCACAGCATGCCAATAAGATTACAGGAGATAAAAATACCGGATTTGTTGTGTCGGCAAGACATACCGAGGATAATACTGTTTTCGAATACAAGGCCGACAGGGTAATTCTGGCCAATGGTTCTAAAGCTCAGCCAAAACTTGGTGCGGACGGTTCGGGATATAAGCTGGCAAGAGAGTTGGGACATAAAGTTGCCACACCAAGGCCGGGGCTGGTTCAGTTAAAAAGTGACGAAGATTACTTCAAATCAATAGCGGGAACGAGAATCGGTGCCGAATGTACATTGTATGTCGGGAACCGAAAGATAGTTTCGGAAAGTGGCGAATTGCAATTGACAGCATACGGAATTTCGGGAATTGTGATAATGAATCTTTCCAATTATCTGCCGATTAAATCTGCTGATTGCAAATTTGAAGATGTCAATGTTGTGGTTGATGTTATGCCAAATATCAAGAAGAAGGATGTTCTTGATATACTCAAAAGAAGGGTGGAAGAGCATCCGCAAAGGCAGTCCTCGGAATTTTTGGTGGGAATACTTCCCAAGAAAATCGGAGATTTGTTCTTGAAGTTATGCAATATCGGTTATACATGTCGGTATAAAGATATACCGCTTTCGCAACTTGAGAAATTGACAGACATGATAAAGGGATGGCGCATTTTGGTGACCGATACCAATTCGTTTGAAGATAGTCAGATTGCTCTTGGGGGAGTTGTCCTCGAAGAGGTTAAGGACACCATGGAAAGTAAAGTTAAACCCGGTGTATATCTTTGCGGAGAAATGCTCGATATACACGGCAGGTGCGGCGGTTACAATCTTCAGCTGGCATGGAGTACCGGCGCAATAGCGGGAATGTTGCGATAGTTTTCAAGACAAAATGGTGTTATACTGATATTATTCGGAATGTGAGGAGGGAAGAGAATGACTCTTGATACTGACGATTTGCTAAACAGTATTTTGGGAAGCTTTGACAGAATTAAAAATGTAAAAACAGAAGATCTTCCGAATATAGATTTGTATATGGATCAGGTGACGAGTCTTATGGATAAGAAGCTTAAAAGTGCGTTGCGAAATCCCGAGGACAAGATACTTACCAAGACAATGATAAATAATTATGCCAAGAATGATTTGTTGCCTCCGCCGGAAAAGAAGAAATATACCAAAGAGCATATAGTGCTTCTTATATTCATATTTTACAGTAAGGGGCTTTTGTCCATACAGGATATACAGACCATGCTAAATCCGTTATCCGACAGATATTTCGGGTCGGATTCCGACATTAATCTTTGTACCATATACGATGAAGTGTTTAGCATGGAAGAAGAAAGAAATGAAGAGCTTAAGAAGGATGTTGCGCAAAAATTCGACAGAGCGTTGCAAACATTTGCTAACGTTCCTCAAAAGGATCGAGAATTGCTTCAGATGTTTTCTTTTATTTTTATGCTTGGGTATGATGTTTATGCCAAGAAATTGCTGATAGAAAAACTTCTTGATGAGTATGGCCTGGCGTATCAGCCTAAAGAAAAAGGCGACGATAAGAAGAAAAAGTCGGAAGATAAAACCAAAGAAAACAAAAGTAAAGATGTAAGATAAAATGATACCCCCGAATACAGATATTCGGGGGTACCTTATTATAAGCTTTTCAAAAATGCCAATATGAAAATCAAAGGCGAATTCCAGTAGATGGTTATCTCGTTGGTTGAGTAACTTCCGACATCATCAACGTAGCATTTCATAGGAGCTGTTCCTTTTGGAATTGCAGCTATGGCAGCAGGATCACAGGGTGATTTGAAAGGGCCGCCGGATACCCAGCCGGGCATGGGGGCGTCGATTCCGTCCTGATCGGTCACACGGTTGTGTGGGTGTGAAAATGCATTCTCACCGTAGCCTGTGATATAACTGATATCAAGAGGATTTCTTCCAAGCAGGTAGTGCAGATGTTCCTGCGCGGCACTGATGTATTTGGCTTTGGACTCGCCGTCTATAATAAGTGAAGTCAATATAAACAGGATGGAACGGTTGGCAACCACCATGTTTGAACCCCATACGAAATCATCGGGTTTCATTCCGAGACAATAGCCGGAATTTCTCAGAAGTTCGAGCAATGACGAACTTTCGAGCATTACTTTTTTCTTGATGGCGGTTTCAAACATACCTACCGCATGTGAAGGGTCGGTAAGCATGGACAATGCGGCCAAACCCGAAACGTCCGTCCAACCAAAATCGGTAAGAGAATTTTCATCTTTAAGCAACTCATCGAGTATTGCCAGATATTTGGTACGATTCTGCGGGTCTACTCTAAGCATTTCCGAAACCGCCCAAAGACGTTCATCAATATCGGAATCATCTCCGTATTCACCGGTATTGCATCCTGCAGGATTGGTGAAACCTACATACGGATTGGTTGAAAGCCATTTGGCTCCACGACAAGCGGCCCCAAGACATGAAGCTGCAAAATCCGGCAGAAACTTTTGATATACGCGGGATGCCAATGCCATTACAGCTACGAAGTCGGCTGTTGAAAACGAAGATATGGGATATATGATAAATTGATCATGATCATCTTCGGGCATGATAAAGTCGGCATGCGTAAAGGCAGTAAGTTTGTGATAAACACCTCCGTCCGGAGCTTGCATTTTTAGCATCCACCGTAATTCATATGCGCATTCGTTAAGAATATCGGGAATGCCGTTTCCGGATTCCGGAATATTCATATTATAATCAAAACTTTCGGGAAACAGGTCATAGGCGTACAGAATATGACCTACCGCAACCGCACCGGCCGAAACGTATCTGCCGAAGTCTCCTGCATCGTGCCAGCCTCCGGTCATATCATATTTCTTTGCCTCCGAATTGTGCGAAAGGTAATCTTCGAGCATAATAGCCGGTTCGGTGTGACATACGGGACGCTTGTAAATTCCCGCATGAGTTTCTAAAAGACCGCAACCGCAACGTTGATAATATAGGCAACGTGATACATCGGTAAGTAATTGGTCGTATACGTTTTCGGAAATGACAAACGGGTGAGATTTGTCACCGTTCCCGGCCAGTATATAGTACTTACCGGAAGTATTTACGTCGGTAAAATCGATTCGATATACCTTTTCGCCGGCGCTTGAGTCTTCGAGTGCATCCGATACGCTTCCGTCGAAGACGGATTCCTGTGTTTGAAAATCAATAATTTGAAAATTGCACGGAACCGTAGAAATTGCTATCTTCTTCGAATTGGGAAGATAGCCTGTTTGATTAGTGTAAATCATACTTATTCTCCCATAATTTAGTACGTGAATATCTCACTGAACCTTCTCCACTCACCCTTATATGATAGCATTTTTGATTCAATCCTCATAGACACCAAAAGATAATTTTGCTATAATGTAGGACAAGCGTTTTGACGTTATTACAGTTTAGGAGGGATTAACAATGGGTTTGATTAAAGCATTAACCAGTGCCGTTGGCGGAGTGATTTCCGATCAATGGAAAGAGTATTTTTACTGTGATTCGTTGGATGCCGATATTTTGGTAACCAAGGGACAGAAGAGAACCGGCGGCAATAATAAGGGTAAGGACAATATCATTTCAAATGGTTCTGCAATTGCCATTAACGAAGGTCAGTGTATGATTATCGTTGATGACGGTAAGGTTGTTGAATTATGTGCCGAACCAGGTGTGTTTACATATGATACATCAACAGAGCCTTCTATCTTTTCGGGAAGTCTTGGTCAGAGTATTTTGAATTCTTTCAAGACTATGGGCAAACGTATTACATATGGTGGTGATACAGCTCATGATCAGAGAGTGTATTATTTCAACACAAAGGAAATTATGGGAAATAAGTACGGAACAGCCAATCCGGTTCCTTTCCGAGTTGTTGATAACAATATAGGACTTGATATTGATATTTCAATCAGATGTAACGGTGAATATTCATATAAGATTACAGATCCCATTCTGTTCTACACCAATGTTTGCGGTAATGTAACGGAATCATATGACAGAACTCAGATTGACAGTCAGCTTAAGAGCGAATTGCTGACAGCGTTGCAGCCTGCGTTCGCCAAAATCAGTGAGATGGGCATCAGATATTCTGCAGTTCCGGGACATACACAGGAATTGGCAGATGCATTGAATGATGTTTTGTCTGAAAAATGGGGCGGACTTCGCGGTATTCAGATTGTAGCATTCGGTGTTAATACAATGAAGGCTTCCGAAGAAGACGAGGCAATGATTAAGGAACTTCAGAAGAATGCCGTATTGCGTAGCAAACCGATGGCGGCAGCTACAATTGCAGCTGCACAGGCAGAAGCTATGAAGTCAGCAGCAGCAAACGAATCAGCAGGACCTATGATGGCATTCGCAGGTATGAATATGGCTAATATGGCCGGCGGAATGAATGCCCAGAGCCTTTTCGCAATGGCAGATCAAGAGCAGGCAGCAGCTCAGGCAGCTGCACAGGCTGCACCTCAGGCAACTGCACAGGCAGCGGGCTGGACATGTTCTTGCGGTAAAACAGGCAATACAGGAAAGTTCTGTGCTGAGTGCGGTAAGCCTCAACCGGCTCCGGCAGCAGGTTGGACATGCTCTTGCGGTGCAGTTAACCAAGGAAAATTCTGCCAAGAATGCGGAGCAAAGGAACCGGCAGGCGCACCTTTGTATAAGAGCGATAAGTGTGGATGGACTCCCGAGGATCCTAAGAATCCTCCGAAATTCTGTCCTGAATGCGGCGATCCTTTTGATGATTCTGATATTCAGTAATCTAAGGGATATGTGTTGATGTTTTAGAATTTGATATGCTGGATAATGGCGAGAGGATGGCATATGCCTCCTCTCGTTTAAAATTAAGGAGAACGGTATGGCAAACGAATTTGATGAAAACGAAGAAATCAATATGGCCCAAACTATGGAAGAAACGGACAAGAAATGTCCCGATTGCGGTGGTACGATGGACTTTGATCCTAAGACAGGCGGATTACTCTGCCCCTATTGCGGTCACATGCAGGCTATAGTAAAGAAGAATGAACAGGAACCCTCATCGGCAGCAGAACTTAGTCTTGATGAAGCCGAGAATACAGCAAACTGTGACTGGGGATTGGCTACCAAGACAGTAATATGTAAGTCTTGCGGTGCAGAATCGGTATACGACGTGAATGAGTTGTCAGCGGTATGTCCGTATTGCGGTTCCAATCAGGTTATGGAAGCGGGCGATGCCAAAACAATGGCACCGGGAGGAGTTGTCCCTTTTCAAATAGATGAAAAGGAAGCTGCCAACAGATTCTCAACATGGATTAAGAGCAAATTTTTTGCTCCGAAACTTGCAAAGGAATCAGCTAAGGCTAAGAATTTTAAGGGTATATATTTACCATATTGGACATTTGATGCCGATACCAAAACCAATTATGTGGGTGAATACGGTAAGGATAGAAAAGTTAAGGGTAAAGACGGAAATACGCAGACAGTAACCGACTGGTACAGAACCAGAGGTGACTATAATCATTTCTATGATGACGAACTTGTCTGTGGTTCAAATCAACATGATACGGCTATGCTGCAGGGAATAGAGCCTTATAATACCGCCGACAACAAAGCTTACAAACCGGAGTATGTTGCAGGTTTCGGAGCTGAGAAGTATTCACTGGGTGTTAAGGCCGCTTGGGAAAAAGCTAAAGCATCCATATCTTTGAAAATAAGGCGTTCGGTAGATGAAAAAATTCTCAAAGAGAACAATGCGGATCATGTAAGAAATGTTAATTTGCAGACTTCATTTGATAACTTGACATATAAGTATTTATTACTGCCCGTGTGGCTGTCAAGCTACAAATATAAGGATAAAGTATATCAGTTTATGGTTAACGGTCAGACAGGAAAGGTATCAGGAAAGGCACCTGTTTCTGCAATAAAGGTTGTTTTGACAATTGCAGTCATAATCGGAATTATAGTTCTTATCCGTATGTTAACCAATTAGTATTGATATGTGGAGGTTTTGATGATTGGATTAAGTATTTTCGCCGGAGTGGTTGTATTGGGTCTGATATTCTTCTTCTACATAAGGGGTAAGATAAGATCCTTCTCACAAGAGTTTTTGGGGACGAAAGATATTATTGAGGGATTTAAAAATATAGAAATGGAAGAATCGCAGAATCCCAAATCGCTTAATGCAATGACGAGTCTTTATCTTCCTAAGATAAAGAAAGACTTCCCGGAGTTTCAGTATGATGAGATGAAGGTCAGGGCGTTAAACGTCCTGACCTCTTATTTGCTGGCAATTGACTCGATGAATGCCGCATTACTGAGTGAGGGGTCGCCTGAATTAAAAGAAAAGCTTTCAAATCTGATTACTATGCACAAAGGAGAAGGGGTTAGAACTCATTATAAGTCAGTTAAGGTGCATAGAACAGAAATTTCGGATTATCGTAAGGCATCAGGAAGATGTATCCTTACATTTCAAATGTCATGTCAATACTACACCTATCAGGTTGATGAGAACGGTCAGATAATCGGTGGCAATAAAGATGTCTTGAAACAGTCGCGTTATAATGTTGATGTTATATACATTCAAGATAGGGATAAGGTGGCCAACGAGCATGATTTTGCTATCGGAACGAATTGTCCAAATTGCGGAGCACCACTTAAGGGAGTGGGAGCAAAAATATGCGAGTATTGCGGAACACCTTTGCGAGAGGTAAACATATACGCATGGAACTTCTCTGATGTTACCGAGAACATAAACAGATAGATTGGAGAATCGGATGTCTTCTTACGATACATTGAACGAACCTCAAAAAGAAGCCGTTTTCACCACGGAGGGTCCTGTACTGATTTTGGCGGGGGCCGGTTCGGGAAAAACAAGAGCTCTTACGCACAGAATTGCATATTTGATAGATGAGATTGGAGTAAGCCCGTTCAATATAATGGCGATAACATTTACCAACAAGGCGGCCGGCGAAATGAAGGAACGAGTAGAGGACCTTGTCGGTTTGGGGTCGGATGCCATTTGGGTTACAACATTTCATTCAAGTTGTGTCAGAATACTAAGGCGTTTTGCCGACAAAATCGGTTATGATAACAATTTCTCGATTTACGATTCGGATGATTCCAAAAGTCTCATGAAAGAAGTTTGTAAGAGACTGAATATTGATACCAAACAGCTGAAAGAACGAACGATACTCGCAGAAATATCATCGGCCAAAGATGAATTGATAACAGCCGGACAGTACAGAATCAAAGCACAAGGAGATTTTCGAAAAGCCAAAATGGCCGAAGCTTATCAAATGTATCAGGATGCTCTGGTTAAGAACAATGCCATGGATTTTGACGATTTGATAATGAATACGGTTGAACTTTTGAAAACCAATCCGGATGTTCTGAATGATTATCAGAAGCGTTTCAAATACATTATGGTGGACGAGTATCAGGATACCAATACAGCTCAGTTTCAATTGATAAGGCTTTTGGCAGGCGGCTATAAGAATTTGTGTGTAGTGGGAGATGACGATCAATCCATATACAAATTCAGAGGAGCAAATATAAGGAATATTCTTGATTTTGAAAAGTATTATCCCGAAGCAAAGGTAATACGTTTGGAGCAGAATTACCGCTCTACACAGAACATATTGAGTGCTGCAAATGCGGTTATTGCCAACAATGAAGGAAGAAAAGATAAGAAGCTTTGGACTGACAAGGGGTCGGGAAATCTTATTCATCTTAGAATGTTTGATACGGCGTATGAAGAGGCGGAGTTCATTGCATCCGATGTCGCAAGGAAGGCACGACAGGGACAGATAAATTATGGTGATTGCGCTGTTTTGTACAGAACCAACGCTCAATCGCGACTTTTGGAAGAAAAGTTTGTCTATGAAGGAATTCCGTATAATGTTGTAGGCGGAGTGAACTTTTATTCACGAAGAGAGATAAAGGATATTCTTGCATATCTTAAAACAATTGATAACGGTCGGGACGATTTGACGGTCAGACGAATAATCAATGTACCCAAGAGAGGTATAGGAGCAACTTCGATAGCCAAGATTTCATCATTTGCACAAATAAACGACATGAGTTTCTTTGATGCTTGCGCGAAGGCTTCAACAATTCCGGGAATGGGAAAGAGTGCGGCAAAGATAGAAGGCTTTGTGAATATCATTACGGTACTAAGAGCCAAGGCCCAGATTATATCTTTGCCCGAACTGGTCAGAGAATTGTTGGAAAGTACGTCATATATTCAGGAATTTGATGCGGATTCGGAAGAAGATGCGCAGAATCGAATTGACAATATTGAGGAATTAATCAATAAAGTTATTGCATATGAGCAGGAGCATGAGGAGGCAAATTTGAGCCAATTTCTAGAGGAAGTTGCTTTGGTTGCCGATATTGACGAAGTTGATTCATCCGTTCCAAGAGCATTGTTAATGACGCTTCACTCGGCTAAGGGACTTGAGTTTTCAAATGTGTATTTGGCAGGAATGGAGGATGGACTGTTCCCAAGCTATATGACGGTATCCTCGGACAACCCCGATGAGATAGAAGAAGAGCGCCGACTTGCCTATGTGGGAATAACGAGGGCGAAAGATGATTTGACCTTGTGCTATTCAAGGTCACGAATGATTCGCGGTGAGATGCAATACAATGCAGTGAGCAGATTTGTCAAAGAGATTCCCAAAGAATTAATGGATAACAGACCTCCTAAACCGCGTATTGATGAATACAGTGAACCTACGGTGAGTTATTCTCCGCTGGGTAGACCTAAGGCAGTTGCAACCAAGAAGGTCGCAACGTCAGTCTGCAATGTCGGGGGATTATCATCATTGGACATTGCGGGCATATCAAAAGGTGTGGCCGGAGTGGAAAAGGCGGTTGCCGGTGAAAAGCCGGATTATGATATAGGTTCACGAGTTTCTCATGTTAAGTTTGGAGAAGGAACGGTTACGGATATTGAACCGGGACCACGTGATTTTAAGGTGACGGTTGATTTTGATGAGGTCGGCACCAAGATAATGTACGCCGCTTTCGCAAGACTGAAGAAGATTGATTAGTTTTTCACCGGGTGGTATAATACTTTCTGATGTAATAACTCTAAGGAGGTACAATATGAATTATTTTTCAGGTGCAGTCAATAAGGTAGAAGATTTGATTGATACAGTTAAAGAATATGATATTAAGGATATCAAGGAATTAAAGAATCTTGGTTCTATTTTAAAGAAAAATAAAGAAAT
The DNA here is from genome assembly GCA_045640525.1 of Lachnospiraceae bacterium. Classification (GTDB taxonomy): domain Bacteria; phylum Bacillota; class Clostridia; order Lachnospirales; family Lachnospiraceae; genus JAILLW01. The sequence goes on along the minus strand of JAZUFE010000027.1, from coordinate 8,353 downwards.
CGAAGAGAAAAAGAAAAACAATACATGGATTTGGGTATTGGCAATCATAGGCGCAGTTGTGGTTTGTGCTGCTATCGGGTATGCAATATACAGATTCCTGGTTCCTGATTATCTGGAGGATTTTGATGACGATTTCGAAGATTTCGAAGACGATTTCTTTGAGGATGAAGATGATTTGACAGACTGGGACAAAGTTGAAGAGGTTGATGCGGCTAAAACCCAAACGGCAGAACCTGTGGAAGACTAAGGTGACGTAGTCAGCCGAAGTAATATGTGATAATTGAGGGCACGCAACAGAGCGTGCCCTTTTTACTAATACGCGCTTGGCTTTGATAAATAACATAAGCTAAGTTGTGATTGAAAGAGGAGAAAATATGAAAAAAGGCGAGCACTATTTGACAACAATAGAAAGGGTTGATTTCCCAAACAAGGGAATTGCTCATGTGGACGATATGGTGTGCGAAATTAAAAATGTACTTCCGGGTCAGGAAGTTGAATTCGCAGTATCGAAAAAACGTGGTGGAAGAGTTGAGGGCAGACTGATTAATGTGGTTAAACCCGCAAGCAACGAAATAGACAGCCCCTGTCCGCATTTTGGTACATGCGGGGGATGCACGTATATGAATTTGGCCTATGAGGACCAATTGAAGATGAAGGAAGAGCAGATAAGGGCTATGTTGACACAGGCTTTGAGCAAACAGGAAGAGGATTGGAGTTTTCTTCCGATTAAGGCTTCTCCTTTGACTTACGAATACAGGAATAAAATGGAATTTTGCTTCGGAGATGAATATCTTGGAGGCCCGTTGGCACTTGGAATGCATAAGCGAGGTAGCTTTTATGATGTCGAAACGGTAAGCGAATGCAAACTGGTAGATGAAGATTACAGAAAGATACTTGTATATACACGTGACTTTTTTAAAGAGTATCCGTTTTATCATAAGATGAAACATGAAGGATTACTTCGCCATCTTTTAGTCAGGAAAGCAGTCAAAACAGGCGATATTATGGTTGCCCTGGTTACATCTTCGTTGATTAATATCGACAGCGAGGTATCGGCGTGGAAGGACGGTCTTTTGAATCTGAATTTATCCAAAGGATCATTTAAGGGAATTCTTCATATCATCAATGATTCCGTTGCCGATGTGGTCAAGGCAGATGAGATGAAAATTTTATACGGTACCGACAGCATCAAAGAAGAATTGCTGGGATTGAAGTTTAATATATCAACGTTTTCCTTCTTCCAAACCAATACGCTTGGGGCGGAGGTACTTTATGAGACTGTCAGGGAGTTTATAGGAGATATCCGTTCGGATAATCCGAACGGACCGGTCGTATTCGATTTGTATTCCGGAACCGGAACAATTACCCAGATGATGGCACCCGTATCGTCAAAGATATATGGGGTCGAGATTGTTGAGGAAGCAGTTATCAAAGCCCGCGAGAATGCGAAGATAAACGGATTAACAAATTGCGTGTTCATTGCCGATGATGTCTTGAAGGCCTTGGACAATATTGAAGAAAAACCGGATTTCATTATTTTGGACCCGCCAAGAGACGGTGTTCATCCTAAAGCGTTGAATAAGATATTGGCGTACGGCGTTGAACGCTTAATCTATATTGCCTGTAAGCCAACCAGCTTATGCCGTGATATCGAAAGTTTCCTCCTATCCGGATACCATGTTGAAAAAGCTGTATGCGTGGATATGTTTCCGAACACGCAGCACGTTGAGACGGTTGTTCTACTTTCCCAACTCCGCAATAAGCCAGATGATTATATTGATGTAGATGTGGATATAGCTGAATTGGAGGGTACTTCTGCTGAGACCAAGGCAACCTATGAAAAGATAAAAAAGTATGTTGCAGAGCATAATAATGGGATGAAGGTTAGCAGTCTTAATATAGCGCAGGTAAAGAGAAAATGTGGATTAGAGCTTGCGGAGAACTTTAATCTGCCTAAGTCGGAGAATGCAAGACAACCACAGTGCCCTAAAGAGAAGGAAGAGGCTATTATGAAGGCTTTGAAGGTTTTTCAGATGATATAAGGAGATAGTTATCTTATAAAGAATGATTTACTATTTTATGACGCCTATGAAGAATTTTATAATCTGGCATCAACATCAGAAACATTTGAGACTTTTGAACTGTAAGAAAATGTTTTATGGAGGTTGTAAATAATAATGCTGAAAATAGTTGTATGCGATGATGAGACTGAGATTTGTAAAAATATTAGTCTGATAATCGAGAGGTTGACTTGTAATAATAAATTATCTAAAGCAGAGGTGTTAGTTTGTTATAATGGTGAAAGTCTTCTAAAGGAAAATGATATCGATTTGGTGCTGCTGGATATAGATATGCCAGGGATGAGTGGTATGGAGGCTGCAGCCAGATTGTCAGAAAGAAAGAATGCTCCGTTAATAGTATTTGTAACAGCACATGATGAATTGGTTTATGACAGTTTTAAGTATCACCCTTTTGCCTTTGTTCGTAAGAAATATCTCGAAGAAGAATTAAAGCAAGTATTAATGGATTGCAAGAAAGAATTTGATAGTCGTGACAAATATTTTTCTTTTAAATCCGGTGGAGATACAGTTAAGCTGCTCAGTTCGGATATTATGTATTTTGAAGCAGAAGCAAATTATCTTATTATTCATATTGCAAATGAAACCTATAGAATGAGAGCAACTATTTCTGGTATTGAAGATAATCTAAAAAATGAAGATTTCATCAGAATACATAAGGGATTTTTGGTAAACCAGGAACATATTAGAACTTTGAAACAGGAGGAGGTTGTTCTTGAATCAGGTGACATGTTACCAATAGGAAAAGCTTACGCAGCTAGTGCTAAGGCTAGTATATTGAGGTATATGAGATGATTGGTTCGAACAAAAAAAATACAAAAGAATTACAGGAAAAACTACTTTCTCTTGAAGCCGAAAATAAGGACCTGAAATATGAACTTGAATCCTACAAATGGCAGATGGATGAGATTAGTAAGCAGGAAGAGGAAATCAAACTGCTTCATCAGAATACCAGAAAGCTTAAGCATGATATGCGAAACCATTTGATGGTAGTAACCTCGTACATTAATAATGCGGATTATCAGAGTGCGAAAAATTATATTTCGGAAATTCTGGATAAACTAAACGCAGTTCGAAGCTATGTAGAGACAGGAAATCCGTTGCTTAATCACATTCTTAATGCAAAACTTGAAATGGCTACATTAGAAGGAATTGATGTTAAGGTTGAAGTCGGAAAGGCTTCCTTTGACAAAATGAAGGGAGTAGATTTTTCTGCGGTATTTTCTAATGCAATAGATAATGCAATTGAACATGAGAGAATTGAACCCAAGAAGGAATTGGTAATTAAGGTCTTTGAAAAAAAGGGCTATGATGCTTTCACTGTTAAAAATAGAATTTCAAATTCAGTGCTAGATACTAATCCGGAACTAAAATCAAACAAACCGGAATCAGATCAGCATGGTTTTGGCGTCAGACAGATTAGAGATATCGTTGATGCCTATGAGGGACTTACTGATTTTTATGAAGAGGATGGAATGTTCATTGTAAATGTGTTTATCCCAAAGTAGATATTGTATGTCCCACACCCCTTGTATTGGTATGATACAAGGGGTAATTTTATGTTACACAATTATGAAACTAGATGGCGAAAATAAAAATTATTTGAACTAAGAGAGAACATAGAAATGGTAATATGTAATTCAGTTATTAAATTTGTGTTAAAGAATATTGATCTTCACATTCCAAAGGGGGAAGTTGTTGGGGTGATTGGTGCCTCTAGTTCTGGAAAGACGACTTTTTTGAAACTTTTAGCAGGATTGCTTCAGCCTGAATCAGGAGAAATCTATGTTAATAGATGTAATCCTCTGGGTAAAAATATAGCGACATTGCGAGAAACGGCAGCTTTATTTGCAAAAGTACCAGTTTTTGATGAAAAAGAGAATTTAAGGGATTACTTCAACAAAATTCCTATAATGTATGGGCTTAAAAAAAGTGAATTTGATGACAGATTAAGAAGTGTTTCCGAAGCACTGGACTTTGAAAAATATATGGATTTGAAAGTAACAGACCTTTCATTTGGTATGAGAAGAAGAGCTGAGCTTGGAACGATTTTTTGCAGAGATGCGAAGCTCTATCTGATCGATGAACCTTGCCTTGGTTTGGACCAAAACGGTAAGGAGGCCTTCTATGAAATGGTTCGTAAGTGCCAAAGAGAAGGAAGTACGGTGATAATTGCTTCTCACAATATGGAAGACATAAAGAATGTGGCAGACAGAATTATTTTATTAAATGAGGGTCAGGTTGTATTTTACGGAGATATAGAAGAGCTTCATAAACGCTTCATACCAATGGATGAGTGCTTTGTCCAATATGAAGGCCGTCTGCCGGATCTGTCCGATTTGGAGATTGAGCAGTATCGCATAGATAACGACAAAATACAGATTCGTTACAACAGCAATCATGTTACATCCAAGGAAGTTATAGAACATATATTAAGCTGTACAAAGATAAAATCTGTTCATATTAAGCAGGAAGATTTGTCCGAAAGTATCAAGACTGTAAAAGCAATAAGTGAGAACGGCTGATGATAGCAGAAAGTGACACTGAGAGTAAGGAGAAGAAAATGAGTTTTATAGAAGTTGAAAATGTTTCCAAAACCTTCAAGGTAAGTAAAAGAAGTGCAGGAATTCCGGGGATGATTGCAAATATGTTTGTACCCAAATTTGAGAAAAAAGAAGCGGTCAGGGACATAAGCCTCTTTATAGAAAAAGGAGAGATGGTGGGATTTATAGGACCTAACGGCGCAGGCAAATCGACCACTATAAAGATGCTGTCGGGAATTCTTTGCCCGGACAACGGTACAATCAATGTAAACGGATACGTTCCTTATAAGCAGAGAAAAGACTATGTTGCAGGAATCGGTGTAGTATTTGGACAAAAATCACAGTTACAGTGGGATCTTCCCGTAATTGACAGTTTTGAACTGCTTCGTGCTATTTATAGAATTCCGGATGATTTATATAAAAAGAATCTAGACAGATTCGTTGAAATGCTTGATATGGGAGGATTTATAAATCAACCGGTCAGACAATTGTCTTTGGGACAAAGAATGCGCTCTGATATAGTTGCTGCATTATTGCATTCCCCACAGATTGTTTTTTTTGACGAGCCTACCATCGGAGTAGATATCATCGGAAAAGAAACCATTCGTAAGTTCATTAAAGAACTGAACGAGCAGGATGACGTTACCATGCTTTTTACTACACACGATATGCAAGATATCGAACAGACCTGCAAAAGAATCATCATTATTGACAAGGGAAAAATAATGTATGACGGCTCGTTGGCAGAAATAAGGAGCAAGTACGGAACCACCAGACAGCTTATCGCAGAGATGAATCAGGATATGGAGGTTGCTTCCATAAAGGACGTAATTATCGAAAAGCAGGATAACAGAAAATACAGCTTTACCTTTGATAATCAGGTGGTGGACGTTAACAGACTTATGCATACAATCCTCGATACTTATAATGTAAAAGACGTAACCGTAAATGAGCCTGAAATCGAAAGCATTATTCAGAAGATGTACAACGGGGAGGTGTGAGAATGGGACTGACACCTTATCTGGCTTTTGCGAAAAAAAGCTTTTTGAGTAAAAGTGCATACAGGCTGGATCATTGGATGGGAATTCTCAATACGATGATAAGGCTGTTTATCTTTGTGGAGATATATAAATCGCTGTATGGAACAAGAGAAGCGGTTGACGGAATAACAATGACCATGGTGACAACCAATTTCATTCTGTCGCTGGGCCTTGAATCCTTCTTTGCCGTAGACGATTTTTACCTCTCAAGCAGGATTAACAACGGCAGTATAGCTACCGAGATGCTACTGCCTGTCAGCTTTCACGGAAGAATGTTGGCAACAAATCTCGGGACAGCTGTCTTTAAGCTGATATTTCATTTTATACCGGCACTGCTTTTAGCCATTTTCTTTATTGGCATGGAAGCACCTGCAGGAGCCGGAAACTTTGTATTGTTTATACTAAGCGCAATTTTAGGTTACGGAGTTCTTTGGAGCATCAGCTTTATGTTCCAGATGCTTTCTTTCTGGCTCATAAATGTGTGGGCCATTATGACAATTAAAAATGTATTCATCAATGTTTTGTCGGGCTCCATGATACCGTTGTGGTTTATGCCTAAATGGATGAGCGGGGTAATTAACTTTACACCCTTTGCATCAATCTATTTTTCGCCGGTACAGATATACCTTGGAAACATCGGTGCGGCGGAAATCGGAATGTGCTTTGTAAAACAGATTGTTTGGATTTTAGTATTGATGATTATTGGTAAGCTGCTCTGGATTAAGGGGCAAAAGAAAATGGTTGTGCAGGGAGGTTGATATAATGAAAAATGATATAATAAAGCTTTCTGCGACCTATACAAAGATGATATTCCGTTCTTGGTTTCAATATAAAGTAGATGCTATTTTGCGTTCGCTGGCTGTATTTATGCGAGAAGCAACAAGTATAATTGTCATCTATTTTACACTGACGAAATTCGATAGTATCAATGGCTGGAATATATATGAAATGCTGTTACTGTTCAGCCTGGTATATATGACATATGGAATACTTATCATTTTTTTCACCGGATTAAGAGACTTTGGGCATACAGTTCGAGACGGCAGTTTTGACAGATATATTCTGAGGCCGAGAGGACTTTTGTTTCAGCTGATATTTGCAAACGCAGACTGGTTTGCAGCAGTGGGCCACGGTGGATTAGGAATATTATTATTTGTAATTTCGGCAGCAAAGCTAGGGGTGGTTTGGACTCCACTCAGAGTACTGTATTATGTATTCGCAATAATTGGTGGTGTGCTGATTCAGGGAGCCATTTTTCTTTTCTTGGCTACTCTTAATATATATCTGCTTGAAACAAATATGCTTAAGGAAGTATTCTACTGGAATATGCGCAAATTTTCAGGTTATCCTATGAGCATTTTCCATAAGGCGATACAGTTTGTTATGACCTTCATTGTTCCGTTTGCTTTTGTAAATTATTTCCCTGCTCAATTTATTCTTCGTAAGGACGATATGGCAGCATATTCTGAAATATTTATGTATATCGCGCCTTTTGTGGGAATTGTGCTGTATATGTTGGCATATCTTTTCTGGAGGTTTAGTATTAAGTATTATAAGAGTTCAGGTAACTAATGATAATCAGGTAAGGAAAGAAAAATATTTGCTCAGGATCAAGTTGTTATTATTAGTTCTTTGGTTTTATACTATTTTATCTTTTCATTCACAATATATTATATTATAATATACGAACAAATGTTTGGAATGTAAAAAGAGGGATGAAAATGAGAAGAAGAGATATAATGTCAACTGTAGTGTTAGCAGAATAGAAAGATTCGAGTTCTTATATGAGTATTATCATAATTACAAAAATATATTAAGCTGTGAGAGACACTGCGTTATTTATATGATTGAAAGTTTTATGATGAAGAATCATTGGGAGAAGTATTGTAAGTATTATAATAGTCTAAATAGAAACAGCCTGATAAATCGCATCTCTGAATGCATGAGCAAGGGAGAGGCAATAGATTTTGTATTTGAGGATGAAGAACTTCCGGATTATATTTTAGATTCTTACAAGAACTACATAGCAATGAGAATTGATTTTCGAATTTTTGCCAATGCTCTTAATAGCATTGGCGGTAAAGATGAAGAATTGCTTCGCAGGTATATTATGGGAGAAATTGATCTTCAAGGAATTGCAGCAGAGCGAACAATTGCTTATGAAACTGCTAAAGGTAAAATAAGAGATTTGAAGAAGCTCTTGAAGGAAAGAACTTTGAGTTTTTTGGAGGAAGGGAAAGTGGCATAATTAAAGACACAACACATCGACGACACAAAGTCGACACCATTTGTCCCTTTTCAAAAGAAAAAAGGTGTGATATTGTTATAGTCGCAAGAGATATAGCTTGTAGATAAAAACAAATATAAAGCAACAAATCATTACCGTGCACAATAATGATTTGTTGCTTTTTTTATTTGTGCGGAAGGCGATAGTTTTTAGCGTGGTGCAGGAGCAAGACTCCGCCAGGATGCAAGGGCAGAGCCTTTGCCTGGGTGCAGGGATAGTTCCCGCTCGGGTCCAGGTGGAAAGCCTGGTAGGTCCAGGACAAGGTCCGGTCTGGTCAAGGGTGAAACGTCTTGTGGGGTTAAGGGGCAACGCCCATTAGTCCGTCCAGGGTGACAACCTTGGCCCAATAAAGTGTTGGACGCGACACTTAATATTGGGTTATTATCTGTAACGCTTCGCGCAGAA
>JAZUFE010000026.1:0-50585 GCA_045640525.1 Lachnospiraceae bacterium | reverse complement strand
CCGAGTCTGTAATTACCTCAACCTTAATTTCGTCCTTATACTCACGTTCCGTGTACTCGGCAGCAGTAAGTGCATAAGCTTTAACTTTTTCAATGGAAGTTTCCACTTCCTCTTTTGACTTAAGTTCATATGTACCGTTCTTTAGGCATTCACACATGAATTCATTAATTTCCGGGCTAAAGTGAAGACTGTCCGTATAATTATCAAGATTGTAGACTACATCTTCCGCATTTTGGAAATTGAAAATCCTGACATTATCATAATTCAACAACGTAAGAAGCGCCTTCTTTTCGGCCTCCAGATAACACAAAGTTTCTCCCTCACGATACATATTGTCCCACCAGAGAATGGAATACGGAGGAATAAAGATATAAAACTGCGTCGTCGGATGTGATTCGACGATATCCGTTACAAGCTTGATATTCTCAGCAGACAATTCATCAAAGAAGTTTTCAGCTTTCATTTCCTCTGTTTTGGCTTTTTGAATGTAGTGATAGAGAATCGTCTCTTTGTTAAAAGCCTTCCACTGTGCCCAATTATAAGAAGTTCCTTCATCATAATCCTTCATAAATGAAGTGGCCAACATATAGGGGATTCTTTCAAAAATTACATCTTTGTTCCAAAGATATTCAACATCATTAAGAGGATTCTTGTCATAAAGATACATCGGAGAACCTGTCTCTTCAAAAGTTGTGTGAATCTCCTGTGTCAGTGACGAAGGATCAATATTCAAAAATACATATTTTAAATCATGACTTTCATATGCCCGATTAATGAAATAGCATAAATCAGCCGTTGCACCGTATGATCTGATAGCTTTAACAGATTTGCAATCGAAACGCTCGTCAAACCATCTGTTGTTATAGTTTTCCGCAACGGAAGAACCCGCTATCACGGCATCATAATCAAAATGATCCAATGTTCCCGGTACCTGATATTCCTTCTCCCACAGAACCGCCTTCAAAAACTCAAGCGGCTTATGATAATGAAAAAAAGGATCAAACAAAATAACAATACCTGCTGCCAAAAACAGCAGCACTATCGTACATATCGCAAATTTCTTTATGAAGTTGTCGGATACTTTATTTTTATTCATAAAATCTCAAACATATACGCTTAGAAATTGAAATATATAAACGTACTTACCTGCGAAAAGCTGATAATACACCATACGAGCAATACTGATACCCACAATGCGCTTTTCGTAGAAAACTTCGAACTTTCGGTAATTTCCATTGCATTCTTTCCTCTGATTATCAAAGCCGAAATTATCAGTAAAACAATGAAAATAATTACATACAGCATATTGTTGTACTGCGGCATCTTCATATCGATGAATTTCGAAATCACGTATGTTTCGGGAATATTCAGATTGGCCGCCAATTTAGGAAGATAACCTGTATTGTGGAAAGCAAATATATTTTTAAATAATTGCAAAGCTGTAGCTATACTGTCGCTTCCGAAGAAAATCAACGACAAATTGAAAAAGCCGAAGGTAAAAATCCAACCTATTGAGCGGGGAATCTTTATCTTTGCCTCTATCTTATCATTGGAACCTTTGACACCGATAATACCCAAATTGTCGAAAACCACCAAAAGGCCCTGCATGGTTCCCCATGCTATATAAGTCCAGTTTGCTCCGTGCCATATTCCGCTTAAGAAAAATACCATAAAGATGTTAAACAGTGTACGGGCTCTTCCTCTTCTTGAACCTCCCATCGGTATATAGACATATTTGATGAAAAATCTTGATAACGTGATATGCCATCTTTGCCATAATTCCTTAACAGAACAGGCCTTGTACGGAGAATTGAAGTTAACCGGAAGATTAATGTTAAACATCCTTCCAAGTCCGATGGCCATATCGGAATAACCCGAAAAATCAAAATATATTTGGAAGGTATATGCCAAAATCATAAGCAAGGTGGAGGTTGTATCCAAATATAAGGCCCGGCTGAAACCATAATTAACCACTCCCGCCAAAACATCCGCAAGAAGAACTTTCTTTGAAAGTCCCATTACAAACATCATTATGCCCTTCGAAAAATTATCGGAATTGAATTTTTTGTTATCAATATCCTCAAATTGCGGCATCATCTCTTCGTACAAAACTATGGGACCGGCTATGAGCTGTGGGAAAAATGTCACGAAAGTAATGTAATTAATAAAACCGTAATGCTTGGCCTTTCCTCTTGCTCTGTCAATCACAAACGATAACTGTTGGAAAGTGAAGAAACTGATTCCCAAAGGAAGAAGTATGTTATGCAATCTAAAATGTGAACTAAAAAGCAGGTTTATGTTTTCAATGATGAAATCAAGATACTTAAAGTAAATGAAAACCGCCAGGTTCAAAATGATACCTGTCAACAAAAATACAGTTCGCCTCAAATCAGGACGACTGCTCTCTTTGTTTTCAAAACGACTGATTATGAAACTCAATAAGTAATTAACTAATATGGAACCGACAATAACCGCCAAATAATACGTGTTAAAGTACGCATAGAACCACAAAGACATAAGCGCCAAGAACAGTTTGGATAACTCATAGCGCTTATAATGATTTAATCCGAAATATCCCAAAAGGGTAACCGGTAAAAATATGAAGATAAAAATATAGGAATTAAACAGCATTTATTATTTCTTTACTTTGTTTATTACATCCAAAATGGTCTTAATAGCATTCGTCTGACCGGACTTTTCCATGTTATCGATATATGTTTGACGCAGGAAATACAACTCGGTAACCTTCTCTACCAAATGCTCCGCATTGCACTCGGCATCATCCAAAACCATTGAATATCCCTGAGCTTCAAATGACTTGGCATTCAGTATCTGATCGCCTCTTGAAGCTTTCGAAAGCGGAATAAGGAGATTCGGCTTCTTAAGTGCAAGTATTTCACAAATTGAATTTGCGCCGGCTCTTGAAATAACCAAATCAGCCATGGCAAACAGATTATTCAAACCTTCCGTTATATATTCGAATTGAACATATCCTTGTGTTTTGTTCAGTGATTCATCCAATTTGCCTTTTCCGCATATATGAACAATCTGAAAATCTTTCAACAGTTGTGGCAAAGCTTCCCTTACTGCCTGATTAACGGAAGCAGCTCCGAGGGAACCTCCGATAACCATAATCGATGGTTTGGACACAACGAATCCGCACATCTGACGACCCAAAGTTGCATTGCCTGTCAAAAGTTCCGTTCTTATTGGGGAACCCGTAAGCACAGCCTTCTTTGCAGGTAGCAGCTTAAGTGTCTCCGGAAAATTGCAGCATATTTTTTTAGCCATGGGAAGACACAGTTTGTTGGCAAGTCCCGGTGTCATATCCGATTCGTGCAAAACTACCGGAACGCGACACAACTTTGCCGCATAAGCTACGGGAACTCCCACGTAACCACCTTTTGAAAAAATGACATCAGGCTTAAATTCCTTTATTATCTTTTTGGCTTGAAAAATTCCTTTGATAACCTTAAAAGGGTCCGTTAAATTCTTAAGCGTCTTATATCTTCTGAACATTCCCGTTGATATTCCATGATACGGTATACCTGCTTCGGGAATTAATCGACTCTCAATGAAATTATAGGATCCTATGTAGGCCACTTCGAAGCCTTGCTCTTTTAGATATGGAAGCAAAGCCAGATTTGGTGTTACATGTCCTGCTGTTCCGCCACCGGTTAGAATTATTCGCCCAGACATATTCTCTCCAACTAAAAATGATAACGTCTCCTGAGGGAATCGAACCCCCAATTGATCCTTAGGAGGGACCCGTTATATCCATTTAACTAAGAAGACATCGGGAAATTGATTTTTCCCTGTAACCAAACGTTTCCTTTGAACCTACGACCTACAGCCGGTTCTCCGAATACGTCATCTTTATTTACACACAATTGCATTATCATATCATTGCATGAAATCTGCATATGATAAAGCTTCTCGTGAGTAATACTGTTTTGTGTTTCTTCGAATTCCAATATTTCTCCCAAAACCGAATATTGGTCACATTCGACACCATAAGGCATAAAATATGTATCAACCAACGTAAACACATCCTCTTTTTGAATCTGTTGTGCTATCGTTGTATACGTATCCATATCATTGAGCGTAAGATTCTCAATTGCTTCCTCATCACCCAATCGAGCCGCCATAATAAGCTTTTCTCTGGATTTACTGGCCTGATGATTATTTACGATATCTTTGGCCGTTTTTTTAAGTGGCATTAATATTGTACCATCCAAAGCCAATGCCGACAAAGATAAAGTTACACCCTGCATCGGAAGCTGTTCGGACCTTGAAGCTTTAATGTAAGGAATCATATTCTGCAAATAGAAGATTACCGTTATTCCCATACGAACATCTTCAAACACTCCCGCGAAGCTTTCCGTAGCCGCATGTCTTTCGATAGTAACATCCTCTTCGGTACTTACGGTCGTTGCTTCAACGTAAGGATAAAAATAATCATAAGAAAACTGATCATCTTCATCAAATTCTCCCACAACCGTCAATCCTATTCCCGGAGCAACTTCCCTGGAAAATGTTGCAACAACGGTATCATTATCTAAAGATGTATATGAGCGAATCGGTCCTTCCACAATTACATCCGTGACAAGCTTTTGAATTTCTTTTCGGTTATTCAATTGACTAAAGCCTATGGCACGCATGAATTTGTGCATTAAAGTCTCCTATTTTGTAGGAACAAGTATCTCTTTCCCACCCATGTAAGAACGTAATGCTTCTGGAATCTTAACAGATCCGTCAGCCTGTAAATTGTTTTCCAGGAATGCAATCAACATTCTCGGAGGTGCAACACATGTATTATTCAGTGTATGAGCATAATATTTGCTTCCGTCTTCTGCCTGAACTCTGATTTTAAGTCTTCTTGCCTGTGCATCTCCAAGGTTAGAACAACTTCCTACCTCGAAATACTTCTTCTGACGAGGGCTCCATGCCTCAACGTCGAATGACTTAACCTTCAAATCGGCAAGATCTCCGGAACAACACTCCAAAGTTCTGACCGGTATATCCATTGTGCGGAAGAAATCAACCGTATTCTGCCAAAGTTTATCAAACCACATCTTTGAATCTTCAGGCTTACAAACAACTATCATTTCCTGCTTTTCGAACTGATGTATTCTGTATACGCCTCTTTCTTCAATACCGTGTGCTCCTTTTTCCTTTCTGAAGCAAGGAGAATAACTTGTCAAAGTCTTGGGCAACTGCTCTTCGGGTATTATCTGATCGATAAACTTACCTATCATTGAGTGCTCCGATGTACCGATAAGGAAAAGATCCTCTCCTTCTATCTTATACATCATTGCATCCATCTCTGCGAAACTCATTACACCGGTAACTACATTTGAACGAATCATGTAAGGAGGTATACAATATGTGAATCCTCTGTCTATCATGAAGTCTCTTGCGTAGCTGATGATAGCCGAATGTAATCTTGCAATATCACCCATCAAATAGTAGAAACCGTTTCCTGCAACACGACCTGCCGCATCAATATCGATTCCGTCAAATCTTTCCATAATGTCCGTATGATACGGAACCTCGAATTCCGGAACAACGGGCTCGCCGTATTTGGTTACTTCAACGTTTTCACTGTCATCTTTTCCGATAGGAACGGAAGGATCTATAATATTCGGAATAACCATCATTATCTTGGTAACTTTTTCGGAATATTCCTTTTCCTTTTCTTCAAGTTCAACAAGACGCTTAGAAAATGCCGCAACTTCTTCCTTTTTAGCCTGAGCCTCTTCTTTCTTGCCCTGAGCCATCAATGCTCCGATTTCTTTGGAAATTACGTTTTTCTTATTACGAAGATCGTCTGCTTCTTGCTTTGCCGCACGTGAAGCTGCATCCAATTCGATTACTTCATCTACCAAAGGCAATTTATCATCCTGAAATTTCTTCTTAATGTTCTCCTTAACCGCATCAGGGTTCTCTCTTAAGAATTTAATATCAATCATGATTTACACTAGCTCCTTTTCTATAAAAATATTATTTACCTTAACCAGATCAATTTCTTTTCCTCTGGGTATTATATTTCCTCTAATGTCCTTATTCAACAAAACCACGGGTCTGTCGGAAAAATCTTTGTTCTGTCTGACTACCTTTCCCGTAGTTCCATCGGATAACAGAACCATGCTTCCTACAGGAAACACTGCCGTGAATGCAAGTAAAGCATCTACTGCTTCCGTACAATATCTTGTTCCTTTAAAAGAACGAAGATATTCAACCGCTTCCCGGACTTTAACTCTTTTTCTTCCGATTCCGCTTATCAATTCATCAAAAGTGTCACAAACGGTAACAACCTGAACCTCTTTGGAAAACTGAGTTGCATGCAACGGATATCCGCTTCCATCCAAACATTCATGGTGATAAAGAACAATACCCTTGGAAATATCCGATAACCAGCTTTCATCCTTAATTGCCGAATAGCCGTAGACAGGATGTTTCATATACTCCCCTTTTTCTACTTTGGATAAGGATTCTATTTCCTGATTCTCATAAGGAATTGTTAAATATCTTAAACCTAAATCGTGTAACAAACTTCCGACACCGATATCGTGTACCTGTTCTTTAGAATAGTTAAGTTTAAGTGCTGTTATGGTGGACAATGAACACAATGCTATTGAATGCTCATATATATCGGCACTTTTTTCTTTGATATCGTAAATTCTTTCAACCACCTTATCTTCGCTTAATATGCTGTTGATAATTCCATCTGCTGTGGTTGATAACTGTATCAATTCTTCGTTATTGGAATATGTATGTTTTTCCAAAACTTCTTTGACTTTTTTCTTAAACGATTCTTCGACTTCGGATTTTAGTAATACTACTTCCTGTACATGAACGTGGTCTTTATCTTTAATATAAACTTCCGAAATTCCCAACTCCGTAAGTTTATCAAGATATTCCGCCCTCAATACCGTTTCCTCGGACAGAAGAATCTTATAATCAGTGGTAATGATAGGTTTGGCCAGTATTTCTCCGCCTTTTAATTCATTAACCTTGATTAGTTTCATTAGCTTCCCCCTGCAAAGCCTTATTTAATGCACTAAGTTCTTCGCCACTGAGTTCCTGCTTACACTTTCCTTCTACAATTCGCTTAACATACGAATAGTTGCTGTCATTACTATGAACCGAATTAAGTAAGAATCCGTTGTCTTCTTCATCAAGCATCACAATACAAAAACTCAGTTTGCCGCCCATCTGCTCAAAAGCATCATACTTTACGAAGCCGAGCTTTTGATATGCTTTGGACAATTGCTTGTAAATACTCTTAATATCTCTCTTATTCTGAGTTATCTCTGCCTTCATAGCTCTGTTCTCTTCGAACATCATAGCTATTTCTTCTTCAAGACTTTTGGCAGATCTTCCTTTCATAAAGGATTCGTATTTGGCGGTGAATCTTCCTATTTTCAACGAATTCATGATAGTGATAACCAAAATAACTATCAAAACCACTATCATTGCAAGAATTACTATTCCAAGATCAATATTTCCCAATCCTATATTTGATAAAAATGTACTTCCCATCTTCTACCTACTTTGCTTTATTCAATAAATCCATTATCTTTTCCAATTCGTCGTGCGAATAAAATTCTATCTCCAATTTACCCGAACCATCGTTTTTGGATGAAGGAGAAATACTTACCTTGGTATTAAGCTTTTGCTTCAATTTCTCGGTTATATCATCATAAATTGCCTGAAGACTCTTATCTACTGTCTTGGTTGACTTCTTTACTTTGGTTACACCAAGATTCTTAACAAGTTTCTCTACATCTCTTACACTAAGCTTTTCATCAAACACCTGTTGAGCAAGCTCGTATTGCTTATCCATATCTTCTACGGAAATCAAAGCTCTCGCATGTCCCGTAGATATCTGATCATCAATTACCATTTGCTGAACCTGTGTCGACAATTTCAATAATCTCATCGAATTTGTTACTGCGGTTCTGCTCTTTGATACTCTTTCGGCAACTTCATCCTGCTTCAACTTGAATTCTTCTATCAAACGCTTATATGCCAAAGCTTCTTCAATGGGATTCAAATCTTCTCTTTGAATATTTTCAATCAAAGAAATCTCAGCTATCTCCAAATCGGAATAATCTTTAATTATTACCGGAACTTCCTTAAGACCGGCCTTCATGGCTGCACGCCATCTTCTTTCACCGGCAATTATTTCATAATAGGTTTTTCTGTCCTGAACAACTAAAGGTGTAATGATTCCGTATTGCTTGATAGATTCAGATAATTCTTCTATTGCATCATCATCAAACTTTTTACGAGGCTGATCTTCGTTATTTTTCAACTTACCGATTTTAACCATTGTAATGGCATCACCGGTTTTGGTTCCTTCTTTGGAAACCGAATTGTTCTCTGCTTTTGGTGCTGTTTTGGTAGCTGTTGAAGGAATGATTGAATCAAGTCCCTTTCCCAATCCTCGTTTAATTGCCATAAGAATCTCCTTGTTAGATAACGTGTGTTATGAATTAATGATTTCGTCTGCCAGATTGAAATAAGCCTCTGCTCCTGCCGATTTTCCGTCATATACGCAAATCGGCATTCCGTAACTGGGTGCCTCGGCTAATCTTATATTTCTGGGAATCATTGTCTTAAATACTTTATGAGAAAGATTTTCTTTAACATTCTCAACTACCTGCTCGGAAAGATTGGTTCTGGAATCATACATCGTAAATACAACGCCTTCCATATCAAGGTCTGGACTAAGTCTTTCCTTAACAAGATTAACGGTGTGAATCAATTGGCTCAATCCTTCCAATGCATAATACTCACATTGAATAGGAACCAATACCGAATCGGCTGTTGTCATGGCATTTATAGTCAACATGCTCAAAGAAGGAGGACAATCAATCATAATATAGTCATAATCATCCTTTATCCAGTCAACTTCATTTCTAAGAATGAACTCTTTCTTGTCGACACCTATAAGTTCGATTTCTGCAGCTGCCAAATTAACATTTGAAGCTATTATTGAAACGTTTTCAAAAACATTGGGAATAATACATTCTTTAATGGAACATTCTCCCAACATCAATTCATAAACCGTGTTTTCTATATTATTCTTATCAACACCAAATCCACTTGTTGTGTTTCCCTGAGGATCTGTATCAATTACCAGAACTTTTTTACCTTTTTGAGCTAAAGATGCTGAAAGATTGATAGCAGTGGTGGTCTTACCTACACCGCCCTTTTGATTTGCGATAGCTATTACTTTTCCCATTATTTCTCCTTTACATATTCTCTATGGGCTTTAACTCTTCTCTCAAAATAATTGCCATATGATTATATCACTAAAATCTGTCATATTCCATTGCATATTAAAAAAATATGACTCGAGTTAAACCCGAATCATATTTATAAACACATAACTCTTTTAATTACATAAATGATTGACTACTGTCTTCTATTAAGAAATACCTTTGATAATTCCTTATTCCGATTGATGAACCGACTACATAAGGCTTGGTACTGTCCGACAAATTGATCAATGCTATCTTCGGTCCGGAAGGAAGATTAACAAGTATCTTTACCATTTGTACCGGTTTTCCGTTGATTATTATGGAACCATCCGCATATCCTCTGACAATTCCCTGCAATACCGGAGAATTTTTGCATTTACTTCTGCGTACCGTTGAAAGAATAAGCGGAATGAACGAACATGCACCGATTACCATAAAGAGCAACATCATTGGCAAAACCCAGATTTCCATTAAACCTGTGGATAAGAATATTGATAGTGCAATTATCGGGACAATTAAGAAACATCCTCCGAATATTAATGAGAACAATAACAGAAAAGTATCTTTGTTACAGCTTTTTCCTTTGAACATGGGAATATTTCTATCCTCTTCCTCAAACTGTTCTTCCAAAGAATTGGTTGTACTTTTTTGAAAAGTTTTCTTCTTAATTAAGGATGCTCCGCAATACTCACATACATCTTTATTACCTGAGGCTGCTCCGCAAGCAGGACATGTAGAATAATATTCAATACTTGATAGATTTTCCATTGATTCAACCTCCAATGCATATCATGTCAAGTATATCACAAATATCAGATTTTCATATCGTAATATCAAAATTGGAACCGACCGAGGACACGGCATCTTCCGAAGCGGAACTTTGCATCGCACTATCTTCAATTACCGCTGTCTGACTATCCGCATATTCAATAGGATCTTCGAACTCGTTCTCCTCTTCATCATCCCACAGTGTATCATCTTCCTCATGCTCTTGTGCCATAGCCTGCATCTGCTTGCATGCCACATACAATTCATGGTTAAAATCCATGAGTTTCTTCTCATCGGAAGCCGGAACAATATCACCCTTTATCAGTCTTCTTGCAACTTCCATTAATCGAGTCATTTCTTTACCATATTCCTTAGCAGCATCTACCTGCTGTTCGGTAGATTTCAAATTGGCATAGAATGATTCTTGCTCATAAATGCTGTCACGACATTTCTCATATTCTTCTTGTTTTTCTTTAATGGAATTATATGACAGTTCTAGAATTGCAGCTTCATCATCGTACTCTGATTTGCTGTTTGGATTAAGACGGATTTTCTTCTCCAGTTCTGTCCTTCTTTTGGAAATTTCGTTAAGTGCGTCTCTATATTCATTGCACTTATCAATATATAGATGCTTGGCTTCGCCTATGGTCATATTGTTACCCTCCGGGTTTTGAAATATACATCCTTGTACAATACTATTATCGGAGAGGAGTTGAGATTTGTGAAGATGTGTTATGAATATTGCATTATCGAGAATGCAAGCATTTTGAAAATTGCGTTACCAAGAATGCAAGTATTGTGAATATTGCATTTGAATGATTTCAAGATGCGGAAAGTGCATTTTCTAAGTGTTTCCAAATATACTTGCTTAATACGTACGGGTCGCAGCATTGGGCATCCATGCCCAAGTTGCTGCTAATCAGGACATCCTGTCCTGATTACCCTGATATAGAGGAAACACTAAGACAATGCTTCTTTCCTTCTCAGAGAAATCCTCCAAATGCAATTTTCACAATATCAGTATCCATCACTTCTAAATAGCTCAAGCTACTTCCATACCATACTCTCAATCCAAATACTTATACCTATCACTTCTAAATAACTTTAGTTACTTGTGTATTGTACGTTCCATAATCCTTGAGGAAGAAAGTTGCTTTTTCTTATCACTTCTTCATTGTCAGGAAAAGTCAGACAGGATGTCCGACTTAGCAGCAATTTGGGCATGGATGCCCAATGCTGCGGTTCCGTCTGCTATGAATAGAGCAAATTGAGAAGTGATTAGAAAAACACTTTCTGTATCCGGGATTATGGGGCATACAATACACATGAACTTACAGCTATTCAAACCATCCTACACAACATCTAGACATTATTTCTACTATTTGAAATGTTTCACAGTTACATGACATCACTTTGTTTCACGACTATTACACTATATAATGTTTCACGTGAAACAACATCTCACTAAATCTTGTGTAACAAATACTTCCAGCCACAATATGTTTCACGTGAAACAAAGCTCTTCATTAACCTACATATTGTATCAATACAAATAAACTTAGAGTATTCTTATATATCTTCCGCAGATTACAAAAATCGAGTAGACTGACTCTCACTACTCGATTGTACGCTACCGTTCAAATGGATATCTGTACAAGCACAATATCCGCTCGATGCTTTATCACATAAATAAAAGATCGAAATCACAATTGATCTCGATCTTATTGGTAACTTATTTCTTGTGACTAGAGAACCAACTAATACAAATTCACAAGATTATTTCTTATAGCAAAAACAGCAGCTTGCGTTCTATCATTTACATCTATCTTCTTAAACAGATTTGAAATATGATTCTTAACAGTTCTTTCTGTAATATTCAAACTGTCTGCAATTTCTTTATTAAATCTACCACCTGCAATTTGTTTCAGAATCTCAATCTCACGCTTAGTCAATGATTCAATTCTTTCTTTATCAATATCACGATTAATCAATCTTGAATTCATTGCCGGAATGAGACCCGACTCAATATACTGTTCACCGTTATATACTTTATTGATTGCATCAATTAATTCTGCAGAACCCGAATCCTTTAAGACATATCCATTAACACCGATATCCATTGCCTTAACCAGATACTCAACTTCATTATGAACCGTAAGAATTAATATCTTTAAATCACTCTTCTGTTTTCTCAATTCTGTCAATACATCCATGCCATTCATATTTGGCATATTAATATCCAGAAGAAGTACATCGGGAGTAATATTATCAAGAACGTTCATACATTCCATTCCATCTGCAGCTTGTGCAACTACTTCTATAGAACCATCCAATTCCAATAATTGTTTGATACCCTCACGAATTAAAGAATGGTCATCTGCAATCATTACTTTTATTGCCATAATATATTCTCACTTTCAAAACACTACATTACTAATCTATACAAGAGGAATAATAATATGTATTACCGTTCCAACACCTGGTTTCGAATCTATATTAATACTACCCTTTAATAGAACTACTCTTTCCTTAACTATCGATAATCCGAAATGATTATCTGAAATACTTTCAGGATCAAATCCTATTCCATGATCGATTACACTGATTTCACAATTACTGTCTATATGTTTCACGTGTAACACTAAATCAGATGACTGACTATGTTTCAAAGAATTCAATACACATTCCTGTATTATTCTGAATGTTGAAATATTGATATCAGGAGAATCACCTATTTCATCAACTTCAAATTCAAACTGAACAGCCGGATATTGAACCATCATATTATTCATGAAATCATTAATACATTTAACAAATCCTAAATCCGCAAATGACATTGGCTTCAAATTAAAAATTGTTTCCCTGATTTCATTAATTGTTGATTTCAGATTTTTCGAACACGATTCAATTTCAAGCTTGGCCCTAATCGGATCCTGGTCAATGAACTTGGAACATAATTCCAAAGAATGAATTAAATGTACAAGATTTTGAACCGTTGTGTCATGAAGTTCGGTAGCAATCCTTGATCTTTCCTTTTCCTGAATATTCAATACGGACACTTCAAATTCCATATTTTCAGAATTGTCGATTTTCTCAGATTCCTTTTCTTCATCATCTAATAATTCCTTAAACTGAGAAATTCTTTTATCCAAATGTTTGACTAAAGAAAGCATATCATCATTACTTTTCTTTAAGCTCTCTTTGGTCTCCTTTTCGTTCTGAATCCTTCCTTCATATACGGAATCAATATCAAAGGGACTGAATATCTTCAAATCTCTGTCTTTATCTTCAACTTCAGATAAGAACTTATCTATCTCCGAAATTCTGTTATCATTTTTCAGAATTTCATTACAAAGTTCTTTCTTCTTTGATAAGTATGAATAATATAAATCTTCAAATAACTCTTTATTCTTCATGACAAAATAATAATTAAAATGATAATAAAAGTCAAAACAAATACTGCTACAATGGATTCTTTGAAGGTACCCCGGCTTTTCTCGGATACTTCTTTGAAGTAGAACCAATCTTTTCTATTACTAACAGATTTCTGTTCAAATCAGATAATGGGAGATTGAAGTTAATGTTATCCTTTAACTTTCCGCTCAATACTTTTATGGCATTATCGGCAAGTTCACATTCTTCTCCGGATTTTTCAGATTTATATGAAACAAAGATACCACCCTCTTTAACAAAAGGTATGCATATCTCACTTAATACTGACAAGTTAGCTACAGCTCGCGAAACACATATATCAAATGATTCACGAAACTTCTCATTATGTCCGAAATCTTCTGCACGACCATGATATGTTTCAATTGAATTCAATCCCAGTTTATCAATAACTTCATTCAAAAAGTTGATACGCTTATTTAATGAATCCAATAGGACAACTTTAGTATTCGGAAAAGCAATCTTAATAGGTATACCCGGAAAACCCGCACCTGTACCAACATCAATTAATGAATATGACACCTGTGTCATATTTGATACAGCTTTAACTATCGACAAACTATCTAAAAAGTGTTTTACTATAACTTCATCCCAATCGGTTATGGATGTCAAATTCATAAATGAATTCCACTCAATAAGTAAATCGTAGTACAATCCGAATTGTTCAAACTGTTCCTGTGTCAAAACTATACCAAGTTCTTCAAGACCTGTTTCAAATTTATCAAAACTATAACTACTCATAACCGATTACCTATTTTGATCCCAAATATACCAACAACACCGAAATATCTGCCGGAGATACACCTGATATTCTTGATGCTTGTCCCACAGAGACGGGTTTGAAATTCTTCAGCTTCTGTCTTGCCTCTATTCTCAAACTCGGAACAGCATCATAATCTATATCCGACGGAATCAATTTCTTTTCCATCTTTTTAAACTGTTCGACCTGTCTTAATTGTCTTTCGATATATCCTTCATACTTAACTTCAATCTGAACTTCATCAATAACTGCTTTGGGCAAAACCGGTCTTTCCTCATCCAAGGGAGCCAACATATCGTAATCCAATTCCGGTCTGCACATTAATTCGGCCAAAGTAGTTCCTTTACTTAACGGAGAAGTTCCTAACGAAATCAATATGTCCTGATTTGCTTTGGCTGCTCCTACGTTAACACTCTTTACTCTTTCAATTTCCTTTTCAATCATTTCCTGTTTATCAAGAAATGCCTGATAATCTTCTTTTGAAACCAATCCTATATCATAACCGATCTTCCGCAATCTCTTATCCGCATTATCCTGTCTTAGCAATAATCTGTATTCTGCTCTGGAAGTCATCATTCTGTAAGGTTCAAAATTGTCTTTGGTTACCAGATCATCTATCAAAACACCGATATATGCCTGGGATCTGTCCAACACTACTTCTTCTTTATTAAGACAATACATCGATGCATTAATTCCGGCAATTAATCCCTGGCCTGCAGCTTCTTCGTATCCGCTGCTTCCGTTAAACTGTCCTCCTGCATACAAACCCGAAATATTTTTAAATCCCAATGTTGCATAAAGCTGTTTAGGATTAATACAATCATACTCAATAGCGTATGCGTTCTTAACAATTTTACAATGCTCCATTCCCGGAACAGTTCTGTACATTGCCAACTGTACATCTTCCGGAAGAGAAGAAGACATTCCCGAAACATACATCTCATTCGTATATAATCCTTCAGGCTCAATAAATACCTGATGTCTGTTTTTATCGGCAAACTTAACTACCTTATCTTCTATAGAAGGACAATATCTTGGTCCCGTACCTTCAATAACTCCCGCATATATCGGAGATCTGTCAAGATTTGCTCTGATAATCTCATGTGTCTTTTCGTTAGTATATGTCAAATAACACGATACCTGATCTTTTTGTACACTATCGGGATCTGTCGAAAAACTAAACGGTACTACAGGACTGTCACCGGTTTGTTCTTCCATCTTGTCAAAATCCAAAGAACGCTTATCCATTCTTGCAGGAGTACCTGTCTTAAATCTTCTGACTTCAATACCCATTTTAAGTAATGAATCCGTTAAATAATTGGCAGGCTGAAGTCCGTTCGGACCTGTATATGTTATTGCCTCTCCTGTCAGACAACGTGCCTTCAAATAAGTTCCGGTACACAGAACAACAGCTTTACAAAGATATGTTGTACCTGTATAAGTTTTAATTCCTGTGATTTTCTTCTTATCATTGCCGGTGGAATCTTTATAATCTTCCCACAACAATTCGGTAACCTCTGCCTGCTTGATTGTAAGATGCTCCTGATTCTCAAGAACTCTTCGCATAGAACGCGAGTACTCGGATTTGTCAGCTTGCGCTCTTAATGAATGAACTGCAGGACCCTTGGATACATTTAACATCTTTGACTGAATAAATGTCTTGTCGATATTCTTACCCATCTCTCCGCCAAGAGCATCTATTTCTCTTACAATATGACCTTTTGAAGAACCTCCGATATTCGGATTGCAAGGCATCAGGGCAATACTGTCAACAGAAACGGTAAATACTACTGTTTCCAATCCCAATCTTGCACATGCCAAAGCTGCTTCACAACCGGCATGTCCTGCACCTACTACACAAATATCCACATTTTCAACAAGTGTATTCTGTCCCATTTCTTTGTCCTACTATTTTCCCATACAGAATTTACCGAAAATCTCGTTAACCAAATCATCCGAAACTTCTTCACCTATAATTTCTCCCAAAGATGCGTAAGAATTCATCAAATCAATTGAATAGAAATCTTCCGGTAAACCCAAACTAATCGAATTCAATACCTGTTGTAAAGAATTCATGGCATTATTCAATGCTTCCTTATGTCTTTGATTTGTAATAATAATCTCATTTGAAGAATCGATTTCATTAAGAGTAAACATATTCATTATGCACTCTTCCAATTCATTTATTCCGCTTTCATCCTTGGCAGATGTCCTTATAATGTATGAATTCGGAAGTTTACTCTTAATTTCATCCATATCAACATTACTTGATAAATCCGATTTATTAAATAATACTATACTCTTTTTATTCTCGAGCATAGAAATAATATTCATATCATTTTCGTCCAAATTTACCGATGAATCAACAACATATAATATCAAGTCGGCATCTTCCGCATAAGCCTTGGCTCTGTTGACACCTATTGATTCCACAATATCATCGGTATTTCTTATACCTGCGGTATCTACTATACAAAGATTGACATCTCCCAATCTTATCTTTTCTTCAATAATATCTCTTGTAGTTCCCGCTATATCCGTAACAATTGCTCTGTCATAACCTGTCAGCAAATTCAACATTGAAGATTTTCCGGCATTCGGCTTTCCCAAAATCACCGTTTTAATACCATCCTTAACCAGTCTTCCGTTATTACATGATTCAATAAGCTTCTTTATTTCATTGACAGAATCATTGACTTTGGCATTAAGTTTTTCCGGATATCCTTCCAAAGAAATGTGTTCCGGATCATCCAATGCCGATTCTATAAAAGCAATTTCGTATATTATTTCTTCTCTTAATCTCTTTATCAACGAATATACCGATCCACGCAACTGTGAAACAGAATTTTTTAAAGATAAATTCGATTCAGAGGAAATTAAATCCATAACTGCTTCGGCTTTTGACAAATCAATTCGCCCGTTAAGAAAAGCTCTTTTGGTAAATTCTCCCGGAAGAGCCAGTCTTGCTCCCGCATTTACCACAATATCAAGAATTCTTTTGGTAACAAAAACACCGCCGTGACAATTAATTTCCACGGTATCTTCAGCTGTAAAGCTCTTAGGACCCTTGAAAAAAGATACCAGAACTTCATCTACAATATTTTCTCCATCTAAAAGAAAGCCATAACTTACTGTATGGCTTTCTATAGATTTCAATATGTGTTTTAAAGATGGATTAACAAAAATCGAATCCACAATTTCAACCGCTTTAGGACCGCTCACTCTTATTATGCTGATTCCGGAATTTGATAAAGCAGTTGCAATTGCACAAATAGTATCATTATACATATTATTTCTTTAAGGTAATTACTACCTTTCTAAACGGTTCTTCACCTTCCGAATGAGTTGTAACAAACTTATCATTCTGTAATGCCGAATGAATAATTCTTCTTTCATAAGGATTCATAGGCTCCAAAGTAACGGAACGACGTCCTCTCTTAACCTTTGATGCCATGTTCTTAGCCAGATTTTCAAGTGTCTGACGACGACGACGTCTGTAATCTTCCGTATCTACCTTAACATGAATCTTTTCTTCAGTATTCTTGTTTACAACAAGATTTGCAAGATACTGTAACGAATCAAGAGTTTGTCCTCTCTTTCCGATAAGGATACCCATATCATCGCCTGACAAATCAATGTTCATTGTTTTATCAAATTCATCATATTTGACATCAACAACAACAGCCATATCCATAGCTGCGAAAACATCTTTCAAAAAATCTTTGGCAACATCATCAATATTTGATTTGGCTCTTGCTTTAATCACGGCAGGCTTTGAACCTAATCCCAAAAATCCGGAAGCACCTTCTTCAATTACTTCATATTCCAATTTATCTCTTGTAATAACCAATTTAGCACATGCATCAACAATAGCATCATCTACTGTTTTAGCAGAAAACTCCATATATTCCATGGTAATTCCCCCTATTTATTCTCATTACGATTATTATACTGACTTACCATATTTGCTTTGGCAGCCAAACTTCCGGGAGCATACTGTTTATTATTGTTGTTGTAATATTCCGTAGCTTCCTTCATAGCAACGTCTTTATCTTTCTTTGAAACTTGATTATTTAAAGAAGCTTTATCTGCCATTGATCTTCTTTGTGTTGAGTTATTGCCGATATTCTTGGTGCTCATTGTGGCATAACTGTTTACCTTATTAGGATCAATTCCCTTCTTTTCAAGTTTCTTTTTGTACTTCTCCTGATTGATTTTAATCTGTTCTTCAATATCGATTTTATCAATATGCTTATTAATAACAACCTGTTGAACAGATCTTACAACGGCACCGGCAATCCAGTAAACACCAATACCTGATGAAAAACTTAAACAGAAAAATGCACTCATCAAAGGCATAATCTTATTCATTACACTCATTGACTGCTGCATAGATGCTGCAGTATCCGACTGATTGCCGGAATTATTTGCATTGGGCTGAGGCATCAACTTGGTATTAAACCACTGTGTAGCAGCTGCCAAAACAGGTACCATAATTGCGGCTATCAAAAGTCCCCACTTAATTCCGCCTGCATTAGTCCAAGCATCTTTAATCATATCCAAAGGTGAATTTGTTAAATTCATTCCAAGGAAAACATTATATGTTCTGATTTTATCTACAGCATTAAGACAATCCTGCGAACCTTTGGCATATTCTGCCAAAGTATCAATATTCATACTGTTCAGGCAATCGATAACAGCATTAACCTGATTTCCTTCAATGTCGAAATTCTTAACATATTGCGCTGAAGTGCTTAATCCTTTCAACTCTTCAACCAAATTACCTGAAATAACCTGATTCGCAATTACTTCGAACTTTTCCTTCAATGTAGGAATATAAGCAGGTAAAGAATATATTACTCTGTACAATGCGAACAAAATCGGCATTTGAATCAGAAGCTGAACACAAGAACCTGACGGAGATGTACCGTACTTGGCATAAACTGCTTTGGTTTCAGCATTCATGGCCATCATCGAATCATTATCTTTTTTACCTTTATACTTAGCCTGAATTGCCTGAATCTCAGGATTCATTTTAGCAGACAATTTACTGAACTTTTGCTGCTTAATAGTTAAAGGAGTAAGAAGTAAATATACAACAATGGTAAAGAATATAATTGATAAACCAACCAAACCACTGTCAAAACTTCCAAAAATAAAATCAAGAACTTTAAAAATTCCGTTAATTATAGGTCCGAGCAAGTACTTAGCAATCGGTCCCAATATCGAACCTTGATATTGAGTTAATAAAATACCGTTCATTTAAAACCTAAACCTTTCCATAATAAAGGAATTAAGAAATTATGGCACAGGATCATATCCGCCTTTTGAAAACGGATTACATCTTAAAATTCTCCATAAAGCCAACAAACCTCCTTTAATAGCGCCGTATTTCTCAATAGCCTGTAATCCGTAATCCGAACATGACGGAATATACGGACACTTGGTACGCTTTAAAGGAGATAAGTATTTCTTGTATAACTTTATTAAAAATATAAACAATTTTTTCATAGATGATTAACGAATTACTTCATCAATATTTTGTGAAGCGAAGATAAATGTGATAATGCACTGTCTATTTCTTTATAAGAAACAGAGGAGGCACTGCCTCGGGCAACGATTACAATGTCTAAACCACTATTAAACATATTTTCCTGTAATCGATAACTTTCTTTTATTAATCTTTTTACTCTATGACGGACTACACTATTTCCAACTTTCTTTGAGACACTTATTCCCAATCTGTTATAAGAAGTGTTATTTTCCAGAATATACATTACTAAATACTTGTTGGCTTTGAATTTGCCATTCTTATAAACAGCAGAAAATTGAATTGAATCTTGTAATCTTTTGGTAAACTTCATTTGTGTGCGCAAAAAAGGCCACTATACAGTGGCCTAAGCTGACAATACTTTTCTTCCCTTAGCACGTCTTGCAGCTAAAACCTTACGTCCACCGGGAGTACTCATTCTAGCTCTGAATCCATGAACCTTAGATCTTTGTCTTTTCTTAGGCTGAAATGTCATTTTCATACCGGAACACCTCCTTTATCTTAGGAAAATAACATATCGATTATAATTTAAAGAATACAAAAGTGTCAAGTTAAAAAAAGTCTAAAAACCCTTTAAAATTCAATATTTTTTTCAAATCAAGATATAGTAAAAAAATAAGTATACATACACAAAATATTGTAATAGCCTCTATCCACAATAATTTACATAAATTAATCCACATAATGTGGATAATTATGTGGATAAGTGTGTATAATAGCAAATAGTATGCTATAATGTTAACGTTTTGATGTGAATTCAATTAACCACATTTTCCACGTAAACTTAGTTATGAAAAAAATTTATGTTAACTCTGAATGCCTTTATTTATTGGGCATTTAAAGGTTTCCATAGTTTGTAATTTGAAATAATTTATATTAAGATAGACATTGAAATTTTTCATGGAAGGGTCGTCTATATGTCTGATAAAAATTATAAAGAATACATAGAAAATAACTGGAACCTGATTAAATCAAACATGCAGGAAGAATATGAAATTTCAGATATTTCATATAATACATGGATTAATCCTTTAAAATTTTATGATTTTAAAGATGATACCGTTTCAATTATGATTCTTTCCGATCAATCACAAGCTTCAAATTATATATCAAACAAATACGGTATTTATTTTAAGGTTATGATTTCAGAAATGATTAATCATGATGTTAATGTTAATTTTGTTTTGGAAAAAGATACCGAAAAGAATGAATCTGTTACAAATAACACTGTTTATAACATCAATTACGAAAATGCCAATCTTAATTCAAAATACAGATTTGATACTTTTGTTGTAGGTAATAACAATAAATTTGCACATTCGGCTGCTCTGGCAGTAGCAGAATCACCGGGAATTGCATACAATCCTTTATATTTGTACGGAGGATCCGGACTTGGAAAAACACATTTAATGCATTCTATAGGACATTTCATATTGGATCATAATCCAAATATGAAGATTTTGTATGTTACTTCTCAGAACTACACAAATGAAATTGTTAATGCAATAAGATCCGGAAGTGCTTCAAAAATGTCTGAAATCAGAGACAAATACAGTTCAGTAGATGTTCTTTTGGTAGACGACATACAATATATAAT
The DNA here is from genome assembly GCA_045640525.1 of Lachnospiraceae bacterium. GTDB lineage: Bacteria > Bacillota > Clostridia > Lachnospirales > Lachnospiraceae > JAILLW01. Next base: position 29,187 of record JAZUFE010000026.1, on the reverse strand, counting down.
AGGAAAAGATGCAACTCAGCAGGAATTCTTTAATACGTTTAACGAGCTTCATTCTACCGGAAAGCAGATTATTATTTCTTCAGATAAACCTCCAAAAGAAATGGAAACTCTTGAAGAAAGATTCAGAACAAGATTTGAATGGGGATTAATAGCAGATATTCAAGCTCCGGATTATGAAACAAGAATGGCAATTCTTAAGAAAAATGCGGAAAACTACGGAAAAGAAATAGATGATGAAGTATTTGAATATATAGCAGAGAATATTACTTCAAACATCAGAGAACTTGAAGGTGCATATAATAAACTTGTCGCTTTTTCAAGACTTCACAAAGTAGATATTTCAATGAATATTATTGAAGAAGCATTAAAAGACATAGTAAATCCAAATCGTGTTAAAGAAGTAACACCCGAAAACATTATATGTACCGTTGCGGAACATTTCGGTATTTCTTCCGATGATATTACATCAAAAAGACGAACCAACGATCTTGTTCTTCCAAGACAGATATGTATGTATCTTTGCAAAGAACTCACTCAGGAATCATTACAGGATATAGCCAAGTCGTTAAAGAAAAAAGATCATACAACAGTTATGCACGGAATTAAGAAAATATCAGAGGATATCAAAGTGGATAAATCTCTTGCAAACAAAATTGAAACAATAAAGAAAAAAATTGTACCTTAATATATCCACTTTAAACACATACTCAATATATATTATGCACAGGGTTATCATTTAATTTTTTGTAATAAAATGCTATAATGTAGTGGTTATCCACAAATAAACATTTACTACTAATATTAATACTAAAATATTTATTATTTATTTGTTTTTTGCGAATAACCTTCTTACAAAAATAACCTTATTTTATGAAAGGAAATTATCCACAATGAAGTTAGTTTGTAAAAAATCAGATTTGGTTAACGGTGTTAATATCGTATCAAAAGCAGTTCCTAACAAAACTACAATGTCAATTCTTGAATGTATATTAATTGATGCTTCAGGTAATGATATTAAGCTTGTTGCAAATGATACGGAACTTGGTATCGAAACAACAATTAAAGGAATAATAGAAGATAAAGGAAAAATTGCACTTGATGCCAAAATTCTTTCCGAAATTGTTAGAAAGTTACCTGATTCAGATGTTTTAATCGAATGTGATTCTTCTTTAAAAACATATATTAAATGTGAAAAGGCAAACTTTACGATTATAGGCAAACCTGCTGATGAATTTACATATCTTCCAAAAGTTGAAAGATTGGATTCTATTTTGATTTCACAATACACACTTAAGGAAGTAATAAGACAAACTATATTTTCAATTGCGGATAATGATAATAATAAGATGATGACCGGTGAGTTATTCGAAGTTACTCAGGATACATTAAGAGTTGCTTCTCTTGACGGTCACAGAATTTCAATCAGAAAAATTAATCTCAAAAATACATACTCAAACAAGAAAGTTATTGTTCCCGGTAAGACACTTAGTGAAATAAGTAAGATTTTACCCGGAGATGCTGATAAAGATGTAAGTATATTCTTTACAGGCAAACATATAATTTTTGAATTTGACAGTACAATTGTTGTTTCAAGATTGATTGAAGGTGAATACTTCCCTATCGATCAGATGATTTCATCGGATTATGAAACCAAAATGACAATTAATAAAAAAGATCTTTACGATTCAATAGACAGAGCTTTGCTTTTGGTTAAAGAAGGTGACAAAAAACCTATAATTTTGAATATCCAGAACGAAGTTATGGAATTAAAGATTAATTCTACTGTCGGAAGTATGAATGAAGAGATAGTAATATCAAAGCAGGGTAAAGATTTACTTATAGGATTTAATCCAAAATTCTTTATGGATGCACTTCGTGCCATTGATGATGAAGAAATTGCAATTTATCTTGTTAATCCGAAAGCACCTTGTTTCATTAAGAATTCGGAAGAGAGCTATATTTATATGGTTCTTCCTGTTAACTTCACAACGGTATCATAGGATAAAGATATGCAGACTATTACAATAAAAGACGATTTTATTAAACTTGGACAGGCTTTGAAACTTGCAGGTTTGGTAGATTCGGGCGTCATGGCCAAAATAGTTGTTCAGGACGGGCAAGTTAAAGTTAATGATAAAGTTGATACACAAAGAGGTAAGAAACTTTATAATGGTGACGTTTTTGAATTTAACAATGTTAAAGTTAAGGTGACAAATGGTAATTAAGGAACTTGAGCTTACAGATTACAGAAATTACGGTGAGCTGAGCATATCTTTTGATGAAGGTACAAATATTTTGTACGGTGATAATGCTCAAGGAAAAACAAATATTCTTGAGGCAATATATTTATCCGCAACAACCAAGTCACATAAAGGCAGTAAAGACAGAGAAATAGTTAATTTTAATAAAGACGAAGCACATGTAAGATCAATTGTATCAAAAGAAAACATTGATACCAAAATTGATATGCATCTTCGTGCGTCAAAATCAAAAGTAATAGCCATTGACGGAACCAAAATTAAAAAAGCTGCCGATTTACTGGGAATTGTTAATGTAGTATTTTTTTCTCCCGAGGATTTGAGCATCATTAAAGAAGGTCCCGGCGAAAGAAGAAGATTTGCAGATATGGAATTGTGTCAGTTGGACAATTTCTATCTTTATAATCTTACTAACTACAATAAGATAATTAACCAAAGAAATAAGTTATTAAAAGATATGTATTTTAATCCCAATCTTCGTGATACTTTAAATATTTGGGACTCGCAGCTTATTTCATTCGGAAGCAAGATTATCGAAAGAAGACAATCATTTGCACAGCAGATAGGTGAAATTCTCAAAGAATATCACTCAAAATTATCAGGCGGACGCGAAGAAATAGAAATAAAGTATGAACCTAATGTTTCTATTGAAGATTATTCGTCAAAAATGAGTCAATCACAGGAACGTGATATCAGTGCCAAAATGACGACAGTCGGACCTCACAGAGATGATTTTTCATTTTTGGTTAACGGAATCGATATAAGAAAATTCGGATCTCAGGGTCAACAAAGGACGGCTGCTTTGTCATTGAAACTGTCTGAAATAGAATTGGTTAAAAAAATTACCAAAGATAAACCTATTTTACTTCTTGATGATGTTCTGTCGGAACTTGATTCCAACAGACAGAATTATCTTTTGGATTGTATAGGTGATATACAGACAATTATTACTTGTACGGGATTGGATGATTTCGTAAATAATAATTTCAAAATAGACAGATCGTTTAAAGTATTTAATGGAGAGATTATATGTCAGAATTGAATGAAGTAATTGAAGAAACAGTAGAGGATACTCTTGATATTTCTCCTGTTGAAAATGAATACGGCGCAGATCAAATTCAGATTTTGGAAGGTCTTGAGGCAGTACGTAAACGTCCGGGTATGTATATAGGTACTACGGCCAGCAGGGGATTACATCATCTTGTTTATGAAATTGTTGATAATTCGGTTGATGAAGCTTTAGCCGGATATTGTGATACGATTTATGTAACTATCAACGAAGACAATTCAATTACGGTTATTGATAACGGTCGTGGAATTCCTGTAGGTATCAATCGTAAAGCAGGACTTCCTGCAGTAGAAGTTGTATTTACCGTTCTTCATGCCGGCGGTAAGTTCGGAGGCGGAGGATACAAAGTATCCGGCGGACTTCACGGTGTAGGAGCGTCTGTAGTTAATGCACTTTCGGATTGGTTGGAAGTAGAAATATCCACTAACGGAAAAATATATAAACAAAGATATGAAAGAGGACATGTATGCTATCCTCTTAAAGTTATAGGTGAATGTGAAAAGGAAAAGACAGGAACCAAAGTAACATTTAAACCGGATGCTACAATTTTCACAGAGACTACGGTTTATGAATTTGATGTTCTTAAGCAAAGACTTCGTGAAATGGCATTCCTTACCAAGGGACTTAAAATTGTTCTTCGTGATGAAAGAATTTCCGAAGAAATGCCGGAGCCTAAAGAAAGAGAATTCTATTATGAAGGCGGAATTAAGGAATTTGTTAAATATTTGAATAAATCCAAGACTCCGTTATATGAGGATATTTTGTACTTTGAAGGAAAGAAAAATAATGTTTATGTTGAAGTTTCAATGCAGCATAATGATTCTTTCAATGAAAGTACATTCAGTTTCGTAAATAATATCAACACACCCGAAGGCGGTACACATCTTGTAGGTTTCAGAAATGCGCTTACCAAGACTTTTAATGATTATGCGCGAAATTCCAAGATGCTCAAGGATAGTGAGCCTAACTTAACGGGTGAAGATATAAGAGAAGGATTAACAGCTATTGTTTCGGTTAAGATTGAAGATCCTCAGTTCGAAGGTCAGACCAAACAAAAGCTTGGTAATTCCGAAGCAAGAGCTGCAGTTGACGGAATTGTATCCGAACAGCTTACATACTTCCTGGAACAAAATCCAATGATAGCAAGAAGTATTTGCGAGAAGTCAATTCTTGCACAACGTGCTCGTGATGCAGCCAGAAAAGCAAGAGATTTGACACGTAGAAAAACTGCTCTTGAAGGTGCGGCATTACCCGGAAAACTTGCCGATTGTTCAGATAAAGATCCCAAAAACTGTGAAATTTACATAGTTGAGGGAGATTCGGCCGGTGGTTCTGCAAAAACCGCGCGCTCACGCGCGACGCAGGCAATACTTCCGCTTCGTGGTAAGATTTTGAACGTTGAAAAAGCCCGCCTGGATAAAATTTATGCCAATGCGGAAATTAAAGCCATGATAACGGCTTTCGGTACAGGTATTCATGATGATTTTGATATCGAAAAGTTAAGATATCATAAAATTATTCTTATGACCGATGCCGATGTGGACGGTGCTCACATCGCAACTTTGCTTTTGACATTCATCTACAGATTTATGCCGGAGCTTATTAAGCAGGGTCACGTTTATCTTGCTCAGCCGCCTTTGTACAAATTAGAGAAAAATAAAAAGGTTTGGTATGCATATTCCGACGAGGAATTGGACAATATCCTTAAAGAAGTCGGCAGAGATCAGAATAATAAGATACAAAGATATAAAGGTTTGGGTGAAATGGATGCCGAGCAGCTTTGGGAGACAACCATGGATCCTGAAAAGAGAATCCTTCTTCGTGTAGTAATGAATGAGGAAGCAGAATCAGAGCTTGATTTGACATTTACCACACTTATGGGTGATAAAGTTGAACCACGTCGTGAGTTCATAGAAGAAAACGCAAAATTTGTTAAGAATTTGGATATCTAATATCTTTGTTCCGACGAAAATGGAGAATATAAATGGAAGACACAATTTTCGACAAAGTTCATGAAGTTGACCTTCAAAAAACCATGGAAACTTCATACATCGATTATGCGATGAGTGTAATCGCATCCCGTGCATTACCGGATGTTCGAGATGGTTTGAAACCTGTTCAAAGAAGAGTTCTTTATTCAATGATTGAACTGAATAACGGACCTGACAAGCCGCATCGTAAGTCCGCACGTATTGTCGGTGATACAATGGGTAAATACCATCCTCACGGAGACAGTTCTATTTACGGAGCTTTGGTTAATATGGCTCAGCCGTGGAGCTTTAGATATACTTTGGTAGACGGACACGGAAACTTTGGTTCGGTAGACGGAGACGGTGCAGCAGCAATGCGTTATACCGAAGCAAGATTATCCAAGATTTCAATGGAACTGCTGGCCGATATCAATAAAGATACGGTTGACTTTGTTCCAAACTTTGATGAGACGGAAAAAGAGCCCGTTGTTTTGCCGAGCCGATATCCTAACCTTTTGGTTAACGGTACAACAGGTATTGCCGTAGGTATGGCTACCAATATACCGCCACACAATCTTCGTGAAGTAACCAATGCTTTGGTTAAGATAATCAATAACAAAATCGAAGAAAACAGAGAAACCGAAATAGAAGAGATTCTTGATATTGTTAAAGCACCCGATTTTCCTACGGGCGGTGTGATTTTAGGAACCAAAGGTTGTGAAGAAGCATACAGAACCGGTAGAGGAAAGGTTGTTGTTCGTGCCGTAACCGATATTGAGACTATGGCCAACGGTAAGAACAGAATTATCGTAACCGAACTTCCTTACATGGTTAATAAAGCTAATCTTATATTGAAGATAGCTGAATTGGTTAAACTTAAAAAGATTGACGGTATTACAGACCTTCGTGATGAATCCAACAGAGAAGGTATGCGTATTGTTATCGAATTAAGAAGAGATGTAAATGCCAATATAATTCTTAATCAGTTATATAAACATACACAGTTACAGGATTCTTTCGGTGTTATCATGTTGGCTTTGGTTAACAACGAACCGAAAGTAATGTCTCTTCTTCAGATGCTTGGCGAATATCTCAAACATCAGGAAGAGGTAGTAACAAGAAGAACCAAATATGATCTTAACAAGGCAGAAGAAAGAGATCATATTTTGCAGGGCTTATTGATAGCTTTGGATAATATCGATGAAGTAATCAGTATTATCAGAAGTTCTCAGGATACACAATCTGCCAAAGAATCGTTAATGAGCAGATTCAACCTTACAGAGGTTCAGGCTCAGAATATCGTTGATATGAGACTTCGTGCATTGACAGGTTTGGAAAGAGCCAAACTTGAAAATGAGCATGAGGAATTAATCAAGAGAATAGCAGAGTTAAAGGCAATTTTGGCTGATGAGAAGCTTTTGCTTGGAGTAATCAAGTCAGAAATGCAGATAACGGCAGATAAATACGGAGATGACAGACGTTCCAAGATAGGTCATGACGAGTATGACATAACCGATGAAGATATGATTCCCAATGAAAATACCATCATCGCAATGTCAAGTCTTGGATATATCAAGCGTATGACTATTGATAACTTCAAGTCTCAGCACAGAGGCGGAAAAGGTATCAAGGGTATGAATACGATAGATGAAGATTACATCGAAGACCTTTTGATGACAACGACACATCACTATATTATGTTCTTTACCAACATGGGAAGAGTATATCGAATGAAGGCATTTGAAATTCCCGAAGGCAGCAGAACATCAAGAGGTGTTGCTATAATCAATCTTCTTCAGCTTAATCCGGGAGAAAAGATATCGGCATTAATTCCGGTTAAAGAATATGAAGAAGAGAAGAATCTGTTCATGGTTACCAAGAAGGGTACGATTAAGAAGACCAAGGTAACCGAGTATTCGACCATTCGTAAGAATGGATTGATTGCTATCAATCTTCGTGACGATGATGAACTTATAGAAGTTAAAATTACCGATAAAGATACGGAAATTTTCCTTGTAACAAAGTACGGACAGTGTATCAGATTTAATGAAACCGACGTGCGTAACACGGGAAGAAGCTCTATGGGTGTCAGAGGTATGAATCTGGCAGATGAAGATGAAATTGTAGGTATGCAGCTTGATCATCAGGGTGATTCACTCTTAATTGTTTCCGAAAAGGGTATGGGTAAACGTACTTCACTTGAAGAATTCCATAACCAGAACAGAGGCGGTAAGGGTGTTAAGTGTTACAAGATAACAGAAAAGACAGGTTATGTTGTCGGAGTTAAAGCAGTTAACGATGATCATGAAATTATGATGATTACCAATGCCGGAATACTGATACAGATACCAATGTCTGATGTTTCCGTAATCGGAAGATCAACATCGGGAGTTAAACTTATTAATCTTGATAAGGGTGTTACGGTTGCCAAGATAGCCAAGGTAAGAGATAAGGTTACTCAAGGCAATGAAGAAATTTCCGAAGAAGATCTTGAAGATGAACTCGTAGAGGAATCAGATAATTAAGATTTGAGGAAAATACAGACCCCCACCTAAGGTGGGGGTTTAATAAACAAAGCAAATCCGGGGTACAACTATGGCTAAAAAGAGTAAGCAAATAGAAGGACAATTGGATTTTTTTGACATGCTGATGGCTGATTTACCTCTTTCGGAGATGGATCAGTTTCTTGAATGTGAATTATGTTGGTGTAAAACCTGCAAACATAATTCAAAAAACGAGGGTGAACCGCGTGATTTCGGCGGTGAATTGAAACCATGTCCGGCTTGCGAATTTTGTATTGATAATGATGAACCGGAAGTATGCGAAATCGGTTCATATAAGAACGGATGTAAATTGAGGGCCGAAGAAGAAGGTTTGGGTCCGAATACATAAATTACGAGGAGATTATGAAAAATGGAAAGCTATGAAATACTGAGGGAGTTGGCAATAATAGTTATTGCTGCCAAGTTCCTTGGGCTTTTGGCGCGTAAACTTAAAGCGCCGCAGGTTGTCGGAGAAATTCTGGCCGGAGTTCTTATCGGTCCGAGTGTTTTGGGAATAGTAACACAAAACGATTTCATATCCTATATGTCGGAAATCGGAGTAATTTTACTGATGTTCTCGGCAGGTCTTGGAACGGACTTAAAGCAACTTATCAAAACCGGTCCTCAGGCTACATTGGTTGCGATTTGCGGAGTTTTTATTCCGTTAATCAGCGGAGCACTACTCTATGTGGGATTCTACGGCAGCAGTCCCTGGGGATCTTTGGGATTCTATAAAGCGGTTTTCGTCGGAGTTATATTGACTGCCACTTCGGTTAGTATTACGGCACAAACGCTTAAAGAAATGGGTAAAATCAGTACAAAAGTGGGTACACTGATACTGAGTGCGGCTATAATAGACGATGTAATAGGAATTATTATTCTTACGTTTGTAATCGGATTTAAGAATCCCGATGAACAACCGCTCAGAGTTGTAATAAGTACAGTATTGTTCTTTGTTTTTGCAATTATTGTAGGTATTGTTTCTTACAAGATATTCAAATGGGTAGATGCAAAATATCCGCATACAAGAAGAATACCGATAGCGGGATTGGCGTATTGTTTCGCATTTTCGTTTATTGCGGAAAGATACTTTGGTATTGCTGATATTACAGGTGCTTATGTAGCGGGTATTATACTTTGTTCGATAGATGACTCAAGCTATATCGAAAGAAAAGTTGATATCAATTCATATATGTTGTTCGGTCCGATTTTCTTTGCAAGTATCGGTTTGAAGACCAATTTTGAATCAATGTCTTCAAATTTGATTTGGTTTTCAATAGGATTCGTACTTGTGGGATTGTTGGCTAAGATTATCGGATGCGGATTAATGGCTAAGTGTTTCAAATACAATAATAATGATGCACTGAAGGTTGGTGTAGGTATGATGACCAGGGGAGAGGTAGCCTTGATTGTCTCACAAAAAGGGTTATCGGTAGGATTGCTTGACTCCAGCTATTTTGCATGTGTTATTCTGCTTATTATTGTATCTAGTATAACAACACCGATTATTTTGAAACTGTTGTACTCAAAGGATAAAGTACAAACAGAATAATAATTGGGGATAAAACATTTGGGAGGAAAAAGGATGAAATTCAGTAACGGTTGTTGGTTGCAAAAGGAAGGATGCGGTTGTTTCGCACCTCAGGAAGTTTATTTTACCAATATTGATAAGAGTTGCGTGACTATGTGTGTCCCGACTTATCATGTGGTAACAAGGGGAGATGTTTTGGGAAACATCAACCTGACCATGCAGATTACTTCACCTGCAAAAGATATTTTAAGAATAAGAACTTTCCATCATAAGGGAGCTGTTTTGGATGTTCCGGGATTTGATCTTGAATTGAAAGACGAGCTTGAACTTATTACCGAGGATGGTGAAGAAGAGCTCACCGTGACATCCGGTTCAATGAAAGTTGTTATTAACAAGAAGCAGTTTTCAATGACATTCTATCGTGGCAATGAAATGATTACCAGATCTACGGGACGTGACCTTGCCATAATGAAAACGAATTGGAAAGGACTTGCTTATGATGACGGTGACAATGACGAAACCTACATGCGTCAGATGTTATCTTTAGGAGTCGGTGAGCAGGTATACGGAATGGGAGAGAGATTTACTCCCTTTATCAAAAACGGTCAAAGTGTAAGTATTTGGAATGCAGACGGCGGTACATCTACTGAACAGTCGTACAAAAATATACCTTTCTTTATTACAAACAAAGGCTATGGTGTTTTGGTAAATCATCCCGAAAATGTTGAATTCGAAGTGGCAAACGAGATGGTTACACGTACCCAGTTCTCGGTAAAGGGTGGATATCTTGATTATTTCATAATCAACGGACCTACCATGAAAGAGGTACTGGAAAGATATACGGATTTGACAGGTAAGCCTTCACTTCCGGCACCCTGGACGTTCGGTTTATGGTTATCTACTTCATTTACAACAAATTACGATGAAAAGACAGTTATGAGTTTCGTTGACGGAATGCTCGACAGAGGAATTCCGTTAAGAACATTCCATTTTGATTGTTACTGGATGAAGGAATTCCATTGGTCAAACTTTATATGGGATGACAGAGTATTCCCGGATCCGGAGGGTATGCTAAAAAGAATCAAAGCCAAAGGCTTGAATATTTGTGTTTGGATTAATCCTTATATCGGACAGGAATCTGTTTTGTTCGACGAAGGTATGCAAAACGGTTATTTCATTAAACGTACCAACGGCCAGGTTTGGCAATGGGATATGTGGCAACCCGGTATGGCAATAGTTGACTTTACCAATCCCGAAGCATGCAAGTGGTTCCAAAGTAAGCTTGAAATCTTGATGGATATGGGAGTTGACTGTTTCAAAACGGATTTCGGTGAAAGAATACCTACCAAAGATGTTTCGTACTTTGACGGATCTGATCCGATGAAGATGCATAATCTGTACACATATCTTTATAATAAGTGTGTATATGAACTGTTGGAAAGAAAACGCGGTAAGGGTGAAGCCGTATTGTTCGCCAGATCCGCTACGGTCGGCGGTCAGAAATTCCCTGTACACTGGGGCGGAGACTGTTGGTCGGATTATGAATCAATGGAAGAAAGTCTAAGAGGCGGTCTTTCTTTGATGATGTCAGGTTTTGGATATTGGGCACATGATATAGGCGGTTTCGAAAATACATCTACAGCAGATGTATATAAGCGTTGGGTAGCTTTCGGACTTTTATCTTCACATTCAAGACTTCACGGAAGCTCTTCTTACAGAGTTCCCTGGGTTTATGACGATGAAGCTGTTGATGTGGTAAGATTCTTCACCCGCCTTAAAGCATCGCTTATGCCGTATATATTTAAAACAGCTGTTGAAACATCCAAGACAGGTATTCCTACCATGCGTTCAATGGTATTGGAATATACAAACGACAGAATATGTAATTATCTTGATAAACAGTATATGTTCGGTGATAATCTTTTGGTCGCTCCGATATTTAACGATGAGGGAATGGCTGAATACTATCTTCCCGAAGGAACATGGACTAATTTCTTTACTAACGAAAAATACGAGGGTGGCAGATTTGTTAATGAAAAGCATGGCTATTTGAGTATACCGTTAATGGTTAAGCCCAATTCCATTGTTATTTTAGGATCAAGAGATGACAGACCGGATTATGATTATGAAAAAGATGCCGAAATTCGCATTTACGAACTTGGGGACGGTGCTGTTGCTGAATCTGTTGTTTACGGAATGGATAAGAATATTAAACTGAGTGTCAAAGCATCAAGAAAAGGTAATGAAATTACCGTTGATGTTAAGACCAAGGAGAAATGTACCGTTAAATTCATCAATATTACGGATGAGGTATACACAGTAGAAGGCGATAAGACATTTACTGTAAATATTTGATAATACGGGGTCGATATGGCCCCAAAAACCGGAGTAATCATGAAGTATATAGTTTTGGATTTGGAATGGAATCAATCAAATACCGGGAAAGAACCTGAATGCAGTCAGATTCCCTTTGAAATAATTGATTTTGGTGCAATTAAGGTTAATGAAGATAAGATGATGGTCGGAGAATTTAATCAATTGGTTAAACCTCAGGTTTATAATCAGATGCATCATATTACATCAAAAATCATTCATTTGCATATGCAGGACCTTCAAAGAGGAAAGATATTCACGCAAGCAATGTCCGATTTCCTTGATTTTTGCGGTGAAGACTATATATTCTGCACATGGGGCACTTTGGATTTATTCGAAATGCAAAGAAATATGCGTTTTTGGGGAATGGACCCGTTATCAAAAGGACCTTTGAAGTATTTGGATATTCAAAAGTTATACAGTATTGCTTATGAAGACGGAAAGATAAAGCGAAATCTTGAATATGCGGTGGATGAACTTGGAATTTCCAAGGATATTCCTTTTCACAGAGCGTTTTCGGATGCATATTATACAGCGAAAGTACTGGCAGTATTACCGGATAATGTATTTGAAAGATATTCATATGATACATTTATGCTTCCTCAGACCAAGGAAGAAGAAATTCATGCCGTTTTTCAAGACTATGTAAAATACATTTCCAGAGAATTCGGAACCAAGCAGGAAGCCATGGCCGATAAGGAAGTGATTTCGACCAAATGCTATATTTGTAATAAAAATATGCGAAAAAAGGTGCGTTGGTTTAGTCCAAACGGCGGAAAACACTATTATGCCATTGCGGAATGTCCCGAACACGGCTATATTAAAAGCAAAATCAGGGTAAAGAAAACAGATTCCGAAACGGTATATATAGTTAAGACAACTAAATTCGTGGACGAAGAAAAAGCTTTATCATATGCCGAGAAACGGCAGCAGGTTCAGGAAAACAAAAAAAAGAAAAAGACGGAAAGTAAAGAATAGTCGGTGCAGAGTATGTATATCTTTAGCACAATTACGCTTTTGGGCGGATTGGCAATGTTCCTATACGGAATGAGAATGATGAGCGGTGGACTTAAATCCAGTGCTTCGGGTACATTAAAAGTAATAATGGAGAAGGTAACAAATAATCCCGTTAAGGCATTTTTACTTGGAGTTATTGTTACGGCGGTTATTCAATCATCAACCGCAACCATTGTTATTACTTCGGGTTTGGTTGCTGCCGGGGTAATTTCACTGCGACAGTCATTGGGAGTTATTATCGGAGCCAATGTCGGTACAACGGTAACAGGACAGATAATAAGACTTTTGGATATTGACGGTTCCGGAAGTTCTTTTCTCCAATTTTTTAAGCCTTCCACATTAGCACCGTTGGCATTGATTTTCGGAATAATTCTGATTATGTTCTGCAAATTTAAACGTTCCGAAACTATCGGAACTGTTGCTATGGGATTTGGTATTTTGTTCTCAGGGTTGATGAACATGACAAATGCCGTAAGTTCGTTAACGGATTCACCTCTTATGCAGACATTGTTCACCGGGCTTGGCAATAATCACCTGGTAGGTTATCTGACAGGTGCCGGAGTTGCTTTCGCATTACAAAGTTCAAGTGCAACAATCGGTATTTTACAGGCCTTTTCGGTATCGGGCGATCTTACTTTCAAGGCAATCTATGCTGTTATTACAGGTATATATTTGGGAGACTGCGTAACAACGGCTATCGTGTGTTCAATCGGTGCCAAAGCCGATGCCAAGCGTGTAGGTATAGTCAATATTCTCTTTAACCTAAGTGAAACGGTTATTGTTTTGATAGCTGTAAATATACTTCATGCAGTCGGTGCTTTGGACAGTATTTGGAATCTTTCCGTTAATTCAGGTATTATTGCCAATACCAATACGATATTTAACTTAGGATGTGCCACATTGCTTCTTCCTATGGTAGGAGTTTATGAGAAACTAAGTAAGAAGCTAATCAAGGACGATGTAACGGCAGAGAGCAAATCAAAAGAAAAACTCAGTGCTCTTAACCCGGTTTTCTTCGCGACTCCGGCATTGGCATTGGGGTCATGTTACGATCTTCTTACGGAAATGTTTAATCTTGCGACTTCCGGCATTAACAGAGCATTGGATATGTTAAATGAATTTAACGAAGATGCCTTTGCCAAAATTAAGGAAGAAGAGGATTTGATAGATGAAATGACGGATGCCGTAGGGGAATATATGGTTCAACTTTCTCCGCATTTGACGGAACCTTACCATGTTAAGATACTTGATGAGTACTATAAGGTTACAACGGAATTCGAAAGACTGAGCGATCATGCTTTTAATCTTGCAATATGTGCCAAAAATCTGATTGAAGACGGAATAGAGTTTTCGGATCCGGCAATCAAAGAAATAGAAGTTGTCAGGGATTTATTGGATAGAATTCTTAATGATACCAAGCTTTCTTTTACCAAGCGTGATATTGAAGCTGCCAAGCAGATCGAACCGCTGGAAGAAGTTATGGATGATATGGTTGTTGAATTGAACGATCATCACTTAAGCCGATTGCGTGACGGCAAATGTACAATACATGCGGGAATGACTTTTCTTGATATATTGACCAATTTGGAGAGTATTTCCGATGTTTGTTCCAATGTAGGATTGGCTGTATTGATAAGGGCCGATTCCACAGACGCTTCTTCAACTCATGCCTATGTTGCTTCACTTCATGAAGGACAGGATGAATACTATAATTCGATTTATCAAAACAGCCGCAAGGAATATATGAGCAGATTGGGAATATAATCCTAATCTGCTCACTAATTTTAATAGTTCTGAATATTTATTTCAAAATAGGCTTGCGGGTGTTCGCATACAGGACAGTTTTCGGGGGCATTTTCGCCGACGGTTATGTGTCCGCAGTTACGACATTCCCATACTTTGATTTCACTTCTTTTAAAAACTTCCTGAAATTCGATGTTATGCAGTAATGCTCTGTATCTTTCCTCGTGGTGTCTTTCTATAGCCGCAACCTGTCTGAATTTTTCCGCCAAATCATAGAATCCTTCCTCTTCGGCTGTTGTGGCGAAATCCTCATACATATTGGTCCATTCATAATTTTCCGTATTCGCGGCTGTTTCAAGGTTTTGAATGGTATCCCCAATTTCATGAAGTTCTTTAAACCATATTTTGGCGTGTTCTTTTTCGTTATCAGCGGTCTTCAAAAACAACTCGGCTATTTGTTCATATCCGTCCTTCTTGGCTTTTGAAGCAAAATATGTATATTTGTTTCGTGCTTTGGACTCTCCGGCATATGCTGCTTCGAGATTTTTTTCGGTTCTAGTACCACTGTATTTGTTAACAAATTTTTTGGGAACGATTTTTGATATCAATTCTTCAAGCTCTGTTTTGGTTTGTTGTCCGATTTGTCTTTCAATAACCTCTCCTTTATTAATAAGAAGTATGGTCGGAACACTTAATACGTTATATTTGGCGGCTAATTCGGACTCTTCATCAATTTCAACGGTTCCAACCTTAATTTCTTCATGTTCGTTGGCGAATTCTTCAAGAACCGGAGCAAATCTATGACACGGTCCGCACCACGTTGCCCAAAAATCAATCAAAACCGGTATTTCCGACTCCAATACTTCCTTTTGAAAATTACTTTTAGTTATTACTATTTCCATAATATTCTCCTTTCGAAACTGTTTATGATAATATGATATCAAGAGTTTTGAGCGATAAAATATCAGGAGATATACAATTTGGAATTACTTTACATTGAATTTGTATGTTTCATGATATTCATTAATATTCTATATATTAGGTATAATTTGTATTACCATACGGAGGAAATATGAAGAGTAGATTTTGGACATTACGTTATGCATTAATTAATATTACGTATTTTGCGGCATTTTGCGGTATTCATGCATATGCTTCCGTCTTTTTACTGAATCACGGATTTTCGAATACGATGATAGGTATACTTCTTGCCTTGGCCAATGTGATTTCCGTTGTAATACAGCCTATTGTTGCAGGAATAATAGATAAGGGCGGAAAGCTGACTAACAGAATTGCCGTAATGATTTCGACACTGACGATAATTGCAGGTTCATTGCTCCTTTTATTTGTTGGAAACAGCTTCATTGCCGTCTTCATAGTATATGTTTTGATTTATATGATACAAATGGCATATCAACCCATGATGATAGCGATGAATTTTGAATATCAAAAAGAAGGTTGCAAGATCAATTTCGGACTTGCCAGAGGTCTCGGTTCGGCAGGATTCGCCGTAACATCGGTATTTTTGGGTACTGCGACACAAAACTACGGAGTAAATGTATTAATCTATACGGATGTTTTGGTTTTACTTTTTTCACTTCTGATGGTTTTCTTTTTTAAGAAACCCGTCGAAGCATTTACGAATTCGACCGGTGAGATTGTTTCAAAAAACAGTGGTGAAGCACATAACAATATTTTTATCTTTACCAAAATGTATCCGAAGTTCATGATACTGATGGCCGGTATTGTTTGCTTATTTTTTGCACATAATGCGTTGAATGATTTCATGTTTCAGATTGTTAAGGATTTGGGAGGAAATGAATCGCAACTTGGCTACGCCAATTTCCTTCAGGCAATTTTGGAATTACCGATGATGGCGGCAGCAGCGTTTTTGATTAAAAAAATAGGAACAAAACCGCTTCTTTTCATGTCGGCGGTGTTCTTTACGGTTAAGGTAATAATTTTGTATCTGTCAACCGGTATAGTTGGACTGTATATAAGTGAATCATTTCAGTTGCTTGCATATGCCGTTATTATTCCGGTTGCTGCCTACTATGTGACGGAAGTACTTGAAGAGGGCGACCAGGTTAAAGGGCAGGCTTTTATCAATTGTGCAATCACTATAGGCGGAGTTTTCAGTAATCTGCTTTGCGGAAAGGTTTTGGATGAATTCGGAAGTAAGGCAATGCTTTTGATAGGGTGTATAATAAGTTGTGTCGGAGTGCTTTTGTTTATTCCGGCACTTATGGGACGAAAATCCAGATAGGAGGTGCTTTTATGGCATGGTACGACGAAGCGGTATTTTATCATATTTATCCTTTGGGACTTTTGGGTGCACCTAAGTTGAATCCCTATTCCGAACCGGAACATCGTTTGAAGGAGTTGGATAAATGGATAGAGCATATTAAAAAGATAGGTTGTAATGCTATTTATATAGGACCCTTGTTCGAATCCGTAGGACATGGGTACGAAACAACCGATTATAAGAAATTGGACGGCAGACTCGGTGACAACGCCGATTTGAAGAAATTTGTTCAAAAATGTCACAAGGTGGACATTAAAGTGATTTTTGACGGAGTTTTCAATCATACGGGAAGAGATTTTTTTGCGTTTAAGGATTTACTTTCCAATAGAGAGAATTCACGCTACAAGGACTGGTTTTGTAATGTAAATTTTGGTGGAAATAACGAATACAATGACGGACTTTCGTATGAAAACTGGGGAGGATACAATCTTCTTGTCAAATTGAATCAACGAAATCCCGAAGTTAAAGACTATATTTGCGATGTAATCAGATTCTGGGTTTCGGAATTTGATGTTGACGGAATTCGCCTTGATGCGGCAGATGTTCTTGATTTTGATTTCATGAAAGAAATTCGAAAAACGGCGAATGAGGTCAAACCAGAATTCTGGCTTATGGGTGAAGTTATTCACGGAGATTATACAAGATGGGTTAACGGCGAGACGCTTCACAGTGTTACCAATTATGTTCTTCATAAGGCTTTGTTTTCGGGACATAATGACCACAATTACTATGAGATAGCTCACACAGTCAGAAGACTGAATGACATGTTCGGTGATATTAACGGACTAAAACTCTATAATTTCGTGGATAATCATGATGTTGCAAGAATAGCCAGTAAACTGGACAACAGGAATAATTTATTCCCCGTTTATATATTGGAATATACTCTTCCGGGAGTTCCTTCGATATATTACGGATCTGAATTCGGAATTGAGGGTAAAAAGGAAAGCGGTTCGGATGATTCGCTAAGACCTGCAATTGATTTGAAAGAGTATGCATCTTCTTATGACTCTAATCCGTATACAATGCTGCTGAGTACACTCGGAAGAATGCGTCAAAGTACAACGGTTTTTGCATACGGAAATTACGAAGAGAAGCTTTTGACCAATCGACAGTTTGCATTTACCAGAAATACAGAAGATGTAACTGCGGTAGTTGCAGTTAACAATGATGAAAACAGATGTGATATCAATATCGGAGGCGTCAGAGACGGAGAATATGTCGGAGTTCTAAGCGGAGTCAAGATATCGGTATCCGGCGGAAATTTCTCCGCCTCCATGGAAGGAAATTCGGGAGAAATATACCTGCCCCCTCTTGGGGACGGGGTTAGGGGTTCATTCAAAGCAAAGAATAATAGTAAAGAGGCTTCCGACGGTGAAGTAAAAAACATACCGGAGTCTCCTGATAAGAAAAAGGAAGCGAAAGCTCCGGATACACCGAAAGCAGAAGATACAGCATCGAATGACGACAAAGTGAAAGCAAAAAAGAAGTCAAGCAGTAAAGAGACTTTCGTCAGTGCCAAAGATAAGTATGGACTGGATGATAAATATGATGTCTATGATACCGATGAAATTGCCGCCAGAACGGATTACGAAAGAATGTCGGTAGAAGAGTTACAGGTGGCGATTCTTGAAAAAATGGCACATAACGGAAATGTTGATGCTCAAATGATTAAAACGGTAATGGATAATGTCTATCCTGATTCGCTCAATAATTGGGTGAGAAGTTTTAGATAATGAAAGGCCCCGGCAAATATGCTATAATACATTTTTCGGTTTTAACATAAAGAAAGGTAGTTATCATAATGGTAAAGGGTTCGAAACTAAAATTGGCGAAGAAAACAGTTGCATTAATATTGGGAGTTGCGCTTGCGTTTTCACAGGAAGGACTGAATGTGTTGGCTGAGCAGAACGAAGGGTATGGAACTGTTGAGACGGAAGTTTCTTTGGAAGTATCGGAAGAAACCTCTGAAGATTGCGATGCAAGTGAAGATGTTGAGAAATCCGAAGCCGAAGAAACGGAAAGTTCGGAATCTGAAGCCGAAGAAGATGAAACGGAAGCCTTTGAAATGGAACAAACCTGTGCAGATGTAACAGTTTGCATGTCTGCTCCCGAAGGTGTATTTCCCAAGGGTGCATATTTTGAAGTACGCGAAGTAAATAACTACGAAGAAGAAAACATAGATAAGGCTATTTCCGAAATCAGCGACAGTAATGAACAGGTTGCAGCTTCTTACACTTATGACATTACGGTATATGATAAAGACGGAAATGAGATTGAACCCAACACAGATTACGGTCAGGTAAGTGTAACCTTTTCTTTAAAGGAGGCCGAGGACGATACCCTTCAGGCCAAGGTATATCATATTGAAGGTTCGGGAGATGAACTTTCGGCAGAAGAACTTGAAACAACAGTTTCAGGCGATGAGGTTACAGTATTAACAGACGGATTTTCTGTTTATACGCTGAAGTTTATATATGAGAATGTGTTGAAGTATACATATACTGTTGAGACAGGTTATGTATCTTTATCTGACATTCTTAACGCGTGTAAAATTGATTATGATTATGGGGTTGACAATGTGAGCATCGATAGAACGGATCTTTTGGAATTTCAGTCCATTGAAGGACAGGGACTTGAATACGGATGGATTATTATCAATGCAACCGAGCCCTTTTCCGAAAAAGTAATTTTGACTGTAACAGTATCGGATAAAGGCACTCCGAAAGACCATGAAATTGAGATTACCTGTGAGACCGGTACCGATATTCCGGGAGAATACCTTGATTGGAATGATGAAACCTCAGAGTACGTAGAGAAGGATATTCCGGAGGAGAGTATTAAAATTACCACCGACACCGACAAATTGGAAGATGGAAAATATTATGTTGTGAAGAGTAGTATGGTGTCTGACAGAAGAATATCCGTTAACGGAACCGCACATTTGATTTTATGTAACGGAACTGACTTAACCGTGAAACAGGGAATAGATGTTTCAAGCGGAAGTACTTTATACATCTATGCTCAGAGTACGGACAAAGATAAAATGGGTACTTTAGTAGCTTATGGTCAAAATAATAACGCCGGAATCGGTGGTACGAATGATAAAAGCGGAGGCCATATTATAATAGTAGGCGGAAAAATAACTGCTGAAGGTGGAGATAGGGCTGCGGGAATCGGCGGCGGAAACGAAGGAGCCGGAGGCCGGATTGAGATTTTTGGCGGCGAAGTAACTGCTACCGGAGGTGGATATGCCGCAGGAATCGGCGGCGGATACAAAGGAGCCGCAGGAGATATTGTGATTAATACAGGATGTACGGTAACTGCTGAAGGCGGAACTCTCGCTGCAGGAATCGGTAGTGGCCAAAATGACGGGTCGGGAAATGGAAGTATAACCATTAACGGTGGAACAATAAGCGCTAAAGGCGGAGCTCACGCTGCGGGAATCGGTGGAGGAAAGGAAACCGTAAACTGTACCATTACGATTCATGGCGGAACTATTAAAAAGGCTGAAGGCGGAGCGTACGCTGCGGGAATCGGTAGCGGATATTATGCGGATAAATCATGTACTGATACCCCGAAAAATATAGTGATTGACGGCGGAATAATAGAAGAGGCCAGAGGTGGCGATGGAGGAGCCGGAATCGGTAATTCTGATAATAGAAACGGGGATATGATTGGCGGCAACATAGAAATATCAGGAGGCGAAATACATGCTTTCGGTGGCAATGGCGCTGCGGGAATCGGCGGAGGAAATAACGGAACAGTAGGAAATATAAAAATTGAAAACGGCAAAATAGAAGCTAAAGGTGGAAACGGCGCCGCGGGAATCGGTAACGGCAAGGGAAATACCGGTAATGTCAATATTGAAATTAATCCAAAGTATGGCATTACTGCTGAAGAGTTGAAAAAGAGAGGAGAATTTTCTACATTCGAAAAAAAGGATAAACCGTCAACCGAAAAAACAAATGAATCATCAGAAAATGAATCATCAAGCGAAGAAGCAGCGGCAGTAAACAATAGTGCTATTCCGTTACTGAAATTTTCATTGAAGAATGTTGGTAGCTCCAAAAACGGTGGCAAAGAAATTAGTGGTATATGCACATTCGAAAAGCAAGGACCGCTTTGTGCCGCATTGTTTAAAACAGTAACTCCGAAGGGATTTGAAGAAGCTTTTTCTTTCAATCTTAATTTGGATGCTACGGGAAGAATTGCCCCTAATTATGGCAGAAAGGTAGGACAATTCGTGCTGAATATTCCGAAACAGTACAGAAAAGCAGGAAGAGTTTTCGCCTTAATCGGTGTTGGCAGAAACGGAAAAGTTAAATTTTTCTATGATAGTGATATGGATGATGAAACGTTTACCACCAATCTTGATATAGAAGGATATGCGTTTTCATTTATCTATTCTCGATAACTGCCATAGGGACGGTCCTAATGCCATGAATGTGAATATAAAAGAATTTTTTCACCCATTGCATCAGAGTGATCCTTGGTATTAAATGTCTTCAAATTGTTGAATTTTGGCGGTTACATTTTGGGAGAATCGCTCTATATATTTTTGCATATATTCGGAAACGGACAGTTCTTTGTTTGATAGCAGAGGTAATAAATTTACTGCAAAAATAGTTTTGGTTGCTGTATCTATACCATGAGATTCGCTAAATGTTGCATTGGCACATCGTCTTCCGATAACGGCCGAATCGTATCTTTTTCCCCCGGCAATCTGTGAATCGAAAACTTCGAGTATTTCTTTTTCGAGTTTCGGATTATCGCTGACATCAAAAACTACCTTTTCATCATCGCATACCCAGTCCAAAGATCGCCAGACTTCACAGCCGTAAAATGCTTCCGGAACATAATCCAATTCCCGCAAAGCCTTGATTAAACATATTGCGGTTGCTACATGTGTGTCATGCTTGTCGGCAGGATTATGCGTGTAGATTACTTTTGGAGTTGACAAAGATATAATCTTTTTCAAATCTTCGATAGCCGTCCTGTCATTGATGTCTTTAATCTTCCCGGAAGAAAGATTAAGAAAAATCTGTGCATTGTAATCGCCGATTCTTGCGGCAGCGAGTTGTTCCCTTTTTCTTATGTTCTTCATTTCTTCATCGGTACAATCTGCATAAATGCCGTTTCTGGGGCTATTGCTCCCGTCGGTACATACAACGGCGGTGAAATGCCGGTTGGGATTTTGATAACATTTCAAGATACCGTCATATGCCATGAATTCAATATCATCCTGGTGTGCGGATACAGCAAGATGTGTTGTCAGTTTCAAGGCTTCGATTTCTTCGTTTTGGTTAGTAATAAATATTTCCATTTCGTATCCTTTGTAACTCCTGGGAACCCCTGGGGACGGGGTTAGGGGGTCAGACACTCATTGATACGGAATATGAGTTCTTCTTTAATGAAAGGCTTGGTAACATGCGCATTCATTCCGGCATCAAGAGTAGCTTTAATATCATTTTCAAAAGCATTGGCGGTCATGGCAATAATAGGTATTTGAGCTAATCGGTCATCTTTCAAATTTCTGATTTGACGTGTTGCCTCAATACCGTCCATAACCGGCATCATTACGTCCATAAGTATTAGATTGAAATTTCCGGGAACGGATTCGCTAATCAGTTTGACGGCTTCAAAACCGTTTTCTGCTTCAACGATTTCAAATCCGATTTTGGACAAAATCGCTTTAGCCAAGATTCTGTTGACACTTGTATCATCTACAAGGAGTATCTTTTTACCATCAAATCGCAAATTTGACACGTCGTATCCGGTCTTTGTCTCTTCCGATTCGCTGTTAGATCTTTCAAGCGGAAGATTAATAATAAACTCTGTTCCCTTGCCGAGCTCTGTCGTAAGGTCAATAGTTCCTTGCATCATGTTGACAAGGTTACGAACAATTGCCATTCCGAGTCCGGTTCCTTGAATTACATTAACCGTTTCCGTCTTTTCGCGCGAAAAAGGTTCCCATATATGTTCTTTAAATTCAGCGGTCATTCCGATTCCGGTATCTTTGATACGAATCTCAAATTCGGGTTTTTCGCCGCTTTTAATTTCTCTAATCGAAAAGCTTACCTTTCCGCCTTCGGGAGTGAACTTATATGCATTCGATAAAAGATTGAGTATTATCTGTTTAAATCTAAGCTTATCACACAAAACTCCGTCGTCTTTAATGCCATAGGTATCAAGCACAAAATCAATGTTCTTGGCCTGCATTTGAGTTTTGATGATATCGTAAGCGTCATTACATAAAGTCTTTAACTTCGCAGGTGTTTTAACCAATTCCATCTTGCCGCTTTCGATACGACTCATGTCAAGAATGTCATTAATCAGTCCCAGCATATGTTCGCTGCTGGCAACTATCTTTTCAAGATAGGAAACAGTGCTTTCATGGTTATCTATCTCTTCAAGGGCCAACTTCGAGAATCCCATGATAGCATTCATTGGAGTTCTGATATCATGTGACATATTGAAAAAGAAAGAGGTTTTGGCAGAATTAGCTTTGTTGGCAGCATCAACAGCCTCCATCAGTTGCTTTTCACGCTTCTCGAGTTCTTTCTTTTGCTCTGCAATCAGTCGGTCGGCTTCAATTTTGCGGACCTGAACATCATCAAATACTTTTGATGTAATGAGTATTTTGGAAATACCTTTTGAAGAGGCTTCAACAACCTGAAAACCAAGTCGAATCCATATTTGAGCCTCCTCACTTTGCATCAGAAATTCTCTATTCAAAGAATCCTTAAACAATTCGTTTTTGATATAATCAGTGTCACTGAACTTTTCTTTCGGATTATCTCCGTTTTCATCTTTAAATCCATTTAGAAAATAACCGGCACAATTCGAGAATACTGTGCTTTTGGGGAAAGGAAATCCGGGGTCTTCCTTAATGCCTTCAAAGCTGTCAGTATCCAAATCTGCCAACAGGATACTGTTATAGTTCTCCGAAAGAGTATCGATAATCTGTTTACGCAGTTTATCTTTTTCGGGAATCAGAGTTGCTGATCCGTACGCCTTGATGGGTTTTCCGTTTTCGTCAAATTCCGTAGTGTACCTGACTTTAAAAGGAACCCGACCTACGGTAAGAGGAATGTCCGCCTCAAGTTCTTTGACGCCTTCGGCGATTTGCCTGTGCCAGTCTCTGTACATATCCGCATAGTCCGGTGGGAAAATTCCCATCTCTATCGCCGGTTCGGGATAGTTCTTGACCAATGCGGGAAGACCCAAATCTCTCATACACCTAAAGCACGGGCGCATTTCCTTGGTTGCGACAGTATATTCCCAATAGTATATATTAATCTGATCACTGGCTATTTTGAAACGACGTTCACTCTCGGTAAGAGTATCGAGATTTCGTCTTTCAGAGGTAATATTTCTGATCTCTTCAAAGATTACATTTTCGCCGTAATTACTCTCAAGCGGTACCAATCGACTATGAATTCGGATTTTTTCTTCTCCGCAGCAATTGGAAATATGCATTCGCCACGTCTCACAGTGCACTTCTTCTCCGGTTGCGATACATTCACGAATGGCATCGAAATATATCTGCAGATTTTCTTCATCAAAAGCTTCTTGCAAATCCGTGGCTATGAACTCGTTTACATCCATATTCATTCCAAGTTCCGGAAGATATCTGTCATTAACTTTGATGGTCTTAATCGTATCGTTCGAAAAGCTGAATACGGTTGCCGGTCCGACAAATTTGTTGAAAAGAATATCATTCATCGTCATGAGTGCACCTCCTAGTTTTATTGATAAATTATACCATATTACCTATGTATACAAAAATCCTAACCTTAGATATATTGTAGACTATTCCGTTCGATGTCCAAAAAGGTACTACATTATTTTTTCTTTTTTGGTGATATGATTTGCCTATAGATACATTATCAGAAAGGACGGCGATTATAATGAAAAGAAATATACGCATGGTTGTACTTGGAGAATTGTTACTTTTGGTAGTAATATTTTTAGGGAACATTCTAATGGGGAGATGGGGATTATCATCCATAATGTGGTTTTTTGATTTTTCCTCTTTCATTCTAATTACAGTAGTTCTAATTCCGGGATTATTGATTATGGGAGTGTGGAAAGATTTTATTAAATCATTTTCCGTTGGAATCAAACCCTACAGCTTATTGGAACTCAAAAATATAATCGGTGCAGTTGATGCTGCACAAAAGATGACGATTTTTGCAGCTCTTTTTGCAATAACAATTTCAGCAGTTTGGGTTTTAGGCAATATAGATGATACTTCTATTATCGGCCCCAATTTGGCTGTATGTTTTCTTGCAGGATTATATGCTGTTATCATAGAGTTCTTTTTGCTGCCACTTCGACTAAATGCCGAACGTGAAATGAACAAAGAAATGGATTTGGGTGATGAATAGGTCTATACTTACGAAAGAAAGATACTTGGAAGTTGCTCAAAAATATAATTTTACAAAACGCGAACAGGAATTGGCATACTTAAAGATATCTGGCTTTTCAAATCGAAGAATAGCATATATCTATGGTATATCTGAACAAACAGTAAAGAATCATTTTACTCATATTTATGAAAAGGCATGGGTTCCGGGAAGAAAAGAATTGATAGATTTGTTTGCACCCCCGGGCACTCCGGGCGCACCTCTGGAACCCTAGGGAACCCCGTCCCCAAGGGTCATGACTAGTCTGCACCTCGTTTACACCTTTTAGTGCGAGGAGAACATGGACCATCCCAGAAATATGAATAAGGCCATCTTATCTGCTAAATACTTAGTATGATAGGGTGGCTTTTATTTTTTTAGAAGGACGGAAAATGCCTAAAAAGCAAAAAATAGGCAAAATCCGTTGAATTAACTTGAACTTCTTGATATAATGAAAATCGAAAATGGAGTACCTGCTTTAAGGGGGTGTATCATGGGAAAAACAATCATTACAAAAAAAGAAATCACAGAGATATTACGAAAAGAAAATGCAGAAATAAGCGATACGGATTTGAAGTGGAAATTATTTCATTACTGTAAGGATAATGGATTACAAAGTATTGGAGCACAGCAATATGCAAAGGTAGGCTCTGTATATGATTATGAGCTTGGAAGCACTGCTGAAACTATAAGGAATAATCTAAGAACACAATATCCTGAAATAAAACTTGTTGTATGGGAAAGCAGTATCTTAAATGAATGGCTGAATTTGCTGATTGCAAAAAATACTATTTTTATAGAAACGCCCAAGGATTTTCTGGATACAATATATGATGCGCTTACTGAATCGGATGAAAATACAATGGTGCTTGTTAACCCTAAGACGGAAGAGTATTTCAGATATCAGAAAAACGATTTAATCGTATTAAGAACAATGGTGGATAGAGCGCCCATATCGAAAAACAACCATTTAACAATAGAAAAGCTTTTTGTGGATTTGTTATGTGACAAATTATTGATTGAACTATTTGATGGTTACACAGTACAGGAGCTTATTCAAGACGCAGCAGCATCTTATGCAGTGAATGAAAAGAAATTACTTGCCTATGCAAGGCGTCGTGGCAGGTATAATGAAATTTTAGCATACTGGAGAAAAATTAATGATAGATAAAAGAATATACAGTAAAGAATATATAGATGAGGTACTGGATTCACAGAAATGTGATCCAACAATTCTTGAAAGAACCATTTTTGCATTCGGACTATTAGAGGCACTGGTTACTGTTGGTGCGAAATTTACTTTCAAGGGAGGTACTTCGTTAATGCTCCTTTTGAATACACCGCTGAGACTGTCAACGGATATAGACATCATTGCAGAACCAGATACTAATATGGAAGACTATGTTAAGAAAGCAAGTATGATTTATCCGTTTATCGGATATGAAGAAAATAAAAGGAAAGGTGCAAACAATATTGTAAAACAGCACTTTCGATTTTTCTTCAAATCAGTTTTGCACCCGGACAAAGATATATCAGTTCTTCTCGATGTTCTTTATGAAAAAAATCATTATGCAAGGGTGATTGAGAAGGAGATACATAACAGTTTAGTTCTGACTGAGGGGAATCCAGTTATGGTTACGGTTCCAAGTGTAGAATCTATTTTGGGTGACAAGCTGACGGCATTTGCACCACATACAATCGGCGTAAAACCTATTATGGAGTATGAAGATAGGATTGTAGATAAGAAAATAGAAGTAATCAAACAATTCTTTGATGTTGCATCTCTTTATGATGTGGCAAAGATACAGAATGAAATCACAGAGTCTTATTTTAATACTGCTGAAGCGGAGATAAGATATCGTGGTCTTGACATCAAGCCGGAGGAATGCCTAAAAGATACTTTTATGTCAGCTCTTTCTATATATTCTAAAGGCAAATTTGATAAGGAAGACTATAAAGATTATCTCTTTGGTATAAAAGGGCTGGGAGGCTTTCTTATCAATATTAAATTTAACGGTGAAATAGCATTTAGGCAGGCTGCCAAGGTAATGCACTTATCTTCTTGTATTTTGAATAATCAGCCATTAGATGCTGAAATACCGGAGGCAGACCTTTTGACTGGAGATTATTCAAAACTTAACCAGACGAGGAAGATAGACAAGAATGCGTTTGATATGGTGGCATATTCTGTTAGGTTATTTGAACGATAATTATCGAGGGGGGCGAAATTTATGAATATTGAAAAATATGACATTGATTCATTACGAAAGCTGGTTCGCTCATTACAGAATGAAAATACTGTTCTTAAAGCTCAATTACAAAAGGCTAATATACCATATGAAGAATACAGTCATTTTGAGGAACAGATAGAAAACTTAGAAAACTATGATCCGGATCAGGGTGAAAGAATTATCATTCCGGAATATATAACAGATGACATGGCAAAAAGGTATTTTGCATTGTTTTGGGGCCGACAGGATGTATTTGCAAAGAGAGGTTATGCACCCCTGGGGACGGGGTTAGGGGGTCATTTTGAGCACCTCTTTACTGTTGATATCGATATGTCCATTAATCGAGCTATTTGTTTTTTTGTCAGTCCCTTTTTTCGAAGTATGCTTATGTAATTGTTGCGAAGGGGCTTCGTGAGTTTAACAACTTCGGAAGTCGAGCACAAATGAGTGACTTCTTTAAAAATATTCAGTGCATCTTTGTCAGGCATAAATTGTCTGGATTTTTCCATGGCGGGTTTAATCTGAGTTTCGTCAAAATCGTAAGAGCAGGTTGAAAAATATTGAAGTAAAAGATTCTTTGAGCCGGCAATGTCATGGGAATGTGATATGTCGACCAAGGGATTTTTTTGTCCATAAAATGCATTAAAACTACTCCATCGATATTCGGATGGAAAGCGACAGATAGATGATTTTACAGGATTATTGTGAATGTACACAAGCGTAGATAAGTACTGTGACTTGCTCTCTACGGGAATACTGTAAAATCTGTCTTGAAATAGGTGTCCTGAACGGGAATACTTGGTGTTGTACCATCGCACGAAACGGGTTCCCAGACTTTGAAAGAAGGATGCTAAGCAATCTTCCGAAGAACGGATAAGTAAATGAATGTGGTTGTCCATAAGACAATAGGCATAAATATCAATATCAAATGTTCTTTTGCAATCGGATAAAAGGAAAAGCATTTTTTGATAATCGGCATCTTCTTCAAAGATGATATGCTGATTAATAGAACGAAGTATGATATGATAAATGCCGGTTGAACTGATTTTACGAGGTTCTCTTGGCATAAATACTCCTAGATATTTGAGATGTGTTTATTTAAGAAGTGTAATAGATTTGGAGAGAAAAAGCAATATGGTATACCAAAATGACCCCCTAACCCCGTCCCCAAGGGTCCAAAAAGTACTGTTTGTCTGCCACGGCAAGGTATTAACAAAGTGGCCACGGACCTTGATTTTACAGCATTTCTCTAATAGATAGTGTTGGTTTTACAACTCATTTACAACTTTTGCAGAGGCGGTTTTTGAGGCCTCAAAGAAAGTGAGAAAGGATTTCAAAATAGCATGATAAATGTACTGTTTGTCTGCTGGGGCATGGTACTAACCGTTATATTGAAATGCTTGATTTTTAAGGATTTTTGGATGAAATAATAGTGAATTTACAACTTATTTACAACTTTTGAAAAGTCACGATACAAGAACAACAGTTCGAAAAATGATTGAGATATTTCCACTGAGATGATATAATATTATTGCGTGGGAAACCACGTGGAAGAGTACCCATGACAGGGTGGTAGCCTCCCGAGCCATTGACCGGATATCCGGAATATATAGGAAGGGAGGTGCGTTATTATGACAGCTTTCGAAATTATTTCGATATTCTTAGGTATACTGACTTTGCTCTGTACCTTTGGTGCTTTGATTGTAGCGTTTCTGAACTTTCTTCAAGAGAGAAAG
>JAZUFE010000025.1:0-178943 GCA_045640525.1 Lachnospiraceae bacterium | reverse complement strand
ATATCTGAAACATTTGATGATTTGAGAAAAATGCTTCAGGAGGGGTAAGTATGAAATATGAGGTAATAAGGACTGATACAGCCGATGCTGGTATTAGAAAAATAATCTTGTATGTTGCGCAGAATTTCGGGAATGCAGTTGTAGACGGGCGACAGGATTATTTGAATATAGTGCGTGGACTATAGAATTTGGTGCGTTGTCATCAAATCTTGATATAGTTCAGAATAACATAACTTGAAGAACATAAGTTGGAGGGAGAACAATTTTATGGGCAAGATATTTAATGCACAGGATAGACAGGAGGTTTTTGATTACATTCTTTCAATTACCAAGGAGAATCCTAAGATAGTTGCATTGGTTCAGGTTGGCTCGGGAGCTTATGGATATCATGACGAAAAGAGTGATTTGGATTTTGTCATCGCACTGGATTCGGATTCTTCAATGTTGGAAGTAATGGACTACATGAATGAAAAACTTGCTTCCGAATATGAGATTCGATATAGCAAAAAGCAGGAAGCGAGTCATCTTCTGGTGGTCGTATTGTCTAATCTTTTGGAAATTGATATGGGCTTTGGCTGTTACGAGCATGCGGCAGCCAGAAAAGCGGAATACAAGGTTTTGTTTGACAATACCGGTGTTGTCGAACCCAAAATGGTTAAGTCGAGGGATTGGATGGATGACAGCATATATGGAAATAAGCAAAAGAAAGATATTGAAACGGCGTGTGATTCAATATGGGCCAGAATGATGCATGCAGCTGTTGCGATTTACAGAAACAATTTTTTAAGAGCCATCGGAGAACTTGAGTTTATCAGAAGAGTATATATTGATTTGTTGGGTGACCGCTACAAATTGGAAAGCGGATATAATCATGACATGGACAAGTTACCCGAAGAAGCGAAAGCGGATATCAAGAGCACGCTTGTATACAGTGAAGAGATTAAAGATTTGTGGACGAGCCTTTTGAATCTGACATCACTGGTATACAAAGAACTGGAAGGAAACGAGATTCCCATATCCAAGGAATTGCTACTTACGTATTACAAAGATATGGGATGTAGCCCTTTCTTCAGTTTTAGTAAGAAAGAGAATAATGAATACGGGGGAGAAAAATGAAGAAGATAAATATAAAGATATTCGTACTGACACTATTATGCGCAACTTTACTTTCCGGAATATCGGTTGTTTCTTATGCAGATGATACTAATTATGCAGCCCTTGCCAAGCAATATGAACTGATTGCTTCCCAAGGTGGAAATGAACAGGTTTCAGCAGCCGATGCCAAGGCCCTTGCACAGTATTATGGTGCACTGGCTACGCAGAGTTCATCTTCTGAAAATGTGACCGCGTCTACTAATGATGTTAGCTTAGTTACCGGAAAGATAATGGCTCTTAAGGCGACATATCCTGATGGAACTCCATGGGGTGATAATACTCCTTATACAACTCGCAGCAAATATCCTAACATGAGTAGCAGTGCAACAGCGTGTCAGGCATTTGCATATCTGGTTCAGGATGCTGCATTCGGAACACAAAAATATAAGCGACATTCTACAGGTATCGGTAGTTATGTAAGAAAAAAAGTAGGAGCAGGCAACGGCTATAAATTGGTTATGGGTAACTCAAGGTTTATTCCTACTAAAAGTGTGTATTCTTCCAACGATCCTGAATGGGATTTGGTTATGCAATCAAGTAATGATCATGCATGGATTCCGGTTTATCCAAATAATGTGAGAATTTATGATGGCATGGATCCTAAGATTAATGCCCAATTTGAGAAAATGTGGAGTCAGCTGACTGTAGGAGATATGATTTGTGATGCGAATCATGCCGCAGTCGTGCTTACTAAGAATGATACAGGAATAACCATAGTAGAAGGTAATTCCAATAGTAGTGTCAAATGGGGAAGATATATATCAAAAGAAACCTTAAGGGTTGCTTTGTATGATGTTTATTCCTGCAAGTGGTAAAGTGAGCTCGCAGATTTCATTTCAGGAGCAGTTCTTTTGCGGAGTTTTGGTCAAATAGAGGAGAATCATACAGCATTTGGAAGCAGTTATGGATAAATACTATAGAAAGTACAGAAATCTAATTGTTATACATAAGACATTCATAATAGGATACTGCGCAATTGCGGCATTGTCATTTTTGGGAGGACTGGTAGGAATTATTATTTGTGCCATTCGAAACCTGGATTCTTTAATCACCGTGTGCGTAATACTGACTTTGGTAGTTCCTATAGTAATGCTGATACTATATCTGGTTTGTTTTCAATGGCTTTGGGATAAAAGATATGACAGACTAAACAGTGAACTTCGCAGCAGTAGTCTGTCTGCCAATGAAATCTTGGAACTGGGAAAGAAATTGAAAAGGGATTTATTTTCTGTTGCAGTTGATAAAAGATGTAAAGAATTGGGACTGGAGAGCGTACCCGAATGGTGCGTTCGAGACGGAGTTTTGCCGTGAAGTCATCATGTCCGAAGTATCGGTAGCAAATTGGTATATCCTTCCAGAGTACTTTCCAATTTATGCATATACCCACCCTCAAAATAGAGGCAACTTGACGGGTCGATGCCAAAAACATCGTCTGTCTTTGCAAGAGCGATAACGCGACAGCCACCGCAGCAATATTTAAACCACTGACAGGAGGCACACTTTGAATTATGCTCGGCAAGATTCTTAACGGTTCTGCAAACATTTTCAAGATATGCACCTTCTTGGAGGTGCTTTTTAAGACCGTCTTCTTTTACATTTCCCAGGTGCCAACCGTGCACATCATATAGCCCTGACTGTTGATGGCAAGGATATAGATTTCCGTTTGCCGAAACCGCAACCATTCCCCTGTTTCCTTTACACACCGGAAGAGAATCACGGTATTCACCCATTCCGCACAAAATTGCTTCGGGACGGTAAACTCTGTGTGCATTGCTGATATGTACGAACTGCCATATATCAATTTCCATTTTGCAGTTCGTTTTAACATACTCGGTAATGAATTCGAGCATGGCATCGAAATATTCTTCAAATGTAAGGCATGAATCACCGGCATTCTGTGCCCAACGCGGAGACTCCGTTGTTCGCACGATGCGCATTTCTTCTGTGCCCATATCGTTTAGGCGTATTGCCGTTTCAAGCATGCTGCTAACGTTCTTTCTGTGAACATTGGTCTGCGCCTTGACGCGGAAACCGTTTTGAACGCACAGCTCTATAGCGCGAAGAGCATCCTCTTCGGCCCCCTTGCATCCTCTTAGCCAATCATGCCAGCCTATGCCGTCAAATGATATCTTAATAAGCGGGTAACAACCGATGGTCTTCATTGCATCAAGCACATCCTGCGTAAGAAAAACTCCGTTCGTATTCAGCTCTTCTACATACATCCCATGGTCATATATGGCGCGCACAATATCCATAAAATGCGGGTGAAGCATCGGTTCACCGCCGGTAATCGTAAATGCATTGATTCCGCACTCTTTGGCTTCTTTAATCAGTTTCAATGCTTCTTCAAGTGTAAACTCATCCTTGACACGGTTGTTGTTTGAAGCATTAAAACAGTGGAGACAGTTATAATTACACCGTCCGGTAATCATCAAATTCATTGCCGGGAAATATCGGTTGTCACATTGCATCGGTCTTTGCCACGAAGACAATGTTTCACCAATTTTTGCAGGCCTTATAAGCCCCTGTTCAAGAAGCGTTTGCAACAGCTCACTATCCGGAATTTCGTTATTCCCGTCGCATAATTTCAGAAGCTCGTACTCATCCTGCTTCAGCCCTTTGGCACTACGTTCGTTTTTGATATAATACGCATACGGAACAAGCTGCCATGAGCGAAGTGCAATATTTTCATGCAGAATATATTTTTTCATTATACTTGTGCTGACTTCTATTGCTTGTGCGGATCATGATCTTTGGTACGGATAGCGCAGTAAAGGGTTGCTCCCTGTGTAAAGCTGTTGGCACACTGGGCACATACCTGTAAAGTCGAAGATGGATCCGGTCTAAAACCGTAGCATCTATTGCCCGCAGTTACAATCGCATACTTTTTGTACCCGTAAGGACCATATGTACCGCTGCTGTAGCATGTTCCGCCATCCACATTGTCAAGTTCTTCTTCGGATACCATGCAGGAAGCTTTTTCAAAGATATTTTTGGCCTCTTCTTCGGTCAGTTCAATCCCGTTCTTGCGGGCAAGCTCAGCTAAATCCTCTACGGACTTGGTTTCTTTTGCTTTTTCAATCAGTTCTTTGGTAAATTCCATATGATTCCTCCTTTGAAAAACAGATACTTGCTCTTTAAGCTAATTTTATCACATCGACAGTGAAATATCAGCACGGATAACTTTATTTTTGCTTCAATAGTATTTGATTTTTCGCTTGTTTTATGTATAGTGAAAGAGGTGTTTATGCAAGCAAGGCCGATGGATGAATGGACGGTTTACCGAATTAACGGCGAGACATTGAAAAATTGGAATCTTGCAAAAGATATGGAGATATGAAAATGGAGAAATTTAAAAGTTTTTTGGCGAGGAAAAACGTAGAGATATCCGTTAAGAGATATCTGATAGACGCTTTGGGAGCAATGGCACAAGGATTGTTCTGCTCCTTGCTGATAGGTACAATTATCAATACTATAGGGCAGCAGGCCGGAATTGAGTACCTTACGACTGTCGGCGGATTTTGCCAGGCGATGTCGGGTCCTGCTATGGCAGCAGCTATAGGATATGCTCTTCAGGCACCTCCGCTGGTACTGTTTTCAATGGTTGTTGTAGGGTCTGCAGCCAATACATTGGGTGGTGCCGGAGGACCTTTGGCAGTTTTGATTATAGCCATTGTCGCAGCCGAATTCGGTAAGATGGTTTCAAAAGAAACCAAGATAGATTTGCTGGTAACTCCCGGAGTTACTATATTTATAGGTGTTGTACTGTCTACGCTTATAGCTCCACCCATAGGATCTGCAGCAAGCTATGTGGGAAATCTTATAATGTATGCAACAGAGCTGCAGCCTTTGTTAATGGGAATACTGGTTTCTGTTTTGGTAGGTATTGCATTGACCCTTCCAATATCGAGTGCGGCCATTTGTGCTGCATTGGGATTGACAGGTTTGGCAGGCGGTGCGGCAGTTGCGGGTTGTTGTGCCCAAATGGTAGGATTCGCCGTTATGAGCTTTAAAGAGAATAGGTGGGGAGGATTGATATCTCAGGGAATCGGAACATCGATGCTGCAAATGCCCAATATCGTCAAAAATCCCAGAATTTGGATAGCACCCACTTTGGCAGGGGCCATAACAGGGCCGTTGGCAACTTGCCTGTTCAAAATGGAAATGAACGGAACTCCGGTATCAAGCGGTATGGGAACATGCGGATTAGTCGGACAGATAGGTGTCTATTCCGGATGGGTGGCCGAAGGTAAGGCTATAACAGCATTCGACTGGATAGGATTGGTACTTATATGCTTTATACTTCCGGCAATTCTTTCATATGTATTTTGCCGAATCGAAAGAAAACTCGGATGGATTAAAGACGGAGACTTGAAATTGAACTAACGAGTGTCTGCAAAGTTGCAATAATTATGATAGAATGATTAGGTCAATGTGGTGAAAATGAGTATAAGAAGAGCGCAGAATAAAGATATAGGACGCATTTTGGAATTGTTGGTACAGGTAAATAATGTTCATAATGCAAACAGACCGGATCTTTTCATTAAGGATAAAACCAAATATACCGAGGATGAGCTAAAGCCGATTATTAAGAACGATACGACTCCCGTTTTTGTTTATACGGATGAAAATGACGAGGTTTTGGGATATGCATTCTGCGTATTCCAATCGCATGTGGAGGATAACAATTTTCCTGACATTGTAACCTTGTATATCGATGATATATGTGTGGATGAAAAGCATCGAGGCGAGCATATAGCGACCATGTTGTTTGAATATGTGAAAGAATTTGCCAAGCAGGAGAACTGTTATAATATTACCCTGAATGTGTGGGATAAGAATGACAGTGCTCATGCGTTCTATGAAAAATGCGGTTTTAAAATTCAAAAGTATGGTATGGAAGTAATACTGTAATTTGTTTAAGCGGAGGGAGTATGTTCGGTTCAAAGATAAAAACAGTTCTGACAATAGAAGGTATGATGTGCCATAATTGCGAAAAGCACATGGAAGAAGCTATCAAAAATAATTTCTCTGTCAAGTCCGTTAAAGCTTCGCATGATGAAAAGGAAGCAATTGTCGTGTCGTCACAGAAGCTTGATGCAAACAGAATTAAAGAAGTCGTTGAAGAAGCAGGCTATCAATTATTGAGTATCAAAGTCGAGGAATAATTATGCAGTGTTTGGAATATCCGTTTGATTCAAATTATATAATCTCCAAAAAGAAGAAAATTAAAAGAGAATTACTTGAGGCGGATTCTTCCTTTGTCGATAAAAAAGTAGCTATTTTGGGTGGTTCCACAACCAATGATATCAAATTGGTTTTGGAACTGTTTTTATTGAATTACGGAATTAAGCCTTCGTTCTATGAGTCTGAATATAATCAGTATTATCAGGATGCAATGTTTCCGAATCGTGAATTGGAGGAATTTGCTCCGGACATTATTTATATTCATACAACCAACAGAAATATTACGACATATCCGACATTATCGGATACCAAAGATTCGGTGAACGGACTTTTGGAAGCCGAGTATTCCAAATTCAGTGCCATGTGGGATCGATTAAGCACTGTTTACCATTGCCCGGTAATACAGAACAATTTCGAGATGCCGTTTTTCAGACTGCTTGGTAATAAAGATGCATCCGATATACACGGTGCGGTCAATTTTCTGACAAGGCTTAACCTGAAATTTTATGAGTATGCCGAGAATCACGATAATTTCTATATTTGTGACCTGAATTATATTTCTGCGGATTATGGATTAAAGGAGTGGGCCGATACATTCTATTATCATATGTACAAGTATGCATTGGCGGTTCCTGCAATTCCGTACCTTAGTTTCAACGTTGCCAATATTATCAAATCCATATTCGGAAAGAACAAGAAGGGATTTGTCCTTGATTTGGATAATACACTTTGGGGTGGTGTTATCGGAGATGACGGTGTTGACAATATCGTTTTGGGACCTGAGGAATCCGAAGGACAGGTATATTCCGAATTCCAGAATTATTTGAAGGCTCATAAAGATTTAGGCGTCATTTTAAACATCGATTCAAAGAATGATTATGAAAATGCAATTGCAGGTATTAATCATCCGGACAGTGCATTCAAGACAGATGATTTCATAAAGATAGAAGCTAACTGGGATCCCAAAGATATGAATTTCAGGAAGATTGCGGATTCTATTAATCTGCTTCCCGAAAGTCTTGTCTTTATTGATGACAATCCGGCGGAAAGACATATTGTCAGAGAACAGCTTCCGGGAGTTTGTGCTCCGGAAATCGGTGCGGTGCAGGACTATATTAAAAATATAGACAGGTCGGGATTCTTTGAGGTTACCACACTGTCGGAAGATGACCGAAAGAGAAACGACATGTATCTTGAAAATGCCAAGCGACAGGCTCTTGAGGCAAGCTTTACGGATTATAATGAGTATCTTTTATCTTTGGAAATGAAAGGTACCATTAAAGCGTTCGAATCGATTTATATGGCACGAATTGCACAGTTGACCAATAAGTCAAATCAGTTCAATCTGACTACGAAACGTTATACCCAAGAAGAAATCGAAGAAGTTGCATCATCGAACGAGTATATTACGTTGTACGGAAAGCTGGAGGACAGATTCGGTGATAACGGAGTTGTCAGTGTTGTAATAGGCCATGTTGTTGAGAATGTATGTCATATAGACCTTTGGATTATGAGTTGCAGAGTTTTGAAAAGAGATATGGAATTTGCAATGATGGACGGTCTTGTGAAAGAATGCCGCAAACGCGGTATCAAAAAGATTAAGGGATACTATTATCCGACTGCCAAGAATGGCATGGTTAAGGACTTTTACGGTATCCAGGGATTTGAAAAAGTATCTTGTGATGAGAACAATAATACGGAATGGAATTTCGACATCACAGATAATTATGAGAATAAAAATAAAGTAATCGAAGTTAACTGATCGATTACTTTATATGTGCGAAACAAGTATTTATTTAAAAAGAATATGCCCTAAAATCTGTTCCTTTTTGATGAAAGGATTCTCCCATAATCGGGAATCGTTACTGTTACATCTGTTGTCTCCCAAGAAGAAGAACTCTCCTTCGGGAACGATATATTCTTCATAAGTATAAGCGTATGTGTCACCGTTGGCATATGGTTCGTCCAGTTTGTTGCCGTTGATATATACGCTTCCTTCTTTTATATCGACGACATCCCCCGGAGTACCTATAATACGCTTGGCATATATAACACCGTGATCATCGAAAACGATGATGTCCCCGCATTCGGGGTCTTTAAAAAGATAACTCAGTTTGCAAAAAACATAATTGCTTCCGACGTGAAGAGTAGGTTCCATTGAACCGCTCGGAATAAAAGCCATTCCGATGATTGATTGCAAAACGAGGAAAGAAATCAAAAAGATGATTACGTATGAAAGAAAATCTCTATATTTTTCCGCAGTTAACTTCTTCATATTACCCCCTTAACAGAATCCTTGCTACCATGAAAGCAATAAAGAAGAATAGTGCAGGAAGCGATTCTTTGATAAGTCCTTTGGTATCGGACTTTTTGTCAAAATATGTAATCAGCGTAACGACAAGGCTCAAAAGCAGCATTCCCATGCACATGAAATCCACCGCCCGGAAGCTTCCCATTGCGACAATTCTGAATTGATATACTTCATATACGAAAGCAGCCGAAAACAGGAAACTGAAAACAGTAAATATCGGACTTTTAATTATTCTGTTGATTAATCTTGAATTATCCATAAAGAAGATTATAGAGCAAAAGGGATGGAAAGTCATTAAAAAGTAATTAACATCTAAAGGAAAATGTAATATAATCTTGCCTGATGAGCGAGTTCTCACGATTTGGTATGGTAAATATGTTAGGAGGATTAACAAATGGCAGAACGTAGAGTCGGTACAGTGTCAAGAGGTATCAGATGTCCCATCATCAGACAAGGTGATGATTTATCTGAAATTGTAACAGACAGCGTAATTGAAGCAGCAACAGCAGAAGGTTTTGAACTCAGAGACAGAGATGTCATTTCCATTACGGAATCAATTGTGGCAAGAGCACAGGGCAATTATTGTTCGGTTGATGATATTGCTGCCGATGTAAGAGCTAAACTCGGCGGAGGAACGGTAGGTGTTATTTTCCCGATTTTGTCACGTAATCGTTTTGCAATTTGCCTTAAGGGTATTGCAATGGGATGTAAGAAAATTGTTCTTATGCTTTCTTACCCTTCGGACGAAGTGGGAAATCAGCTAGTTTCCATAGACAAAATTGATGAAGCAGGCGTTAATCCTTATTCGGATGTTCTTTCTTTGGAAAGATACAGAGAATTGTTCGGATATGAGAAGCACGAATTTACCGGTGTGGATTATGTGGAATATTACAGTGACCTTATCAAAGAAACAGGTTGTGATGTTGAGATAGTATTTGCCAATCAGGCTAAAGCTATTCTTGACTATACGGATACGGTTATTACCTGTGATATTCATACCCGTGCACGTACTAAGAGAATTCTTAAGGCAGCAGGCGCAAAGAAAGTTTTGGGCTTGGATGACATTATGACATCACCTGTTGACGGAAGCGGCTGCAACGAAACATACGGACTTCTTGGTTCAAACAAATCGACGGAAGATCAGGTTAAACTTTTCCCGAGAGAGTGCAAGGATTTGGTTCTTAAAATACAGGCAAATGTTCTGAAGGCAACAGGCAAGCATGTTGAAGTTATGGTATACGGTGACGGTGCATTCAAAGATCCCAAGGGAAAGATATGGGAACTTGCAGATCCCGTTGTTTCTCCGGCTTTTACAGACGGATTGGTGGGAACACCCAACGAATTGAAACTTAAGTACCTTGCCGATAATGATTTCGCATCTTTGTCAGGTGAAGCACTGAAAGAAGCAATTTCCGACAGTATTCGTAAGAAAGATGCCAACCTTGTCGGCAAGATGGCATCGGAAGGAACGACTCCTCGTCAGTTGACCGATCTTATCGGTTCGTTATGTGATTTGACATCGGGTTCAGGTGATAAGGGAACACCGGTAGTACTTGTACAGGGATACTTTGACAACTACACGAATTAGTAATACTTCAAGACTCAATTTAATAGATGCAATCCGTGGAATTACAATAATCAGTATGATAGTTTTTCATACTTGCTGGGATTTGTACTATTTTGGATGGGGAATCACATATGATATGCTGATTTCCCGTCCGTTTTATATATGGCAGCAGAGTATTTGCTGGTCATTCATTATTATCAGCGGATTCTGCTTTTTGCTGGGAAAACATCACCTAAAGCGTAATCTGTTATGCCTTGGAGGCGGAATACTTATTTCGTGCGTAACAAGTCTGCTGCTTCCGGAAGAAAGAGACTTGTTCGGCGTCTTATGGATGCTCGGATGCTCCGGATTATTAATGATACTTTGGGATAAGATATACAAGAAATATTTTCCTTCCCAAAAGTCATCGGCTTTGGTGGGCCTTATTATATCTTTGTTCTTATTCGTTCTGTTCAGAAACGTAAATTCCGGATATTTGGGCTTTGAGGGTTTCAATTTCACAGAATTGCCTCGAAGTCTGTACAAGGGATATTTCATGACGTTTTTAGGGTTTATGGACCCTTCATTCTATTCGTCTGACTATTTTTCGCTGATTCCGTGGGTATTTCTCTATTTTGCAGGATATTACATTAAGCTGTTGACTGCGAATACGGAATTTGAGAATGTTGTTTTGAAAAAATCAATACCCGGATTTGAATTCGTGGGCAAACACTCGTTGATTATCTATATGTGTCATCAGGTGGTAATTTTCGGACTATTTTACATCTATTCCATTGTAATCGGACAATAATTATGGTAAACTGTACTCATTATTGGGCGGTTATGGGGGTTTTGTATGGCAAAGTTCGATGCAGATTCCTTATGTATTTCTAGCAGTATGACAAGTGAAGAAGAACTTGTTAAATACAGAGACGCAATAGTTGCGTCTTTTTGTGCTATCGCCAATTGGATTTATGATATTGCCAATCAGTCTATGACTTTCACATATCAGCTTGAAGATGAACTTGTTACCCGTACTGTCAGGTACGAAAATTTCAAGCAGAATCTCCACGATTTAAAAATGATTCATCCAGAGGATGAACCGATATTTGATGTTATGTGTGCAGAACTGGATGCCGGTAAAGAGAGTATTTTTGCCGAATTCAGAGCTGTTATTGATAACTATCAGCCGACATGGCTTCGATACATCGGACATGCTGTTTACAGTGAATCAGGTCAGATTTCAAAAATATACGGACGTCGCTTTGATGTATCTCGTGAAAAGGAATCAAAGGAATCATTAAATTCATATATTCAGGATACCTTAACAGGATTGTATTACCGAGACAGAGCAAGAGAACTTATGGCGGAGGCACTTGATAAGAAGCCTGAGTTCACTTCTGCAATGATTATTCTTGATGTTGACGATTTCAGACTCATTAATGAAGCAAGCGGAAAGATGCAAGGCGACGTTACCTTGCAGACAATCTCCGGTTTGATTAATACTAATTTCATGAGTAAAGATATAGTCGGAAGAATAGCGGGTGATCAATTCTTTATTCTTTGCGAAGATATTTCGCATGAAAAGGTTGTCGAACTTGTTAAGAGCGTACAAACAAGAGTATATGAGAGTGTTAGTAAACCATCCGGTGCGGGAGTTACCGTATCTGCAGGTATTTCATTCTATCCCGAAGACGGAACGGATTTTGAATCGCTGTATGCCAAAGCGGATATAGCATTGGCAGTAGCCAAAAAGACAGGTAAGAACAGATATTTCATATATGACAGAAATTCAACATCCGAAACGGGTATCGGATATACGTTAGCCAAGATGGGTTCGTTTGAAGATGATGAGATAAGAGTCATTAAGTCCAACAAAAAGGTTAATAAGAAGCTGTTTGATTATGCTTTCGAAGTATTGTCCAAAGAGGACGAATTGAAGACGGCATTCATTAAGATATTTGAAGAAGTGTGTTTGTATTATGGCTTGGACAGAGCTTTTTTGGTTGAGATTGACAGAGGAGTCCAACAGCCCGGAATATCAAGTAAATGGTGCAAAGAACCCGGTGATGATTTCGAAAAGCATAATCTGTATACGGTTGATGCGTGGATGCAACTGGAGACAGAAGAAGCAGATGACGGATATTTCATTTTTGATTCGGGCAGATGCGGTTCGATGGACTTTTTCAGAACTATTGTTCAAATGAAAAACCCTCCCGTTTCATCAATTCAGTTCAGAGTAATGGACGGAGAAGAGCTGTATGCCATGGTAGGCTTCGACTGCTTCGAAAATCATGAGTTCAAGAAGAACGAAATAGCTACGCTCAAGAGCATAGTACGACTTATCAGCAGCTATATTCTGAGTCAACAGGTCAAGAATGTACTCGAGGCGGAAACCATAATCAATCAAAATGTTATGGACGCCCAAAGGGTTGTTTACTATGTTATTGATGGAAATACATATGAACTTAAGTATATAAGCAAATACGCCAAAGCATTATTCCCTCAGGCAGAGTATGGCAGAAAATGTTATGAAACCCTTATGAAGGATAACAGACCTTGCGGTACATGCCCTATGAAATGCGGCGAGGGCAATGAGATTAAATCGATTCAGGTATATGACGAAAAAGATGACAAGTGGCTCACTTTTTCGGCTACTAACATGAAAAACACGGAAAGCGCAGATGATGTACTGATTTGTGTTACCGACGTTACGGAATTTTTGAATAAAGTAAGAGGCGAAGATACACTTACCATTGCGGATTCTTTTGACAGATTTGTTGTGGAAGCGACTAAGCAGATTATGCGAAAAGAGCAGCAGTTTGGTATCATTTGTGCCGGTATACAGGAGTTTTCAAAGATAAACGATGAGTTCGGATATGTTGTCGGTGATGAGGTTTTGAAACGATACGCCGAATTGATGAAAGCCGATATTATCGAGGGTGAAATTTTATGCCGTGTTAAGGGTGATGATTTCGTTCTTTTGCTTAAACAGGATGATTCGGATAATTCGGAACAAGTATTGAGAACACGTTTCGCAGAATATTCAAATCGACTTACAGGTGAATTCAGAAATGTGTATCCCGGAATCGAGATTAAGTGCTTTGCGGGAGAATATTTGGTCTCTCAAGAAGACAGATATGTGAATCATTGCGTCGACAATGCTCTTAAAGCAAGGCGGGTTGCACTCAATGAAAGAAATAAGAATGACGGTTTCTTCATATATTCGCATGAGATTGCCGAAGAAGAAAAGAAAACGGATGAACTTGTCAAAAAGATGAAGGAATCGCTTAAGAAGGACGGATTTAAGGTTTTCTTCCAACCGAAGGTTAATGTTGATAACAGGG
Source organism: Lachnospiraceae bacterium (assembly GCA_045640525.1). Classification (GTDB taxonomy): domain Bacteria; phylum Bacillota; class Clostridia; order Lachnospirales; family Lachnospiraceae; genus JAILLW01. The sequence goes on along the minus strand of JAZUFE010000025.1, from coordinate 165,397 downwards.
ATATAATCGGAGCCGAAGCGCTTGTGAGATTACAAGATACTGACGGAAAGATGATATCACCGGGACTTTTCGTTCCGCTTGCCGAAAAGAACGGCATGATTATTGATATCGATTTCTTCGTATATGAAAAAACATTTGCACTTATGCGTAAGTGGCTTGATGATGGTAAGAAGGTTCCGCTGATTTCGGTTAATGTTTCAAGACTTCATTTGACCGATGATGAGCTTCCGGAAAAAATATATGCAATTTCCAGCAAGTACAATATCGATCCAAAGTTGATAGAACTTGAAATTACCGAAAGTGTTTTCTACGATGATACAGACAGACTGATTCGATTGGTGGAACGTCTTAAGAGTTTTGGTTACGTTATTTCCATGGATGATTTTGGTTCGGGATATTCTACGCTGAATATTATGAAGTCACTTCCTGTTGATGTTATTAAGATTGATGGTGGTTTCTTTATGCGAAATGAAATGGATGCCAAGTCAAAGGCGATAATTTCCGCAATTATTCAGTTAACCAAGAATCTTAATTTTGATACGGTTTCCGAGGGTGTTGAAACCGAAGAACAGGTACAGTTTATCAGAGAGCAGGGCGGAAAATGCGTTCAGGGATATTATTTCTATAAACCTATGCCGGCCGATGATTTCGCCCAATTGATATAAATGATTAAAAAGAATGATTATTACTATACGGAAGCGAATGAGGTGAACTTCCCCAAAGTTATTTTGGCGGGAGTGGATTATGATTCGACTTGTGATTTCGAACATTCTTTGGATGAGATGAGAGGTCTTATCAAGGCATGTGACATGGAAATTGTAGGTGAATTGACTCAACCTCTTCCGCATCCGGACAATGCAACATATCTTGGAAAAGGTAAGACGTTTGAACTCGAAGAGAGTGTTAAACTTCTCGAAGCCGAGTATGTAATTTTTGAAGGTGATTTGTCTCCTTCTCAGGTTAAGAATCTGGCAGAATTGTTGAAAGTTCCTGTTTGGGACAGAACGAACCTTATATTGGAAATATTTTCAAGGCGTGCCAAAACCAAAGAAGCCAAGCTTCAGGTGGAATTGGCGTACCTTCAGTATATGCTTCCACGATTGACGGGAATGTGGGCACACTTGGGACGTCAAGGCGGTGGCGGCCACAATAAGGGCGAAGGCGAGAAGCAGATAGAACTTGACAGAAGGCAGATAAACAAACGAATTGCCGAGCTTCGTCGTGACTTAGAAGATATCAGTCGAACAAGACAGGTACAAAGAGACGGTCGTAACAAGAGCAGTATACCTTCCGTTGCTTTGGTAGGATATACGAATGCCGGTAAATCTTCTTTAATGAACAGGCTTCTTAATAATTCGGGAAGCAGCGATAATAAGAAGGTGTTTGAAGAGGATATGCTTTTTGCTACATTGGATACGTCGATTCGTAAGATAGTCGGAATCAATAATCATGAGTTTCTTCTTTCAGATACGGTAGGATTCATAGAAAATCTTCCCCATGGACTAATTAAAGCTTTCAGATCAACATTGGAAGAGGTTAAGTATGCGGATTTATTGTTGATAGTGCTGGATTCTTCAGACCCCTACTATCTTTCGCACAAGAAGGTGACGGAAGATACTCTGGCAGAACTCGGTGCTAATGAAATACCGCGTATATATGTGATGAATAAAGCGGACCTGGTGCCGGAAAGAGAAGGGTTGATACCCGAAATCAATTCCGAAAAAGTTTTTATTTCAGCCAAGCGCGGTGACGGAATTACCGAATTGCTGCGAATGATTGACGACATTGTTTCCAAGGCCGTGAAGCCGATAGAAGCGATTATTCCCTATTCTTCGGGAGAACTTCTGAATCGCCTGCATCAAAATGCCAATATTGAACTTGAGGATTATCGCCCGGAAGGCGTATATATCAAGGCCGAGTGTCCTGAGTATATGTATAATGAGGTAATGCTGAATCACTTTGGCAAGTGACTTGCCTAAAAAAGTTAAAAAAGTTCTTGCATTATATAAAACACTGTATTATAATGACACTTGCGTTGTGATTTTGACGTATACGCACCGCTAGCTCAGTTGGTAGAGCACCTGACTCTTAATCAGGGTGTCCAGGGTTCGAACCCCTGGCGGTGCACTAAAGGGTCTTGGATTTGCAAATAGGCAGGTTCAGGGCTTTTTTTCTATACAAAAAAGTTTATTGTTTTGAAATCGGCCGATATGTAGTAAAATAGTAGTGTGTGGGACTTTATTGTTTCATAACTCTGAAAGATGAAATGAAAAGCTTGCTGACAGAAGTAAAGCTTATTGGAAAATACCTTGATATTTGATACACATGCTCACTATGATGACGAGGCTTTTGCCGGTGATTGTGATGAGTTGATAAGCAATTTAATAAATCAAAATGTCGAAGCGGTTGTTAATGTCGGAGCCAATATTGAAGGCTCGAGAGCATCGCTTCTTTTGGCTCAAAAGCATTCCTGCGTATATGCAGCCATTGGAGTTCATCCGTCCGAGGTCGAAGAACTTGACGATGCCAAACTCACATGGATTGGCGATACAGCAAAGGAGAATGCGATATATAACGGCGGTAAGGTTGTTGCAATCGGAGAAATAGGATTGGACTATTACTATCCGGATCCGGCGATTGATATTCAAAAGGAATATTTTGAAAAGCAAATAGAGATTGCCCGCGATGTTAAGTTGCCGATGATAATTCATTCGAGAGATGCTGCCAAGGATACATACGATATTCTGTCGGCGCATAAGGCTGAACAAATAGGCGGAATTATTCACTGCTATTCATATTCCAAAGAAATGGCGCGTGATTATCTTGATATGGGTTTCTATTTCGGAATAGGCGGGGTTCTTACATTTAAGAACGCCAGGAAGCTGGTTGAAACGGTGGAATATCTTCCAATGGATTCGATAGTACTTGAAACGGATTCGCCGTATCTTGCTCCGGTGCCCAAACGCGGAGAGCGAAATGATTCTTCAAACATTAGGTTTGTTGTACAGAAAATTTCCGAGCTCAAAAACATAAGTGAGGATGAAGTGGTTCGGATAACATGCGAGAATGCAAAGAAGGTATACGGAATTAATGCCAACACTTAACAGTATTTCGGGAACAGTAGCTATTCTTGATAAGTACAAATTCAATTTTCAAAAGCGCTTTGGACAGAATTTTTTAATTGATGCCAATATTTTGGACAAAATCGTCACAGGTGCTGATGTCACCAAAGAGGATTGTGTTCTTGAAATCGGTCCCGGAATAGGAACGATGACTCAATATCTTTGTGAAAGAGCAAGGAAGGTTATCGCGGTAGAAATAGATAAAACGTTGATACCGATTCTTCAGGATACACTTTCCGCGTACGATAATGTAACTGTTATCAATGAAGATATTTTGAAGGTAGATATCAATTCATTGGTACAAAAATATAATGATTCAAAGCCGATTAAGGTGGTGGCCAATCTTCCGTATTACATTACAACGCCGATTATTATGGGTTTGTTTGAATCGAATGTTCCGATTGACAGTATAACGGTAATGATTCAAAAAGAAGTGGCCGACAGAATGCAGGAAGGTCCGGGGTCCAAGGATTACGGAGCATTATCCCTGGCAGTTCAGTATTATTCGAAGCCTGAGGTAATAGCTTATGTTTCGCCCGAATGCTTCATTCCGAAACCGAATGTGGGGTCTGCGGTAATTAAGCTTCAAAGATATGCGGAATATCCGGTCAAAGCCAACGATACGGACTTTATGTTCAGATTGATTAAAGCGGCATTCAATCAAAGACGAAAGACTTTGGTTAACAGTGTCGGAAATGCAGGAATCGGTATTTCAAAGGATGCGTTGATTCAGGCATTGAACGAAATGGGTTTGGATGAAAGTATCAGAGGGGAAAGGCTTTCACTTGAACAGTTTGCAAAGTTATCTGATATTTTGAAAGGGTAGAGTATGGGGTTACAGAGTTTAGCAGCAGGAACGGTAATATTTAATGCAGGGGATGCAACCGATAAGCTGTTATTGGTTGTCAACGGAACGATTCGTGCTTCGTTTGCCGGAGGTAATTACACTCTTAAGAACGGAGATATAGTAGGTCTGGCTGATTTGGGTCATAGGCATGCTGTCATGACGTATGAGGTAATCGAGAAGTGCAATGTGGTGGAATATCCGTTTGCTCAAGGGCAGTTAACGGCATTTCTTTCCGCCAATAAGGATACTCATAAGTATTTTCTGGCATCGTTGTTCAGACAACTGAACAAGATATCCGGTATGTACAGACTTTTAAAAGTTGAGTATGAAAGTCTTAAAGGATATATCACATCTACATTTGAAGACTATTTGATGTATTGCGATAAATTGTCTACATCTTCCGGAGAACTGACAGACTATGATGAAATCGTAAACTTTGATTTCGAAGGACTTCTTCCGGAATGGGTACCGGGATATTATGCTTTCCTTGAAGAGGCGGTTACGAATACGACGATTGATTCATCGGAAATAGATTTCTTAACGGGTTTATTGCTAAAATCTGCCGGCGACATTTCGGGAATGGTTGTTGCGTGCAGCGAAATCGAAAGCAGTAAGTCGGATTTGCTGTCGTTATTGTTTAACGAGAACTCCGTGGATTTGCTGGAATTGTATTTCGGCCTTTATACCAAAGGAGCCAAAAAGGTTGGCGTCGATGATTCGACGATGGGCTCCATTTACCGTGCAATGAATGAAATCATGATGCAGGCCGAAGCTCAGGGCATGGATAAGAGTGAATCTTTTGCATTACGTAAGGAAACATTCGAAAGGATAGTTGTTGAAGCAGGTGAATTATCCGCCAAACGTGATGAGGCTGTTGAGTCGCACGGCGAGGACCAGATAGCCAATGTTTCCGATTCACTTAAGTTTATTTTGGATTATGCGGAAATTGACGAAGAACTGTATAAATCATTTTATGAGCATGTCGGATTGTATAAGAAGACAGTCAATAAAAATGGCAGTGAAGATGATATAAGAAGGTTAAGACTCCTTATATCCAAAGAATTCAATGAAATATACATATGCGCGTTTGAAAAGAGTGCCGAGGATGTTTCAATACCGACGTTGATGAAGATGTTCTTTAACTTCGGATATGTTGATGAAGAACTGGTGGGTGTTGATAATGCAATATATCTTTATTCCATTGCCGATAATCTGCCTACGGATCCTTCGTGCGGAGTATATTCATATCATGAGTGGCTCATGAATATTTATGACGGATTTAAAGATCCGGGAAGAAATGAGTTTGATACCGACTATGCGGAGTATCTTCATGAGCAGATGCGAAACAATAAGATTTCGAAAGAAGAGGAAGCAGCATTATTTAAAGATAAATCTGCAAGAGCCAGATTTGAACTTGAAAATGTATTCACGTCTGTTAACAAGACGACATCGGGAAGAATAACTACTTTCTGCCCTTTGCTTTCGGAGCACAATATCCTTAAAGGTTTGGAAGAAATGCTTGTTACGGCAGATAAGATCAAATCGGCCGTAGAAATGATAAGAAAAATCGATTACGGTGCGTATTATCGACAGACGATGTTTGCATCGCCCGAAAGCGGTATCGCCAAGGAATTCATAGATGTCGAAGTTCTTCCGGATTTCATTCTTGCCCCCAATATCGGTAACAGAGGTATTATGTGGCAGGAAATAGAAGGAAAGCGAAGAACCACACCGGCAAGAATGTTCATTTCCGTTTTCCAGCAAGAAGACCTGGCGCTTCAGATTATCAGACTTACGGGTCAGTTCAGATGGGAAATGTGTAAGCGTGTTCAGGGTGCCAGATGGAATGATATTACCGAGCACTCGCTTACATCCGAGTACTGTGATTATGTGCAGTATTACAAAAAGAATAACGAACTGTCGGCTGATGCCAAAGAAAAGATTAAGAATGATCTTGTACGTTGCAAGAACAGTTTCAGAGAGATGTTTATTCGCGATTACGTTGTTTGGATAAGCTTTGAAAGTCTTGGCTCTCCGAGATTGAACAAGGTTACAAGAACCATCATGTTCTCATATGTGCCGTTCTCACGAGAGGTCAGAACTAAGCTTATGGCTAATCCCATGTACAAGGAAATGGTGGAAAGATATGAGATTAAGCAGAAGGCAAAGATACACCGAATGGATAATCTTATGAAAAAGGTATCCAATATGGGCAAAGAAATGCCCGAGGAAATCTCAGCTCAAATGCAATTTTTGATAAGCTAGCTTATCACTAATCATTTCTTGTTTTGGACATTTTACGTTGTTTAATCATAATATAAGGCGGAAGGTTACTGCAAATGCAGGTTATGACGAAACCGTATATGGTTTTGTCTGTCTGCTTGTCCACGCGGACAGCACGACCTTCAAGCCTTATTTTTGTATCTTCATCATTAAATTCTACGGTGACAAGATCTGCCGGTTTGATGTCAAGAGTGTCGAATTTGTCGGTTATTGAAAAGCCGGACAAACTGACATCACGAATGGTTACGTTCTTGGGAGATTTGCCGTTTCCTGTCATTGAACCTTCGGCAGATACACCGACTCTGAAACAGTTTCTTCTGTTATAAGGTTTTCCTTCGGATCTGGCCCTAAGAACATAGTGCCCCGGAATGGTTTGAATCGAAGCGGAATTCCATTGAACAGGCAGTGAAGTTCCGTTCTGATATTGAACACTGATATCTACGTTTTTGAATACCAGCATTTTGTCTTGATGATTATGCAAAACAATTTCGGAAGTATCCTCCGAATGAACTTGCATAATGTGTGCTTCCATCTGGATACGTTTGGCATCCTTGGATACAACTAAAATAATATTCTCGCCCGGCTTAATTTCCGACAGCTTCATTTTCTATACCCCCGCGTATATGAATAACAAGTCATACACACTATTCCCCAAACCCAGACAATAGTATAGCATAGATGAACCATTTAGGCTATTGGATTGACAATTAAATAATTTACCCTATAATTTAACTTATATTGGCAATAATTTAATCAAAACAGATTAAGGAGATGCTTAAAATGACAATTAATCACTACGAAACGCAGGATAAGTACGTAAAACACATATTTAAACTTGATACTCCGAATACGTCGTATTGTATAGGTATTGTGGATGAGGGATTTGTCGGGCACCTGTATTACGGTAAAAGAATAGAGGATTATCACCTCGGATATGCATTCAGAATAAATGAGATGCCTTGGGTACCTTCCGAGAATAACAGGGACAGGTCGTCTTTTTTGGATTCTTTTCCTATGGAGTATCCTACACATGGTATAGGTGATTTTAGAGAGGATTGTTTCAGCGTTGAATCATCGAGGGGTAACTTCGCAGTGGGACTTGTCTATGATTCTTATGAGATAAGCGCAGGAAAGCCCGGAATTTCGAAGCTTCCGGCATCTTTTGGTGAGAATAATGAGGTCAGTACACTGATTCTTCATTGTAAAGATATACCTCTTGGATTGAATATCGATCTTATATATTCTGCATTCGGTGATACCGATGTAATAACAAGAAGTGTGAAAGTAACCAATACGGGGGAGGACTATATCTTTATCAAAAAAATATACTCATCCTGTCTGGATATGGATAATCGCGGATTCACGGCAACAACTCTTCATGGTTCATGGGCGAGAGAACGTGCTATGAGCGATACGCCGGTCGGACGTGCCAAAATTGTGGTGGAATCTGTTCGCGGTGAGTCTTCACATCAGGACAATCCTTTCATGATGATTAAAACTTCAAATACAACGGATGAAACCGGAGAAGTTTATGCAATGAATTTCGTGTATTCCGGTAATTTCCATTCTTCCGTGCAGGAGGACCAGTTTGGTCAGCTCAGAATGTTGATGGGCATTAATTCCGAGGATTTCAAGTGGAAGCTCAATGTGGGTGAGTCGTTTGAAACCCCGGAAGTTGTTATGGTTTATTCGGCGGAAGGTACCGGTAAGATGACGAGAACCTTCCACGATTTCTACAGAAAGCATCTGATTCGTTCTTTGTACAAAAATAAAAAGCGACCGATACTGATTAACAATTGGGAAGCAACATATTTTGATTTTGATACCGACAAATTGATTGCAATTGCCAAACAGGCTTCCGCACTGGGAATCGAAATGCTGGTAATGGATGACGGATGGTTCGGAGAAAGGAACGATGACAATACTTCTTTGGGAGACTGGTATGTTAACGAGAAGAAGCTCAAGGGCGGATTGAAGTATCTTGTTGACGAGGTCAATAAGCTTGGTATGAAATTCGGAATATGGTTTGAACCTGAAATGATCAGCCCGGAGTCGGAATTGTATAAGGCACATCCGGATTGGGCGATTGCGGTGCCCGGACGTGTTCCTACCAGAAGCAGAAATCAGTATGTTTTGGATTTTTCGAGACGTGACGTACTTGACTATACTTATGAGAGTGTTGCCAAGATACTACGGTCTGCCAATATCGAATATGTCAAATGGGATATGAACAGACAGCTGACGGATATAGGCTCAACGCTTCTTCCCAAGGAACAAATGGGAGAATTGTACCATAGATATGTGCTCGGAGTTTACGAACTTCAGGAAAGATTATTGAAGGAATTCCCGAATCTTCTTCTTGAGAACTGCTCCGGAGGAGGCGCCCGTTTTGACCCGGGTATGTTGTATTACAGTCCGCAAATCTGGTGTTCGGATGATACGGATGCAATTGAGCGATTGCTGATTCAGGAAGGCACATCAATGGTTTACCCGCTCTCGGCTATGGGTGCGCATGTTTCCGATTGCCCCAATCATACGGTTGGAAGAACAACGCCTTTTGAAACCAGAGGGCATGTTGCGCTTGCAGGAACATTCGGATATGAACTTGATGTTACTAAAATTCCGAAAGAGGATAAAGATATGATACCTTCGCAGGTTGAAATGTACCATAAGTACAATGATCTTGTACGCGAAGGTGATTATTACAGAATTGCATCGTATGCTCAAAACAACCTGTATGATTGTTACGGAGTTGTCAGTAAGGATAAGAAGGAAGCCATGTATACATATGTGCAGGTTATGAATAAGCCCAATTATCACAGTAAGCGCATATTGTTGAAGGGACTTGATCCTCAAAAAACATACATGATTGAAGGAGAAGATATTAAATACCAAGGCGAAGTCTTACAGAATGTAGGATACCTGGTTAAAAATATGTGGGGAGATTTTCAGAGCAAATTGATTCATGTAACGGAGGTTGGTGAGTAATGGCTAAGTCAGTGAAACTTGCGGATATCGCAGAAAAATTCGGAGTCAGCGTGGTGACGGTATCGAAGGCACTTTCGGATCAGAAAGGTGTCAGCGAGGACATGCGCTCCAAAATCAAGGAACTTGCACAAGAGATGGGATATGTGAGTCCTTCGGCAGCAAAGATTCAAAATGAAAAGAAGTCTTACACCGTGGGAGTAATAGTATCCTCAAGGTATTTTGATCATACGCAGTCGTTTTATTGGTTGATGTATCAGGAATTGGCAACCAGGGCGTTGAGTAAAAACTGCTTTACAATGCTTGAAGTTGTACAAGAGGATATGGAGAGGAGCAATTCCATTCCAAAGCTCCTTGAAGGCGAAAGAGTTAACGGACTTATTGTAATAGGACTTATGAAAGAGGAGTATATCAAAAGTATCTCCGAAAATACCAAGGTTCCGATTGTATATCTTGACTTCTATTGTAACAATTTTCAGGACAATGCAATTGTGGCGGATAATTTCTTTGGTATGTATCAGGTGACAAATTATTTGTGTGAACTTGGACATAAAAAGATAGCGTATGTAGGAACATTGTTTTCTACCAATAGTATTACCGACAGATATTTCGGATATTGCAAGGCTTTGTACGAGCATGGAATCGAAATAAGAAAAGACTACGTAATCAATGACAGATTCGAAGATACAGGCATGAAACAAGGTTTTGTTTATACACTTCCGGAAGATATGCCTACCGCATTCGCATGTAACTGCGATGTTACAGCCATTGAAATAATTGAAGAATTGAAGAAAATGGGACTTCGTGTACCGCAGGATATTTCTGTGGTAGGATTCGACAATTATGCCATTACCAATACGGAAGAAATCAAATTAACCACTTTTGCGGTAGATTTAAAGGAGATGGTTGGAAAGGCATTAAAGATATTGGTTATGAAAATGTCCGGTGAGTATGTTGGCAAAGGTGTAAGTGTTATAGAAGGGAAAATGATAATCGGTGAGACGGTTAAGAAAATTTAGCTTAAAATAGTTACTTAAAAAATTGAGCTAAAAACTAAATTAGTTTAGTTAATCGGATAACTAATTTAGCCAATATGTACAAAAACAACTATGAATATTAGTTAATAATGTGGAAAATGCAAAGTGCAACCCTTAAATTCACGAAAAAGGGTTGCATTTTTGTTTGCCTAAAATATAATTAAAAACAAGTTAACAATTTAAGTTTTTTAACTAAAACATTAAGGAGGATTTCTATTATGAAACTAAAAAAGATGTTAGCTTTAGTTTTAGCAACAGCAATGACAATGTCATTGGCAGCTTGCGGTTCAAGCGAAGCAGCAAGCTCAAGCGCAGCAGCTTCTGCTGAAAGTGCTGCAGAGGTTAGCACAGAGGAAGCAAGCGCAGCAGCAAGCGAGGAGGTTGCTGAACCTACAAGCGAAGCTACAGGAGAGTTGACGTATACAACTCTTAACATTGATGATTACAAAACAACAGAGGCAACAATCAAGTTCATCCATCACAAGACAGACCGTGCTGCGGACGGAACAATGGATGCAATGGTAGCTAAATTTAATGAAGAATTCCCCAACATTACAGTTGAGATGGAAGCAGTTACAGACTACGCAGAGGATTCACTTTTGAGATTGTCTACAGGAGACTGGGGCGACATCATGTTCATTCCTGCTGTTGACAAGTCTGATTTGGGAACATATTTCATGCCTTTGGATTCTCTTGAAAATCTTTCGACTGTACTCAATTTCGTAGATTCATGGGAGTTTGGCGGAACATGTTACGGAATTCCTTATATGGCTAACGCACAGGGTGTTCTTTACAACAAGAAAGTATTTGAAGATGCAGGAATTACCACATTACCCAAAACACCTACAGAATTCCTTGCAGACCTTCAGTTAATCAAGGATAACACAGATGCAATTCCTCTTTATACCAACTATGCAGCAGGTTGGACAATGGGAGCATGGGATGCTTATATCGGATCTGTATCAGAAGGTGATAATACATTTACTAATCAGAAGTTCGTTCATACAGCAGCTCCTTTCGCAGATAACGGTAAAGATTCGGGAATCTACAACTTGTACAGAATTCTTTATGATGCATGTGCTAACGGTTTGATTGAAGATGACTATACAACTACAGACTGGGAAGGTTGTAAGGGTATGTTGAACCGTGGTGAAATCGGAACTATGGTACTTGGTTCATGGGCTTTCGCACAGATGCAGGAAGCAGGAGATACACCTGAAAACGTAGGTTATATGCCTTTCCCTATGACAGTTGACGGAAAGCAGTACGTAGCAGCAGGCGGAGATTACAATTACTGTATCAATGCTAACGCATCTGATGAGAATAAGCTTGCTTCACTTATCTTTGTTAAGTGGATGGTAGAAAGATCTAACTGGTGCTTCAACGAAGGTGGTTACACAGTTGTTAAGGGTGGCCAGAATCCTGATATGTATGCAGCATTTGACGGATGTGAAGTTCTTTCCGATCAGCCTGCACTTGCAGGAGAAGAGACTTTCCTCAATGACATGAATGCAGAATCAGAGCTTTCATTCAATGCAGGCGGAGATGCTAAGGTACAGGCTATTGTTGAAGCCGGTGCAACAGGTTCCAAGTCATTTGATGACATTATGGCAGATTGGACAGCTAAGTGGAACGATGCTCAGACAGAGCTTGGAATAGAAGTTAAGTACTAATCCTATAGTAGTACAGGTGAATATCGGCCGAGGGGCATTTGTAACTCCTCGGCCATATTTTACCCCAAAATCAGGTATTAGGGATGGTTATTAAAAGGAAGGTGCGAGTTTATGAAGAAGAAAAGAACCCTCGGGGAATGGGCACGAAGTCGTGACGGACAGAAAGTTTTCGTCATGGTTGCATTCATGATTGTTCCCTTATTGCTCTTATTTGTATTTACATATTTACCGTTCGGAGAAATGTTCGGATTCAGTTTCTATAACATGAAATATGTAGGTGCGCGTAAATTCGTAGGTCTTAAGAATTACCTTAAGGTTTTTGAAAGAGATGACTGCTTCGGAGCTTTGAAGCTCAGTCTTTACTATATGCTCGGCTCGGTTGTTCAGCTTGCTCTGTCACTATACCTTGCAACGGTGTTGAGTTTTAAGGTTAAGGGCGGATCACTGTTTAAAGGCTTTATGTTCTTCCCCTTTTTGATAAACGGTATAGCAATAGGTTTCATATTCAAATTTTTCTATACCAGAGGTTTTGTGTTCGACACGGTTCTCCAGTGGTGCGGATTTGATTTGAACAATCTTCCGTATTGGCTAAAAGACCAGGCAATCAACAACTTTTCGCTGGTGGGAACTTCGATATGGAGATACTTCGGACAGAATATGGTGCTGTTCATAGGAGCCATTATGTCGGTTGATTCGGCATTATATGAAGCGGCTATGCTTGACGGAGCCAATAAACTGCAGCAGTTCAGATACATAATTCTTCCGAGTATCAAGACAATAGTAACTCTGAATGTAATTCTTTCGATAACAGGTTCACTCAGTGCGTTCGAACCTCCGTATGTTATTACGGACGGTGCCAACGGTACCGGAACATATTTCGTGGTAATGCATGAAATAGCGCACACGCAGCAGAAAGTAGGCTTGGCATCGGCCATGGCGATAATTTTGCTCATAATCATTATGATAGCTACATTGCTTCAAAAGCTTTTCTTCAAATACGTGTTCAGAGATTCCGAAGATGAGAATTTGAATGAAGGCATAAGAAGGGAGAAGAAACTGGCCAGATTGGCGAGAAGAAGAATAAGAAAGGGAGGATATCAAAATGAAAAAGCTTAAGAAAATTCTTTCATATTTCCTGACATTTTTGAAATATCTTTCATTGGTTTTCTTCTCATTTGTTGCTGTTCTTCCGGTTGTATCGTGTGTCATAACCGCATTTAAAACAGACACGGAGTATCAAAACACCAATGTAATGGTATTCCCCGAAAGCTGGCTTAATTTTGAGAACTTCAAATCCGCCTTTACACAGGCAGGCATGGGAAGAGCATTCATTAACTCATCGATAGTATTGGTTTGTGTTCTTGTTCTTTCGGTGTTTATAGGTACGCAGCTTGCGTATGTGCTTAACAGATTTAAATTCTTCGGCAACGGAATAATCCGTGCATTGTTCCTGTTTGCTTCACAGCTTCCCGGAGTTGCAATGCAGATTGCCGTATATGAAATCATGTATAAGCTCGGATTCATTAATTCTTTGGTAGGTTACATCATTATGATGTGCGGTACGGATATCATATCCATATATATTTATATACAGTTCTTTGAAAACATAGACTATTCGCTTGATGAATCGGCAATTATGGACGGTGCGAATTACTTTACGATATTTTACAGAATCCTGCTACCCTTGTTAAAACCCGCAATTGTTACAAGCTGCATTCTAAAAGGTGTAGGAACTTATAACGAATATTATGCAGCCAATCTTTACCTTCAGGACAAGACGAAATATGCAACTGTAGCGACCTCCCTTTATACATTCGTCGGTCCTTTGGGCAGCAAATACAATCTCATATGTGCCGGTGTAATTATATCTTTGCTTCCGGCACTGATTGTATTCATCTGTTGTCAAAAACAGATATATTCAGGATTAACGGCAGGAGCGGTAAAAGGATGATTGCAGAGGTTAAGAGAGAATTGACGGAATCAATAATTCCGTTTTGGAAAAGTATCAAAGATGAAGAATTCGGCGGATATTACGGTTATATGGGATATGACCTCAAACTTGATAAGAAGGCTGTTAAGGGATGCATCCTGAACAGCAGAATTCTATGGTTTTTCGCCAATGCGTATATGTTGCTTAAAGATGAAAGCCTTTTGGAGGAAGCAGATCACGCGTACGAGTTCATGATTAATAAGTGTATGGATCGTGTTAACGGCGGTATATTCTGGTCAATGAAATACAACGGCGAGGTTGAGGAGTCGATTAAACATACTTACAATCAGGCATTTGCCATATATGCACTTTCGTCTTATTATGCGGCAACAGGTAAGGAAGATGCATTGAAAGAAGCCTTTGATTTGTTCGAAATTATAGAAAGCAAATGCACCGACGGTGACGGATATTTGGAAGCTTTTGATGAAAGATTTCAAACAATTGATAATGATAAGCTGTCTGAAAATGGTGTCATGGCATACAGAACAATGAATACACTGTTGCATGTACTGGAAGCTTATACAGAATTGTATAGAGTTTCTAAGGATATCCGTGTTAAAAATAAACTTTGTCGAATAATGGATATTTTTGCTTCGAAGATATATAATCCCGAGCTTCAGCGTCAGGAGGTGTTCTTCGACAAGGACTATCATTCGATAATTGATCTGCATAGCTACGGACATGATATAGAGACAGCCTGGTTGATGGACAGAACTGTTGAAATAGTGGGAGAGAGCAAGTATGAAGAACTGATATATCCCATAACCAGGGCTCTGACCAAAAAGATATACGAAACAGCATTTGACGGACATTCGCTGGCATATGAATGTGATAAAGGCAAGGTGAACGATCACAGAGTCTGGTGGGTGCAGGCAGAAACGGTTATCGGATTCATTAACGGATATGAAAAGGATGAAACCAGGAAAGAATATCTGAGTGCAGCGGAATCGGAATGGAAATTTATTAAGAAGTACATGGTGGACGCCCGGGAAGGTTCCGAGTGGTTATCTGAGGTTTCACCTTGCGGTGAACCGTATAAATATATGCCGATATTGGAGCCGTGGAAGTGTCCGTATCATAACGGAAGAATGTGTTTTGAAATAATCAAAAGGGGGATAGAACAGAATGCATCCTAAATACTACGAGAAACTAAAAGAACATGAGGAATTGATAGGAAGACCGAACAGGATTGATGAGAAATTCTATAACGGAATTTATGACAGGTATGTCAATCCGGTTTTGACAAGAAATCATGTTCCGTTGTTTTGGGAATACGATTTGAATGAAAAGACCAATCCGAATTTCATGAAGCGTTTGGGAATCAATGCCGTTATGAATTCGGGTGCCATTGAATTAAACGGAAAATTCTATTTGGTGGCAAGAATAGAAGGAGATGATCGAAAGTCATTTTTCGGCGTGGCAGAATCTTTGAACGGAATAGACAATTTTAGATTTTGGGATTATCCGATTTTGCTTGAAGATACATGCCCTGAAGAAACCAATGTATATGATATGCGATTAACCAAGCATGAGGACGGATACATATACGGAGTGTTTTGCTCCGAATCAAAGGACAAGTCGTCAAATGATCTTTCGGCAGCTGTTGCGGCAGCAGGAATAGTCAGAACCAAAGATTTGAAAACATGGGAGCGTCTGGATAATTTGATAACCCTGAATTCGCCTCAGCAAAGAAATGTCTGTCTTCACCCGGAATTTGTTAACGGCAAATATGCTTTCTATACACGTCCTATGGATGACTTCATTGATACCGGGTCTGGCGGCGGAATCGGATTCGGATTGTGCGATGATATTACGCATGCCGTTATTGACGAAGAGAAAATGACTTCACTTCGAAAGTATCACACAATAACCGAAGTTAAAAACGGAGCGGGTGCTACACCGATTAAGACATCCAAAGGCTGGATACACATAGCTCACGGAGTACGAAATACGGCAGCAGGATTAAGATATGTAATCTATGCATTTGCCACTGATTTGAATGACCCTTCCAAGGTTATTGCAGAACCGTCGGGAATGCTTATAGGTCCGCGTGAAGGGGAAAGAGTCGGTGATGTTTCCAATGTGGTTTTCACGAACGGTGCCATTGCCCGTGAAAACGGTGACGTATTCATCTACTATGCTTCGTCGGATACGCGTATGCACGTAGCGACCACTACAATAGACAAACTTGTTGATTATGTATTCAATACTCCGTCGGATCCTCTACGTTCCGTTAAGTGCGTGGAGCAAAGATGTGAGCTTATCAAAAAGAATTTGGAATATTTGGAAAAAAATAACTGATATAAGGAGACCGACAATGAGTGATATTAAGATGATAGCTCCTGCAGTACCTAATGTACCGTGGCAGGAAAAACCCGAAGGAATTAAAGGCGCACCGATTTGGAGATATTCCGAAAATCCCATTATTGATCGCAATCCGATTGAAGGGGTTGCCAGAATATTTAACAGTGCGGTAATGCCGTATAAGGATGAGTTCATCGGAGTATTCAGAGGTGAACAGACCAACGGAATACCTTATGTATATTTGGGACATTCAAAGGATGCCATTCATTGGGATATCGAACCGAATAAGGTTCAGTTTACCGATGAAAACGGTAAGCCGTATATGCCAAGATACGCATATGATCCCAGACTGGTTAAGGTGGAAGATACATACTACATTATCTGGTGCGGTGATTTCTACGGTGCATCAATAGGAATAGCCAAGACAACGGATTTCAAAACTTTCACAAGAATTGAGAATCCATTCATTCCGTTCAACAGAAATGCTGTTTTGTTCCCCAGAAAAATCAACGGAAATTTCGTGATGCTTTCGCGTCCTTCGGATTCGGGACACACACCTTTCGGTGATATTTTCCTGTCGGAAAGTCCCGACATGACATATTGGGGAAAGCATCGTCACGTAATGAGTAAGGGCTCCGAGTGGTGGGAGTCTGTTAAGATTGGCGGAGGCGCTGCTCCTATTGAAACTTCGGAAGGATGGCTTTTGTTCTATCACGGAGTAAGCAGCACATGTAACGGATTCGTATATTCAATCGGAGGAGCCATTCTCGATCTTGAAAATCCTTCAATTGTTAAGTATCGTTGTGAAAATTTCATACTCACTCCCGAAGCATCATACGAGGAGAGAGGATTCGTTCCGAATGTTGTATTCCCCTGCGCCACAATTCACGATCCGGAATCAGGTAAGATAGCTCTTTATTACGGAGCGGCTGACAGTGTAGTCGGACTGGCTTTCTGCTATTTCGATGAGATTGTGGATTACATTAAGGAACATTCTGTTTTAACCGAGCAGGATAAAGAGATAGGTATCAGATAGTTATGAACAAAAACGGGCTTATTAACCAAGGAAATCTAAATCAAATTAAGGCTGTAATGAAGAAAGCCAAAAGAGGAGAGGATACGGTAATTGCCTTTTTGGGTGGTTCCATAACTCAGGGAAGCCTTTCGACGAAGCAGGAGAATTGCTATGCAAGTCTTGTTCATCAATGGTGGGTTTCAAAGTTTTCTTCGGCCAAAATTACGATGATTAATGCCGGAATCGGCGGAACAACATCACAGTTTGGAGTTTCCAGAGTTAAAGCCCATGTTCTTGAGTACAAACCCGATTTCATACTTACGGAATTCGCGGTTAATGATGAAGACGATGAGTTCTTCGAAGAAACGTACGAGGGTCTTGTCAGAACAATTCTTAAAGATCCGAATAACCCGGCACTTTTGCTTATGAACAACGCATGGTTCGACTCGGGTAAAAGTGCGGAAAAAGTGCATCTTACCATCGCGAAACACTATGATGTTCCGATGGTTAGTATGAAAGCAACAATATGGTCTGCAATTCAAAACGGAGAAATCAATAGTAAACGTATCTCCCCCGATATGCTGCATCCGAATGATGCAGGCCATAGACTTGTTGCGGATGTGATTATTTATACACTCGAGGAAATATACAACAGCCTCGATGAAAGTGACATTAATGTCACAAATAAATTTGAAATACCCGATCCGATAACTCCAAATGCATATGAGAATTCCGTACGCATTAAGAATTACAACATGAATACGAACGGTAATGAGGTAGTATTACGGGGGTTTAAGCCGGATACACATACCAAATCCGATTTTCTTGATATATACAGCGGAGGGTTTACGGCTTCGAATGTAGGCGATTCTATTTTAATAGAAGCGGAATGTACGGGACTTGCCGTCCAATACAAGAAGACGATTAATCTGCCGTCACCGATTGCGATGGCTGTAATAGATAACGATGAGAGTAATCCCATAGTGTTGGATTCGAATTTCGATGAGACCTGGGGTGACTGCTTATACATTGAAACCGCAGGAAGAAATCTTCCGTACGGAAAGCACAGTATTAGGATAACGATTACTACGACACATGAGGACGATAAAGTTCCTTTCTATTTGGTAAGTGTCATAGCAAGCAGGTAATTGAAAGAGGATTGAAAATATGTTCAGAGATGACTTTGTGTGGGGAGTCGCAGCAAGTGCATATCAGGTGGAAGGAAGAGAGGAAGGAGACGGTGCAGGCGCAATGATTTGGGACAAATTCATTGCCGAAGGACATACTCCGGACGGATATGACGCACGGGTAAGCTGCGATCACATGCACAGATACAAAGATGACTATAAATTGATGAGTATGCTGAATATTAAAGCATACCGTTTCTCGATAAGCTGGGCTCGTCTTATACCTGACGGTACGGGTGAGGTCAATCAAAAGGCAGTTAAACTCTACAGAGATATGATTACGGAAATGAAGAAGAACGGTATAGAGCCGTTCCTTACAATGTATCATTGGGAATTTCCGCAGGCATTGGAAGATCGAGGCGGCTGGCTTAATGAAGATGTTGTGGAATGGTTCGGATATTATGCCCAAGTTGTTGCAGAAAATTTCTCGGATATTTGCGAAAATTTCATCACGCTTAACGAACCTGAATGTTTTGTAGGTATTGGATATATGTCGGGATGGCATGCCCCCGGTCTTAATCTTCCATATAAAGATGTGTTCCAAATTGCACATAATGCTCTCAAAGCTCACGGAAAAGCAGTTATTAATTTAAGAAAATATGCCAAAAGACCGATTAAGGTCGGTTATGCACCTACCTGTGGTATGGCATATCCCGAAACCTCCAAGCCTGAAGATATTGAAGCTGCAAGAAAGGTACTGTTTGGTTTCTACAATCCGATGGATAACTGGACTTGGAACGTATCTTGGTTCAATGATCCTGTATTCTTGGGAAAATATCCGGAAGAAGGATTGAAGAAATTTGCGGAATATCTTCCCGAAATAACCAAGGAAGATATGGAGCTTATTCATCAACCGCTTGATTTTATGGGACAAAATATTTACAATGGTTATTTGATTCGACAAGGAAAGGACAACGAACCCGAGTTTGTTCAAAGACCGATGGGATGTTCCAAAACGGCGGCTTCATGGCCTGTTACTCCCGATTGCTTCTATTGGGGAGTGAAAATGTTGTATGAAAGGTATCAGATGCCTTTGTATATAACAGAAAACGGTATGAGCTGTCATGATGATATATCTGCCGACGGTAAGGTACATGATCCGAACAGACGGGATTTTCTTGATTCGTATATTTCCGCACTTCAAAAAGCAAATGATGAAGGAGTGGATTTGCGAGGCTATTTCCTATGGACTTTCCTTGACAATTTTGAATGGGATAAAGGCTATACGGAACGCTTCGGTATAGTGTATGTTGATTTTTTGACCCAGCAAAGGATTGTAAAAGACTCGGCATATTGGTATAGTGAAGTTATTATGTCTAACGGAGCTAATTTGAGTATTAATGTTAAGCCAAGACAAGTTCTGTTCTTAAATCCTGTATTTAAGGAACAGATTTGGGGAGGTAATAATCTTAAAACTGAATGGGGATTTGATATTCCCGGAGAGCATACCGGAGAATGTTGGGGAGTTTCTGCGCATCCGCACGGAGACTGTGTACTCAAAGATACATTCTATCAGGGAATGACTTTATCGGAAGTTTGGAAGGCATATCCGGAGTTGTTCGGACATACCGAGTATGACAGATTTCCGCTTCTTTCCAAAATTATTGATGCAAGAGAGAACCTCAGTATACAGGTTCATCCGGATGATAAGTATGCCAAAGAAAATGAGAACGGTTCATTCGGTAAGACAGAATGTTGGTACATACTTGATGCTAAAGAAGGTGCCAAACTTGTTGTAGGTCATCATGCCAAAAGCAAAGAAGAATTGGCATCTGTGATCAATGAAGGTCGCTGGAATGAATTTTTGAAGGAAATTCCGGTTAAGCGCGGAGATTTTTTGAAAATTGATCCCGGAACAATTCACTCAATAGGTGCGGGTATTCAGATTCTTGAAATTCAGCAGAATTCGGATATTACCTACAGAGTATATGATTATGACAGACTTAAGGACGGTAAGCCAAGAGAGCTTCATATCGAAAAGAGTTTGGATGTAATCAATGCACCGGATTTGTTCTGTGAAAAGGATGTACTTCATACAGAAGACATGAATCTTCCGAAAAATACGTTTAATGAACTTGTTAAATGCGAATTTTTCTCTGTATGGAAAGTGGATGTTACGCTTCCTATGGAATTTGACATGGATAAGCCGTTCATGCTGATGACGGTTATCGACGGTTGCGGAATAGTCAACGGAAATATGGTTAAGAAAGGTTTGTCTTTCATAATACCGGCAGGAACGGATACGGTTCAGATGCGCGGCGAAATGAGTATTATAGCTTCTTCGTTGTAAGCTTAATTGATATTGTTATTCAAAACAAAGTGGGTGAAGGTTGCACTTCCACCCGCTTTTTTGGTTGAATATATGAAAAGTCCGACACGATTACCTGAGAAATGATCCAACTTAAAGTACATATTGTGTGAGGGACCGAGATTGAACCTTACAGTATCGTTCATGTTATCGAAATCGGCATCAAAATACAGTCGGACTGTTGAATCTTTAAGTTCAATTTTTTCTTTTACGGATTCTTGATAAGTATATGACATCATCTGAGCCTCCATAGATTCGTTCGAATGCATTTCAAGAAAGAGCTTTCCGTTCTCGTTATGCACTCCGACGAAACCGTAAGCACCCTGAAGGACACATAATCCCGCATAGTCCCCGTCATTGAGGTTGGAAGCATCCAAAGTAACTTCTGCATGGGTCGTCGGCCAAAACAAGCGTTGCGTTACAATATTATGCGCCTTGGGCAGACTGTCGACAGAACGGTCGGTTTTGATACTCAGACAACCGATATTTGTATTTTGACTGAACAGTTCCGTATTTGGCTCATGGTTGAATTGCCATACGGATTTTAGTCCGAAAGATGTTCCGCCTTCTTTAAAATCATCGGAAGAACTGAGTGGAGCATATATATAACCGGGGTTAAGATTTTTGGTTTTGGGATTGCGCATATCTTTATCCAAAAGATGTACAAACCCTTCTTCAAATTCCATCGGAATTAAAACAGGTATTCTTCCCACAGCCCCACGGTCCTGAAAAAGAACGGCGTAATAATCGCCGTCGGGGGTATCGACAATACCTCCCTGGGCTATGCCCTGGTTGCAATATCCCATGTCGTCAATCAGTATATCTTTGCCGACATAATCACCGTCGATTCTATCAGAAACGAAGCATGCCTGTGTTCTGAACCATCTGCTCTCGAGACTGTGTATAAGGAACAGATAGTATCGGTTGTTGATTTTATATAAATGCGAGCCTTCATATCCCAAAGGAGTTTGGTCGGAGTCTTTAACTATGAGCTTATTGATTCCTCCGAATTTCGGACCGGTCATACTGCTGTTAAGCTCGGTCAGATATATTTCGCGGTTGCCGTGGACAAGATAAATTCTCTCATCATCGTCAAATAATAATGAGCAATCATGGTAGAAGCCCTCAATGTAGCTTTTGGTCCAGGGTCCTTCTATACAATCGGAGCGGTAAAGATATGTTTTGTGGGTATCATTGCATACGAAGACAACATAAAATGTTCCCCTGTGATACCTAAGAGATGCTGCCCACATGCCTTTACCGTATATGTTTGTACCATCTTCCAATTTCTGAGCGGGTGTACCGTCAAGGGTATCAAAGACATACGCCGCATGTTCCCAATGAATCAGGTCGTAAGATTTAAGAATCTGACCGCCGGGGAAAAAGTGCATGGTAGTACTGATCATGTAATATACATTTTCGACTCTGATGACATCGGGGTCGGGAAAATCGAGTTGTATTATGGGATTTGTATTCATGAAACGCTCCTTTTCGGTACCATTATAGCACTTCAAAACCTGCGGTGTATGTGATATATTTATTCGGAAGAAATGCTGACAAGAGGTAAAAAGATGGAATTGATAGAAAATCAGGTTTTCGATGAAGAGAGAGCCCTTTACAATATTACAAATACTCAGGTTAAGAATTGCCGATTTGAAGGCCCGGCAGACGGCGAGTCTGCACTTAAGGAATCAAAGAATATAGAAGTTATTGATTGTGCATTTAAGCTAAGATATCCGTTTTGGCATACCAAGAAATTTACAGCAGAGAATATTTCCATGACTGACACCTGCCGTGCGGCATTGTGGTATGCGGATGACGGAGTGATAAGCAATTCAAACCTTGGCGGAATTAAAGCGCTGCGTGAGTGCCACAGAATCAAGATTACGGATTCAAAAATAGTTTCGCCGGAATTCGGTTGGAAATGTTCCGATATAGAACTCGTTGATTCTAAAATCGAATCGGAATATCTGTTTTTGGATTGTAAGAATATTTGCCTTAAGAATGTTTCCATGAAGGGCAAGTATTCCTTCCAGTATATAGAAAATCTCACTATAGAAAATTCGAATTTGGATACCAAGGATGCTTTTTGGCATTCCAAAAATATAACAGTCAGAAACAGTGTTGTTAAAGGTGAATACCTTGCATGGTTTTCGGAAGGTCTGACTTTGATTAACTGTAAAATCATAGGAACACAACCTCTTTGTTATTGTAAGAACCTAAAGCTTATTGATTGTACAATGGAAGAATGCGATCTTTCGTTTGAGTATTCCGAAGTCGAGGCTGATGTTATAGGACATATTGATTCAATCAAGAATCCGGCCAAGGGTACAATCACGGCTGACA
Source organism: Lachnospiraceae bacterium (assembly GCA_045640525.1). GTDB lineage: Bacteria > Bacillota > Clostridia > Lachnospirales > Lachnospiraceae > JAILLW01. Next base: position 142,300 of record JAZUFE010000025.1, on the reverse strand, counting down.
GCGTAGGAGAAATTATTACGGACAATCCGGTAATGGATTGTACCGGACAGGTTATTATCAGAAATGAATAAAAAGGTACTTGAAACACTTGAATTTAATAAAATCATAGAGAAACTGGTTGACAAGGCAACTTCGGATCCGGGCAGAGCATTGTGTGCATCTTTGGAGCCTGACACTGAATACGAAAAAATCGAGAAGGCTCAGCAGGAAACCTATGATGCCCTCGGAATGCTCATTTCACGGGGGAGTACATCATTTGGCGGGAACAAAGATATCGGATACGCAATCAAGAGTCTGGAAATCGGAGCAAGTCTTGGCGTAACGGAATTGATGAATATTGCCGGCCTTTTGGAGAATGTTGACAGAATTAAGCGCTACGGACAGAATGATGACGAACATGACACCAGTGTCATAATTGAGGTCAGCGCAACCAAAGATTCCGTTAAAGAATACTTCGAGAATCTGATTCCCCTCAAAAAAGTTTCGGAAGAAATAAGACGGTGCATATTGGCAGAAGACGAAATTGCCGATGATGCTTCACCCAAACTAAAGAGTATACGCCGTTCCATGGTGCTGGCACAGGATAAGATACATTCTTTACTTAACTCAATGCTTAACGGCTCTTTCAGAACGTATCTGCAGGATGCCGTAATAACTCAAAGGGACGGACGTTATTGTATCCCTGTCAAATCAGAATACAAATCCTCTGTCAAAGGCATGGTACACGATCAGTCATCTACAGGATCGACTTTCTTTATCGAACCGGAGGGAGTGGTTAATCTAAACAACGAACTGAAAGAGTTGGAGATAGAAGAGAAGGAAGAGATTGCGGTTATTCTTTCCGAATTGTCGTTGATGTGTGCGGAGCATACACAGGAGCTTGCGGAGAATATGCGTATAATGACGCATCTTGATTTCGTGTTCGCCAAGGCAGGACTTGCACTTGAAATGAATGCAACGAAACCGATGTTTTCCAAAGAGCATAAGATAAAGATAAGGAAAGGTCGTCATCCTCTGCTTGATCCTAAAAAGGTTGTTCCGATTGATATAATGCTTGGTGAGGATTTTGATTTGCTGGTTATAACGGGACCGAATACGGGAGGTAAAACGGTATCGTTGAAGACGGTTGGTCTGCTTACACTTATGGGTCAGGCGGGTCTTCATATTCCGGCTTTGGACAGATCGGTTCTTAGCATATTCACCAAGGTGTTTGCGGATATAGGTGATGAACAGAGCATAGAGCAGAATTTGTCGACATTTTCATCACACATGAAGAATATTGTTACAATTCTCAAATATGCCAACAAAGACAGTCTTTGTCTTTTTGATGAACTCGGTGCGGGAACCGATCCGACGGAGGGAGCGGCTCTTGCAATAGCAATTCTTGATCATCTTCACCAACGCGGAATAAGAACGATGGCTACGACACACTACAGCGAATTGAAGGTCTATGCCCTTACGACGGATAAAGTTGAAAATGCCTGTTGCGAATTTGATGTTGAAACGCTGTCTCCTACTTACAGACTCCTGATAGGAATTCCCGGAAAATCCAATGCTTTTGCAATCAGCAAGAAACTTGGATTATCGGAGAAAATTATTGAGAAGGCTTCTTCGCAGATAGACGACAGTCAAACATCGTTTGAAGATTTGATTGCCGATTTGGAGACAAGTCGTGTAACCATCGAAAAAGATAAAGAAGATATAGCAGGATACAAGGCAAGAATTAAGGAATTGCAGGACAATCTTGCAGCCAAGAACGAGAAGATTGAATTGCGTAAAGAGGCAATATTGCGTGAAGCAAATGCCAAGGCCAAAGAGATTCTGGAGGATGCCAAAGCAACCGCTGATGAAACCATACGGGTTTTTCAAAAGGCAGGTCCCGGCGCTTCCATGAAAGATCTTGAGAAGGAACGTGAAAAAATACGTGGCGCTATTAATTCAAAGAATGATAAACTGTCTATAAAGGCAGAACCTGCTGTCAATAAGCACAAAATCAAGCCTGAAGAACTGAAAGTGGGCGATCCTGTCAAGATAATCACCATGGGAATGGAAGGAACGGTCAATTCTCTTCCGGATGCCAAGGGCAATGTTTATGTTATGTGCGGTGCCCTAAGAACTCAGACCAAAGTGAGTAATCTTGTGAGAATCGAAGAAGCTCCCAAGACGCCGGCCATCAAGTCATCGGCACCAAAGGGTGGCTCCGATTCCATTAAAAATGTTAAGGCATACAGCATTTCGTCTGAAATCAATCTTTTGGGAAAAACGGTGGATGAGGCATTGGCTTCTTTGGACAAGTATTTGGACGATGCTTATCTTTGTCATCTGCCGGAAGTCAGAGTGGTACACGGTAAAGGAACCGGTGCTTTGCGTGCGGCAGTACAAAGATATTTGAAAAAGGTTAGTTATGTTTCGTCGTTTAGATCCGGAGAGTACGGAGAAGGCGATGCCGGAGTTACAATTGTTGTGTTTAAATAGTCGGCGATAAGAGGAGGATATGGGATGGTTAGTAAACAAAGAATTTTGATTGTGGATGATGATGAGAATATTGCAGAGCTTATATCTTTGTACCTTGCCAAAGAATGCTTTGAAACTCAGATTGCCCCCGACGGTGAAACCGCAATCGAAATGGTTAAAACATTTGAACCTAATCTGATTCTTTTGGATATAATGCTTCCGGGAATAGACGGATACGGAGTTTGCAGAGAAATCAGAGCTACACATACGACTCCGATAATTATGCTTTCGGCCAAGGGAGAGGTTTTTGATAAAGTACTCGGTCTTGAATTGGGTGCAGATGACTATATGGAGAAACCTTTTGATACCAAGGAATTGGTTGCCAGAGTCAAAGCGGTGCTAAGAAGATACAAGCAGGCGCCTGCTGCGTCGGAGGATGGAAATGATGTTAAGGAAGTTACTTTCCCCGACCTTAAGATTAATCTTACCAATTATTCGGTGGAGTATTTGGGAGAAATCGTGGATATGCCGCCCAAAGAGTTGGAACTTTTGTATTTCTTGGCATCTTCACCGAATCATGTATTTACAAGAGAACAATTGCTGGATCAGATATGGGGTTATGAGTACATAGGCGATACCAGAACCGTTGATGTGCATATTAAGCGCATCCGAGAAAAAATCGATGATCATCCGAATTGGAAGATAGCTACGATTTGGGGTGTTGGTTACAAATTTGAAACGAAGGGCTGATTGTGCGTAGGACACTTTATCTTAAATTTTTACTCGCATATTTAATATTTGGTATTTTCGGATTTGTCGTAGTTGCAACTTTCGTGAGCAGCATGACGAAGGATCATCTTGTTAAGACACAGTCCGAGGCTATGTATGATGAGGCTACCATGATAGCCAATACATATGCTGTTGACCTGTACAATAATGAAGCCGCCCTCGATACCGTTAAGCGGCAGCTTGATGCACTGGATGTATTTTCAGGTGCAACACTTTGGATAATTAATCCTTCGGGAAGATTGATACTAAGTTCGAAATTACCGCTTAATCTTAAGGAGGAGGTACTGATACAGGGATTCGATCCTACTGTTACAGGTTCTTCTTATTATATTGAGGGCAGATTTTTTAATTACTTTGAAGAAGACTATTTGAGTGTGTTCGCTCCCATAACCTCGAATTTTAAAGTTAAAGGTTATGTTGTCATGCACTACCCGATGTCTTCTCTTGAGCAGGAGCGAGAGCGTCTGCTGGCAATAGATTATCTGATGCTGGTAATATTGTTTTTACTATCGCTGATTATTCTGATTTTCTTTACCGAAATGGTTTATATGCCTGTTCGAAAGATAACCGAAGCAACGGAGCAGTATGCCGCCGGAAATATGCATTACGAGTTGTCCATGGATTCCGATGACGAAATAGGATATCTTGGAGCAACCGTTTCATATATGGCACAGGAGATAGCCAGCGCCGAAGATGATCAAAAGAAGTTTATTGCAAATGTATCGCATGATTTCAGATCGCCGCTTACATCAATTAAAGGATATCTTGAAGCAATGCTGGACGGAACCATTCCGCCCGAAATGCACGAGAAGTATCTGAATATTGTGCTTAATGAAACGGAGCGTTTAAGAAAGCTTACCAACGGTTTGCTTACGCTTAACAATCTGAATACCGCGGGAATGCTTTTGGATGTATCGGTTTTCGATATTAATCGGGAGATCAGGAATGTGGTGGCAACCTTTGAGGGAACCTGTATCAAGAAGGCTATTGCTATTGAACTGATATTGACGGGTGATGAACTTCCGGTCAAAGCAGACTGCGAGAAAATCAAACAGGTTCTGTATAACCTTGTTGATAATGCAATCAAATTTTCTCACCCCGATTCCATTATAAAGATAGAAACTTCCGAAAAGCGAAATAAGGCATTTGTTTCTGTTAAAGACAGTGGAATAGGTATTCCGAAAGAGCAGCTCAATCAGATATTTGACAGATTCTACAAGAGTGATCTGTCTCGTGGTAAAGATAGAAAGGGTACAGGACTCGGATTATCGATTACCCGTGAAATTATCAGAGCCCATGGTGAAAATATTAATGTAATCAGTACGGAAGGAATCGGATCCGAGTTTATTTTTTCGCTTCCGGTTGAAGATGATCCGGACAGCGAGGAAATATAATGAATATAATTTTGCATCAACCCGAAATACCGGCGAATACCGGAAACATAGGAAGAACATGTGTGGCAACCGGTTCTTCGCTTCACCTTATTGAGCCGTTGGGCTTTGTTTTGAATGATAAAACCGTCAAAAGAGCAGGTATGGATTATTGGGATAAACTTGATTTGCACAGATATGTGAATTTCGAAGATTTTCGTAAGAAGAATCCCGATGCCAAAATTTGGATGGCAACAACCAAAGCGAAAAAGGTATATACACAGGCCGAGTTCGGTCCGAATGATTTCATTATGTTCGGCAAGGAGTCAGCGGGTATACCCGAAGAGATTCTGGTAGAATATGAAGAAACCAGCATCAGAATTCCGATGCTGGATGATATTCGTTCTTTGAATTTGTCAAATTCGGTAGCTATTGTTCTGTATGAAGCTCTTAGACAGAATAATTTCGATAACATGTGTTTAGAAGGAAATCTTCACAGATTAAGCTGGAGTAACAGCTAATTACATGAATTCCACGGCATAGTATGTATTGAGATTTTTATCAACATATACTCCTACCGCACAGCAAGTGTAATTGCGGTCCTCTATTAAGGATTTGTGAAAGGAAGAATTGATCCATGTTTTGACCATATTTTGTCCGGTCATCAGCATACCCTTTCCGAGATTTTCTCCAACCAGTACCAAAGGAATATCGGTTTTAATTGACGAGTCATGCGAGAAGTTTTTAGAAATTTCCATGGCTCTTTGCTTTGCGTATTCTTCAAGGAGCTCATTATTTACATATTCCGGAAGGTTCTTGGCTTTTCGATGTGCGTTAATGGCATCAAAAGCATCATTTGCCAGAACTGAAGCATCGAGAACAATCCCGGGAGTCGGTGAAGCTGTCGGTTCCGATTTCTTTTTGGCTTTTGCGGATGCATCGACGCAGGTAATCGGAAGAAGAGCAGCTATCAAGACTAAAATAAGTACTGTGGACAGTATTTTTTTGAAACGGAATATAAGCATAATTGGTTACTCCTGAGGCTGTGTGGTATGAATTTTACGACCACATGGTTGACATAATTATACAGCTCACAAGATATTGTGGTCAAGGTACATACGACAACAATTTCCGGTACTTTGGTATTGATATTCCCACTATTTACAAAATACGGCATTTATCCTACTATATAGAGTGGCTTATCGGAGGTGATAGTATGAATAGGCTGAAGGATTTTTTAAAGAAACCCATCGGCAAGGCATTGCTGGTATTTTTCATAATTTTGATTGTAGCAGGAATTTCGGTTCCTTTTATTATGGGATACAATCCCTTTAAGAAAGCATCGGATAAGGTTTATTCGGAATGTACCGTAGAAGCGGGTGTTGCTGTTAAACCCGAAGATTTTTTGAAAGAACCGATTGAGGGAATCAAATTCGCAAATTCCGATTCTTTGGATACGACAATTCCCGGAGAATATGACCTGGAACTTACTGACGGTACTCAAATATACAATACCAGACTGATTATTCAGGATACCATTCCTCCTACGGGAAAGGGCATTGATTGTGTGGTCGGACAGGGAGACGAAATCACCTGTGAAGACTTCGTAACCGATATTACGGATGCTACCAAAGTAACATTGTCTTTTGAAAAAGATCCCGACACCTCTGTTTCCGGTGATCAAAAAGTAAATATAATTCTTACGGATTTGGGCGGTAATCAAACTACGGTTGAAGGAAAGCTGACGGTATCTTTGGTTAATCCTCAAATCACAATCGAAGTGGGCGATGAATTGCCCACAGCTTCCATGTTTGCCCAAAATGCGGGACGAGTTCAACTCCTTAGCGATGTGACAGATATAGATACAACTCATGTTGGGCTTTATCCGATAAAGATAAAGGTCGACGAAAAGGATTATGATGTATCAATCAAGGTTGTTGATACGGTTGCTCCCGTTGTTACTTTTAAAGATGTAAACAGTTTTACCAAAGTTAATCGCAAACCAGAGGATTTCATTGAAGAGGCACAGGATATTTCCACGCTGACATACAGCTTTTTAACCCCTCCCGACATTAACAAGGTAGGAGAACAAAAGGTTACCGTTGTTGTCAAGGATGAAGGTAATAATGAAAATTCCAAGGAATTGACACTTACGCTGAAGGAGGATACGGATTATCCTGTTATTGAGGGCGTAAGTGATATTACCATTGCGGTAGGTCATAATGTTCAGTATAAGCTTGGAGTGAAAGTGACTGATGAATGTGAGGAAGGTCTGTCTTTAAGTGTAGACAATTCCAAGGTTAATACGAATGTCGGCGGAACGTATGAAGTTATATATACAGCCAGGGATGCTGCAGGTCATGAAACTACGGCCAAATGTAATCTTATTGTTAAGGAAAGAGTGTACTCTTTGGAAGAGGTTAATTCCATGGCAGACAGTGTTCTTGCAAGAATTATCTCTCCGGGTATGAGCAATAAGGATAAGGCCAAAGCTATATTCGATTATGTAAGAACGCATGTTGCGTATATTTCCCACTCCGAAAAAGGCAATTATATCCGCGGAGCTTATGAGGGTCTTGCGGACGGAAAGGGCGACTGCTACGTGTATGCATGTACATCCAAAGCATTACTTACAAGAGCCGGAGTTCCCAACTGCGATATTGCCAAGATTCCGGCCAAGACTTCACATTATTGGAATTTGGTGGATGTAGGAACGGGATGGTTGCATTTTGATACTACTCCGAGAAAGGATCATCCGATTATCTTCCTGTGGGATGACCCTACGATGATGGCGTATTCTCAGAAACATTGGAATTCTCATAACTACGATCATTCAATATACCCGATTGTAAGCGGTTCTTCGGAAGGAACTTTGTATCCGATGTATGCAACAACGAACACAACTCCGGATCAGCCGAATCCCGAGGATGTTGCGAATGATCCTGCTCTGGCACAGTATTACGCAGCCTTGGAGGAGCAGAAGAGACTCGAAGAACAGGCCGCAGCACAAGAAGCTGTTCGCGCACAGCAGGAAGCACAGCAGAATGCTGAGTTGCTCGCACAGTATCAGGCAGCTTTGCAGGCACAGAATGAAGCAACTGCAAATCAGTAGATTATTATGAATAAAATTAATACACTTGGTATTATCGGCGGATTGGGTCCGATGGCAACTTCATATTTCATGCGACTTTTGACGGATATGTGCTCTGCAAGAAAAGATCAGGAACACCTTGATATTATTACATATTCCAAGCCGTCGATTCCGGACCGAACGGAATTTATTTTGGGTCACAGTAAAGACAATCCGGTTCCGATGATGACACAGGTCGGACTTAAGCTGAAGGCTATGGGTGCTGATGCTCTTGCAATACCTTGTATAACGGCTCATTGTTTTCATGAACAATTGGAGGAGGGAATAGGACTGCCCATTATCAATGCCATGGAAGAGACGGCAATCTATTTGAAAGAAAACGGAATTACCGTGGCAGGACTTATGGCCACCGACGGAACCATTCAAAGCGGAGTTTTTTCAAAATATTTGGGCGAGGCCGGAATTGAAGTAGTTACTCCCACTTCACAGAATCTTGTGATGAAGATAATATATGATGATGTAAAGGCTAACAGGCCTGTCGACATGGATGATTTTTCTACCGTGACGGACGAGCTGTGTGCCAAAGGAGCTCAGGTGGTTCTTCTTGGATGTACCGAGTTGTCAATCATCAAAAGAGATTTTAGAGTTAAAACCAATATTTTGGATGTACTGGAAATTCTTTCAAGAGCTGTATTGCTTCGTGCAGATAAGCTCAGTGATAAATATATTCGTTTGTAGGAAGAGACATTATGCAAAATCACGTATTGGATTACTTATTTGACATTGTTAAAAAAGTTCCCGAAAAGACGGCATATTCGGACGGAACGGTTTCGATGACTTTTAAAGAGGTTTATGATGAAGCCCGTTCGGTAGCAAGTTTTCTCAATAATGAAGGCGTATATCGTGAAGGTGTTGTTATCTTTATGAAGAAACAGCCCAAAACGATAGCTGCATTTTTCGGAGTTATTATGGGGAGAAACTATTATGTTCCCATTGATTCGGAAATGCCGGCAATCAGAATGCAGCTTATTTTGGAGAACGTAAAACCTAAATTCATCATATGTGATGACGACAGCATGGAAACTGCCAAGGAATTCAAATTTGACGGCCGGGTTGTTAATTATGATGATATTAAGAACACACCTCACAATGATGAAGAGCTTACAAAGATATACAATGTGACCATTGATACGGATCCGATATACATTGTGTTTACTTCCGGTTCAACAGGTATTCCCAAAGGCGTGGTTGCCTGTCACAGATCAGTAATAGACTATATAGAGCAATTGTCGGATGTGATGAACGTAACTCAGGATACGGTATTCGGTTCACAGACCCCGTTGTATGTGGATGCTTGCTTGAAGGAACTGTACCCTACAATCAAATTCGGTGCTACAACGTATCTTATTCCCAAAGAGTTGTTCATGTTCCCGATAGATTTGGTTAAGTTTCTTAATGAGCACAAGGTTAATACGATTTGCTGGGTAGTATCGGCACTGACAATGATTTCTGCTTTCGGGGCTTTCAAAAGTGTTGTACCGGAGTATTTGCATACAATTTGTTTCGGTTCGGAGGTATTTCCGATTAAACAGTTCAATTTGTGGAAGAGTGTTGTTCCCAATGCCCGTTTCATAAATCTTTACGGACCGACCGAGGGAACCGGTATGTGCTGTTATTATGAAGTTAACAGGGAGTTTGCACTTGATGAAGTTATTCCCATAGGCCGTCCTTTCAAAAATACGGAAATACTTTTGCTCGATAATGAGAACAAGCTTGCAAATGAGGGGGAAATTTGTATTCGGGGAACTTCGGTTACCTTGGGATATTTCAATAATCCCGAAAAGACGAGTGAATGCTTCGTACAGAATCCTCTTAATACCAATTATCCGGAAATTATTTACAGAACGGGTGATATAGGTAAATATAATAAATACGGAGAGCTTCAGTTTGTTTCCCGAAAAGATTATCAGATTAAACATATGGGACACAGAATAGAGCTCGGCGAAATAGAAATAAACGTAAATATGATGGATGAAATTAACATGGCCGGTTGTATTTACGATGATATTAAGAACAAAATAGTTTTATACTATGTAGGTGACATGGAAGTTAAGGAATTGACTTTGGATTTGAAAAATAAACTTCCGAGGTACATGATACCCAACGCCATTATTAAGCTTGAAAAAATGCCGCTTACTTCCAACGGAAAACTTGACAGAGCGGGACTTAAAAAACTGTATCAAAATCGTTAAGCAAAGGAGAACTAAAATGGACGAATTACTTGAAATTTTGCAGGATCTTCATCCGGAGATAGATTATGATTCCTGTACAACACTGGTGGATGACAAGATACTTGACTCGTTTGATATCGTTACGATTATTTCGGAAGTCAACGAAGTCTTTGATGTTGCCATTTCCGCAGAATATATTAAGCCGGAGTATTTTAACTCTGCCGAAACATTGTATGATCTTATCAAGAAACTTGAGGATGAATAGGAATGCTTTTTACCTCTTATGAATTTATAGGGTTTTTGTTAATCCTGTTTATTCTTTATTACCTTATTCCCAAACGCTTCCAATGGGGCTTATTGCTTGTTGGAAGCTATGTTTTTTATTTTATTGCCAAACCGGTTTATGTTGCTTATATTCTGGCAACAACACTGGTGGTTTATTTGACGGCCCTAAAAATCGAAAAGAAAAAGTTGGCCTGCGATGACTATCTGTCTTTGCATAAAGAAGATTTCTCAAAGGAAGAAAAGAAAGCTTATAAGGCCAAAGAAAAGAAATCAAGATTTCACTGGATGCTTTTGGGACTTATTCTCGGTATAGGCATTTTGGCCGTTATCAAGTATACGAACTTTACCATATCGAATATCAATGGGGTATTGAGTGTATTTGGCAGCAGTACCCAATTGAGTTTTCTTAATATCATAGTTCCGATGGGTATATCTTTTTACACATTTCAGGCAATCGGTTATTTGATTGATGTGTACAGAGGTACCGTAAGTGCCCAACGGAACTTTTTCAAATTTGCATTGTTTGTTTCGTTTTTTCCGCAACTTGTCCAAGGTCCGATAAGCAGATACGCAGATTTGTCGAAAACCCTTTATGCCGAGCACAGATTCGATGCCAAACAATTCACGTTCGGTATTGAAAGAATCATGTGGGGCTTTTTCAAGAAGCTTGTCATAGCCGACAGAATACTTATAGCCGTTAATGCACTTATCAATGATACGGAAGCTTTTAAGGGTGCTTATGTGTTTGTGGGAATGATGTTCTATGCACTTGAATTGTACTGTGACTTTACCGGCGGAATTGATATCACAATAGGTGTGGCTCAATGCCTCGGAATAGAAGTTGCCGAAAACTTCCAAAGACCTTTCTTTTCAAAGAATATCAAAGAATATTGGAACAGATGGCATATTACAATGGGCTCATGGTTTACGGATTACATTTTCTATCCGATAACCGTGTGCGGTCCGATGCTTAAAATCTCCAAGTGGTCCAGAAAGCATCTTGGCGAAATTGTAGGAAAACGAGTACCGATATATTTGTCGAGCTTCGTGGTTTGGTTTACTACGGGTATTTGGCACGGTGCAAGTTGGAATTTCATTGTATGGGGTCTTGGTAACTTTGTTGTGATTATGATATCGCAGGAATTTGAACCTCTCTACAGAAAATTTCATGCCCGGTTCAATTTGAAAGAAAAGCGTGCATATCAGGGCTTTGAGGTAATACGCACTCTGTTGCTGATGAGCTGCCTTAGAACATTTGACTGTTATCGGGATGTTCCGCTTACATTCAGAATGTTCGGAACGATGTTTACCGAGGGCAATTGGAAGGTTTTGTTTGACGGTTCGTTGCTTACGTTGGGATTAAAAATGCAGGATTTCGCAGTTCTGATTTTGGGAGTGGTAATACTCTTTACCGTTTCCATGTTGCAAAGAAAAAGAAGTGTCAGAGAAAGAATTCACGCCATCGCATACCCGTTGCGTGTCGTGATCTGGTTTTCTTTGTTCCTTGCGATTCTTATTTTCGGAATATACGGAATCGGTTACGATGCAACACAGTTTATTTATAATCAATTCTAGAAACAGTGTGACAGGTCATCATGAAAAAGATATTAAAATATGTTATTACAATTGCATTGATAGTATTTGTTTTGGTGTTTGTCCAAAAACTCTTTATGCCTAAATATGTATCCGACGTTACGGAAGGCAGATTGATAAGCGAATACTATCAAGAAGAAATGGATCACGACGTATTGTTCGTAGGTGATTGCGAAGTATATGAGAATTTCATTCCGGCCGAACTTTGGCAGGATTACGGAATCAACTCTTACATCAGAGGATCGGCTCAGCAATTGATATGGCAGTCGTACTATTTGCTCGAAGACGCATTACGGTATGAAAAGCCGGACGTTGTCATTTTCAATGTTCTTTCAATGAAATATGATAAGCCGCAAAAGGAAGCATATAATCGAATGTCGATAGAAGGTATGCGTTGGTCCAAATCAAAAATTGATTGTATCAATGCATCCATGACTCAGAAAGAAAGTTTTATTGATTACGTATTTCCGATATTGAGATATCACTCAAGATGGAGCGAACTGACTGCTGAAGACATAGAACACATAAATGACACAGATGTCAGATTTCACAACGGATATTATATGAGGGTCGATGCCAAACCGGCAGAGAACATCCCGGAACCTGAAATTCTCGGTGATTACAATTTCGGTGAAAACGCATACAAATATTTGGATAAGCTTACCAAATTGTGTAAGGACGAAGGAATAGAACTTATTCTTATCAAAGCGCCTTCTTTATATCCTTACTGGTATCCGGAGTGGGAAGAGCAGATAGAAAAATATGCTTTTGAAAACAATCTTACCTATATCAATTTTTTGGAATTGCAGGATGAACTGGGAATGGATTGGTCGAAGGATACATATGATGCCGGATTGCATTTGAATTATTACGGCGGAATGAAAGTTACCAAATATCTCGGAGATTACTTACGAAATGAAATAGGGTTGGAAGACAGGCGTTCGGATCAGAATCTTACCGAAATCTGGAATGAGAAGATGGCAAGATTTAATGAGGATTTGAACAATCAGCTTTCGCAACTATCAAATAAATAAATCATTCACTAAGGAGAGCAGTATGAAAAAATTATTATCAGGAATTATCGGTGTTATGGCATGTATATCTTTGTGCGCATGTCAGGGAGGAAGCGATTCGAAAGTTATAGACGGTGATGTTAACAACACAACCGTGACTACTCAGGCAGCAGATGTTTCAACTGCGGAAGAAACAACAACGGTTTCGACAGAAGCTTCCGGTTATCAGTTCAATTTCAACGGAACAGATGTGACAATTGATGCGAAAGCAGCGGATATAGTAGCTTCTTTGGGCGAGCCGAGCAATTATTATGAAGCTCCGAGCTGTGCGTTTGAAGGATTGGATAAGATTTATACATACACAAGTTTCGAATTGGATACATATCCTACAGATGATGTTGATTATGTTTCCGGTGTAATACTTAAAGATGATACCGTTTCAACCAAGGAAGGTATCTGCATAGGTCAAAGCAAGGATGATATGATTAATACATACGGTTCGGATTATTCAGAAGAGGACGGTATGTGCGTATACCATAAAGATAACATGAAATTGTGCTTCATTATTGACGGTGACAGCATTGTTTCAATTAAGTATTTGACAACTGTATTGGATGAATAGAAATATTGTTGGGGTGTTATGAAGAAGAAAACTGTTAGGGCAGCATTAGCGGTTGTTTTGGCCGTACTTATTGTAAATTGCATAAATATGCCTTCGATTGAAGCCAAATCCGATGATATTAAAACAGTAACAATATCACTGGCAGGTGATTGTTCGCTGGGCAAACTTTCGGTTCACGGTTATGGAGGAAGCTTTGATCAGTATTTTGACAAATACGGTCCGGACTACTTTTTCAAAAATGTTAAGCCCTATTTTGACACCGATGATATGACCCTGGTCAATTTCGAAGGGGTCCTGACGCAGTCGAACGATATTGTTGAGAAAGCATACAATATTAAGGGACGACCGGAATTCAATACAATATTGATTAATTCGGGAATAGATGCCGTAACCTTGGGAAACAATCATCGTATGGATTACGGCAAACAGGGTCAGGCCGATACACTGGTGGCACTGACATCCGTTAATATGCCCTATGCTTTTGATGCCAATACGGGAATATATCAAACCGCATCCGGAGTAAAGATAGGGTTTGTTTCCGTTAATGAGGTCTATGATGGAAAAGCTGTTGAAACCTATTTGCTTCAGGGAATCAATACACTGAAGACACAAAAATGTGATTTGGTTTTGGCATGCTGCCATTGGGGAATAGAACTTGACCGTTATCCTTCGGATTATCAAAAGGAGCTCGGACATAAGTGTATTGACTGGGGTGCGGATATCGTTGTCGGATGCCATCCCCATGTTTTGCAGGGAATTGAGTATTATAACGGTAAATATATAATATACAGTTTGGGCAATTTCTGTTTCGGCGGACATATGAATCCCAAAGACAAGAAGAGCATGATTGTAAGGGCAACCTTTAAGGTCGCAGGTCATAAGCAGGTCGGAGAGGCTACTTTGCAGGTTATCCCTTGTCTTATCAGTTCTCAGACAGACAAGAATAACTATTGTCCCACTCCGGCAACCGGTGCGAATTTTGCACAGATTATTAAAAATCTGAATACATACAGCAAAGGAATGAAGATAACCATAGATAAGGACGGACATGTTATTCATCTATAAAGATTGCGCAAGATAGCGCTTTTGGTGTAATATATATTGGATTATTTATTTTTTTAGAAAGGATTGATCAATTATGTACCGCAAAGTTTCATCTGATCTAAATTTCGTAGATCGTGAGAAGAATATTGAACAATTTTGGAAGGACAACGATATTTTCAACAAGTCAATGAAGATACGTGAAGGTTGTCCTACATATACATTCTATGACGGCCCTCCGACTGCCAACGGAAAGCCTCATATAGGCCATGTTTTGACGCGTTGTATCAAGGATATGATTCCGCGTTACAGAACAATGAAGGGTTACTTTGTACCCAGAAAGGCAGGATGGGATACTCACGGACTTCCCGTAGAACTTGAGGTTGAGAAACTTCTTGGTCTTAACGGCAAAGAGCAGATTGAAGAATACGGCATGGAGCCTTTCATAGACAAATGTAAGGAATCCGTATGGAAATATAAGGGAATGTGGGAAGATTTCTCGGGAACGGTAGGTTTCTGGGCTGATATGGATAATCCCTACGTTACCTATGATGATGATTATATCGAGTCTGAATGGTGGGCTTTGAAAGAAATATGGGATAAAGGACTTCTTTACAAGGGATTTAAAATTGTTCCGTATTGTCCTCGTTGCGGTACCCCGCTTTCAACAGCCGAAGTTTCGCAAGGTTATAAGACAGTTAAGGAACGTTCAGCTATTGTTCGCTTCAAAGTTAAGGGCGAGGATGCATATTTTCTTGCTTGGACAACAACTCCCTGGACGTTACCAAGTAACGTTGCCTTGTGTGTAAATCCTCAGGATACATATGTTAAGGTTAAGGCAGCTGACGGATATACGTATTATATGGCCGAGGCTTTGCTTGACAAGGTTTTGGGCAGTCTTGCCAAAGAAGAAGGTGATAAGGCATATGAGATTCTTGAAACATATGCCGGCAAGGATTTGGAATATAAGGAATATGAACCTTTATTCGGATGTGCAAAGGAGGTTGCCGATGCACAGAACAAGAAAGGTTTCTTCGTAACATGTGATAATTACGTTACAATGTCTGACGGTACCGGAATTGTTCATATTGCACCTGCTTTTGGTGAAGACGATGCCAATGTGGGTCGTGCTTATGATCTTCCGTTTGTTCAGTTTGTTGACGGTAAAGGACAGTTGACCAAAGAAACACCTTATGCGGGAAAATTCGTTAAGGATGCCGACAAGGATGTTTTGGTTGACTTGGATAAAGAAGGAAAACTGTTTGATGCTCCCAAATTTGAGCATGAATATCCTCATTGCTGGAGATGCGATACTCCTTTGATTTATTATGCACGTGAGTCATGGTATATCAAAGAAACTCAGGTCAGAGATGATTTGATTAAGAATAATAACACCGTCAACTGGATTCCCGAGTCAATCGGTAAGGGACGTTTCGGTAACTGGCTCGAGAACATTCAGGACTGGGCAATCTCACGTAACAGATATTGGGGAACACCTCTTAATATTTGGGAATGCGAAGGTTGCGGCAAATTTGTTTCAATCGGAAGTCGTGAAGAACTTGCCGAAAGAAGCGGTAACCCTGATGATGCCAAGGTTGAACTTCATCGTCCTTATATTGATGCGGTTACATTTAAATGTCCTGATTGCGGCAAAACAATGCATCGTGTTCCGGAAGTTATTGACTGCTGGTTTGATTCAGGCGCAATGCCTTTTGCACAGCATCATTATCCGTTTGAAAACAAGGAATTGTTTGAATCTCAGTTCCCGGCAGCTTTCATTTCGGAAGCGGTTGATCAGACTCGTGGATGGTTCCATTCTTTGATGGCTGAATCAACAATGCTCTTCAATAAGGCTCCTTATGAGAATGTTATTGTTCTGGGACATGTTCAGGATGAGAACGGTCAGAAGATGAGTAAGTCCAAAGGTAATGCGGTTGATCCGTTTGATGCGCTCAAGACATACGGTGCCGATGCTATTCGCTGGTATTTCTACGTTAATTCGGCTCCTTGGCTTCCCAATCGTTTCCATGGCAAGGCAGTTCAGGAAGGACAGCGTAAATTCTTAGGTACTTTGTGGAATACATATGCGTTCTTTATCCTTTATGCAAATATAGATGATTTTGATGCTTCAAAATATACTCTTGAATATGACAAGCTTCCGGTAATGGATAAATGGCTTCTTTCAAGATTAAATACTGCAATTAAAGAAGTTGATGATCATCTTGGTAATTACAGAATTCCCGAGGCAGGAAGAGTGTTGGATGATTTCGTTGATGAAATGTCTAACTGGTATGTACGTCGCGGACGTGAGCGTTTCTGGGCAAAAGGAATGGAGCAGGATAAGATAAATGCATACATGACTTTGTATACCGCTTTGGTTGAGATTTCCAAGTGTGCTGCGCCTATGATTCCGTTCATGACGGAAGAAATCTATCAAAATCTTGTTGTAAACAATGACAAGAGTGCTCCTGAGAGTATTCATTTGTGTGATTATCCGGTAGCTAAGGAAGAATGGATAGATAAAGAGCTTGAGGCAAATATGGATGAGGTTTTGAGCGTTGTTGTTCTTGGAAGAGCAGCTCGTAATGCATCTAACATGAAGACACGTCAGCCGATAGCTTCCATGTATGTCAAGGCTCGTAAAGAATTGGATAAATTCTTCGTTGAAATCATAGAAGATGAATTGAATGTAAAGGAAGTAATATTTAAGGATGATGTTTCCGACCTTACAAGCTATACATTCAAGCCTCAGCTTCGTACAGTAGGCCCCAAATATGGTAAACAGCTTGGCGGAATTCAAAAATATCTTGCCGGTGTTGATGGAAACAAGGCTATGAATGAGCTCAAAAATGAGGGAGCAATCAAATTCGATGTAGATGGTACAGCCATCGAATTGAAAGAGGAAGATCTTCTTATTGATGTAGCTCAGAAAGAAGGTTTCGTAACCGAAGGAGATAACAACGTTACGGTAGTTCTGGATACAAATCTTACACCGGAATTGATCGAGGAAGGTTTCGTTCTTGAGGTTATTTCCAAGATTCAGACAATGCGTAAGGATTCAGACTTCGAAGTTATGGACAGAATCAAGGTAAGTATCAACAATAACGAGAAGATTGCCAAGATTGTCGAGAATAATAAAGATGCCATTGCAACCAAAGTGTTGGCTGATGATATTGTTTCGGGCACAGACTTCGAAATTTCCAAAGAGTGGAACATAAATGGTGAAAAGACAGTTATTTCAGTTCAGCGTAGCTAAGAGGGAGGAAAATTAATGGCCACAAAGAAAGTACCGGAAGTAACAACAGGTTTCGTGTTTGACAAGGATGCGTTTAAAGGCAGTGTTTTGTATAACGTAAAAACCTTGTACAGAAAGAACTTGCAGGAAGCAACTCCGCAGCAGATTTTCCAAGCAGTTGCATATGCGGTTAAAGATACGGTAGTTGACAATTGGATGGAAACTCAAAAGCAGTTCGATAAGCAGGATCCGAAGACAGTGTATTATATGTCAATGGAGTTCCTTATGGGACGTGCATTGGGTAACAACATTGTCAATTTGAAAGCACAAGAATCAATCAAGGAAGCTTTGGATGAGCTGGGTCTTGATTTGAATGTAATAGAAGATCAGGAACCGGACGCAGCGTTAGGTAACGGTGGTTTGGGAAGATTGGCAGCATGCTTTTTGGATTCACTTGCTACACTTGGTTATCCTGCATACGGATGTGGAATCAGATACCGTTACGGTATGTTTAAGCAGGCTATCAGAGACGGTTATCAGGTTGAAGTTCCGGATAACTGGCTTGAAAACGGCAATCCTTTTGAATTAAGAAGACCGGAATATTCCAAGACTGTTAAGTTTGGAGGTTGGGTAGAAGTTACTCCCGACGGAAAAGGTAATAATGTTTTCCATCAGGAAGGTTATCAGTCTGTTAAGGCAGTTCCGTATGATATGCCTATAGTAGGTTACGGAAACAATATGGTTAATACCTTGAGAGTTTGGGATGCCGAACCGATTGAATGCTTCCAACTGGATTCTTTTGATAAGGGTGATTACCAGCAGGCTGTTGAACAGGAGAACTTGGCCAGAAATATCGTTGAGGTTTTGTATCCTAATGATAATCACTATGCAGGAAAAGAGCTTCGCCTTAAACAGCAGTATTTCTTTATCTCTGCATCAGTACAGGAAGCTGTTGATAAATATATGCGTAAGCATGATGATATTCATCATTTCGCAGATAAAGTTACGTTCCAGTTAAATGATACACATCCTACGGTAGCAACAGCAGAACTGATGAGAATTTTGATGGATGATTATCATCTTGGATGGGATGAAGCATGGGCAATTATGACTAAGACATGCGCATATACCAACCATACTATTATGGCGGAAGCTCTTGAAAAGTGGCCTATTGAGTTGTTCTCAAGACTTCTTCCCCGTGTTTACCAGATTATTGAAGAAATTAACCGCAGATTTGTTGCCGATATCGAAAGATTGTACCCCAATCAGCCGGATAAGATTAAGAATATGGCAATAATCTACGACGGTCAGGTTAGAATGGCATATCTTGCAATTGCCTGCAGCTATTCGGTTAACGGTGTTGCAGCATTGCACACGGAGATTTTGAAAAAGCAGGAACTTAGAGATTTCTACCAGATGATGCCTGAGAAGTTTAACAATAAGACAAACGGAATTACACAAAGAAGATTCCTTCTTCACGGCAATCCGCTTTTGGCAGATTGGGTTTCTTCGCATGTGGGTACCGATTGGATTACCAATTTGCCTAAGATTAATAAACTGAAGGTATATGCTTCCGATGAAAAGGCACAGGTAGAATTTCTTAATATCAAATATCAGAATAAGGTCAGACTTGCCAAATATATTCTTGAACACAACGGTGTTGAAGTTGATCCAAGATCAATATTCGATGTTCAGGTTAAGAGATTGCATGAGTACAAGCGTCAGCTTATGAACATCCTGCATGTAATGCACCTTTATAATCAGCTTAAGGATAACCCGAAGATGGATTTCTATCCGAGAACATTTATTTTTGGTGCTAAGGCGGCTGCAGGTTATTACAATGCCAAAATGACAATTAAGCTTATTACTTCCGTTGCGGATGTGATTAATAATGATGCATCCATTAACGGTAAGATTAAGGTTGTATTCCTGGAAGACTATAGAGTTTCACTTGCAGAAATGGTAGTTGCGGCAGCAGATGTATCGGAACAGATTTCTACAGCATCTAAAGAAGCATCCGGAACTTCAAACATGAAGTTTATGCTTAACGGTGCAATAACACTTGGAACTATGGATGGTGCCAATGTTGAAATAGTTGAAGAAGTCGGTGAGAAGAATGCATTTATCTTTGGACTGTCTTCCGATGAAGTAATCGGATACGAGCAGCACGGCGGCTATGACCCTAATGAGATATTTAACAATGATCCCGATATCAGAAGGGTATTAATGCAGTTGATTAACGGTACGTATGCACCGGATGATCCCGACAGATTCAGATCATTGTACAATTCATTACTCAATACGTTGAGTACATCAAAGGCTGATACATATTTCATTTTGAAGGACTTCAAGTCATATGATGAGGCCAGAAGAAATATTGTGGAAGCTTACAAGGATGAGAAGAACTGGGCCAAGATGGCTATTTTGAATATAGCATGTTCGGGCAAATTCTCATCAGACAGAACGATTCAGCAATATGTTGATGAGATCTGGCATCTTGATAAAGTGAAAATTCCTAAGAAAAAGGCTTAAATGTTTATGAAAAAGATTGGGTTTGACAACGAGAAGTATTTGAAAACACAGTCTGAGCACATTATGGAGCGTATCGATAAGTTTGGCGACAAGTTGTATCTTGAATTTGGCGGCAAACTTTTCGATGATTACCATGCTTCAAGAGTGTTGCCCGGATTTGAACCTGACAGTAAGCTTCGAATGCTCATGAAGCTTGCCGACAGGGTTGAAATTGTTATAGTAATCAGTGCAGCTGATATTGAGAAGAATAAGGTCAGAGGCGATCTTGGCATAACATATGATGAGGATGTTCTTAGATTGAAGAGTGCTTTCGAAGAACGGGGATTGTATGTAGGTTCCGTAGTAATGACTCAGTATACGGGACAATCTTCTGCGGATGCTTTCAGAGCAAGACTCGAAAAGCACGGAATTACAGTATATCAGCATTACTTCATTGAAGGTTATCCTTCCAATGTCAAAACCATAATTTCCGAGAATGGATTTGGTAAGAATGATTATATCAAGACGACCAAACCGTTGGTAGTTGTCACCGCACCGGGTCCCGGAAGCGGTAAAATGGCAACTTGTTTGAGCCAGCTTTATCATGAGAATAAGCGAGGAATTAAAGCCGGATATGCTAAATTCGAAACATTTCCTATTTGGAATATTCCGCTTAAACATCCGATCAATTTGGCATACGAAGCAGCAACGGCAGACCTTGATGATGTTAACATGATTGATTCATTCCATCTTGAGGCATATGGTGTCAGCACGGTCAATTACAACCGTGATATTGAAATATTCCCGGTTTTGAATGCTATGTTTGAAGCAATTTACGGGGAAAGTCCCTATAAATCACCTACGGATATGGGTGTTAACATGGTCGGTAACTGCATTATTGATGACGCAGTCTGCATTGAAGCTTCAAACATGGAAATAATACGAAGATACTACAATACCCTCAATCGGGTTGTTGAAGATAAAGCGTCCGAAAAAGAGGTGTACAAGCTGGAACTTCTTATGAACCAAGCCAAGATAACGACAGCCGACAGAAAGGTAACGGTTGCCGCAAATGAAAGAGCCGAACGTCTTGGATGTCCTGCAGCTGCAATTGAATTGCATGACGGTAAGATTATTACTTCCAAGACAACGGAGCTACTTGGTGCTTCTGCAGCATTGCTGTTGAATGCGCTCAAAGTCTTGGCAGGCATCGATCATGATGTTCACGTGATTTCGCCCGAAGCTATTGAACCTATTCAGCTTTTGAAAACGGCTTATTTGGGTGGCAAAAATCCCAGACTTCATACGGATGAAGTTTTGATTGCGTTGTCAATGTCGGCAAGTAAAAGCGATAATGCCAAGAAGGCATTGGAACAGCTTCCGCAACTTAAAGGTTGTCAGGTTCATACATCGGTTATGTTGTCTGATGTTGATATCAAGACCTTTAAGAAGCTTGGTGTCGATTTAACTTCGGAACCTATTAAAACAAAGAGAAAGTAATATGGCAGATAATAACTATACTAATAACAACAATAAGGAAAATCGCCCGGGTGGCGGCGATGATAACGGACGCAATCCCAAAAAGCAAAATATTGTTTTGTTCGTTTTGGCGGCATTGCTGTCGCTGTTCATTGTAGTTTCCTTTATGAATTTTCTTACCGGAGACTCCGAAAGTGAAATAAGCTATTCGGAGTTTATTTCGATGCTTGAAAACGGGGAGATAGAGTCTGTTGAAATTGATAGCGACAGAATTCTTATTACGCCCAAAAATGTGGAGACTTCATCACAAAATCTGAATCAGGTATCTTGGATGAATATGATGTTTTCACCGAATATCAGTTACTATACGGGTAAGGTTGAAGAAGATGATACCCTGACAGCAAGACTGCTCGAAGCGGGTGTTGAAGTTAAGGGCACTGTGGTCGAGTCTTCCAATGTGATATTCTATTTCTTTATCAACTATATTTTGCCGGTTCTGATATTCCTTATTCCCATAAGTCTTCTTTTCAGACGTATGGGTAAAGGCGGCGGAATAATGGGAGTGGGTAAATCACATGCCAAAGTCTATGTTCAGAAGGAAACCGGAATTACATTCAAAGATGTTGCCGGCGAGGACGAGGCTAAAGAGTCTTTACAGGAAGTTGTTGATTTCCTTCACAATCCCGAAAAATACTCCGGTATCGGAGCCAAACTTCCGAAAGGTGCACTTCTTGTAGGCCCTCCCGGTACAGGAAAAACATTGCTTGCCAAAGCTGTTGCCGGTGAGGCCCAGGTACCGTTCTATTCATTGGCAGGTTCGGATTTTATTGAATTATATGTCGGTGTCGGTGCTTCGAGAGTCAGAGATTTATTTCAGGAAGCTACCAAGAATGCTCCATGCATTATCTTTATCGACGAAATTGATGCTATTGGCAGAAGCCGTGATTCCAAATACGGCGGCGGAAACGAAGAACGTGAACAAACACTTAATCAGCTGCTTTCGGAGATGGACGGATTTGATACATCCAAAGGTATTCTCGTTTTGGGAGCTACCAACAGACCTGAAATTCTGGATAAGGCACTTCTGCGTCCCGGAAGATTTGACAGAAGAATTATTGTGGATAAGCCCGATTTGAAGGGCAGAGTTGAAATATTAAAGGTACATGCCAAGAATGTTAACTTGGATGAAACCGTAGATTTGGACGAAATTGCGTTGGCAACTTCCGGAGCCGTAGGTGCAGATCTTGCGAACATGATTAACGAAGGTGCCATTATGGCGGTTCAGCACGGCAGAAAATCCGTAAGTCAGAAAGACTTATTCGCTGCTGTTGAGCAGGTTCTTGTCGGTAAAGAGAAAAAGGACAGACTCATGTCTCAAAAGGAACGTAAAATAGTTTCTTATCATGAGGTGGGTCATGCTCTTATTTCGGCACTTCAAAAGAACTCCGAACCTATTCAGAAAATAACAATTGTGCCAAGAACAATGGGTGCATTGGGATATGTTATGAATGTCCCCGAAGAAGAGAAATATTTGGAAACCAAGGAAGAACTGCATGACAGATTGGTTAAGCTTTTGGCCGGACGCGCAGCGGAGGAAATCGTATTCTCCGATGTGACTACGGGTGCTGCCAATGATATAGAGCAGGCTACTTCGATTGCTCAGAATATGGTGACAAGATTCGGTATGTCGGAGAAATTCGGATTGATGGGATTGGCTACGGTAGAAAGCCAGTATTTGGATGGCTCCTCAAGATATACCTGTTCCGACAGAACGGTTGCCGATATAGATACGGAAATTATGAATATTCTTAAGTCATGCTATGAAGAGGCTAAGAATATGCTTAGTGAGAACCGCGAGGTTATGGATAAGCTTGCGGCACATCTTATTGAGAAAGAAACGATTTCCGGTAAGGAATTCATGAAAATATATCGTGAAATCAAAGGCATTCCGGAACCGGTTGAAGAACCTGAAAAGAAGCCTGAAGTAGTGTATGAACCGACTTTCAAGGAAAACACTCCCGGACAGGTTGTGGATGCTGTCGTGGATGATTCCGGTGTCGATTCCGAATCCAAAATTACTGATGAATCCGGTGTCGGTGCAAAATCAAAGGATACCAGTGAACACGATGTCGGTCCGGAACCAAAGGGTATTAACGAACCCGGTGTCGGTGCGGCCCCCAAAATTGATAACCCGGATGTTCCCCGCGGCAGATTTTCGAATGCTCCCATGAAGTAATCATTTACTACTGTGAAAAAAATTATATATTGTTTTGGCCACGTTGGAAGGAATTTCATCTACTTTGGAAAGCTGTTCCACTGAAGCATTTTTAATTTCTTCTATAGAATCAAAAGCCCTCATCAGGGCTTTTCTTCTTGTTGCCCCAACGCCCGGAATATCATCCAATATGGATTTTACGGATGACTTGGTTCTTAATGATCGATGATACTCTATTGCAAATCTGTGTGCCTCATCCTGAATTCTGGTAATGAGCTTGAAACCTTCCGAATTCTTGCTGATGGGAAGCTCTTTGTTATTGAAGTAGAGTCCCCTGGTATTGTGATTATCGTCTTTAACCATACCGCACACGGGAATGTTCAGATTAAGCTCATTCAGAACTTCAAGCGCAATATTAACCTGTCCCCGTCCGCCGTCCATTAAAAGAAGATCGGGGAATTTGGTGAATGAACCGTATTCTTTATCCATATTTTTGGAATCCAAAACAGAAGCTTCTTCCATCCCGTGAATGAATCGTCTTGTAAGCACTTCTTTCATGCATGCATAGTCATTGGGACCGGCAACTGTTTTCATTTTGAATTTTCTGTAATCTGATTTTTTGGCTTCTCCCTTTTCAAAAACAACCATTGAACCGACATTGAGAAATCCGCTGATATTGGATATATCAAATGCTTCCATTCTGCTAAGTGCAGGTATTCCCAAAAGCTCTTCGATTTCTTTGACCGCTCCGATTGTTTTGGCAGCTTTTCGTTTTAAAGCTTCCTTGTCCTTGGTCAGTACGAGCATTGCGTTTTTGGCAGCAAGTTCAATCAGCTTTTCTTTTTGCCCTATTTTAGGTACGGTGATAGTACATTTGGCACCGCGCTTATTTGACAGAAACTGTTCCAGTATTTCTATATCTTCGATTTCTTCAGCCAGAACCAATTCACTTGGAATAAATGGCGTGCCTGAATAGAATTGCTTAACGAAATTCAGCAGTATTTCCGACGAGGAAATATCTGACACGTGTGTCATATAGTGGTGCTCTCTTCCGATGAGCTTACCGCCTCTGATGAAGAATATCTGGACGACGGCGTCGTCATTGTCGGTTGCCAAAGCAATTAAATCTTTATCATCATTATTATAAGCCGTAATCTTTTGATGTTCCGACAATCCTTTGACAGAGTTATAAAGATCACGAACTTTAGCAGCCTCTTCATATTTCATTTCTTCGGAGAGGGTCGACATCTTTTGCTCGAGAAGTTTAAGTGTATCTTTGTAATCTCCACCCAAAAATCCGAGAGCGTCACTGATTCTTTTTTGATAATCTTCTTTGCTTATCAGATTTGCACAGGGAGCCTGACACTGGTCAAGATGGTAATTCAGACAGGGTCTGTCTTTTCCGATATCGCGAGGGAGTACCCTGCTGCATGTGCGAAGTTTAAAGATTTTGTTAATCAGCTCGATGGTTTTCTTTACATCCACATTAGTCGGATACGGACCAAAGTATTTCGCCTTATCCTTTTTAATCTGCCTGGTCAGAAGAATACGGGGATATTCTTCGCCAAGAGTAACTTTAATATAGGGATAGGTTTTGTCATCTTTTAGCATGGTGTTGTATTTTGGAGAATGTTCTTTGATGAGATTGTTCTCCAATACGAGAGCTTCAACCTCGGAATCCGTAACAATGTATTCAAATCTGTCGATGAGAGAGACCATCTTATCAATCTGAGGTCCGCGACCTACAATTTTACGAAAATAGGACCTTACACGTTTGTGAAGGTCTTTGGCTTTTCCCACATACATAATTACATCATCCGAATCATGCATAATGTACACTCCGGGTTGGTGTGGGAGCTTATTCAGTTCTTCGGATATATTGAATTCACTCATACTATAAATATATCATGTTGCAGTATCGATTTACAGATTGGTTATTGTGCGGAATGAATATTTGTGTGATTACTCACAACATCCTATAATAATCCGACCAGCGGTGCTCACGCATGTAATCAAATATTCACACATATGAATATCGGCGGTTCGTATCTTCACACTTGTGAAACAACAAACCTTTTGGTTTATGTTAACATAATATTACAGATATGGGGTCGCGATACCGCTCGGGTGTCGCACAGCAAAGATCTTGGCATTAGCCGTCAACGGATGGGCTGGGGTTACAAAATTCTTCTTTGGCCCATCGCTCTTTGCTTGGTGAGAATGTAATGAGGGAGGAAGTATCTAAAGTTATTAATGAGTGAAAGGACGAAAGTTAATTCGGCTTTTGAATATGGTGAACGTCTTAGAGCCTTTCGTGAAGCGGCAAATATGACACAAGAAGAGCTTGCTATACTGACAGGACTTTCAACGCACACCATCGGAAATGCCGAAAATTTGAACAGAGCATCGATTGATACTTTAGTAAAAATGGTATCGGCGTTGGGTCATAATCTGAACGATATTATTCCAATAAAGACAGCACCCAAAGAAATAGCCATAATACGGGCTGATGATGAAAATATGCGGTTGGAATTTGATAAGAAGCGTGACTACTACGAGTCAAAGAGGATATTAAAGAAGTATCTTGATAATTCAGAGTTCATATGATTGTTTTTAAACATTTAGGGGTTCGGTTTTACCGAACCCTTTGTGTTGGTTGTGCGTCATTGACGGCATCAAAGATTTCTATCTTTAAATTATCCCCAAAACTTTGAATAATATGCTAAAATAAAGTTTATGTGACACTTTCTGCCTGCTTCTATACCCGGCAGATTGTTTCAATTGCCGATATGGTCGGCAGTCTCATGCGAACAAGAATTGGGGAGGATTACGAATGTCCAGTGTTAAAATGGAAAAAATCGTGGAAAAGATGAAGCTTGAGAACTATACACCCGAGCTTGATATTTCCAAAGTCAGAGTTAAAGTACCTGATATTAACAGACCTGCATTGCAGATGGCAGGATATTTTGAACACTTTGAAGCAACACGTCTTCAGGTTATAGGTTTTGTTGAATATTCGTATATGCAGGGATTACCTGAAGCCCGCAAAAAGGAAATATATCAAAGACTTTTAAGCTATGAGATTCCGGCAATTGTTTTTTGTCGTGAATTGATTCCTGATGACTTGTTTTTGAAAACTGCGGTTGAGAATAATGTACTCGTCTTTGTTACCAAAAAGGCGACATCAAGTTTTTCGGCAGAACTTATCAGATGGTTGAATGTTCAGCTTGCTCCCTGCATTTCCATTCATGGAGTTTTGGTTGACGTCTTTGGTGAAGGTGTGCTGATTACAGGTGAATCCGGTATAGGAAAGTCGGAAGCGGCGCTGGAACTTGTTAAACGTGGACATAGACTTGTTACGGATGATGCAGTGGAAATAAGAAAGGTTTCCGATGAAACGTTGGTAGGATCGGCACCGGAAGTGACCCGTCATTTTATCGAACTTAGAGGTATCGGAATTATCGATGTTAAGACGTTGTACGGTGTATCTTCCGTTAAAGATACACAGAACATAGATCTTGTAATTCATCTTGAAGATTGGAATAAAGAGAAAGAATATGACAGACTCGGACTTGAAGAGGAGTATGTTGAATATCTTGGAAATAAAATTGTCTGCCATAATATTCCGATTCGTCCGGGACGTAATCTTGCGGTTATTTGCGAGACGGCGGCTATAAATCACAGACAGAAGAAGATGGGTTACAATGCGGCTCAGGAATTGTACAGAAGAGTTCAGGAGTCAATTGCCAACGGCAGAGATGCCGATGATGAAGATTAATAATAGGGAGAAATGAAATGGCAAAGTATGTATTTGGTGTAGACATCGGAGGAACAACGGTTAAATTGGGATTCTTTGATGTTGAAGGTAATTTGATTGATAAGTGGGAAATCCCCACAAGAAAGGAAAATGACGGTTCCAATATACTTCCGGATGTTGCCAAGAGCATTCAGGGCAAGATGTCCGAGAAGAATGTAACCAAAGATGTAGTGGCCGGTGTCGGAATCGGAGTTCCCGGTCCTGTAGACAATGAAGGAATAATTCATAAAGCTGTTAATCTGGGATGGGGAGAATTCTCAATCAAAGATACATTGGAAAAGATAATAGATATGCCTGTTATGGCAGGTAATGATGCTAATGTTGCGGCACTCGGAGAAATGTGGAAGGGTGGTGCACAAGGATATGATGATGTTGTTTTGGTTACCTTGGGAACCGGAGTCGGTGGCGGAATTATAGTCAACGGCAGAATTATTAACGGTTCTACCGGTGCAGGCGGTGAAATAGGACATATTCATGTTAATGATGACGAAACCGAAAGCTGCGGATGCGGCAACAAGGGCTGCCTGGAGCAGTATTCGTCTGCAACAGGTATTACAAGACTTGGTAAGATGAGACTGGCCAAGAGCGATAAGCCTTCCGTACTCAGAAATCAGGATGTTAATGCCAAGACTATTTTTGATGCTGTTAAGGCCGGAGACGAACTCGCCAAGGAGGTTGCATCCGAATACGGAAAGTATCTCGGTGATGCGCTTGCAGCAATTGCCTGCGTTGTGAATCCCGAAGTTATTTGTATAGGTGGCGGTGTTTCCAAAGCCGGACAGGTTGTAATAGATTACATTAAGTCAAATTATGTAGAGCATGTTTTCCATGGCAGTCGTGATGCCAAGTTCGCATTGGCTACCCTCGGAAATGATGCCGGAATATACGGCGCAGCCAAATTGGTACTTGATAAATAACAGGTAGGAAGATTACGTGGAACATATAGCACCCGCATTAATGGAATATCTAAAAAAATATGTATCCGAGGATAGAATCTTACTCAATGAACCCATGAGCACTCATACTACTTTTAAAGTGGGCGGAGAGGCTAAAGCTTTGGTTTCCATATCAAATTCCGATGAATTGATATCATTGATACCGCTGCTTATTGAAGAACAGGAACCATACTATGTCAAAGGTAACGGCAGTAATATTCTTGTTGGTGATAAGGGTTACAACGGAGTTATTCTTGAATTGTCTTCCAAATTTAATAAGATTGAATGTGACGGAAATGTCATAACGGCACAAGCCGGTGCCTTAATGAGCTCTATTGCCAAAGTGGCATGTGATAATTCGCTTACGGGATTTGAATTTGCATCCGGAATTCCCGGAACCATAGGGGGCGGTGTTGTTATGAATGCCGGTGCTTATGGTGGTGAACTTAAGGACGTCATCAAAAGTGTGACGGTTATGAATCCCGAAGGTGAAGTAATGGTTTTGAATAATCAGAGTATGAATTTCGGATACAGAACTTCGGTGATTAAATCAAGACCGTTCACCGTACTTGAAGCTGTTATTGAACTTAATCCCGGTTCCAAGGAACAGATTGAGAGCAAAATGTCGGAGTTAAATTTGAAGAGAAGACAGAAGCAACCTTTGGAATATCCGAGTGCGGGCTCTACATTTAAAAGACCCGAGGGATATTATGCCGGACAGCTCATCATGGAAGCGGGTTTGCGCGGATATACCATAGGCGGTGCACAGGTTTCCGAGAAACATTGCGGATTTGTGGTTAACAAAGGCAATGCAACGGCGGCCGATGTGTATGAGGTTATTCTTGAAGTACAGGAAAGAGTTAAGAAGAAGTTTGATGTTAATTTGGAACCCGAAATTATATTTTTAGGATCTTTTTAAGGAGCTGTAATGAGATTTGTTGTTGTGACCGGAATGTCCGGTGGCGGTAAGAAAACAGCATTAAGAATGTTGGAAGATGTCGGATTTTATTGTGTTGACAATCTTCCGGTCGAATTGATTGAAAGATTCGTGGAGCTTTTGGCAAGTCCCGGAGGTGAAATAACCAAGGTGGCACTTGGTGTAGACGTCAGAGCCAATCACGGGTTTGAACAGGTTCCGGAAATACTCGGTAATCTTAAGAAGTCAGGATATCCGCTGGAGATTCTTTATATGGAAGCCAACGATGATACCTTGATTAAAAGATACAAGGAATCACGAAGAATGCATCCTTTATCACCTGACGGAAGGGTTGAGGAAGGAATTCGAAAGGAACGTACAATTCTTGAGAAGATTAAGGAGAAGGCCGATTATATCATGGATTCTTCGAAGCTTCTTACAAGAGATCTTAAAGAAGAACTCGACAAGATTTTTGTGCAGGATGAAGGATACAACAATCTGATGATTACCATCCTTTCATTCGGATTTAAGCATGGTATTCCTCAGGATGCGGATTTGGTGTTTGATGTAAGATTTTTACCAAACCCGTATTATATAGAAGAACTTAAGCATTATTCCGGAAACGATGCTCCGGTGCATGACTATGTTATGGGATTTTCCGAAGCAACGGAATTTCTTGACAAATTGGATGATATGGTCAGCTTCCTTATTCCAAACTACATTAAGGAAGGTAAGTATCAATTGGTAATTGCCATAGGATGTACGGGCGGTAAACATAGAAGCGTTACGCTGGCCAATGAGTTATATGACAGATTGAAAGGTAAGAAGGGATACGGAATCAAGATCACTCATCGTGATATTGATGTGGGTATTCACGGAGTATATTAGAAAGCATGTCTTTTTCACAGGATATTAAGTCGGAACTGGAAAATGTAATACCGAATGCACGCCATTGTCAATTGGCAGAGATGGCCGCAATTAATGAATTTGGCTCCAGGAAACTTGATGAAACAACGCCTGCGGGAAGAAAATTCTTTACTTTAGCAAGGAAAACAAGTATTATAAGTAGGTGTGTTGAGGCTAACCTCAACAATTCGTGCTGTAAAAGGGCTTATTTGAGAGGTGCCTTTTTATCGGCGGGTTCGACTACGGATCCTCAAAAAGGATATGATGTTGAGTTTGTCTGCCTTGACAAAGATAAGGCGGATTTGATACAGAAATGTTTGGACAGCTTTGATATAGATGCCAAGTGTACATTGCGTAAGGGGACGTATGTGGTATACATCAAAGAGGCAGAAGCTGTTGTAGATACATTAAATGTGCTTGGTGCTCATAAGTCATTGATGGACCTTGAGAACTTGCGCGCAGAGAAGGATTTCCGTAACTTAATCAATCGGAAGGTCAATTGTGAAACTGCGAACATTGCCAAAACAGTGGGGGCAGCAGGAAAGCAAATAGAGGACATTCGAAAAATTGAGGAGAATATGGGGCTTGATAAGCTTCCGGAGTCATTAAGACAGATAGCGAAGATTCGA
Source organism: Lachnospiraceae bacterium (assembly GCA_045640525.1). Classification (GTDB taxonomy): domain Bacteria; phylum Bacillota; class Clostridia; order Lachnospirales; family Lachnospiraceae; genus JAILLW01. The sequence goes on along the minus strand of JAZUFE010000025.1, from coordinate 111,168 downwards.
CTGGAGCATACCGAGAGTTCACTGTCTGAATTAGGAGCATTAATGGATCCTCCTATCGGCAAATCGGGTGTTAACCACAGATTGCGAAAGCTTAGCGAGATTGCATCCACTATTCAGTAGTAATGAAGGAGATTTAGTTATGGAGAAAATGGTCGAGATTCAAATTCCCGGTGACGTAGATGCCAGACCTATTGCTATGTTGGTTCAGGTTGCCAGTCAGTTTGACAGTACGGTTTACCTTGAAACGTCAGGAAAGAAGGTTAATGCCAAAAGTATTATGGGCATGATGAGCCTTTCACTTAAAAAGGGTGACAGCATCAAGGTTGTTGCCGAAGGATCGGATGAAGAATCGGCAATCGAAGGTATCGAGAAATACCTCGCAAATAAGAATTAATAGGAAGTACCTATTAAATAAATATTTTTAAGAAAGGAAGAACAATTATGTCATTAGTAACAACCACAGAAATGTTTAAGAAGGCATATGACGGCGGATACGCTGTAGGTGCTTTCAACGTTAACAACATGGAAATCGTTCAGGGTATCACAGAAGCAGCAGGTGAACTTAACAGCCCTGTTATTCTTCAAGTATCAAAGGGAGCAAGAGCGTACGCTAACCACACATATTTGGTTAAGCTCGTTGAAGCTGCAGTAGCAGAGAATCCTCAGATTCCTATCGCTCTTCATCTTGATCACGGTGATTCTTTTGAATTATGTAAGTCATGTATCGATGGTGGCTTCACATCAGTTATGATTGATGCTTCATCAAAGTCTTTCGAAGACAATATCGCATTGACAAAGCAGGTTGTAGAATATGCACATGCTAACGGCGTTGTAGTAGAAGCTGAGTTAGGTACATTGGCAGGTATCGAGGATGAGGTTTGTGTAGAAGCAGGTAAGGAAAGCTACACTCGTCCCGAAGAAGTAGAAGAATTCGTTGATAAGACAGGTTGTGATTCACTTGCAATTGCAATCGGTACATCACACGGTGCATATAAGTTTACAGCAGATCAGTGTACACGTAATGCTGACGGAATCCTTGTTCCTCCTCCGCTTCGTTTCGACGTTTTGGAAGAGTGTATTAAGAGACTTCCCGGATTCCCTATCGTTCTTCATGGTTCATCTTCAGTTCCTCAGGAATTTGTTAAGATGGTTAACCAGTACGGCGGAAACATGCCCGATGCTGTAGGTATCCCGGAAGAGCAGTTACGTAAGGCTGCAACACTTGCTGTATGTAAGATTAATATCGATTCTGATATCAGACTTGCTATGACAGGTAACATCCGTAAGTACTTTGCAGAGCATCCTGATCACTTCGATCCTCGTCAGTACTTAAAGCCCGCTCGTCAGGCTGTTAAGGATATGGTTGCACATAAGATCGTTAATGTTTTGGGTTCTAACGGAAAAGCTTAAGGAAATTATGTAGACCGTTAATTTAAAATGGTTTATAATTAAGGTGCGTTGCTATTGTGACGCACCTTTTGTTTTGTATTGGAGAGGCTTATGGGACTTGTATATAACGTCCATTACGAAGTAGCTTCGGCTATTTTCCTAATGGTAGTATTTGCGTATTTAAGATTACAATATTCTACCAATATAGAATCTACGAGAAAGTTTCGGAAGATAGTTCTTTTGCTTATTTTTGCGAATGCTTTTGATGTTCTTACGGCCGTTGATATAAGCTATGCAAGTCTGCTTCCCAATTGGTTTAACGTTCTTTCCAATACTCTTTATTTTGCTACACTGGTATATCTTTTATTCAACTTTATTCAATATGTCGGAATAGTTGTATCCGTCAAAATTCCCAAGTGGCATAACGTTACTATTAATATAGTTATGCTGGCGTATGTGCTTATCCTTATTGGAAATCTCTTCTTCGGATGGCTTTTCTACTTTGATGAGAACAGTAAGTATACTGCCGGCCCGTTGTACCTGTCCATTTACATTCTGTCCTTTGCATTTGTTATTGATGGATCCGTAATAGTTATACTGTTGCGAAAGAATATTCAAAGACGTCAGATGTATTCCATTTTGTTCTTCTCGTTCATGGAAATTGCGGGATGTTTCATACAGATGTTGGTAATTCCCGACGTCTTGGTAAGTGTATTCTCCGGTTCCGTTGCAATGATTGTAATTATGTTCGCATTGGAAACTCCGGATTATAGGCGTTTGACGATTGCCATGGAGCAATTGGAAGCAAGTAAAAATATGCTTGAGAATGCCAAGAAGGAGGCTGAACATGCCAGACAGGAGGCAGAAGATGCCAACAAGGCCAAATCGGCATTTCTTGCAAGTATGTCTCACGAAATCAGAACGCCCATTAACGGTGTTTTGGGAATGAATGCCATTATTCTTAAAGAGTGCAATGATCCTCAAATTATCGAGTATGCGAGAAATATAGATAATGCAGGTAACGGATTACTTTCATTGATAAATGATATTCTCGACTTTTCAAAGATAGAGTCCGGTCGTATGGAAATCGTACCGGTTGAGTACGATTTGGCCAATGTACTTTCGGCATGTTACAACATGGTATTTTTACGTGCCCGGGAGAAAAATATAGACCTCTTGTTTGAAAACAATACTACCATACCGAATAAACTGTACGGTGACGAGGTCAGAATCCGTCAGATTATCACTAACCTTCTGACCAATGCCATTAAATACACCGAAGAGGGTATGGTTTTGCTGACGGCAGACTGGAATCCGGGTGCGGACGACAATATGGAACTTGTCATTTCGGTCAAGGATACCGGAATGGGAATCAAAAAGAAAAACCTGGAGCATTTGTTTGAAGCGTTCTCACGATTTGACGAGATCAAAAACAGAAATGTGGAAGGCACGGGATTAGGCCTTAAAATTACCAAGCAATTCCTGGATTTAATGAACGGATCCATAGAAGTTGACAGTATATATGGCAAAGGTTCGGAGTTTACCGTCAGAATACCGCAGAAGATTGTTTCCCAAACCGAATTGGGAGATTTTGCCAACTACGTTCATATCAGTAGAGACGAGGAATCCAAAACCGTTGTTTCATACAAATTTGAATGTCCTAAAGGTCATATTCTCGTTGTTGATGATGTCGATATGAACCTTAAGGTTATCAAGGGATTACTTAAAGAAACGAAGCTCGCGGTCGATACTGCAACTTCCGGTAAGGAGTGTCTTGAAAAGGTTCAGCTTACCAATTATGACATAATTTTGCTTGACCATATGATGCCGACCATGGATGGTATAGAAACACTTGTTGAAATGCGGAAGATGAATAATTCTTTCAATATCAATACACCGGTTATTATGCTTACGGCCAATGCCGTTCAGGGGGCTAAAGAAGAGTATTTGGAGGCAGGGTTCACGGATTATCTGAGTAAACCTGTAACGGAAGAATATCTTTACAAAATGCTTATTAAGTATCTGCCGAAGAATTTGGTTCATTTGAAGGATGATGGAAAGGCATCTTCGCCTGTTGTAAGTGTGGCCAAAGAGCAGACTTCAAATGAAATTGTTAAGGATATCAGGGATACGGTTGATGTTGTTCAGGAAGAAGTGCTGTCCGCATTTGAAAGAAGATTTAAATTCCTGGATGTTAAGACGGGTATGACATACTGCCTTAACAGTGAAGAATTCTATGAGAGTATTATCAAGGAGTTCAGAACAACCAGTAAGTACGAGGAAATACAGGAACTGTTTGATAATGCCGATTTGGTCAATTATGCCGTTATGGTTCACGGAATTAAGAGCTCGGCACTTACCATAGGTGCAACAGAGGTATCTTCAATGGCCAAAGGCCTTGAGTTTGCTGCCAAATCGGAAGATATTGATTACCTGAAAGCGAATCATTATCCGTTCATGCATAAGTATGGAGAGCTGTTAGATAACCTTGATGAGGTTTACGGTTGATTTTGAATCCAAGTTTTTTAAGAAGTGAAACGGAAACTAAATTATTCGGTTTGACTCGAGCTTGAATTGTATTGAATTCAAGCTCGTTTTTTGCATATCCCATAATTGCCGCACATACTTCAAAAGCATATCCGTGGCCTTGATATTCTTTATCTATGACGAAGCCCAAATCGGGATATTCGCACCCGTCTTCGGGCGAAATTCCGGCACGTCCTATTATCCGATTGCTTTGCTTTTCAATGACTGTCCAAATCCCGTAGTTATAGTAGCCATATATATCTTTGATATAATTTCGCGTGTATATTTTTTCGTCTTCGGGGTTTTCAAAAAGATTTTCAATGAAATCGGTTATACCGGGTTGCGAATAGATTTCATAGAATCTGTCTACGTCCTCGACCGTTGTTTCACGTACAAGCAGTCGCTCGGTTTCAAGAATAGTCCATGGCCTGCCAAGAATTCTGAGCAGGATACGATAAAGATATTCTTCGTCGTAATCCTCAAAATTTCCTTCCAATGCATATTGCGTGAAGGGGAAATCACTGAGCTTATAAACGGCTCCGGCAACCGGAATTACGGGGAGACCTTTGGCCGAAAGCTCATCGAAATCTTTCGGATCATCACAAAGCCATAGTTCATTTGAGTCTTGAAACTTAACTGATTTTTTCATATGATTATTCTATCAATCTTGAAGAAGAAAGGAAATATAACATGGCACAAAATCCTATTGTAACTTTTGAAATGGAGAATGGTGATATCATTAAAGCAGAGCTGTATCCCGAGGTAGCTCCGATTTCTGTTAATAATTTTATCTCTTTGGTAAGCAAGGGCTTTTATGACGGCTTGATTTTCCACAGAGTAATCAAAGGTTTTATGATTCAGGGCGGAGATCCCGAAGGAACAGGTATGGGTGGTCCCGGCTACGGAATTAAAGGTGAATTTGCTCAAAACGGATTTAAGAATGACTTGAAACATACGGAAGGTGTTCTTTCTATGGCGCGTTCGATGATGCCGAATTCCGCAGGCTCACAATTCTTCATTATGCATAAGACATCACCTCATCTTGACGGAGGTTATGCAGCTTTCGGTAAGGTTACGGAAGGAATGGAGAATGTTAATAAGATAGCTGAATGCGCAACAGATTATTCCGACAGACCTTTGGAAGATCAGCGTATGAAAAAAGTTACCGTTGAAACTTTCGGAGTAGATTATCCCGAACCTGAGAAGATGTAAATTACCCCATAAAAGGGAGGATGCCAGGTAACCTTCGGTCACCTGGCATTTATTATGAAAAAGTTTTATTAACAACAACTTTGTAAAAAGCATTTATTTGATGTATCTTATAAGTATAATATAAATAGAAAAGATTAATAAACCATATTATGTAAATTAATAAACGGAAAACGTTTTATGAACAAAATATGAACGGATATATATGTTTATAGTAAATATCTTATCTTTAATCCTGCTTGTATTGTTAATATCCCACAGATTTAAAGTCAGCGCTGTGAAATCATGGCCTGTTGCCGTGTGCATCATGGTTCTGATTATGTATGTTTTGGCCTTTTTCAGAGGTCTGTTTTTGATGGATTTCATATCAATAGGTTTTATGGCGGTATTTTTGGCCAAATTATTGATAGGCAATTCTCAAGACCGTCGAATGCGAATTAATGAATATCTGAAACTGTTCGGAACTGCAGAGTTTATTCTGAGCATTGTCTTTTTCGTTATTGTTACGATTCTTGTTATAGAAAAGAAAGTTACCTGGTGGGATGATTACAATTTCTGGGCAACGGATGCCAAGTCTTTGTTCGGCATTAACGGTTTCGCCTCAAAATACGCCAATGTGGCCCCCGAATTCGGTGATTATCCTCCCGGCACTCAAATGTTTAAGTGGTGGTTTTTACACTTTAATCCCTCCGAATTTAGCGAAGGGTTGATGTTTGCCGGATACTATTTCATGTTGTTTTCATTCTTTATGCCGGTTTTGGATAAAGTAGGAGCAATGTTTGTCCTCAAAGATAAAGATAAAGTCGGCAGATTGTCTGCGATTACGTATCAAATATTGAAAGTTGTGACTTTGACGGCAACATTGTTTATTATTTGGCTGTTCCCTACAACGGTTGAGGCCTTTTGGTGTGACGGTTGCTGCGCTGACATAATTATGGCCGTAATTTACGGTACTTTTCTTATAACGGCTGTAAGGCAACAAACATTGTTTAGCCGCTTTGAGATGGTTTTGTATCTGAGTGTTCTTTCACTTTGCAAAAATACAGCGCCGTTATGGATATTCCTTGCCGCTGTATTCTATATCTTTATCAATATTGCGAGAGGAAATTTTAAGTTTAAACATCTTATATCTTTGTTGATACCACCTGTTCTGTGTTTTGGAAGCTGGTACGGATTCTGTCTTATCATGCGACGCGTGGCTAAACTCACCGGTACTGCAATATCGATGGCGACCGGTTCATCCGGCATTCCGGAATATTCTTCGGAACTTACCGGGGTCTATTTCAAGGCATTTGTGTCATATCCGCTTCATCGATATGATAACGGTTTGATCAATCTTTCACCCTTGGCACTTTTTATCCTGCTGTTGGCCGTTTCGGTGATAATAGGATTGCTTGGACCGGTTACCAAGAAGGAAAGTCTGTATATTACACTATTTACTTTCTTTTCGGGAATAGTATTTTTGGTATTCAATCTCATATGTCACCTCACGATTTTCGCTCAAGAGAGTCAGTATCTTGAAGAATTTGCAATGGTATCTTCGATAGAAAGATATGGTTCGCCGTTTACTGTAGGAACGATGATGTTACTTATATTTATTCTGTTGGACAGGACATCGAATAAATGGCTTGTGACATCTTTGATTACGGTATTTGTTCTGGCAACTACGGATTATGATTCATCGGTGAGAGCGTTTGTTTCATATCGTGATACAATTAATGACACTCTGGTCGGAAGAGAAGAGATAATAGATGATGAGGCACGGATGTTTTTGGATGATATCAAAGGGATGAAGAACACCAGAATTTTGTATATAAGAGATGAAAACGATGTAAGTTGGGTCAGAAATACTTATATCGGATTTATGGCCTCACCCGTGTCGGTTATGTTCAAAAACGTGGATACTGATAATATGACATCCGACAGCATAAATGATATGATGGAAGAGGCGCATTCTTCTTACTACTATTATAATGGGGAACTGGCAGGGAGGTCAGAGAATGGATTTTAGCATATCGGAATTGTTTACCTACAACGAATTAATATACTTTGTCAGAATAGTTTTGGCATGTATTTGCGGAGCTCTTATAGGGGCTGAACGTCAGAGACGTGTCAAAGTTGCGGGACTTAAAACACACATTATTATTTCAATGTCTGCCGCACTTATGATGATTATTTCAAAATATGGATTTATGGATGTTATTACCATTAGCGGATTAACTTGTGATGTTTCCAGAGTTGCGGCCGGAATCATTACCGGCGTCGGTATTCTTTCCGGAGGTATTATCTTTATCGGAAAGAGGGGAAATGTAAGCGGAATAACGACTGCAGCCGGAATATGGGCGACAATCGGAATCGGTATGGCCATTGGCGCCGGTATGTATGTGCTCGGAATAGGATGTGTTGTTATTGTAGAAGTTTTGCAATTGATTCTGCATGCCAATCTTAAGATTTACAGACGCCCTACGATTGTAGCCGCCAAGTTTGATATAGAAGATAAAAGCGAATCAATGTATAAGCTGCTTGACAATCTTAAAGAAAAGAATATATCCATTTTTCAACTAAAGTGGGGAGTTAAATCCAAGAACAGTGCGGTAATGAGTTGTACTTTATCTTTCCCCAAACAGTATTCTTCAGAGGAAGTGCTGGATATGCTTTCGGGGCTCAATCACATAGAGTCATTTGAAATAATATAGTTGGTCGGAAAGGAAATTTGGGGAATGTATCAGTACTATTTATTTGATTTGGACGGGACACTGACCGATCCTGCTCTTGGTATAACCAATTCGGTTATGCATGCGCTCGAAAAGTTTGGTATTGAGGTGCAGGACAGGACTCAGTTGTATAAATATATAGGTCCTCCTCTTATGGACTCCTTCACTCAATATGCCGGTTTGAGTGAAAGTGATGCGCGTCTTGCAATCGACTATTACAGAGAGTATTTTGCGCCTACGGGCAAGTTCGAAAATGTTGTGTATGACGGCATTGCGCAAATGCTGGCAGAGCTAAAGAGCATGGGAAAGACGCTCATTGTTGCAACGTCCAAACCGGAACCTTTTTCGGTTGATATACTCAAGCATTTTGAACTGTATGATTATTTTGATTTTGTTGCCGGCTCTACGTTAGACGAAACCCGAACACGTAAAGATGAAGTTATCGAATACGCATTAAAGAGTATGAATGTCGATAAGAGCCGTGCATTGATGATAGGTGACAGAGAGCACGATATTATCGGAGCCAAGAAGAATGGGCTTAAATCGATGGGCGTTTTGTACGGCTACGGTTCCAAGGAAGAACTTATGAAAGCCGGAGCGGATTATATGGTTTCGGATGTTAAAGATATAGTTGAATTTGCTAAAGGAGAGTTGTCATGAATGTTAATTTGTCGGTTGCGTTTGAAGTGATTTTATGCGTGTATTTTTTGTATTTGGGAGGAAAGGCTCTTGCCACAGGAACCGTTTCGTCCAAGATAGATGATTTCTATACGGAAGAGTCTGTTAAAAAGTTTTCGAAAGTATGTGGTATTTTCTATATCATATTTGCAGTGTTTTTTGCACTTATGGCATTTATGAATTCCGGACTTGTACCTAAGGAATACAGTACATGGGTGTTCATCGGATCGGCAGTTTTCATTGTTGCCATGTGTGTTGTCTATGTGGTCTTGTCCAAAAAGATACTGGTCAGAAAAAGATAAAAATTAATGCGCGTATGATTGGACGAAACAATTACCCGGTACGCTAAAAGGAAATGTGAGGATGTATTATGATTGAAGTAAGTAATTTGACGAAAAAATTCGGTAATCATGTTGCCGTCGATAACACGACTTGGACAGCTAAAGACGGTGCGATTACAGGCTTTATCGGACCTAACGGAGCAGGTAAAACGACATCATTAAAGATGATAACGGGAGTGCTGTCTGCAGACGAAGGCCGGGTTCTTTTGAACGGTATTGATATCGCCCAAAATCCTATAGAAGCCAAGAAACAATTTGGTTACGTATCGGATTCCCCGGATCATTTCCTGCGACTTAAAGGTATAGAATATGTCAATTTCATGGCCGATTTGTATGATGCACCGCAGGAGGGAAGAGAAGAATTTATTATGGATTGTGCCAAAAGATTCGGTCTGGAATCGGCACTTAATGAGAAAATTCTTTCATACTCTCACGGAATGAGACAGAAAATAATGATTATAGGCTGCCTTGTTCACAATCCATCCATATGGATATTGGATGAACCGATGCTCGGACTTGATCCGCAGTCGGCATATGAACTTAAGCAGATGATGAAGGAGCATGTAGCCAAGGGGAACTCGGTACTTTTCTCAACTCATGTTCTTGAAGTTGCAGAGAAATTGTGTGATGAAGTTTTGATTATCAAGAAAGGAGCTATTCAGTATCAAGGTACAGTCGAGAATCTCGAAGCACAATATACCGGTGAATCTTTGGAAGAGATTTTCCTTGAACTGACTAAGGATGAATAATGAATAAAACTTTTTTGATATATAAAACGCTGAAAAAATGCGCCAAAACAACCAAGGATGAAAACAACGGTAAGAGCAGCAGTGTTGATGCCGGGCTGATTATCACGATAATTTTGCTGGCAATACTTGCGGCAGTTTTGATTGTTTTGGGTTATGTTTTGGGACCTTTCGCAGAATTTTTGGGAGGCTCGGTTAAAATAATCGAAGCCTTGGGCATAGTTTGCGGAAGTATAATTATTATCAGATCGGTAATGAAGCTTGTAACGGCATTATATCTTTCTTCCGATATCGACATGCTGATTACCATGCCGTTATCAGCTATTCAAATAGCAACTGTCAGACTTGCGGATGCTCTTGCCAGAGCTTATAAGATAGCTTTCTTTGTGTTCGTACCGTTTTTGACAGGATACATGATAACGGGAGTAATCGATGCTAAATTTGTTTTGGCGCTTGTACTGATGTTTATAGGTGTTCCGCTCTTTATGACAGTATCGATTGCTGTGCTTTTGATACTAATTTTCTCTGTTTTCAAAATTATCAGAAACAAGGATTTTTTGAAAATAATCGGAATAGTTTGTGGTATAGTTGCGTATTTTTTGTATATATACGTATCCAATCATATTCCGGACGGTGGAGTTGAACAGTCTGCTCAGGCAGTAATAACCGTTTTTGACAAGATCAGATTCCTGGTTCCGATTATTCCGTTTTTGGTTAAGTTTGTCGGCGGAGAAGGTGTTATCAATTTAATCATAGCAATTTCGCTTACCGTTTTGGTTTGCGTACTTTTTGCCGTTGTTGTTAACAGATTCTATTTATCAGGTGCACTCAGTATCATGGAGACATCCGGCAAATCCAAACGTTTGGATGCAACATCATTAACCAAAGTAACGCGTAAGTCTTCTCCTGTTAAGGCATTGCGAACCAAGGATTTCAGAATAGTAAGAAGAACGCCTGCTTATCTGCTGAATAATTTGATAACCATATTCGCATGGCCGCTGATTTTCGTATTTATAAGTATTCTTCAGGGTAATTCGGGATCGTTCACACAGGTATTCAAGTCAATGATTCAAAATGCCGCCGGTATGAGCAATGAATTTGACTTCGCGGTTAATATGGTGGCAATGAGCATTTGTCTTTTATGTATTTTGGAGATAACGGCATTCTCGGGATTGATGTCACAGATAGGCAGCAGATGTATTTCAAGAGAGGGTGCGGATTTCGTATTCATGAAACAGATACCGATTCCTTATAAGGTTCAGCTTAAAGCCAAGAAAAGCTTGGCAATGAGAGTCATGGCTACAAGTACATACATATATTCCGCATTGTTTTTTGCACTGTTTGTATATATGAAGATTATTCCGTGGTATGCAGCTGTTTTCGCTGTGGTTTTGGTTGTTGCCGGAATGAATATTGTTGTTAACAGGGCTATATACAATGATTTGAAAATGCCTAATCTGAACTGGGAGGATGAGGCACGTATGGCGAAAGGCCCGAGTTCCGGCGGTATGTGGTATCTATTGTACATTATTCTCTTTGCAATACCTGCGGTTGCTGCAATTATACTTCCGTTCATCAAAATGACAGCAGTGTCACTAATTGTCTGGATAGTATATACAGTTGTGATGGTATTATTTGCTGTCATATCAGGAAAGCGAATGTACAGATTCGGTGAAAAGAAATTGAGTGAGCTTTAGACAGACCCTTGAGGAGTAAATATTGAAGGCATTGAGAGTGATACTGATAATCACATTGACGGTTCTGGCCGGATTGCTTGGATTTATCAGTTACAAACTGTATATAAGAGTAGGCGAATACAATAATATCGATGCAACATGGGAATTATGGGCGGATTTATCCTCCGAAGCTTCACACAATGCATATCTTTATCTTTCCGACAGTGGGTATAAAGATATAGCAGAGGCAGATTTGGCCAATCAGATGCAGGATATTAAAGTTCCTGTGATTATGAGTTTTGATTTTCAAGACAGTAAGAGCGGAACTTACAGCGTCGAAGTGGATGAGGAAGATTATGACCGAATAAATGGCGAGGCATATTCGATTCTCGAGAAGTGCGTACGAGATATTATTGTTGAAAGACTCAAAGCTTCGGATTTGGATCCCAAAGAGGAAGCTTCCGAAGACGATATTATCAGTGAAGCATTAGGTTGTGACCTTCACACCTTTATTATGGAGCATGGTCCGGAGCTGTTACCTTCCTATGACAGTTTATGTGAAGCTTACAACGATAGCGGCAGTTTTGCTACGTCGGATGGAACTACATATGCAACATCCGATGTGACGGGTCATAAAATTTTGCTGAGTCGCATTAGAGATAATCTTATAGTACAGGTTCGAGATTCCGAAGATGAAAAAGTATATGTTTATTCACAAGTTAATAGTTCCGATTCTGCTGACGATACTGCTTTTTAGCCTGTTTGGCTTTAGAGCTGACGCATCGGCACTGACGTTTTCCAATCATAAGATGACAGTGAACGGAAGCTCGACATTCGATGTGTGCGTGCTTGATTATGATTACGAAGACAATGCGTACGTATCATTGAAGGATGTGGCCCTTGCCCTAAAAGATTCGGGGTGTGACTTCGATGTCAGCGTGGGGGATTCATCGGTTGATATAGTTCTTGATAAGAAGTATTCATCACCGAAGCATTCGCCGGAAGCGTGGAATACGGAATATGTATCTGCATTGTCTGTTTCACTGAAAAGCAATCCGATTAAAATCAATTCACAGGATAGGAAGTATTACAGCATCATCGCCAAAGATGCGGACGGAAACTATGACTGTTTCATGTCATTGCTGGATATTTCCATGATTTTGAACATTAAAACCCGAATGGATGAGGACGAGAATATTTCGGTAGATACGGAAGTATTGTTCTCGCTGGACCCGGTTGAGATGGAAGAGGACGGTTTCTTCCAAAGCGTTAATACGGTTTTGGTAGGCAACGCGTCTACCGGACAAATATATTATTCTTTCAATTCCGAAAACGATTACCCGATTGCAAGTACGACGAAGCTTATGACATATCTGTTGACCATGGATGCTGTTACAGACGGAACCATTACATTGAATCAGGACGGTGTGGTTTCCGAAGAAGGTCAGATGCTGTCAAGAAGTCAGGATGGTGTCATTTACATGACCCGGGGTGACAGAATTCCGGTTAGCGAACTTATTACAGCAGCGTTGGTTCGCTCGAGCAATGAGGCTGCATTGACTTTGGCAGAAACGGTGTCCGGTTCGGAAGAAGCGTTCGTTGAAAAGATGAACGAAAAGGCAGCGTCTTTGGGAATGAACAGTGCCATATTCTATAACAGTAACGGACTTCCGATTTTCACCAAATCAATTGCTGCGGCCAAAAGGCAAAACAGAATGTCTTCGGAAGATATGTTCAAAATGGTATCTCATATACTGAATGTTTATCCGCAAATAACAGACATTACATCCTTGAAGAAACAGAAATTGGAGGTTTTGGGAGTTGAGGTGGAAACTACCAACGGCGTACTCTATAACATACCCGAATGCACCGGATTAAAAACCGGTACAACCACCAAATCCGGAGCATGCCTGGTTACTTCCTTAAGATACAACGACCAGGATTTGGTAGTGGTTTTGCTTGGCAGTGAAGGAAGCATGGATCGAATTCGAATTTCCGAAGCACTGTCACGCTATGCAATCTCCAGAGTATCCGGAATTGAATCGGAAGAAGACGAACCGATTCTTGAAGGGAAGATAGCATTGGAGGATATAGTTCGCCGAGTTCTAAAAAAGGCGAAAGCAGAAAAAAGTAATGCAATGCAGTAAACTTTTTTATCGATAAGCCGATATATTTATCAAAGCTTAAGCAAAAATAAAACAGCCAGGGACGGTGCATTTTTGGTATGGAAACTCAAAATGTTCCGTTCTTTTTTGTACCCAAAAAGGAGTTTGCGTATAAATGGGGCAAAAAGGAGGAAAAACAATTAATGCGAATCGATTCCGCTAATATAGGAATGGAATCCGCACGAACCTTTACAACTTCATCTCAAATGGTTCGTAAATATACTGTTATTGGTTCGAATGCCGTTAAAGATTCCGACTCGTTCAGTCTTGGAGAGGCACTTGACCAAATGGAGGCTAAGATTAAAGATATTGCAAGTTCGAAAACAGCTCAATCGGAAAGCCTCCAAGAACAGTTTAGAAAGCTCAGGGAAGAGTTTGTTAATATTCTTATGAGACTCTTGTTTCCGGACAGAAAGCTTGATGCCAAAGAATGTATGGATAATGCCACATCAGGTGAAGAGAGCACGCCTTCACTGCCAATGGCTCATATTGAATTCGAAAATGAATATTTTTACGAGGAATATGAGAGCACAACATTTGCGGCACAGGGAATTATCAATTGTGCGGACGGCACACAGGTTAACGTGAACCTGAATCTTGAAATGACCCGAAGCTTTCAAGAAACATACACAGAACAGTTTGAGTATCTCCAATACATGACGGATCCGCTGGTAATTAACTATGATGGAACAATCCCGGCAATGTCTGACCAGACGATTAAATTTGATATTGATGCCGACGGCGAAGAAGATGAAATCCATCAATTGGAAAGCGGCAGCGGATTTTTGGCATGGGATATTAATGAAGACGGAATTATCAATGACGGCTCGGAATTATTCGGAACCAAATCGGGAGACGGCTTTTTGGATCTTTCGGTTTATGATACTGATAAGGACGGCTTTATCGATGAAGACGATGAGATATTCGATAAACTCAGAATATGGAGTTTTGATGAAAACGGAAATCCTCATCTTTACTCTCTTAAGGAGAAAAATGTCGGAGCTATCGGTCTTATGCATTCCGATACACAGTTTTCATTGAACAATCCGACAGACAATTCGACCTTGGGTATGATAAGAAGCACCGGCATATTTTTGGCGGAAGACGGCCACAATGTAGGCACGGTACAACATTTGGATGTTGTCAAACGTCAAAAAGCGCTGGCTGCATATGCATAATTGTAATGTGTATATAGCGGAGTATGGCATTGCCATGCTCCGCTTTTTGGCGTATGCAGGTTCGTGCTGCTCGGGAATCCGCATACTCAAGAGGCTTCTTAGGCGAATAACAATAAAACAGTTCACGATTCATAAGAAAAAAGGTATAATAATCTATGTATGCGAAAAAGTAGATTTGCAGCATTCGTATGTACGATTACAATCGCAATTTCGTGCGTGACAGGATGCGGTGATTTCAATTTCACAGAAGATGATCAATATGCTAACGATGTGGCATTTATAAGTATGGAGGAAGAACCCTCATTGGATTACGAAGTGCCTAAGAGTATCCCGCATATTCTCGTTGATCAGCTGGGATATCTTCCCGAAGGATCGAAGCAGGTCATCTTTTACGGAGAGGAATTGCCTACTTCTTTTCAGATAGTTGATGCGGACTCTGATATCACGGTATATTTTGGTTCGCTGGATAATCAGTCATTTGATGAAGAACGCAATACAAATGTTGCATGCGGAGATTTCGGAGACTTTACGACAGAAGGCGAATACTATATCAGAGCCGATAAACTCGGAGTTTCGTACCATTTTGAAATACGAAACGGTATTTATGATGATATTTTCACTCAAAGCTGCAAGACATATTACTACAATCGATGCGGAATTACGCTTACAGAGACTCTTGCGGGTGAATATGCGCATAATGCATGCCATACCGGCAACTCGGTTTTGAGGGAGGATATGAACGTAAATCTCGATGTTACAGGTGGATGGCATCAGGATGAAAGCGGTTCAAAGAATGTTGAGAGCGCTTCGAAAACTTTGGCAACAATGCTGTTGGCATATGAAATATTTCCGGATGCTTTTTCGGATAATATAGGAATTCCCGAAAGTGATAACCAAGTTCCGGATATATTGGATGAGGCGAGATACGAAGTCGATTGGCTGTGGAAAATGCAGAATCCCGAAACCGGTGAAGTTTATTCGGCAGTTTCGGTTTCCGATAAGGAATCTGAGGGTAAAAATATAACATCCTATGTTGAAATGAGCACTCCCGAATCCTGCAGGGCTTTTGCCTTTGTTATGGCCAAATTCGGATATCTTTATCAGAATTTCGATAAAGAGTATGCAACATCGTGCCTGCAGGCTGCGGACAGGGCATGGAAATATGCGGAGCTTAATGATGAAAATGCGGATTCTGTTATATTGGACGATAAAGCCAAAGCGGCGCAAAGATTTGCGGCAGCGGCGGAAATATACAGAGCGTCGGGACTTGAAGAATACAGGAAATTTGTTGAAGAGTATCTCAAACAATCGAATCCACAGAATGCTTTTGATAATGAAATGGAGTTTTACGGTGCCGTAACATACATCAATACGAAGCAGCCGGTGGATACGGAAATATGTGGAGCCATTATTAAGCCGATTCTCAAGAAGGCAGAGGATATTTCGGCCAAAGCCAGAGAGTCCAAATTTCTTGTTCCGGGAAATGTCGAACAATCCGACAATGCGGAACTTTTGAATCAGATGATATATATGACCTTGGTTGATTACATTATTTCAAATCATGAGTACGATACGATTATAGAAAATTATCTTCACTATTTTTTGGGAAGAAATCATCAATCGATAACTTACATGGATAATGTGGGAAGTCATTCGTACAAAGATATACACGGTTCGTTGGGATTGATGAAACAATTCGATTCCGATTCGAAACTGATATTTATGCTCAGTAAAGTTATTACCGGTTATCAAATTAAAGGATAGGATTAGGAACAGTATGGGTTATTTAAGATTATGTTGGACATTCTTGTTTGTGGTGGTTGCGCTTATTATCAGTATTCCGCTTTTGCTTATTGATTTGATAATAGGCCTTTTTAGTATGAAAACCAGGGATGCATTTACCTTGACCGTTGTCAGAGTTTCATTCAGAATGGTTCTGTTTTTGGCAGGAGTTAAGCTTCATGTT
This sequence comes from Lachnospiraceae bacterium, assembly GCA_045640525.1. Lineage (GTDB taxonomy): Bacteria > Bacillota > Clostridia > Lachnospirales > Lachnospiraceae > JAILLW01. The sequence goes on along the minus strand of JAZUFE010000025.1, from coordinate 94,580 downwards.
TCAGGCTATGACAATATCCCGAAAAATGAGCCGGTTCTGTATATAGGAAATCACAGAAGTTCCTTCGATATTTTGGCAACATATGTATTGTTTCCCAATATGACGGCCTTCGTATCGAAGAAGAGTATTAAGAAAGTTCCGATACTTTCTTTTTGGATGATGATGTTACACAATTTGTTTTTGGACAGAGAAGATATCAAGCAGGGGCTTCAAACAATACTTAAAGCTATTGAATATGTCAAAGGCGGCATCAGTATCTGTATCTTTCCCGAAGGAACAAGAAACAGATCATATGAACAGGATATGCTGGACTTTCACGAAGGAAGCTTCAAGATATCCGATAAGACGGGATGTGCCATTGTTCCTATGACAATGTACAATATGGCAGCAGTGTTTGAAGATCATTTCCCGCAATTGCGTTCGCAACATGTTTATATAGATTTCGGTACTCCGATATATCCTGATAAACTTGAAAAAGATCAACGCAGACATTTGGGTGCATATACCAGAGGCATTATGCTTGAAACTTATGACAAATTAAGGAAGACATATGAAGAACTTAACGCTTAAAAATTTGGCCGAGGCTTGCGGTGGTGAACTCAGGAATTATTCGAATGAGTATGATAACCGTGAAGCTGATTCGGTTGTTATCGATTCAAGACTTGTAACCGAAGGCGGTATTTTCATTGCAACCAAAGGTGAGAGAGTCGACGGTCACTCGTTTATTGAACAGGTATTTAGCAAAGGTGCTCTCGGAGTCGTATGTGAAAAGGAACAACCGCAATGCCTGAAGCCTTACATTTTGGTTAAGGACAGTTTCAAGGCGCTTAGCGATATTGCCGCATATTACAGAGAGCAGCTTACCATTCCCGTTATCGGTATTACGGGATCCGTAGGTAAGACCAGTACCAAGGAATTCATTGCAGGTACTCTTGCGGCTAAGTTCAAAGTGTTGAAAACACAGGGTAATCTGAATAACGAAATCGGAATGCCGTTAACACTTCTTTCGATAAGAGACGAGCATGAAATTGCCGTGGTTGAAATGGGCATTTCGCATTTTGGTGAAATGAGCAGAATGGCAAAGATAGCCAGACCTGACACTTGTGTCATTACGAATATCGGACAATGTCATCTCGAGTTTTTGAAAGACCGCGATGGAGTCTTGCGTGCCAAGACGGAGATGTTCGAATCTCTTAATCCCAAAGGAGCAGTGTTCCTCAACGGTGACGATGATAAACTTCGAACCTTGAAATCACCGGTGGAGAAACCTATCAGATTTTTCGGTATGAATGATGGTAATGACATATATCCTTCCGAAATTGTCAACAAAGGACTTTTGGGTTCAAAGGCATCGATTCACATTCGAACTGCTTCAGGCAACGGGGAATTCGAGGATTTCTTTGATGCGGATGTTCCGCTGCCCGGAATACATATGATATACAATGCCATGGCAGCTACCGGAGTCGGTTTGGAATACGGCATGACATATGAAGAAATCAAGAAGGGAATAGCATCCGTCAAGGCGGTTTCGGGTAGAAGCAATATTATATCCACGAATGACTACACTTTGATTGATGATTGCTATAATGCCAATCCGGTTTCAATGAAAGCAGCGATTGATTTGCTTAACCTGGCCAACACGCGAAAGGTCGCAATATTGGGTGACATGTATGAACTTGGAGAAAATGAGAAGGCACTTCATAAGGAAGTCGGAGATTATGCCAAGAAAAACGGTATAGATGTTTTGATTTCAATCGGTGAACTGTCACGAAATATGATATGTGCGGATTATCATTTCGATACCAAGGAAGAGTTTTTGGATTTGAAAGATACAATTTTGCAAAAGGGTGATTCCATATTGATTAAAGCATCACACGGAATGCACCTCGAGGAAATACTCGGTGCATTGCAATAACCGAAATGATTTCCAATCGGATAATGGCAAAGAACGGATACTGATTGGATGAAATGTACATAAATTAAGAATGAGGAGATTAACTGATAATGAAAATTGTGGTTTTGGCAGGAGGAATAAGCACTGAACGTGATGTATCATTTAGTTCGGGTAAGCAGATTTACAAAGCATTAAAAGAAAACGGACATGATGCAATCATGCTTGACGTATATCTTGGCTACGAGATGACAAAGGAAGAGGCCGCCATGCCACTGTCCGATATTTTTACACTTGATAAGGACTGGGTAGGTTCGCTGGGAACCATTGCGGCACAGAATCCCGATATAGAGCAGATCAAAGCATTAAGGCCTGATGGGGCGAAGAATTTCTTCGGACCGAATGTAATAAGATTATGTCAGACTGCCGATGTTGTTTTCATGGCATTGCATGGTGAGAATGGTGAAAACGGTAAGATACAGGCATGCTTTGACTTGATGGGAATTACTTACACCGGAACCGACTATATCAGTTCGGCAATGTCAATGAACAAGAGCGTTGCTAAAGATATATTTAAAGCTTATGGAATACCTACACCTGCGGGTTTTACGGTCAGTCGTGATGGCGCTTTGAAACTTGATTCATCCACGCTTAAATATCCCATGATTGTTAAAGCCTGTCGAGGGGGTTCAAGTGTCGGAGTTGCTATTGCCAATACACAGGCTGATTTTGATGCAGCAATGAAAGAGGCATTGAAATATGACGATATTGTGGTAGTTGAGCAGTTCATTAAAGGCAGGGAGTTTTCTATCGGAGTAATGGACGGAAAGGCACTTCCGATTATCGAAATTGCTCCGTTGCAGGGATTTTATGACTATAAGAACAAATATCAGGCGGGTGCTACCGTGGAGACGTGCCCGGCAGATCTTTCCGAAGAACTTACCAAGAGAATGCAGTCGTGTGCGGAGGATGTATTTAAAGCATTAAGACTTTCGAATTATGCCAGAATGGATTTCATGCTGGATGAGAAGACCAATGAGTTCTATTGTCTGGAAGCCAACACACTTCCGGGAATGACACCTACGTCACTTGTACCTCAGGAGGCACGTGCGATAGGAATTTCGTTTAATGAACTTTGCGAGAAGATAATCAAATCGGCATTATAGTTACAGGAGAATATGATGGATAAAATTGCAGTATTGATACCTTGCTACAATGAGGCTAAAACAATTAAGAAGGTCATAAATGATGCCAAGGCAGCTTTGCCGGAGGCAACAGTATATGTTTATGATAACAATTCAACCGACGATACGTCTAAAATAGCGGAGGCGGAAGGCGCGATTGTACGTCATGAGTATATGCAGGGAAAGGGAAACGTAATCCGCAGAATGTTCCGTGAGATTGATGCTCATTGCTATATCATGGTGGATGGTGACGATACATATCCGATGGAATATGCCCGTAAAATGGCAGATATGGTATTGAACAAGAATTCTGATATGGTAGTCGGAGACAGACTTTCATCAACCTACTTTACCGAAAACAAAAGGCCGTTCCACAATTTCGGAAACACTTTGGTCAGAAGTTCAATCAATCATTTGTTTGCCTGCGACATTAAGGATATAATGACAGGTTTCAGAGCCTTTAGTTACGGCTTTGTCAAAACCTTCCCCGTTATGTCCAAAGGTTTTGAAATTGAAACCGAAATGACAATTTTCGGCGTTTATAATCATATGCAGATTGATAATGTAATTGTCGAATACAGAGATCGTCCGGAGGGCTCGGAATCAAAGCTTAACACGTATTCCGACGGATTCAAAGTTTTAAGAACCATCGTCAGATTATATCGTGATTACAAACCTATGGGATTTTTCGGTTTGCTGGCATTTGTTTTGGCTGCATTGGGAATAGGTTTCTTCGTGCCGGTTCTTTTGGATTTCATCCAAACGGGTATTGTTGACAAATTCCCTACTTTGATAATGTGTGGATTCGTGATTCTGGCCGCAATTCAGGCCTTTTTCGCAGGGCTTATTCTGTCGCACATAGTAACTCAGAACAGACGTGATTTTGAATATCGATTCACCACAACCGGTCAGAAGGAGCGAATTGCACGTGAAGAAGATATTTAACAAGTGGTATTGGGCAATAATAGGACTGTTCTTTTTGGGTATATCCATGTTGTTTTTGTTGCGCGGCGAGAACAGTATAATAAGTGTTCATGATAATCTTGATTTGTTCACTCCTCAGTACAAGTTGTTGAAGGATGAGGGAGCGTTTTTCGGGGGACAGGATTTGATACCTTTTTTGGGAGGCATCAATCGTTATCTGTTACCTTCGGAGTGGAATCTTTATACGTTGCTGTATGTCATTCTGCCTCCTTATTACGCCTATATTGTGGGCTATCTATTGAAAGTCCTTATTGCAATCATAGGAACGAATCTGCTTGTTAAAGATATACTCAAGGATGATTATGACAAGTATGTCAGTATTTCCATGCTGTGTGGTCTTGCATACGGAATACTGAATCTTTTCCCCAATTTCGGAATATGCTTTTCTTCAATTCCCTTGTTTGTTTTTATAATAAGACGTATTATCGCCAAACCCAATATTCTGTGGTACTCGGCTCTTTTGATTTATCCGATGCTGAGCTATTTTTCGTATTTCGGATTTTTTCTGATTGGATATTTGTTTGTATACTTTATCTACAGATGGATTAAGACGAGAAGGTTTCCGTTAAGACTCCTTTTGGCTGTTACAGTACTTTCCGTAGGATACGTATTGTGCGAATACAGGCTTTTTATTACCATGCTGTTCCCTGTTTCGGATACGATAAGAAGCACGATGGTTATCGAATCGCTTGGATTCGGTGACATATTGAAAGAAATCTTCGGTGCATTTTTGTACGGTGACATGCATTCCGAAGCTATGCAGCTGTATTTTGCGCTGCCCGTGTGCGGATTGTTTTTGATATATCAGACATTTGCATATGTCAAAGCCGGAAATTTGAAGAAAATCTTCCGTGACCCGTTCTACGGAGTTATTTTGTTTATATTGTTTAACAGCATTGTTTACGGATTGTATTACAGCGAAGGTGTACGAAAGGTATTTGAGACAATTTTGCCGCCGCTTTCGGGTTTTCAGTTTAACAGAACGATATTCTTTAATCCGTTTTTGTGGTATGTTGCTTTATTCATTGTTGCCAAGCGCGTATACGATCTTCTGCCGAAATTCAAACCATTTGCCGGACTTATTCTTATTGGCGCGATGATTGTAACGGTACTTAGTAACACAAGATACAATGACATTTACCATACTTGTTACGATATTGCCAAAGAAACATTGTCCGGAACACGTTCCAATGAGCTTTCTTACGGAGAATTCTTTTCGGAAGATTTATTCAACGATATTAAAGAAGACATCAATTACGACGGAGAATGGTGTGCTGCATACGGATTTTATCCGGCAGTTTTGCAATATAACGGTTTTCATACCTTGGACGGATATTTAGGATATTATTCACAGTTCTACAAGGAAGAATTTCGTAAGATTATAGCTCCGGCACTTAATCAAAAACCTGAATCCGCTGCTTATTACGATAATTGGGGAGCAAGATGCAACTTGTATTCCGGAACCAATTCTTCCATTACCAATGCATACAGGAATTACGAATACACAGATGAAGATATTTATATTGATCTGAATGCCTTCAAGGATATTGCGGGCAGATATATTTTTTCAAGGGTAAAGATAAACAATGCCGACGAGGTCGGACTTACGTTGATTAATACATATGAGAGTGAAGATTCTCCCTACATCGTATATCTTTACCGAACAACATCCATATTCCTGGATAAGGAAAAGAGTGATATTCCATATGAACTAAGAGATATACCGACCCCGGACTATGACAGAATCATGGAAATAGCCGATGAACTTGAGGCCATGGTTGACGAGATCAATGATGCTGCCAATGACAGTGATCTTTCCGACAAGGAACTGGTTGAACAATTTGGCAGGGAAGATGAGCTGTTGGCATTGTACGATGAAGGTAATTCGATTTTGGATGATTGTACAACCGCTTATAGTATGTATAACATCAAGTCATTCCAAGATTATACCGATAATGAAGCTTCGGATATGATGAGTCGAATTAATTCTCAGCTGATTGATGTCAATAATGCAATCAATATGGCGGTGCAGAAAGTTTGTCAATCGCCGTATGAGGTTACGATGCATAAGAGGCTTCGTTCGGCGGTTATTGATAGTCTGAAAGAGTATGAAGAGACTAGCGATGAAGAGAAAGACCTGATTCTGAAAGAAGAAAGTTTACAAAATGAGTATTTCACGATTATGGCCGAAGAACTCGATAACGGATTGGATGAGGAGCATGCCAAGGTTGTCGGTGAAATTTATTTGGAACTTCTTGATGTATGTGACCAAATAGCAGAGTTGAACGATTATGACAATTATGCGGATTATGCCTATGCCGAAGTATACGGAAAGGACTATACGCTTGAAGATGTTAAGAGTTTGTGTGCCGAAATTAAGGATAAATGCAGCAGATATTTGGGCAAGACGGAAGAATTGGCAGAGAATTTCCGATTGCCCGAAGATTTTGAGATATCTTACGGGCGCGGTACGTTTGAACAGCTGAAACCGTATATGGGTGAGATTTCGCCGGAACTTGAGAACTCTTTGCAATATCTTCTTGATAATAATTTGTTTGACATGGCGCCTTCGGATATCAAGGAAGAAAACGGTTTTACGATTCCTTTTGATAAATACGGTGACGCATTCATATTTGATTCGCCGTACGGTACTTATAGTGATATATTTACGCATGTTCATGAATTCGGACATTTTAATCATATGTTGAATACATATGAAGACGACTATGAAGATTTCAATAATATTGATTTGTCGGAATACAATTCACAGGGCTTGGAAGTATTGTTTTCAAGATATTATCCGGATATTTACGGTGAGGAAGTCGGTGGATTTTTGGCATATCAGGAGATTGAGGGATTTTTATATACGATAGTTCAATCATGTATGATAACAGAATTCGAAATCTATGCACATGAACATCCCGACTGTACGGTTGAGGAACTTGGCAGACAGTTCTTTAAATTGGAAAAAGAATATGGCTTCGTACCCGAGGAGGGTGTCGATGAAGTATATACCTGGACAGGTGTGTGGCATTTGTTCCAATCACCTTTCTATTACATATCATACGGAACTTCGGCATTACTGGCTTTGGAAACTTATGAGCAGGCCGATGAGAATTTTGATGCTGCCGTAGAAAAATATTTGCAGCTGTCGGCAATTAAGTCAAACTGGGGATTCAAAAATACATTTGAATTCTTCGGTATGGAGGATATCTTTGAACCGGGTGTTGCCAGAAAGATATTCAAGAGCACGTATAAGCAGCTGAAAGAACTTACGAAAGAATAACCTTGGAATGATAACGGGGAAGTAAGGAATGAAAGAAAAGAGCTTGGAATCAGTAAACAGAATAAGGATTCTTCCGATAGTGGTTATTGCTGTTATATCACTTGGATTGGCAGTATTGTTTTCGTGGAACAGAGTTTCGCAGGACTATTCTTTGCAGGGTGAGTACCGGGATATAACTGCGGATGAATTTACAGCCGGCAATGTTGAATTTGATACTTTGACAGGTAAGTATACTCCCACAGCCGATGATGCGTGGATAATGTACCAAGGCTACAATGACAGCTTTTCGGGTGTGATGGTTAAGTTAAAAGAATCCGTTATGAACCCAACAGTGGTAACGGTTTATTATTCGAAAGCCAATGATGAAATCCTCTCGGAAAGTCATACGGTTATTGCTTCGATAGATGCCGGACATTCAAGCTGCTTTTTGAGTCTTCCCAACTATCCGGTTAATATTGTACGTATCGATCTTGATTTGGACTGTACGATAGACACGATTGCTTTGTGTAGGACAATGCCTGCCGTTTGTAACTATTATGAAACGGATTTTGGCATTGCTGTTGCCGTAAGGGCTGTTATTCTCTTTGCGATTCTATTTCTTGCATATTGTTCGCATCGTGACCGAATCAGAAAATATGGATATCCGATTAAGGGACTTTTCGTCAATCCGGGAGCTTTGGGTTCTGAACACAAATATGAATATGATTATTTGCGGACACTCGCGGCACTATGTGTAATAGCTGAACATTCCGTTTGTGAAGCTTATACTCCCAACGTTTCATTGGGAGATCCCGGGTATTCAACACTTCGTGTAATACTTGCATTGTCTTTGTGTTGTAATGTTTTGTATGTAATGTTAAGCGGTGCTTTGCTGCTTGCCCCAAGGGAAGAATCACTTAAGGATTTTTATATTAAGAGAATGGGTAAGGTACTGATTCCTACCGTCAGCTATTTTTTGCTGTATGCGCTTATGGGATATGAGAAGGAGGCTTTTGCCAATGGTATAGGTGACGGGGTAAGGTCAATATTAAAAGGCCTTGCAACGGGACGCTCGGAATATATGCCTCATATGTGGCTTGTCTATGTAATTATCGGTTTGTATATTTTTGCACCGTTCCTAAGAATAGTGGTTGCCAAAATCAGCGAAGGCCAGCTGTTCGGATTGATTGTTGCAGGCTTTATATTTAACTGTCTGACCACATATTTTCCGATATTCGGTATAACATTCGGCATAGAAACGCCTATAGCCGGATGGATAGGTGTATTTTTGCTCGGATACTATATGACGACAGAACATTCAAAAAAGCGCTTCGGATTGTTCGTAATTTTGGGCATAATTGGTCTTGTAGTCACGTTCCTTATGATTTATTTTAGATATGACCTTTTGTACTACACATCTAATTGGACTCCCAATATGTGGCTTATAGGCGCGGGAGTGTTTGCTGTGTTTACACGTTTTAAAAAGATATTTGGACGCAAAAATATAATCATTGCCTCCATATCGAAATATAACTTTTCAATCATGCTGATACACGTGTTGCTGTTGCTCAAGGTTGTCCTTCCTTTCGGATGGAGCTTTGAGGCCGATCACGGTCACCTGACATTGTGTATTGTCGGAATGATTTTGGGATGCTTCGTTCTTTCATATATTGTGGCGTTTGTTTATGATAATACTGCTATTGCGGCAGCTAACTATTTATACGATAAATTTTTTAAGAGAAATTCCGAAAGCGGAAAGTGAGGGAGAAATTGAATGTATCAAATAAATTTGAGTGAGCCCGTGAAGGTATTTTTTTGTGGCATCGGAGGCATTAGTATGAGCGGTCTTGCAGAGGTTCTGCTTGACGCGAAGTTTGAAGTTACAGGTTCCGACAGAGCTCAATCCGAGCTTACCGATACGCTTGCGTCTCACGGAGCAAAAATATACATAGGTCAGGTGGCGGACAATATTACCGAAGATATAGATGTGTTTGTTTATACGGCCGCTATACATAAGGATCATCCGGAATTTGTCAGAGCAACCGAACTTAATATTCCAATGCTTAGCAGAGCCGAGCTTCTCGGACAGCTTATGCGAAACTACAAACTTCCGATAGCTGTTTCCGGAACTCACGGAAAGACTACCGTTACATCAATGATTTCCGAAATTATGATGGAAGCCGATATGGACCCGACCTTGTCAATCGGAGGAATTCTGGATTCGATCGGAGGAAACATACGTATAGGACATTCCGATATATTTGTTACGGAAGCTTGTGAATATACCAACAGCTTTTTGAATTTCTTCCCCAAGGCTACTTTGATTTTGAATGTTGAAGAAGACCATTTGGATTTCTTTAAAGATATTGATGATATTCGTTCATCCTTCCATCGCTTTGCATGCCTTACTCCGGAGGATGGAATTGTTATTGTGGGTGGAGACATTCCCCATGTTGATGTTGTCTTACAGGATGTTAAGTCCGAGATTGTTACTTTCGGTAAAGATGCTAAGTCCGACTATTATCCGACAGGTATTTATACGGATAAAGACGGCTTGACACATTTTGAAGTAAATTCTCCGTATTTTTCAAAAGAAGAGATTGTTTTGGGCGTTCCGGGAGAACACAATGTACTTAATGCACTTGCCGCAATCGCACTTGCCGATTTTGTTAAGGTTGACAGAGAACTTGTCAAATGTGCATTGAGGGGCTTCGGCGGAGCGAAGAGGAGATTTGAAAAGAAAGGTATTGTACAGGGAATAGAAATTCTTGATGACTATGCTCATCATCCGTCGGAAATAAGGGCAACACTTAAAGCTGCCCTGGCATATCCGCATAAGAAATTGTGGGTTGCCTTTCAGCCTCATACATATACCAGAACCAAGGCATTTTTGGATGATTTCGCAGATGCTCTTTCGCTTGCGGATGCGGTTATATTGGCTGATATCTATGCGGCTCGTGAGAAAAATACGCTTGGAATATCTTCTCAAGATATATTGGACAGATTGAAGGACAGAAATACAGAAGGTTATTATTTACCATCATTTGAAGAAATTGAAAAATTTATTTTAAAAAATTGTGCACCGGGTGACTTGTTGATAACTATGGGTGCCGGAGATATTGTAAATGTTGGGGAAGAACTCCTGAGAAAATAGTTGTCCACATTATCCACAGATTTTGGTCGGTATTCACCTGTCAAAATTTGTGGATATTTTTGTCAACAAATTAAAGGAATTCGTATCGCTATCCACACAATCCACATTATCCACAATATCTGCAAACCCTTGAAAATACTGGGGTTGCGTTGATTTTCCCTATTTATTTTTGAACCGAACTATGATAGTATTACTTTGCTCGAAAGAGATACTAAATGAATGGTTGGGGACCTAAATGAGTCAATTCAAAGTTTATCAGGATTATTCTGCAGATGCCACTGTGGTATCCAATATTTTTATCGACAATTATATGAAGGATGCCAATGATGCGCAGATCAAAATATATCTTTACCTTCTTCGCGTGATTTCATCGCATAACAGTTGCAGTATATCTGATTTGGCAGATCAGTTTAACTATACCGAGAAGGATGTACAGCGTGCACTTAAATATTGGGAGAAGAATAATCTTCTGGCACTTGATTATGATGAGGCCAAAAATTTGATCGGAGTGCGTCTTTTGGATGTTGTTGCCAAGAATACTTCGCTTTCGCTTGCACCGGTTGTACAGCTTCCGGTAAGAAACGAATATGTGAAGCCACAGTATTCTACCGATGATGTTATGACATTCAAATCCAATGATTCGACCAAAGAATTGCTGTTCGTGGTTGAACAATACTTGGGTAAATCTCTTACGGTATCCGATGTTAAAACGGTTCTGTTTTTTAGCGATGAACTGGGATTCAGTAATGAATTGATAGATTTTCTTTTTGACTATTGTGTCGGAAGGGGCAAGAAAGACTTCAGATACATTGAAAAGGTAGCGATAAGCTGGAAGGAACAGGGAATTACGACTCCAAAGCAGGCTGCCAAAGCATCTAAGAAATATGACAAAGTTGTCTATGATACAATGAACGCCTTGGGTAAGAGTAATGCGCCTACCAAGAAAGAGGTAGATTACATTAACAGATGGACCAATGAATTCGGCTATGAATTTGAGATTATCAAAGAAGCCTGTGACAGGACGGTTATGGCTACCGATTCGCACAGATTCGAATATGCCGATAAGATTCTGTCTTCATGGTTTGAAAGCAGTGTTCATCATAAGTCGGATATTCAGGCACTGGATGCATCATTCGCTTCCGCTTCCAAGCCCAGGAAGGTTAGTAATCAAGGGGCAGGAGCTTTTAAACAGTACAGTCAAAGAAATTATGATTTTGATGAGCTTGAGAAGCAGTTATTGAGCAATTAGCAAAGATTAAATTATACAAGCCGATCAGTGCAGAATTGAGGAAATTGTGTCCATAAGTAATTCACAGTATGATGCTTTGATGCGTTCATACAAGGCCAAGCAATTGAAGGCTCAGGAAGAGCTTTCTTTGAAAATCAAATATATTAATGACAATTTACCCGGATACAGACAGTTGGACGAGTCAATTGCTGCTTTTGGAATTTCCGCTACCAAAAGAATGCTTTCAGGCGATGAGGTTGCTGTTTCGGAAATCAATGCTACGATTGATAATTTGACTCAAATGAAAAAGGATCTGTTGATTGGAGCAGGATACTCTGCTGATTATCTTGAATTGTCTTACGAATGTCCTGATTGTAAAGATACAGGATATGTTGACGGTGAAAGATGCCACTGCTTTAGACAGGCCGTTACGGCAATGCTTTACGAGAATTCGAATTTGGATTCAATTCTTTCTCATGACAACTATGATAATCTTTCATATGAATACTATGATGGTGAAAACCTACAACGATTTCAAAATACAGTAGAGCAAACTCACAATTTTGTACAAAATTTCGGAAGTGACTATCAGAATCTATTGTTTTATGGTACAGTAGGTACGGGCAAATCGTTCCTTTCGGGTTGCATTGCGAAAGAACTCCTTGATAAAGGCTATAATGTTATCTATTTTAGCTCAACAGAGCTGTTTAAACTGTTGTCGGACGTTATGTTTGACAAGGGAGACAGAGTTTCTTTGGCGGGCATGAAGGATGATATATATCAGGCAGATTTGCTCATTATAGATGACCTTGGCACAGAACTTTTGACTAATGCCGTTGCTACTCAACTGTTTTCGCTTCTTAACGAAAGACATTTGAGCCGAAAGTCCACGATTATCTCAACCAATCTTGATCTTCAGGATATTCAGGAGAGATATTCGGACCGCATTTTTTCCAGACTCATTGAGTGGTATTCGTTTCATAAGTTCAGTGGCCAGGATATACGAAAAACTAAAAAAACAGGAACGTGATGAAAGGACGAATCATGGGCGAGCGTGAAGAAACCAGAAATCTGGAAACAATACCGGTCGGGTCGTTGGGCATTATTCCTCTTGAAGGATGCAGAACTTTGGGAGAAAAAGTAGACGATTATCTGGTCAAGTGGCGTACTCAAAGAGAGAGTGAGCACAAGGACAGTTTAGCATTTGCAGGATATCAGCGAGATTCCTATATTCTTAAAGCAAAGGTACCGCGTTTTGGTTCAGGCGAAGCCAAAGGAATGATTTTAGAATCCGTTCGTGGTACTGACTTATATCTTTTGGTCGATGTAGCCAATTACAGTTTGACCTATTCTTTATGCGGACATGAAAATCACATGTCTCCGGATGATCATTACCAGGATTTAAAGAGAATAATAGCTGCAGTGGGCGGTAAAGCAAGAAGAATTACGGTTATTATGCCGTTCTTGTATGAGTCGCGTCAGCATAAGCGTACGGCAAGAGAATCTTTGGACTGCGCTTTGGCATTGCAGGAAATGGTTAAGATGGGTGTTGATAATATTATTACTTTTGACGCTCATGATCCTCGTGTTCAGAATGCTATTCCTCTGAACGGCTTTGAAACCGTTCAGCCTACATATCAGTTTATCAAGGGACTTCTTAATCATGTCAAAGGCCTTAATCTTGACGCAGAGCACATGATGGTTGTCAGCCCCGATGAAGGCGGAATGAGTCGTGCGATTTACATGGCCAACGTGCTTGGCCTTGATATGGGTATGTTCTATAAAAGACGTGATTACACCAGAATCGTTGACGGACGTAATCCTATAGTAGCTCATGAGTTCTTAGGTACTGATGTTTCCGGCAAGGATGTACTTATTGTTGATGATATGATTTCTTCGGGCGAATCGGTTTTGGAAGTTGCTGCAGGCCTTAAGAAACGTAATGCCAACAAGATATTTATCTGTGCAACTTTCGGTTTGTTTACAGGTGGACTTGATAAGTTTGATGAAGCATATAAAGCAGGAACAATTGCCGGTGTTCTTACAACCAATTTGATTTATCAAACACCCGAATTGCTTAGCCGTGAATGGTACATCGATTGCGATTTAAGTAAGTACATTGCTTACCTCATCGATACTCTCAATCACGATGCTTCAATTTCAGATTTGCTTGATCCTTTCGAAAGAATCCAGTCAATCGTTACCAGATACAAAAACGGCGAGCTGTAAATAACCGAAGTATACAATTATGCACAGGGATTTGTAATTACACTAATCCCTATATAGGTGAAAATGTTTATTTTGAAAATACGGAGAAAATGTGCGAGGGTACATTTTCTCCGCATTTTTTCAGATATACTCAATCTTTTTAGATAAAATGCCATAGGAATGTGTAAAACTCGGCAACTCTGTAAGCTGACTGCTTATGATGCTTGTATGAGAGAGCGTTGATAGCTGAACCGGATTCCTATTATTAAAACTTTGCTGGACTCAAAATAAACCGAATGTTAAAGAAAAAGTCCAAATATGGCGCGATACAAGTGACTTCTTGAGGCGTTTGGACTCATATGAGGCATATTTGAAGATTTAAGTCCAGATTCTGAAAAATAGTGGACTCAAATCAGAAAAGCACGCTGATTTGAGTCCAATCGTTAGCCTTCAACGAAAAACTCCGAAGTGAAATGGACTCAAAATTAAGAATACTGCTGATTTGAGTCCATCGGACTAAGAGCAACCACATTCGGAGATCCCTTAACTTATGGGGGTTGAAGTGCTATACAACTTATGGGGTCCATGTCAGAGCGAGCGTTGCCGGCTGAACCGGATTCCTCCCACACCGAAAAAGGTTCCCTACTCAATATGGTAAATTTTCACAAAAATTTTTGGTAAAATTTTACATTAAATTGTCTGAAAACGGGCTCAAAATTGTAAAAAATATTCACATTTTGGTTTACATATGGTATAATTTACTCACGTTTCGGGTAATTGGGACGAATACGATATGAGGTGATTAGCATGATTAAAAAAGAGATGATTGCTATGCTTTTGGCCGGTGGGCAGGGAAGCAGACTTGGTGTATTGACCTCCAAGGTTGCAAAACCGGCAGTTTCTTTTGGCGGAAAATACAGAATTATCGATTTCCCGCTCAGTAATTGTATCAATTCAGGTGTTGATACCGTTGGTGTTCTTACACAATATCAACCTCTTAGATTGAATTCGCATATCGGCATTGGAATTCCTTGGGATTTAGATAGGAATATCGGTGGTGTATCTGTTCTTCCTCCTTATGAAAAAATAGGAAATACGGACTGGTATACGGGAACAGCCAATGCCATTTTACAAAACATTGACTATATGGACAGCTTCAATCCGGAGTATGTTCTTATTCTTTCCGGGGACCATATATATAAGATGGATTATGAGGTTATGCTTGATTTCCATAAGGAAAAGGGCGCAGAGGCTACAATAGCCGTTATGCCTGTTCCGATTGAGGAAGCCAAGCGATTCGGAATTATGATTACCGATGAAGATCGCAGAATCACGGATTTTGAGGAAAAACCCGAACATCCCAGATCAAATCTCGCTTCTATGGGTATTTATATCTTTAACTGGAAGACACTTAAGGAAGCTTTGATTACCAACCAGGATCAATCGGGACTTGATTTTGGTAAACATATAATTCCGTATTGCCATGATAAGGGCTGTCCGTTATATGCGTATGAGTTTAACGGATATTGGAAGGATGTAGGAACGCTAAGCTCGTATTGGGAAGCCAATATGGAACTTATTGATATCGTTCCGGAATTCAATTTGTATGAAGAATATTGGAAGATTTATACACGTTCGGAAATACTTCCTCCTCAATATCTTGCCAATACAGGTTTCGTTGAGAAGAGTATTATCGGTGAAGGCTCAAGTATTTACGGTCAAGTATATAATTCCGTAATAGGATGCGGTGTAACAATCGGTGAGGGTACGGTTGTCAGAGATTCAATTATCATGAATCACACCGAAATCGGAAAGAATTGTGAATTGAATAAGGCTATTGTCGCAGAGGATGTTGTTATTAACGATTCTGTCAGAATAGGTATAGGTGATGAGGTTGAGAATGAAACCGATCCGCATATTTATAATTCCGAATTGGTGTGTGTAGGCGAAAGAAGTATCATCCCAACCGGAGTTACAATCGGAAAGAACGTATGCATCTTCGGAGAAACCACCAAGAAAGATTATCCGGATAATATGCTTGCTTCCGGTAAGACTTTAGTGAAGGCAGGTGAAGAACAATGAGAGCGATTGGTATAATTTTAGCAGGTGGTAACAGCTACCGAATGAAAGATCTTTCACAAAAAAGAGCCGTGTGTGCTATGCCTATTGCGGGCAGTTACAGAAGTATCGATTTTGCGTTGTCCAATATGACCAACTCAAGTATTCAAAAGGTTGCTGTGCTTACTCAATACAATGCAGGTTCGCTGAATGAGCATTTGAATTCTTCCAAGTGGTGGAATTTTGGTCGTAAACAGGGTGGATTGTTTGTCTTTACCCCAGCAGTTACCGCAGATAACAATTCGTGGTACAGAGGAACAGCCGATGCGATTGCTCAGAATCTGGCATTCCTTAAAGACAGTCATGAACCGTATGTTGTAATAACATCGGGAGACTGTGTTTACAAGTTGGATCTTAATAAGGTTCTTGAGTATCACATCGAGAAGAAGGCTGATATTACTGTAGTATGTAAAGATATGCCGGCAGGTGTCAACGTTGATCGATTCGGAACATTGAAGATGAATGAAGATGCCAGAATCGAAGAGTTTGAGGAGAAGCCGGTTGTTGCCAAATCAAACACGATATCCTGTGGTATTTATGTAATACGTCGTCGTCAGCTTATCGAAATGATAGAGAAAAGTATCGAAGAAGATAGATTTGATTTCGTTAAAGATATACTTATTCGATATAAGAATATGAAGCGAATCTACGGATACAAGTTGCAAAGTTACTGGAGCAATATTGCAACCGTGGAAGATTATTTCAAAACCAACATGGACTTTTTGAAAAAGGACATCAGCGATTACTTCTTCAGAGAATATCCTGATATTTATTCGAAAGTTGACGATTTGCCTCCGGCTAAATACAATTTCGGTGCTCAGGTTAGGAACAGTTTGGTCAGCAGCGGATGTATTGTTAACGGCGTTGTGGAAAATTCAGTCATATTCAAGAAGGCGTATATCGGAAATAATTGTACCATTAAAAACTCAATTATTTTGAATGACGTTTATATCGGCGATAATACATACATAGAGAATTGTATTGTTGAAAGCCACGGAACGATAAGAGCCAATTCGCATCTTGTCGGTGAGGACGGAATTAAGATAGTAATAGAAAGAAACGATAGATTCGTAATATAGTTTTCGCGAGTATCGGTGATTGAGCCGATTATGAAGTCGAAAGCTGTTGTGGATTCAAATGGACGAAAACAGATATTTTCAAAAGGCACTCGGTGATTTTACATATGATGTTGCCTGTGGTGCTGCGATAAGACATCTTCATGATATTGGATTTTCGATAGAAGAGATAGAAGATAGACTTGATTATCCTGTATCGAGAGAGAGAATAGCCCAAACAATTCAAAAGTATGAGGCCAAGAAACGGGAAGATGAAATTCACGGAGGCGCTACGGAGTTTGTCCAAGAAACCAACGAATACGGTCGAACAAGTTTCAGAAGGGTTAAAAAAGAAGATAACTCGCCATGAGTTATCTTCTTTTTGAGGAGAGAGAATATGTATATTATAGTAGGTTTGGGGAATCCCACCAAGCAGTATGACAACACAAGACACAATATAGGTTTTATGACAATTGATGAATTGGCAGATAAATACAACATATCTGTAACTACAATTCAGCATAAAGCCAGAATTGGTAAGGGGGTAATTGAAGGCCACAAAGTTATTTTGGCGCAGCCTCTTACATACATGAATTTGTCAGGCGAAAGTGTTCGTGAACTTGCCGATTATTATAAAGTTGATCCTACGTCGGAAGTGATAATTATCTCTGATGACATAGAATTGCCTCCCGGCTATATTCGAGTACGCCCCAAAGGTTCTGCCGGCGGTCATAACGGCTTGAAAAACATAATTCAGCATTTGGGAACACAGGAATTTGTCAGAGTCAGAGTAGGAGTGGGCGAAAAACCAAAGAAGATGGATTTGGCCGAATACGTACTCGGACATTTTGCTTCCAACGAAAAAGATGCCATAGCGGATGGAATTTCACAGGCAATCGATGCCATTAAAATTATTATGGACGGTGAGATTGATAAAGCCATGAATCAATTCAATAGAAAAGTTTCTTGCGAATAAAGAACTTTTGAGGTATGGTGGAATGTGATAAAGAAGGAGTGTTAACATGGCAAACGAAAATTTGGACATCAAGAATGAGGAAGTTGTGGAGAACAGCAATTTTATCTACGACTTCATTAAAGAAGATATAGCAAAGGACGGACAGTTTGAAGGTCAAACCGTTCATACCAGATTCCCGCCCGAACCCAACGGATATTTGCACATCGGACACTGCAAGGCATTGTGCATTGACTTTGGTATGGCTGAAAGATTCGGCGGAATCTGCAATCTTAGAATGGATGATACCAATCCTGCCAAAGAAGATACCGAATATGTTGATGCAATCAAGCAGGATATTCACTGGCTCGGATTCGACTGGGGTGACAGATTCTTTTATGGTTCGGACTATTTTGAGAAGGACTATGAATATGCAATCGAGCTTATCAAAAAAGGCCTCGCATATGTATGCGAATTGACTCCCGAGGAGTTTAAAGAGCACAGAGGTGATACATCAACACCCGCAACGTCTCCGTACAGGGACAGACCCATAGAGGAGAACTTGGCTCTTTTTGAGAAGATGAAGAACGGAGAGGTCGAAGAAGGCAAGATGACACTTCGTGCCAAAATAGACCTTACATCCGGTAACTTCAATATGAGAGACCCTGTTATTTACAGAATCAGATTTATTAATCATCACAGACAGGGAACGAAGTGGTGCATTTTCCCGATGTATGACTTTGCACATCCTATTCAGGATGCTCTTGAAGGAATTACACATTCACTTTGCTCTTTGGAGTACGAAGATCACAGGCCTTTGTATGATTGGGTGGTTACCAACGTATCCATTCCCTATCACAAACCTCGCCAGATAGAATTTGCAAGACTTGGTATTGATCACACCGTTATGAGTAAGCGTAAACTTCGTCAGCTTGTCGAAGAAAAGTATGTTTCCGGATGGGATGACCCCAGAATGCCTACTTTGTGCGGATTGAGACGCCGCGGATATACGGCTGCTTCAATCAGAAATTTCTGTAACACTATCGGAGTTGCCAAGGTAAGTTCCGTAATAGAGTATGCGGAATTGGAAAGATGCTTGAGAGAAGATTTGAACCTTAAGGCTGAAAGAACCATGGCGGTTTTGAACCCCATTAAGCTCACTGTTACCAATTATCCCGAAGGTCAGACAGAGACATTTGAAGTAGAGAATAACCCTACCGATCCGACACAGGGAACGCATACAATCACATTCAGCAGAAATCTTTGGATGGATGCCGAAGACTTCCTTGAGGAACCTATCCCTAAGTATAAGAGAATGTATCCCGGTAACGAAGTAAGACTTAAATCGGCTTATCTTGTAACCTGTACAGGCTGCGTAAAGGATGAGAACGGAAACGTTGTTGAAGTCTTGTGTGAGTATGATCCGGAATCAAGAGGCGGCGATCCTGCAGACGGACGTAAAGTTAAGGGCGCGACGCTTCACTGGATTGATGTTGATGAAAGCGTTGATGCGGAAGTCAGATTGTACGAAAATCTTTTTGCTGATGTTCAGCCTGACGGACCGGACAAGAATTTCCTTGACTGTCTTAATCCTGACAGCTTGCAGGTGATTAACGGTTGTAAGGTTAATAAGCAAATGCTTGATGTTGCCAAGGAGTTTTTGGCTACCGAAAACAGAACAGGTGTCAATGCACCTACATTCCAGTTTATGAGAGTCGGTTTCTTCTGCCTTGATAATAAGGATACTACGGAAGATCATCTTGTATTTAACAGAAGCGTTCTTTTGAAGGACGGATTTAAGAAGTAGAATTGGAAACAATTAAGAATCTTTTATTGGGGATGCCCGAAATGAAACGGGCATCCGACGAACTTCATAAAGAAGGGGCGGTTGTGTCTTTGGACGGTTGCCCCGACAGCTCGAAACCTCACGTAATGGCAACATTAAGTGAGGGTTTTCGTTCTGCGCTGATAATAACTCACAATGATATTCGTGTACGTGAAATCGCAGACGATTACAGGCTTTTCGACCGTAAGGTTACTACTTATCCGGCCAAAGATATGATGTTCTATCAGGCTGATATTCGCGGTAATGAACTTACTATCGAGAGAATGAGATGCCTGCGCCGCGTTCTTGAGAATAAGCCTGTAACGTTGGTAACCACATTCGGGGCATTGATGACGCCTCAGGTTCCTCTTAATGTTCTTAAAGAAAATATACTAAAAATTTCCACCACCACAACAATTGAAGAAAAGACACTTGCGCAAAAACTGGTTATGCTTGGTTATGAAAAGGTGTATCAGGTTGAAGGTCCCGGACAGTTTAGCATAAGAGGCGGCATAGTGGATATTTTTGAAATTACGGAGGATAATCCGTACCGTATTGAATTATGGGGAGACGATATTGATTCCATCCGCTCTTTTGATGTTAAGAGTCAAAGATCTATAGAGAATCTTTCTTCCGTTTCAATATACCCGGCTACGGAATTAATACTGTCAACCAAGAAGAAGGATGAAGGTCTTGCACAGATTGAAAAAGAATCCATGCAATACGCTTCGAAATTGAGGAGTGAATTTCATACTGAAGAGGCACATCGTGTCGAAACCAATTTCCGTGAATTGAAAGAGCAGGTTGTCGAATTTGACAATTTCACCAACCTTGATTCATATATTAACTATTTTTATCCTGATGCAGTTTCACTTGCCGAATTGTTTCAAAATGACAGAACCGTCATTTTTCTTGATGAGCCGATGCGAATACAGGAGCATGCGAATGCAATTGAACTTGAATTCAGGGAGAACATGATGCATCGACTTGAGAAGGGTTATGTTATTCCGGGTCAGATGGATATGCTTATTTGTGTGACCGAAGTATTGGCAATTCTTTCAAAATACAGAATCGGATATATAGAAACTTTGCGGATGGACAATGACTTGACCGGCGTTTATTTGAAGCCTTCATGCAGCGTGACACTCAATGTTACACCCATTGCTTCTTACAATAACAGCTTTGATTCGTTGCTTAAAGATTTGGACAAATACAAAAAGAACGGATACAGGGTTCTTCTTTTGTCAGGTTCACGGACAAGAGCGGGGCGATTGGCGAAAGATCTTCTTGATAACGGAATTACGGCATTTTACTCCGACAATCCCTCTCATGAACTTCAACCTACCGAAGTGGAAACGTACTACGGTGTGGTATCCAAGGGATTTGAATATCCTGCTATCAAGCTTGCCATTATCTCCGAAACGGACATTTTCGGCGCACATAAGAAATCCAAGAAGCGTAAAAAACGTTTTGAGGGTGAATCAATACAGGATTTTAATGAGCTTTCCGTGGGAGATTATGTTGTTCATGAATATCATGGATTGGGAATATATCGCGGTATTGAACAGATAGTTATAGAGGGAATTACCAAGGATTATCTGAAGATTGAATATCGTGATGACGGCGTCTTGTATGTATTGGCAACGGGTCTTTCCGTGTTGCAAAAATATGCATCTTCCGATGCCAAAGCTCCTAAACTGAATAAACTCGGTTCGTCGGAATGGGAGAAGACCAAGGCCAAAGTCAAACTGGCCACGCAGGAAATTGCCAAAGATTTGGTTGAACTATATGCTGTGCGAAGCGCGCAGACGGGATATGTATACGGTAAAGATACAATTTGGCAAAAAGAATTCGAAGAAATGTTTCCTTATGAGGAAACGACAGATCAATTGACAGCCATTGAACAGACCAAGGCAGATATGGAAAGCACCAAGATAATGGACAGACTTATCTGCGGAGATGTGGGATTCGGCAAGACAGAGATAGCCATCCGTGCCGCCTTCAAAGCTGTGCAGGAGGGTAAGCAGGTTGTATATTTGGTTCCTACAACCATTCTTGCTCAACAGCATTACGATACTTTCAAAGAAAGAATGAAGGACTTCCCGATCAGAATAGATTTGCTTTCAAGATTCAGAACCACAACGGAGATTAAAACAACAATCAAGGATCTAAAGAAAGGTTTCGTCGATATCGTTATAGGAACACACAGGGTTTTGTCTTCAGATGTTGAATTCAACGATTTGGGGCTTTTGGTGATTGACGAAGAGCAACGATTCGGTGTTTCGCATAAAGAGAAAATTAAGAAATTAAAGGAGTCGGTAGATGTACTGACACTTTCGGCGACTCCGATTCCGAGAACACTCCATATGAGTTTGATTGGAATAAGAGATATGTCCGTACTTGAGGAGGCTCCCAATGATCGACTTCCCATTCAGACATATGTAATGGAATATAATGAAGAAATGGTGCGTGAGGCCATAGTAAGGGAACTTGCAAGAGGAGGACAGGTATATTACGTATATAACAGAGTTAACAATATAGCGGATGTTGCCGCCCGAATTCAGGAACTGGTTCCGGAATCGCGAGTTTCGTTCGCGCATGGTCAGATGGCCGAAAAGGATCTGGAATATATTATGTATCAATTCATCAATCATGAAATTGATGTGTTGGTTTCAACCACAATTATAGAAACGGGAATGGATATTCCAAATGTTAATACCATGATTATTCATGATTCCGACAGATTGGGATTAAGCCAGTTGTATCAGCTAAGAGGACGTGTGGGAAGAAGTAACAGGACAGCGTATGCCTTTTTGATGTATAAAAAGGACAGAATGCTTAAAGAAGAGGCTGAGAAGCGTCTTTCAGCGATTAAGGAATTTACTGATTTGGGCTCCGGATATAAGATCGCGATGAAGGATTTGGAAATAAGAGGTGCCGGAAATCTTCTTGGTAAGACTCAGCACGGCCATATGCAGGCAGTTGGATATGATCTTTACTGCAAGATGCTCAATGAAGCGGTTAAAAGCGAAAAAGGAATTGCTGTTGAAGAAGATTTTGAAACTCTCATCGATATAGATGTCGATGCATTTATTCCTTCCGAGTATATTGTGAATGAAGTTCAAAAACTTGATATATATAAGAGAATTGCAGGTATTGAAACACAGGAAGAGTTTGAAGACATGAAAGCGGAATTGAAAGATCGTTTCGGCAATGTTCCCGATAGTGCCATGAATCTTTTGAGAATAGCGCTTTTGCGTGCCAAAGCACACACTCTTTATATGAGGGAGATTAAAGCCCGTGACCTGGTTTTGTCTTTTTCCATAAGAAATGATGCCAAACTCAATCCCGACGGAGTTTTGAATTTATTTAAGAAATTTGAGAAACTGTCGTTCTCCAACAAATCCAATCAGTTCTTATATCCTTATCATAAGAGCGGCTTTGCGGATAAAGATGAACGTGAACTCCTTAACCTTACGGAAGAATTGGTAGGTGCAATGAGTGAGGAACTATTGAAATAGTCATGGGTTTTATGGTATCGTAAATCTGTATGCGGGTATGGGGAAACCGGTTGAATTAGTCAGGTAGGAAGAATATGGACATTTTTAGTATATTGAATATGATTGGAGGATTAGCCCTCTTTTTGTACGGAATCAACGTAATGGGAGACGGCTTGAAGAAAACCTCCGGAGGAAGACTGGAATCGGTTCTTGGAAAGCTTACGTCCAATAAGGTTTTGGCGGTATTAATCGGTGCGGGAGTCACTGCCGTTATGCAATCGTCTTCGGCCACTACGGTAATGACGGTCGGATTTGTTAATTCGGGTTTGATGGAACTTGCCAAATCCGTATTCGTTATTATGGGCGCGAACATAGGTGCTACCGTTACGCCTTGGATAATGTCATTATCATCTGTCGGAACAAGCGGTGGAAGCGTCGTTCTTAAGCTTCTTAAACCAACCTCTTTTTCGCCGATACTTGCGATTATCGGTGTGTTTATCATACTTATTTCCAAAAATACAAAAAAACGAAATATAGCACAGATTATGGTCGGCTTTGCAGTATTGATGTTTGGTATGACTACTATGTCGGATGCGGTTAAGCCTCTTTCACAGTCCCCTGCATTTGCGGATTTGATGATGATGTTCTCCAATCCGATTTTGGGAACTTTGGTAGGAGTTGCTCTGACTGCCATAATTCAATCATCGTCTGCTACAATCGGTATGGTTCAGGTTCTTTCAACATCCGGACTGATTACATACGGAACAGCCATTCCTCTAATGATAGGTGCCAATATCGGTACTTGTGCGACGGCACTTTTGTCAAGTATCGGAACAGGAAGAAACGCAAGACGTTCGGCTTTGATACACCTGTATTACAATATTACAAGAGGTATACTGTTCCTGATTGTGTTCTACTCGATCAATTCATTCTTCTACAAATTTGAATTTTTGGGCGACAATGCGACAGCTGTCGGAATTGCCGTTTTTGATACATGTCTTAGTATACTATCGGCTGCTGTTTTGATTCCTTTTCATAAGGTCTTTATCAAGCTTGTTCATTGGACATTGCCTGTTACGGAGGATGAGGCGGAACTTACGGGACTTGCAGCCAAGAGAAACATCAAGCTGCTTGATGACAGATTCTTATCAAGTCCGGGACTTGCTATCGAGCAATGTAAGAAAGTTGCATGCGACATGGCAACCTATACCAAGGAGGCCCTCTTCCTGTCTATAGAGCTGTTTGATGAGTTTAAGGAGAAAAAGGCCAGGAAAGTTGCGGACTTGGAGGAGGTTGTCGATCATTATGAAGACGAGCTCGGCAATTATCTTGTCAAACTGAGCGGTCATAACATGGAGAAGAAGGATTCAATAGCCTTATCCATGATTCTCCACAGTATCGGAGATTTCGAAAGGATTTCCGACCATGCTTGCAATATCGCGGAATCTGCACGTGAGATGCATGAAAAAGATATGGGATTTACGAAACGTGCGGAAGAGGAAATTGATATCTTTACACATGCGCTCAAAGAAATAGTCAATACGACCTTCGAATGTTTCGAGAAAACCGATATGAAGTTGGCTGTTAATGTAGAACCGTTGGAAGAAGTAATCGACGAACTCAACAATGAAATCAAAAAGCGTCATATTAAGAGACTTAGAAAAGGTAAGTGCAGTATTGAAATGGGATTCGTTCTTTCGGACCTTTCAACCAATTATGAAAGAGTTTCGGACCACTGTTCCAACATAGCTCTTTCTGTTCTTCAAAAGGATGAAGAAATAGGAAGTCATGAATTTTCCAATGAAATCACCAACAAGAGTAACGAGGAATATACCAGATTGGTTAAGCTCTTCAGTGAAAAGTATGCACTTCCGAAAAAGGCAGATGCCAAAGAAGATTAATTTTAGAAAATACACGAGGAGATTGGTATGAATAAACCTGCAATCGAGGGCGGAGTGCCTGTCAGGAGTACAAAGATATACTATGGTCATCAATACATAGATGATAAAGATATACAGGCCGTTGTAGATGTTCTTAAATCCGATTATCTTACATGCGGACCTAAAATAGAGGAGCTTGAAAAGAAGCTGTGTGAAGTGACAGGCGCTAAATATGCCGTTGCCTGCTCTAACGGAACAACGGCACTTCATTTGGCATGCATGGCAGCAGGTGTGGGCGAGGGCGATGAAGTTATCACTACTCCGATTACCTTTGCGGCATCAGCCAATTGCGCATTGTATTGCGGAGCCAAGCCGGTATTTGCGGATATTAATCCCGGAACTTACAACATTGATCCCGAATGCGTTAAGAAGGTAACGACGGCTAAAACCAAAGCGGTGGTAGCGGTAGATTATACAGGTCAGTCGGTTCAGCTGAATGAGCTTTTGGAGCACTGTCATAAGAACAATATGGTTTTGATAGAGGATGGCGCACATGTTATCGGAACCAAATATAAGGGACGCGCCAACGGTTCTATAGCCGATATGACCACTTTTAGTTTTCATCCGGTTAAGACGGTAACTTCCGGTGAAGGTGGAGCGGTACTGACCAATTCCAAAGAGTTTTATGAAAAGCTTATTCTTCTGCGAACTCACGGAATAACGAGGAATCCTGAACTTATGAAGAAGGCTTCCGAAGGTCCTTGGTATTACGAAATGTTGGAACTTGGAAATAATTACAGAATAACAGATATTCAGGCTGCACTTTTGATCAGTCAGCTTGATAAGCTTCCGATGTTTTCAAAAAGACGAAAAGAAATTGTTCAAAAGTACGATGAAGCTTTTTCAAAATTGCCGCAGTTATTTGTTCAGGAAGAAATTCCGGAATCGGATACAACAAGGCATTTGTATATATTGCGAATCGTTCCGGAACGATTGTCAATTGACAGAGCCAAATTTTTTGAGGCTTTGGGTGCAGAGGGTGTTGTCTGCAATGTTCATTACATTCCGGTTTACTATTTCCCGTATTATCAGTCTTTGGGATATGCCAAAGGCATATGTCCCAATGCGGAGAAACTGTACGACGAGATGATGTCACTTCCTTTGTACTATGCAATGAGTGATGAAGATGTTGATTCGGTTATTGAAGCCGTAACTAAGATCGCAACGTACTATGCCGTTTGATTTGAAATAAATTTATATCTGGAGAGACAGCATGTTGGAAATCAACAATAACGGACAGAACATATATAATTTGGCTGACAGATTATTTCCGATAGCACGATCGATTACAGGCGAAGGGGTCAGAAAAACACTGGGCATTTTGAATGAAGAAATTAAAGATACCGGCTACTCAATCAACATCAGGGAAATCCCGTCCGGTACACAGGTTTTCGACTGGACAGTTCCCAGGGAATGGATCATTCGTGATGCTTACATAGAGAATGAGAAGCATGAGAAGATAGTAGATTTTAAAGAGAACAATCTTCATGTTTTGGGGTACTCCACACCTGTTGATGAATGGGTTTCACTGGAAGAACTGCTGGAACATGTCTATACGCAGGAGGACATGCCGGATGCTGTTCCGTATGTTACCAGCTATTATAAGGAACGATTTGGATTCTGCATGAGCGAGAATACCAAGAAGTCTTTGAAGAACGATACCAAGTATCATATGTTTATCGATTCTGAGCTTTTTGACGGCAGCCTGACCATAGGCGAGCTCGTTATTCCGGCATCTGCGGAAGTGTATTTTGATGATAAAGATATTAAAGACGACGCATCAAAGGAAGTATTGATTTCAACATATACATGCCATCCGTCAATGGCGAATAACGAGTGTTCGGGACCGGCATTATCAACATATTTGATTAAGTACGTGGCCTCAATGCCGAACAGAAGATATAATTACAGATTTGTATTCAATCCTGAAACTATCGGTTCGATAACGTATCTTAGTCAGAATTTGAAGACATTGCAGGAACGTGTTGTTGCGGGATTTGTTCTGTCATGTGTCGGTGATGACAGGGACTATTCATTCATCCCTTCAAGATATTCGGATACCTTGGCAGACAAGGTCATAGAGAATGTGCTTAAATCCAAGGACAAATATACCAAGTATTCATTCATTGACAGAGGCTCTGATGAGCGCCAGTATTGTTCTCCGGGAGTTGATCTTCCTGTTGTGGGATTCTGCAAATCCAAATACGGAACTTACCCCGAGTATCATACGTCAAAGGACGATATGACACTTGTGTCAGCTAAAGGCTTTCAGGAATCATATCAGACCATGTGTGAAGTGATTAATGCACTTGAATATAATCGCTATTATCGGACTACGGTATATTGTGAGCCACAATTGGGTAAGCGTGGATTATATCCTACAATTTCCAAGAAGGGCAGCTATGACAGTATTTTGGCAATGAGAGATTTGATAGCATATGCGGACGGAAGAAATGACCTGATTGAAATAAGCGATTACATTAAGGTTCCGGTTGCAGAGTTGATACCGATAGTTGATAAGTTGATTGCTAACAATTTGTTTACAGTAGAAGGTGATGGAATATGAGTATTTTGGAAATTTTGAACGAGATTAAGCCGGATTGTGATTTCGAATCCAGCGAGGATTTTATTGATGATGCACTTCTTGATTCATATGAAATAGTAGAGCTTGTTGAGGCACTTGAGGATGAGTTTGGAGTGTTCATCGACGGTATGGAAATTTTACCCGAGAATTTTGTATCGATTGAGACCATACAGAGCTTAATCGACAGAAGCGAAAAGCAATAACATAATGTTCGTGTCATTATAGAAAGAGGGCTGTCGTGCTGCGTTGTTTTGAAAATATGCCTGAGGATGCACTGGGTTCAGGCGATGTTGTATATGTGATTTCCGACATTTTGGAATTAACCAAGAAGGAAAGGGAACTTGGTAACCGTTTTGACAGAGACGAGTTTATCAATGAGCTTCAGTCTATTGTAGGTCCTAAAGGAACGATACTTTTCCCTACATTCAATTGGGATTTTTGCGGCGGTAAGCCGTTTGATTATTATAAGACGCCTTCCAAAACAGGTGCTCTTACGAGCTTCGCCCTAAAGCGCGAGGATTTTAAAAGAACCAGACATCCGTTGTATTCATTTGCCGTTTGGGGCAAATATACGGATGAACTTGTTTCTATGCGAAACGCCAATGCTTTTGGTGAAGGCTCCGTATTTGACTGGATGTATCAAAAAAAGGCCAAGGCATTTGTTATAGGTCTTCACGTACTTGACGGAATGACCTATGTTCATCATGTTGAGCAGATGGTAGGTGTTCCTTTCAGATTTCAGAAGTACTTTACGGCACCTTACACGGATGATGAAGGTGCTACATACGAATATACATGTTCCATGTATGTAAGGGATCTTGAGATGAATGCACTTGAGATAGAACAGTTCAAGCCCCTATCGGTCATTTTGGAGAATGAGGGCGTATCTAAGACATGGAATTATGAAGGCATTGAATTTCATTCAATCAATTTGAGACAATTGGATGGATATGTTCGGTACGATATAATTAACAATGACAGCCGTAACCTATATGTTTACAATCATATTGACAAGGTTCCGGGCGCAGGAGACCACTGATGAAAATTAATGTACTTGAATATTTGGAAGAAACGGCAGAAAGATTACCCAACAAGGAGGCTTTCGTGGATGAGAGCGGGGCATATACATATTCCGAAATGTTGTCTATAGCCCGAAGCATTGGTACCAAGATTGCCGAATACAATTTCCGAAATCTTCCGGTAATTGTATATTTGGATAAAGATAGAAGAGTTCTTTCATCTTTCATGGGAATTCTGTACAGTGGCAATTTCTACAGCCCGATAGATACTACAATGCCTTTGGAACGTGCCAGAACAATTTTGAGCGTTGCAACTCCCAAAGTTGTTATAACCGATGAAGCGCATGCCGAGGCAATGAAGAGTATGCTTTCACAAGTCGGACTTGATGATACAACAATACTGATTTATGACAGCGTTGTCAGTTTGAAACATAATGACGATATTCTGAAGAACATTCGCCGAACAGCAATTGACATGGATCCTGCGTATGTTTTGTTTACGAGTGGTTCGACGGGAATCCCCAAAGGAGTTGTTATAACACATCAATCAATTATCGATTATACGGAATGGGTTACCAAAACTTTTGATATTACTGAAGAAGACAGCTTCGGTAATCAGGCACCTTTCTATTTTGATAATTCCATTCTTGATATATATACGGGAATCAAGAACGCAGCTACAGTCTATATTATTCCCAAAGAGTGCTTCTCTTTCCCGGCTAAGCTCATAATGTATCTTAATGAGCATCAAATAAGTACGATTTTCTTTGTGCCTTCGGCGCTTTGCAATGTTGCCCGCATGAGAGTTCTGCCTAAAGCAGAATTGCCGTACCTAAAAAAAATCCTTTTCTGCGGTGAAGTTATGCCGAATAAGTATCTGAATATTTGGCGAAAGTACAAGCCGGATGCGTTGTATGCCAACCTTTACGGCCCCACCGAGATTACGGATGTTTGTACCTGCTATATTGTTGACAGGGAGTTTGCGGATGACGAATCGCTCCCGATAGGAACTGCCTGCACCAATACGGATATAGTAATTATTACCGATGATAACC
Source organism: Lachnospiraceae bacterium (assembly GCA_045640525.1). Taxonomy (GTDB): domain Bacteria; phylum Bacillota; class Clostridia; order Lachnospirales; family Lachnospiraceae; genus JAILLW01. The sequence goes on along the minus strand of JAZUFE010000025.1, from coordinate 64,618 downwards.
GATATGCTTCGGAAGGTGAACTCGGTGAGCTGTGCGTGCGCGGAAGAAGTATAGCTCTCGGATATTATAAGAATCCGGAAAAGTCCAATGAAGTGTTCGTTCAAAACCCCGTCAATACGGATTACAGAGACATAATATACAGAACGGGCGATGTTGTTAAACTTAATGAACGCGGTGAGATAATTTATTGCGGACGTAAGGATTTTCAGATTAAGCATATGGGTCACAGGATAGAATTGGGAGAAATAGAGACAGCAGCAGACGCACTTCCCGAAATTGATACCTGTGCATGTATCTATGATGACGAGAAGCAGAAGATAGTATTTTTCTATAAGGGTAACATTGAGGAGGAGAAGATTAAGTCCAACTTCGAAGCCAAAGTTCCCGAATATATGATTCCCAATGTGATGATAAAGATAAAGGAATTTCCTTACAACGCCAACGGTAAGATTGACCGTAAGCAGTTGAAAGCGGACTACAAATCATGAAACTTTCGATAATTGTTCCTGTCTATAACATGGCAGCTCAGGATAAATTAATACATTGTCTGGATTCGCTTGTGAATCAGACAATCAGCGATTATGAAATTATCGCTGTTGACGATTGCTCGACCGACGAATCACTTGATATTTTGAAAGACTACGAATCAAAGTATTCCGATAAATTCCGTGCGATTCACTCCGAGGTTAATCTTCATCAAGGTGGTGCCAAGAATATCGGTATCAGACATGCCAAGGGGGATTGGATAGGTTTTATTGACGCTGATGATTGGATTACGCCTGATATGTACGAGAAGCTTATTGCACGTGCAGAGTCTACCGGAGCCGATTGTGTAGGATGTGATTATTCTCTTGTTGATAAGTATACATTCGAAATAGGACAGATAGAAGCTAACAGTGAAGATAATCAGACAGGAATTCTTGGTCCCAATCAAAAGAAAAGTATGATTCTTGATTCGGGGTCGTTGGTGGTCAAGATATATAAACGTTCAATGATAATTGAGAATGAATTGTTCTTTCCCGAAAAGATTTTCTATGAAGATAATGCAATGAGCAATTCATATCTTTTGCTCAATAAGCATTATGAATATGTTAAAGAACCGATGTATTACTACTATCAGCATAACACGTCTACGGTTCATACGATAACAACGACGCGCTGCATGGACAGAATGGAGGCCGGACGCGTAATGCTCAAGGAGGCTAAACGTCATGGCTTTTATGACGAATTTCTTCCCGAAATCGAGTATAAATTCACGTTGTTGTTCTATATTAATACTCTGTTTTCTTATATGCCCGGAGTTAAACATACCAAATTGTCTTTTGTTAAGAAAATGGGTGATGAATTGAAGCAGTACTTCCCGAATTTTGAATCCAATCCGTATTACGTGGAACGTACTCACCCGGAAGAGAAGAAACTCATTCATATGCAACAGAAGAGTACTCTTTATTTCATGATGTATTACAAACTGTTATGGTTCTATCGAAAACATATCAGAAAATAGATACATGAAATTCATATACATTTCAGAAGATACGAAGAAATCTTATACTCTGTGAATTTCCGGAGCTTCATACTTATCAAGGAAGTCAAACCCGAGATATTCGATTTCGTCAGCGAATTTGATGGAATCAACCTGCGTGATAACGGATATCAATTTATTTATGTGCAGATTTGGAATATCGTTCATTACTTCCATCGGAAATTTTCCCTTTATGACAATTGTGTCAGGAAACTCCTTTTCGTAATCAAGCACATCACGTGGATGCGGTTTGATTATTACGGTGTGTGTATCTTTGTACATATCAATAATATCGCCGAATAATTTCTTTCGTACGTCAAGTTCACACAGAGGTTCTGTAAGAATCAAAGCACAAGACAATGGTTTCTTGGTATTTCTACAGGCATCATCCGTATTTGTTTCATTGTTTAAGAGACTGTTGCAAGATGATGAGCTGAGCGTTTTTAGTAACTCATCTGCATTCTCAATAAAAATGTTAACGATTATATTTTTATCTTCTTTCGACAGACGATCAAACATATCGTTTCTGTTCTGCTCCACGATATTTTTCGGCGGATTGGGATTGGCCGAAATGTCGTTGACTTCATAATCTATGCAATATCTTCCATATCCGTTCTCAATAAAAATAAGTCCGAGTTGTGACATAAAGCACTTAAAACCGAAAGCGCCTTTATTGGTTACTCTGGCCTGGTCACACAGAAGGCAGGTATTCAAACCGTCTTCGATGGCGTGATATTTTATTTTTTTGTAATTCAGATAAAAGCCTATCGGGTCTGAATCGCAGAAAACATATACATCATCATACTGCTTCAAATCCACCGGAATGTAATCTTCCTGTAGTTTGCCCAACAGCTTGGTATATTTGATTCGCTGAATCATATTGGATATAAGGTTGCCCTTATCGGTGTGATACTGCATAACCTCAGGGAAATAGGTATCCGGTTTCTCGTCATACATGAAAACATCCTTGAACAGTCCCGTTGATTCGACGCGTTGCTTTAAGGTACCGAAATCATTCGACATGGTGCTCAAAATGAGTGTGGCTTCCCCGTGATGCTCGCACCCCATATTCAATTCTTTAACTATTGCAATGTATGCATGGTAGTATGTGTGACAAATATATACTCTTTTCATAACTTATATTTTAATTCTCAAATGCATAATCTTCAATTGATATTTTCCTCATATAAGAATATAATCAGTGTACTTTGAATTGAGATTGACGACGAAACAGATATTTTTTCGGTATGTTTCGCCTGTGCGAAAGGTGTAGGTGAAGTATGAACAATCAACATAAATCCTCGCGAAAAATGCGATGGCTTTGGGAAAATATGAAAGGGCGAAGAATTCTCTTCGTTATCTCCATTTTCGGAACATTTGTATATAATATCATGCAGCTTACGGTACCTTATTTTTCGGGTAAACTCGTAGATGACTATCTGACGGGGGACAATGCTGCCTACAACATGGCCAATGACCGCAGAGGCTTTTATATTTTGATAGCCCTGATGGTGGGACTGACACTGGTAAGAACGGTCGTGGTCTATTTGGACTGCATGGGGTATGAATATGTTTCCCAGTATGTTCTTTTGAAAATACGAAATTTCCTTTTCAATAAAATCGAGCGTCAGGATATGAAATTTTATACCGAATTCAGAACCGGAGATTTGATGACCAGACTTACCGGTGACCTTGATGCCGTCAGGCATAATATAGCGTGGGTTTGTCGTATGGTTATTGAGTCGATTGTCCTTTTTGGTTCGACTATGATTTATTTCTACGTAATGAACTGGAAACTGGCGACAGCTCTGCTTTTGGTTGCACCTTTGATTTTGATTATAATCTATCTTTTTAAAAAGAAGGTTGCTCCAAAGCATGCACTTCTTCGTGAGAAATTGGCTTATATGAATACCGTTGCTCAGGAGAATATTTCCGGTAACAGAGTGGTTAAGGCGTTTGCACGTGAAGGATATGAAATAGATAAATTTGACGTATGTAATACGGATTATGCCAATACGAACAAAGATACAGCCAATGTCTGGATTAAATATTATCCATTCGTTGAGATGTGTGCCAACCTTCTGCCGATAATACTGCTTTTGGTGGGTGGAATTTTCATAATTGGCGGTGAACTTACAATGGGTGAGTATGTTGCCTTTTCGGGACTTACATGGGCACTTGCCAATCCCATGCGTATGATGGGTAATATCATGAACGAGTTTCAACGTTTTAATGCAGCTTCCAACAAGGTTATGGAGATATACTACTCCGAACCCATGATAGTTGATGCTCCCGATGCAATTGACAGACCCGAAAGGTTCAAGGGTAAGGTTGAATTCAAGAATGTAAGCTTCATTTATCACGATGGAATTCTTCCTGTGCTTAAAAATATATCATTTACGGTTAATCCCGGGGAAACCGTAGCAATAATGGGTGAGACCGGATGCGGCAAAACTTCTTTGATTCAGCTTATACCAAGATTCTATGAGGCAACCGGAGGTACGGTTTTGGTTGATGACACGGATGTCAAAAAACTCAAACTCGGTCAGCTTCGAAGGAACATTGGTATGGCTACTCAGGATGTCCTTTTGTATTCGGAATCTATCGACGGTAATATAGCTTACGGTGATGTTCATATTAAGAAAGAAGAAGTGGTCAAATTCGCCAAATATGCTTCTGCGGATGACTTTATCGCCCAGATGCCGGAGGGATATGAAACCATTGTCGGAGAAAGAGGTGTGGGTCTGTCGGGTGGACAGAAACAGCGTATTTCTTTGGCCAGAGCGTTGGCTATCAAGCCTTCAATTTTGATTTTGGATGATACAACATCGGCTGTTGATATGGAGACCGAAAAGCACATACAACACGCACTTGATAATCTCGATTTTGAATGCACCAAAATTATCATCGCGCAGCGTGTTTCAACAACCAAGAATGCGGATAAGATTCTTGTTATTCAGGATGGAGAGATTACCGAATCGGGTACTCACGAAGAACTTATCGCCAAACGCGGTTATTACTATGAACTTGTGAAATTGCAGACAGGAGAGGAGGTGTGTTAAATGGCAGAGCGTAAGAATACTTACAAAGAAGACGAAATACTCGAGGAGCCCTTTGACATACATCATCTTTTGAGAGCTTTCGTATACATCAAAAGATATTTGGGTAAGATGATTCTGGCACTGGTTTTGAGTGCGTTGGGTGGTATTGCGGCACTATTTGCCCCGATGATTACACAACATGTTTTGGATGTCGAAATTCCGAATAAGGATAAAGATATGCTGTTTATTCTTGTCGGGGTTTTGATTGGCGTGTTTGTGGTCAGTGCCGTATTTACGACCATTAGATCAAAGATAATGGTTGAGGTCAGCCAGAACATAATTTATGACATTCGAAAGGATATATTCGGGCACCTTCAAAAACTTCCTTTTCAGTACTATGATGACAGACCGCACGGCAAAATTCTTATAAGAGTTGTCAACTATGTCAATTCCGTATCGGATATGCTTTCCAACGGATTAATTAATGTTGTTCTTGAAATTATGAATCTGATATTCATAGTGGTTTTTATGTACATTGTAGATGTCAAGTTGGCAACGGTGGTTATGTGCGGTGTACCGATTTTGGCTGTATTTATGTTTTGGATTAAGAATAAGCAAAGAAAAGCGTGGCAGGCGGTTTCAAATAAGAATTCGAACCTGAACGCATATTTGCAGGAGAACATAGTAGGAGCGAGAATTACTCAGATATTTGCCAGAGAGGACGAGAATGCCGAAATCTTTGACATGCTCAGTACCAAGTGTAATAAAAGCTGGATGTGGGCTGTCAGATGGAGCAACCTTGTTTGGCCCGGAATAGACAATATTTCGGTTTGGGTCAGAGCTGCTATCTTTATTTTCGGAATGATAATATTCGGTCAGGGACACGAAACGGTCGGAACGATTGTTGCCATTTCAAGCTATGCATCAAGATTTTGGCAACCCATAATGAACCTTGGCAATATTTTCAACAACTTCATCAATAATATAGCTTATCTGGAGCGTATTTTCGAAACTTTGGATGAGCCGGTTACTGTTGATGATGCACCTGATGCGACTGAACTTCCTCCAATCAAAGGACGTGTTGAATTCAGGAATGTTACTTTTGCATATGAAAAAGATCAGGATGTACTTCATGATGTTTCATTCACTGTTGAACCCGGACAGAGCATAGCTTTGGTAGGACCTACCGGAGCCGGGAAGAGCACAATAGTAAATCTTATTTCGAGATTCTATAACGTTAATTCCGGACAGGTGCTTATTGACGGACAGGATATTTCGAAAGTTTCACTGTATTCGCTAAGGTCGCAGATGGGAATAATGCTTCAGGACAGTTTCATATTTTCGGGAACTATTGAAGACAACATAAGATACGGTAAATTGGATGCCACCTTTGAAGAAATCGTGGATGCGGCCAAGGTTGTATGCGCCGATGGATTCATTCGCAAAATGCCGGGCGGATACGCAACGGAAGTTAAGGAACGCGGTGCACTTCTTTCTCAAGGACAGAAGCAGCTTATTTCTTTTGCAAGAACTCTTCTTTCGAATCCTTCGATTTTGGTTTTGGATGAGGCTACATCAAGTATTGATGTTCAGACTGAGAAAGCTCTTCAAAAAGGTCTTGATGCAATGCTTAAAGGTAGAACGTCATTCATTATTGCTCATAGGCTTTCGACAATAAAGAATTGTGACAAGATAATGTATATTTCGGACGGTGGTATCGTAGAGTGCGGTAATCATGATGAACTGATGGCCAAGAAGGGATATTACTATCAACTTTATACATCCCAGATGAACGATATAGCCTGATTTAAGTCCAACCGCACGTAACAGTCTGTGCGAACCCGGTTTTGCAATTTGCCAAAATCCTCGGAAAGTAGTAAAATTTATTAGATTATGGGCTACTGTGCCTTACTACTTGAAAACATCAGTGTTGTATGCAGGTTTATATGGCATATGATGTGGAAAAATAGGGTTTTGCATGAATAAAATCATTAAAAAACTTCTGGTTCTGCTGGATAAAAAGCAAAAGCATAAAATGATTCTTTTGGTTTTCATGATGCTCATCGGAGCAGTATTGGAAACCATGGGAGTTGCCATTATTCTTCCGGTTATGAATGTATTGCTGGAGGACAAGGCAGTATACAAGCACACATACCTTCAATGGATTTGCGATATCTTCGGCATTGGTTACGATGATACCAAGTCTCTTGTTATAGTGGTAATGGTGGGCTTGATTCTTATATTTGCAATTAAGAATGCTTTTCTTTTCCTGCAACAGAAGGTACAGCTTAAGTTCGTATATTCAAATCAATTTGCTACTTCGAGGCGTATGATGATTAACTTCATGAAACGTCCGTACGAGTATTATCTGAATGCCGACACGGCAGTTATTCAACGAACCATTACTTCCGATGTTAATAACATGTACGGTCTTATTTTGGCTCTTTTGGGCTTGGCGTCCGAGGGTATAGTTTTCGTGTGCCTTGTTGCGGTGAGCCTGGTTTCGGATGTCTGGATGACTGTTACCGTAGCGACTTTGCTTGTGATTGTTCTTTTGGTTATTATGTTTGTACTTAAACCGATAATGCGACGTGCAGGTCAGGAGAATCAGGACTTTTATTCGGGATTGTTCAAGTGGATTGAGCAGTCGGTTCTCGGAATCAAGGAAATCAAGATAGCCAACAAAGAGAGCTACTTCATCCGTGAATATTCCGCATGCGGCGCAGGATATGTGGATGCGGTACAAAGATATAATCTTTATAATGCAACTCCCCGCCTTTTGATTGAGACCATAGCTATTGCAGGTATGATTCTCTATATCCTTATGCGACTTTTGACCGGAACTTCGGTAATCGATATTATGCCGCAGGTCACATTGCTTGCGGTTGCGGCCATGCGACTGATTCCGTGTGCCAACAGAATTAATAATTACCTGACATCAATATCATATTTCGAACCTTTCTTCATGGGAGTTTCCGATAATCTTCAGGATGAAATCCGTGATGAATCGGTTGATTATAATGAGAAGGCCTACCAAACGGATGCGGAGGTTGTTAAGCTTCCCATAGAGCACACGTTGGAGATTAAGGATATAGTTTATAAATATCCCAATTCGGAAGCACTTATCTTTAATCATGCGAATATGACGATTCCTATCGGCAAGTCTATCGGTATCGTAGGAACTACAGGTGCCGGCAAGACGACGGTGGTTGATATTCTTCTCGGACTTTTGAAACTTGAAAGCGGCAGTATTCTTGCGGACGGTGTCGACATTTTCGATAATTATCAAGGTTATCTTAAGAATGTTGGTTATATACCGCAGAATATCTTTATGATAGATGACAGTATCCGTAAGAACGTGGCGTTCGGCTATGCGGATGAAGACATAGATGACGAAAAGGTTTGGCATGCACTCAAACAGGCACAGCTCGATGAATTCGTAAGAAGCCTCCCGGAAGGTTTGGATGCCGGAATAGGAGAGAGAGGTATCAGGATTTCGGGCGGTCAAAGACAGAGAATCGGAATTGCCAGAGCCTTGTTTGAAGATCCCGAGGTTTTGGTTATGGATGAAGCTACATCCGCTTTGGATAACGAAACCGAAAAGGCAATTATGGAATCAATCAATTATCTTCACGGTAAGAAGACATTGATTATCATTGCACATAGATTACAGACTATCGAACAGTGTGATACGGTTTATCGAGTCGAGAAGGGGCAAATCACTGTAGAAAGATAGCAACAGCCTGACTAAATCGAAGGTTGTATGAGTGAATTGGCAACGTGTACGCAAATGGGGGTTTACGTGAACGAAGCAGCAGTAAGAAAACTATATAACACATGTAAGAAAACACTGTTTCCGCTGATAATAGTATTATTTGCCTTAATTAAAGTTGATAAGGGCATCGATTTGACGGATGCATCCTACAGCTTGGGAAATTACAGATTTTTTGGTGAAAGTTCGGGAGTGTGGTTTCTTTTAACATTCATGTCGAATCTTGCGGGGCATATTCTGACATTGCTTCCGTTTGGTACTTCGATGCTTGGAATGAAGGTCTATACGTCATTGCTGATAGGTGTGCTTGGCCTCCTTTCGTATAGATTTTTCATAACGAAAATGCCCGGATGGCTTGCATTTTTGGCACAAATTCTGGCGATAGGGATGTGCTGGACACCATCGGTGATTTTATATAACTATCTTACCTACTTTTTGGTGACGCTCGGTGCAATATTCTTGTTCCGGGGACTTGCCGGTAATCGCCCCAAATGCCTTGTGACGGCAGGAGTGTTGCTGGGACTTAACCTTTTGGTCAGATTTCCGGGCAACGGGCTTGAGGTGTTGCTTATTATACCTCTTTGGTATTACTGCGTTATTCATCATGATACGGGTCGGGACATATTTAAAAAGACGATGCTTTGCCTGGCCGGATACCTTGCGGGATTTTTGGTATCACTGATGCTTATGATATTGATGCGCGGAACGGGTTCGTTTTCGGATATGATTGCAGGCGCGTTCGGCATTGCAGGTGCCAATTCGGATTATACGTTTGGGCGGATGCTTAAGTCGATTCTTGACGCCTACTGGCATGGCTTTAAATGGGCTTTATACATAATAATCTGTGCTATTTTGGGAATTCCTTTCTTTGTTCTTTTCGAAAACAAATTCGCTAAGGCAAGAAAGATAATATATTGCTTATGCATAGCATTCCTCTTCTTTGTACTCGGAAGATGGGGAATGTACAACTTCAAATATTACCAAAAAGAATCGGCTCTTCAGTGGGGCGCGATATTCCTGCTTATATCGATAGCGGTGGATATATGGATTATTGCTACCAAGCAGATGAATCACGATTGGAAACTTATAGGAGCAATTTCACTGACACTTATTTTGATTACTCCGCTCGGATCCAATAACTATATCTGGCCGGTATTGAATAACCTGTTCTTCATAGCCCCGGTGACATTTTGGATTGCCTACAGATTCATTCATTGGGGAAGAACTTACCTTGATTCGACAAGGAAAGTTCCGACGTTCGCATTTAAGGCAATGCTGTTGGCTGTAATTGTTGCATTCTTGATTCAGGCCGTGGGTGTCGGTTGCTGTTATGTGTTCCTTGACGGCGAGGATGGCAATTCTCCCAAATATCAGGTGGCAGGCAATAAGATTCTTTCGGGTATGAAAACCAATTCCGATAATGCGGATGCGTTGGGTGAATTGACAGCATTTATGAATTTGAACGCGGAAGAGTTCAAAGATAAAGAGTTGATTTTGTACGGAAATATTCCGGGACTTTCATATTATTTTGATAAGCCGTCGGCATTAAATACAACCTGGTCGGATTTGGGTTCCAATCCCGAAGAGGACATGAAGGCGGCAATTGAGGCGGTTGAAGCCCAAAACCAAAACAGCAGAAATTCAAAACCGCTGGTAATACTTTCAAGAGCGATATACGACACACCGGATAACAGTATCAAGCTTGATATGATCAACAAATATATCGATAACAACGATTACGAAGAGGCTTTCATCAATTCCGGATTCGTAGTGTATGAATAAGAATGTGAATCATCAAAATGATTGTTGATGTTTCAAAAAGGAGAGAAAATGATTCGTTTTAATGTTCCCCCTTTTACGGGTAAAGAAATGGAATATGTTAAAAAGGCAGTTGAGAATATGCATATTTGCGGTGACGGAGAATTCACCAAGAAGTGTAATGCATGGCTTGAAGAAAGAACGGGAACCGCTAAGGCATTACTTACAACTTCCTGTACGCATGCATTGGAAATGGCTGCATTGCTGTGTGATATCAAAGAAGGCGATGAGGTAATAATGCCTTCCTATACCTTTGTTTCAACAGCCGATGCTTTCGTTCTTCGTGGCGCCAGATGCGTATTTGTGGATGTTAATCCCAAGACAATGAATATTGACGAAAACAAGATTGAAAGAGCAATAACTCCCAAAACAAAGGTTATCGCAGTAGTTCATTATGCAGGCGTTGCCTGTGAAATGGATACAATTATGAATATAGCCAAACGTCACAATCTTCTTGTGGTCGAAGATGCGGCGCAGGGTATTATGAGTACTTACAAGGGCAAGGCACTCGGAACTATCGGTGATTTCGGTTGCTTGAGCTTCCATGAAACCAAGAACTATTCAATGGGTGAGGGTGGCGCTTTGCTGATTAAAGATCCCAAGTATATAGAACAGGCTGAAATTCTTCGTGAGAAGGGAACCGACAGAAGTAAGTATTACAGAGGTCAGGTTGATAAGTACAGATGGCAGGATTTTGGTTCGTCATATCTTCCTTCGGATATGAATGCGGCATATCTTTATGCGCAGCTTGAAATTGCGGATGAGATTAACAATGTCCGTCTTGACAGATGGAACAGATATTATGAAGCGTTTAAACCTCTTGAAGAGGCAGGCAGGATAGAACTTCCGTATGTACCGGATTATGCGGTGCACAATGCGCATATGTTCTATATCAAGTGTCGGGATTTGACCGAGAGAACCAAATTCATTGATTTTATGAAAGAGGCTGACATTCTGACGGTCTTCCATTACATACCGCTTCATGATGCACCGGCAGGTGCCAAATTCGGAAGATTCGACGGCGAGGACGAATATACTACCAAAGAATCGGAGAGACTTGTAAGATTGCCGCTGTTCTACACACTTTCGGTTGAGGATACCGAGTACATTATTTCAAAAGTTAAAGAGTTTTATGAATAAAGATAAGCGAATCAACTGGATAATTGCCATAGCGGTTACCTTGGTTACGGCGCTTATTATGGGAGTCTTTTTCGACTACTTCTATGACCTTAACGATGATGTTTTGATTAAGGACATACTTTCGGGAGCGTATCTTGGAGAACCAAGTTCAAGGAACAATCAAAACCTCTGGCTTTTCGGAATTGTTGTAAGCACCATGTACAGGATATTACCGGCAGTTCCGTGGTACGGAATACTCCTTATAGTGTTCCAGTACGGCTCGATGGCTGTTATTTTGAACAGAAGCCTTGAACTTTTAAAAAGTGATGTACGAACTTTGGTCAAGGTGGTTACTGCCATATTCGAAGCAATAATTTTGGCGGTTTTGGCATTCAATCATCTTGTTAACATTCAATATACGTTCACTGTGGCCCTGATGGCAGGAGCCGCAATACTTTGGATAATCGCACAGAACACAGACTGTACACCCAAGGAGTATTTGAAGCAGAGTGTTCCTTCAATAGTGATTATCTTTGTTGCATTCAATCTTCGCTCGGAGATGATGCTTTTGATGCTTCCGTACGTGCTGGTTGCTGTATTAATTAAATTTACATTTGATAAATCGGAAGCATCGGTAACTGCGAAGGTCAAAAGTGCAGTGTGCCGCAAATTGATTAAACACGGTTGTATGCTTGCGGTTATTGTCGGAAGTATGCTCATAGCTCTCGGAATTAACGGTATGGCGTATTCTTCCGATGATTGGAGATACTTTACGGACTTCTTTGATGCCAGAACGGAATTATATGATTTTCAGGTAATACCGTCCTACGAAGAAAATCGTGAGTTTTATGACAGTATCAATCTTTCGAAAGAAGAGGAAGCTCTTCTTGAAAATTATAACTTCGGTATAGATGACAATATAACTTCGGATACGATTTGGCAGGTGGCCGGGTATGCCAACCAAAGCAATCCGAAAGCAGCGGATTTCACCACTTCTTTGAAGGATAATCTGCGCCTGTATTTATATCGTATAACGCATGACGGTGAGGCGCCCGGTTCGGATTATCCTTATAATCTGATCGGACTTGTGCTATACATCCTTCCGCTGGTTCTTCTTTTTAGAGCCAAAAGATATTTGGGTATTTTGGATATTGCGGTTTTGTTCGTTGGAAGAACACTGATTTGGATATACATGATGATGGGCAACAGAATGCCGGATCGAATTACACATTCGCTCTATTTTGTCGAGATGAGTGTTCTGCTCGGGTTCTTGTTTTGGCTTGTCGGTGAAGACCTGGAGAAAGAACTCAAGGAGAAACTCCTTATTGTACCGGCGACCTGCAGCATAGTATTTTTCGGCCTGATTATACCGAACGCTTATCGGGAACTTGGCAGGGAGCAAAGCCAAAGATGTGAAATCAATGCAGCTTATGAGGACTTATATCTTTATGCGGCAGAGCATCCGTCGAATTACTATATGACGGATGTATATTCGACGGTTTCATATTCCGAAAAGATTTTCGGGAAGGCAGCAGGCATTGACAAATCCAACTTCAACACGTTGGGCGGATGGTATACTCATAGCCCCATCGAGGCACTGAAAGAGTCGAAATTCAATATTTTGACACAGGAAGAGGGACTGCTTGAGGATAACGTATTCTATGTAACCGACAAGACGCGAAGTACGGCATGGCTTACGGATTATTATAAGTATAAAGATATAGAAATCGAACTGGATCAAGTAGAGGAATTAGGCGGAGTATTTGAAATATATGAAGTTAACGGGAACTAAGATATACCTTACTTCCATTGAGGATAAAGATACAGACTTGGTAGTCAAGTGGAGAAACCGAGATTTTATCATGAACAATTTTATAGACCGGAATCCTCTGACACCGGAAATTCATCGAAAGTGGCTTAAAGATAAAGTGGCCACGGGATTGGTTCATCAGTTTATCATTCATCGAAAAGATATTGACGAGGCAATCGGAAGCGTATATCTTCGGAATGTGGATGTGCAAAAGGGCAGTGCGGAGTACGGTATCTTTATAGGAGAAGAAAATGCACACGGATTAGGCTTTGGAACGGAAGCATGCCGTATGATGATAGATTATGCCGGGAACGAACTTAAATTGAAGAAGCTTCTGCTTCGCTTAAGGAAGGAAAATACCATAGCACACAAGACATATGTTGCGTGCGGATTTGAAGATACATACCAAGAAGACGGAATACAGTTTATGGAGAGGAAATTGAATGAAGATTAGTTTCGTAATTCCATGTTATTGTTCAACCCGGACACTTCCGACGGTCATTGAGGAAATCAAAGATACCATGAAGGGAATGCCCGAATACGATTATGAAGTTATTCTGGTGAATGACTGTTCACCGGATGACACTTATGTCACAATTTGCGAACTTGCCAGGGCCAATGATAATATCAAAGGTTTTTCACTTGCCAAAAATTTCGGTCAACATTCGGCTCTGATGGCAGGTCTTAATCAGGTGAGCGGTGACATCGTAGTATGTCTTGATGATGACGGACAGACCCCGGCCAACGAAGTGGGTAAACTTCTTGACGGAATCAAAAGTGGTGCGGATGTCGTATATGCCAAATATACTCACAAGAAACACAGCTTATTTCGTAACTTCGGTTCGCGGGTAAATGAAAGAATGACCAGAATTATGCTTGGAAAACCCAAGAATCTTTACGTTTCTTCATACTTTGCAGCAAGAAGATTCGTAGTTGATGAGATGGTTAAATATACATATGCTTATCCTTATCTTATAGGATTGGTATTACGAACCACCAAGAATGTAATCAATGTTGATGTTAATCACAGAAACCGGGAAATAGGTCAGTCCGGATATACGTTCGGCAAGCTTATGTCGCTTTGGTTTAACGGTTTTACCGCATTTTCGGTTAAGCCGCTTCGAATAGCAACATTTATCGGATCGGTTGCGGCTCTTGTGGGATTTTTGTATGGTATCTACACCATCATTAAGAAACTGTTCCTTGATGTAGACGGTCAGGTAGCGGGTTTTGCAGCATTGATGAGTGTGATAGTTTTTATGAGTGGATTGATTCTGCTTATGATGGGAATGGTCGGAGAATATCTCGGACGTATGTACATTTCCATGAATAATTCTCCGCAGTATGTAATTGCCAAGCGTACAGATGAAGAAAGTGATTCAATTTAGTTTAGCCAATTTAATAATCAGTATATTTTTATCTTTGGCATGCGTACTGGGATATTGTGCGGAACATTTCGGAGAGATTAAATTCTCATCGATTTGGACATACATTGTATTCGTTGTGGGAACTGCCGTTTCGTATATAGTGATTAATTTCCTGTGGCTTTGGTTTGACAGAATTGTCAAGAGAGCAGATAATGGGCGGGAAATTAAGCATACATGGCTTGTTTCGACAATTATAATCTGGGCATTGAATTTCGTGGTGTTTTTGGGAGTTTATCCCGGATTTTTCTGTTACGATGCGCAGGATGAGCTGATGGAAACAATAACCAGAAGCTTTAATAATCAGCATCCTATGCTTCATGTACTTTCCATGGGAGGCATAGCGCAGGCTGTACACAAATTTACGGATGATTATAATTTGGCGGTAGCCGCATTCATTTTGTTTCAAATGACGATTATTGCCATAGCCTTTGGATACTTGGTTAAGGCTTTAAAGGATGAAGGACTCGGAAGAGTCGGAGTTATTCTCCTTAGTATTTATCTTGGAGCTTTTCCGGTACTTACGATGTATTCGTTGTGTTCTTCCAAGGATGGGGTATTCGGAGCGTTTTTGCTGTGTTCGGTCATACAGCTTGGATTTTTCTACAAGGACCCCGAAAGGTTTTGGAGTGAACACAGAATCAGAAATATTGCGATATTGATAATTTCCCTGACGGGAATGATGCTGATGCGAAACAACGGTGTATATGCATTTGCCGTTTATCTTATAATTTCGATTGTATATCTGTTTAAAAGATATGGATCAAATGCCGAAGAAGGTGCGAATCGAAATCGATATGTTGCGCGTTTTGGTACGGTCGGTGTAGTTGCAATAATATTGTATTTCGTGATTAACACGACATTGCTTAATGCAACAAATGCGGCAAGTGTAGGTCACAGGGAGATATTGACGGTTCCCATTCAACAGGTGTCGAGACTTTACAGTTTTGACAAGGAATGTCTGGAGCAGGATGAAATTGATACACTTTCAAGATATATACCGACTCAGGCAATGAAGCGCTACGCACCCAAGTGCTCCGATACGGTAAAGATAGAATTTAACGAAGACGAATATCTGAATGACAGATTCGGATTTCTCGGAATGTGGCTTAAGCTCGGAGTTAAGCATCCTGCGGCATACATTAATGCCTGGGTTATGACAAGCTACGGTCTGTATTACCCGGGAGCTTTGATAGACGGTTATCAAGATCATGAAATGTTCACTTATACATACGGCGACAGTTCATATTTTGGATATGAAGCTGAACCGCCCGCTTACAGAGAGCCGATATTACCGGTGATTGATGATGTATACAGGTGGTTATCACTTGATGTAACCGCGCAGAAGATTCCGGTAGCGAGCCTTCTTTTGTCGCCGGGATTCATGCTTTGGGTATTTATACTTTTAATCGGTTACAAAGTCAGCCGAAGTGAGAGCAACGGCATTATGGAATATATACTTCCTTTGACGGTGATAGCAACATGTTTGATCGGACCGATAAGTCTTGTCAGATACGAGTTTTATCTGTGGGTGTTTGTACCTATGCTGATGATACGGATTTTTAGTTCCAAACCCAAAATGCAGTAGTTTGAAACACATTATTATACGAATTTGGAAAGAGATAAGTAATGAGAAAAACAGTCAATTTGAGCACAATCATTAAGACAGTGATTTTGATACTTGCAGTCACCTTGATTTTTTTGGTGTATCCTTGCCGGGTATTTAAGTCGAATATCGAGAAGGTGACTCCGCGTGTTACGGAAGAGTATACGGGAGTTATCAACTACAAGCATTCTGCAATGCAGGCATTTGTTGCAGATTACGATCATATCGACAGTATATCTTTGTACGTCAAGGAAGGTTCGGGTTCGGACAAATTGTGGCTTAAACTTGTCGACGGACAAGGAAGAATACTTGCCGATGAATCCAAAGTTATGACAGGAGTGTCAGGTAAGGCCGAGTTTGAAATGGATGTCGACCTTGTGGTCGGAGATGTATATTTCCTTAAGTTTGATACGGTTAAGTCATTGTATTTAGCCGAAGAAGCATGGCAACCCGATTCGGGGATTCTGGCCATGTCATACTATGATGATGTTCTTCTTGAAGGTCGTAACATAGTCATGGATTATAACTATATTCAACCGCTTAACAAGGTTTCATCGCTTCTGTTCATCGGTATTGTGATATTGGCAGCGGCAGTACTGCTTTCTCTTACGCATCTTGTTTTCAAGGATGAAAAAAGGGACAAATTCTATACGGTACAGAAAGCGTTGAAGGCTGTCTGCAATCCGCTTATTATTCTTTTGACGGTGACTTGCTTTGTGTTTATCTTTGCAGGCAAAGTCACGCCCTATACTCTTGATAAGACGGTGGCCTGTATCGGAACGGTATTTTTGGGTGCTATTCTTTGGTATATCGTCAATCACAATTATGATGGCGTACAGTCATATTTTAACCGTGACTATATAGTGAGTCATATTCCCGATTTTTTGCAGTCGATAGCCATTATGGGTGCTATATCGTCATGCTGTGAGTATGTTTCGGGATTTTATGATATAGACCACTATGTTGCCGAGCGAAAGCAGATGATTTGGGTTGCGCTTATTATAATAACCATGTTTGAGGTTAAAGAGATAGTTAATTGGTACAACCTCGCTTACGTAATCGTAGCGGCTATAGCGGGAGTGTTGTATTACAATTCACACATAACGGAGGAGATGTCCGAGGCGGACAGATTCGTAGTTAAAGGCAACGTATTCGTTGCTGCTTTGCTGGGACTGATTCTTATCAGAACAATTAAGTGCCTTATCCAAAAGAAGATGTCGCGATTCAATGTTGGATACGCTTTGATAATTGCAGTGTATTTTGCAATGATTATCATTTTCAGAAACACCAGATGGTGGACGGTGACTCTGGCAGTGGTATTTACTTTGATAATACTTAATCTTGGATTTTGGAACAAAAAGAAGAATTTCATCGATAACGTGATTCGCGGAGTTGAACTGCATTTCGTTCTTTCGACGATATGGGTTTTGATGTACAGACCTTTTGATAATCTTAACGGAATCAGATTTACACATTGTTTTCATACATCTACAATCACCGCAACATATATGACAATGGTTATGGCTGTTGCCATGACGGCGCTTGTTTCAAAAATCAGAAAGACCTGTATGGATAAGGACGAAAACGGCAAGGGTGTGGTTGTTGCAGCTCCCAAGCTCAAACTTCTTTGGAAAGAGTTCCTGTTCTTTGGGGCGGTTGTGACATATTCTGCATTTACAATGGCAAGAACCGCAATATTTGCGATTGTGGTTGCGTTTGCTTTTACACTGATAATTCTGCTTTTCGGAACCGGATTATCATATTGCAAGCTGGCATTGAAATCTTTGGGATGGATGATTTTGGTTACCGTGATGACATTTGTTACGATATTTGAGCTTCAAAGAACCGTTCCGTGCCTTGTATCGGACCCTTATGTATTTGATATAGATCAATTCTCGGATGATCTTTTGCGAGGTCACAAGCTTAATGATGATGATTACATTACCGTAGGAAGATTTACGGAGGTATTCTTATCAAAAATGCTGGGCATTGATGAAAATACATTTGTTTTCTATGACGAAGAGGTGTATGACTTTAATGAGTATCATGAAACTCCGGAAGCGCTTATTACGAGAGGATACTATGATTTTAAGAAGTATGATTTAACCGACGAGCAGCTTGATACGCCGATTGATGAAGATTCGGAGCTTCTTAGTATGTACAACGGTGCCGGAGGCGAGAGAGTTGAAGCAGCTATTGAACAGGCCAAGGAGAACGGTACATATACCGGAAATGATGATGACTACGAAATATCGATAGAAGAATATGAAGAAATGTGGGCCGCCGAAGAAGAGGCCAAGCAACCGGTTGATTACACCAACGGAAGAATTGATATATACAAGTCATATCTTGAGCAGCTGAATATGACAGGACATGACGGTATGGGAGCTATTCTTCAGGATGGTTCCGAGGCAACTCATGCGCATGATGTATATTTGCAGGTTGCTTTTGACCACGGTATTCCTACCGCTGTTATATTTATTGTATTCGGTGTGGTTACATTTATTCTTGCAATAGGTTATTATAAGAAGAATCGTTTTGATGCTCCGCAGAAGATTTTGACCGCGGTCGTGCTTCTTTCTTTTGCGGTTGCGGGAGTTGTTGAGTGGACATATCACTTAAGTCATCCGATGGCATTCGTGTTATGGCTTACCATAATCCCATTATTATTTGGTAGAAGTGAGCAGACAGAAGATGAACACTGTTAAAAAGGTTTTTGATGTTAAGAAATTTTATAGAAGAACGGCGTTGATAATTTACGATATTATCAGTGTTATTGCGGCAAGCTTTTTGGCGTTGCTGATGAGATTCAATTTTGATTTCAACGAAGTACCGGATTATTTCCTTACTCCGATTTGGAGATTCCTTCCGTTTAGTATCGTTTTGACCATTGTTGTTCTGTACATATTCAAAATGTATAGTTCGCTTTGGGCCTTTGCGGGTGAGACGGAGCTCCAGAACATAGTTATATCGAGCGTAATATCTACGGTTGTACAGGCGGTGGGTCTGCAGTTCTTTAGAGTCAAAGGCTATCAGGCGGTACCTTTTTCATACTACTTCCTGTATATGTTCTGCTTGCTGAGTCTCCTGTTTGTAAGCCGATTCTCGTATAGATTTTTGAGAAGTTACAAGCATCGTAATCAGAATAAGAAGAACACAATTTCGGTAATGATTATCGGCGCCGGTGAGGCTGCCAATGCCATAGTTAAAGAGATAGTCAATTCCAACTTCTCAACCATGGTTATTCGATGCATTATCGATGACGATCCCGGTAAGGCAGGCAGATTTATTCAGGGAATTAAAGTGGTTGGCGGAAGAGAGAAGATTATCGAGTGCGCCGACCTTTACGAAATAGATGAAATCATCGTAGCGATGCCGTCTGCAAGCAGAGCAACGATATCGGAGATACTCGATATTTGTAAGGAAACCAACTGTAAGCTTCGTTCACTTCCCGGAATGTATCAGCTTGTTAACGGTGAAGTATCGGTAGCCAAACTGCGTGATGTTGAAGTAGAGGACCTGCTCGGACGCGATCCCATAGAAGTCAATTTGGATTCCATTTTAGGCTATGTTCAGGATAAGGTAATACTTGTAACGGGCGGTGGCGGTTCTATAGGTTCGGAGCTGTGTCGTCAGATTGCATCGCACAGACCCAAGCAACTGATTTTAGTGGATATATATGAAAATTCCGCATACGATGTTCAGCAGGAATTAAAGATAGCATATCCCGATCTTAATTTGACAGTGCTTATAGCTTCTGTTAGAAATACCAATAGAATGAACAGAATATTCGAAGTGTACAAGCCTGATATTGTATATCATGCGGCTGCTCATAAGCATGTTCCTTTGATGGAAACAAGCCCCAACGAGGCTATCAAGAATAACGTATTCGGTACATGGAAAACAGCTCAGGCAGCAGCCATGAACGGAGTTAAACGTTTCGTTATGATAAGTACCGATAAGGCGGTTAATCCGACCAATATTATGGGTGCTTCCAAACGTATATGCGAGATGATAATCCAGACCTTTAACAAGCATTACGATACGGAATTCGTAGCGGTCAGATTCGGTAATGTTTTGGGTTCGAACGGTTCGGTTATACCGCTGTTTAAGAAGCAGATTATGGCGGGCGGTCCGGTAACGGTTACGCATCCTGACATTATCAGATACTTCATGACTATTCCCGAAGCTGTAAGTCTGGTTCTTCAGGCCGGAGCTTATGCCAAAGGCGGTGAAATATTCGTTCTTGATATGGGCAAACCGGTTAAAATCTTGGATTTGGCCAGAAACCTTATCAGACTGTCGGGCTATCGTGTTGACGAGGATATCAAAATAGAATTCACAGGGCTTCGTCCAGGTGAGAAACTCTATGAAGAACTTCTGATGTCGGAGGAGGGACTTACGGCTACCGAGAATAAATCTATCTTTATCGCCAAACCCATAGAACTTGACGAGGACGATTTCTTCAAGATTTTGAAGGAGCTTAAGGAAGAATCCAAGAACGAGGCCAAAGATATAAGGCCGTTGGTGAAGAAGATAGTATCGACCTACAATTTCAAGGAGCAGGATACACAGTGATTTTGACTTGTTAAAAGAAACAGTAAATCAGTGGTTTTTGGAAGATTATGAAACTAAAGAAATATAAGCCGTATATTATCGGCTTGCTGGTTACAATTGCATTGGAGTTAACGGTATTCAATTTTTCGTTTTGGAAATCAATCGGTAATGAGCCGACAGATCTTTCATCCAAAATGGAAATGGATATGAACGAGACAGGATTCATTGTTCATATTCCGCAGATCGAGACGGAAGTGTCAAACATACACTTTGATATCGAGGTTCCCGAAAATTGTCCCGTCAGATATGACATTGCCATGACGGATGAAGGTAATTTCTATGATTATTATCTTCCGGGCGGAGTTATTGCATCCAAGACTCCGACGAGCTTCTATACGGATATTTACAGTTATGGTAAGGTTCATACCATGACGTTTACGTTCAATTTTGACGAGTCCGAAACTTTGAAAGAACCATATGCTTTTCATGGAATTACAATTAATGCCAAGCGCCCGCTAATGTTTAACGTAGGGCGTGTTTTGGCAGTTTATCTGATATTTTTGTTCTTCTTCGCAGTTAAAGATATTAATCCCGAGAAGGGCTCAAGAATCAGAAAAATATCTGTTGCAGCTTGCGTTGCCGTACTGGTATTGTTTGGAATATTCCTGACAGGTTCGCATAAGTTTTTGAACGAGGCATCCAAACCGCATCACCAGCAGTACAAGGAATTGGCCGCTTCTTTGACCAAAGGAGAGGTTGCACTTGATTATGTTCCCGAGGAGGGTCTTGTCAATGCTCCCAATCCTTATGATACGATTTATCTTCAGGCTAACAACATCGACTACAAGGCTGACTATGCCTACTATAACGGCAGATACTATGTATATTTCGGAATAGTTCCGGAAACTCTGCTGTATCTTCCGGTACATATAATCACGGGCGGTGACTTGCCCAATCATTATGCAGTGCTTGCATTCTTCGTGATATTTGTGCTTTCAACGTTCCTTTTGTATCACAGATTGCAGCTAAGATATGCACCTGCCGCATCATGGGTTTCTTATCTTCTGATATCATCGTTTACCGTGCTTAGCGGAACTTATGCATATATTTACTTTACGGCCGATTTATATTCTGTTCCCGTAATGGCGGCCATAGCCTTTACAACATTGGGACTGTATTTTTGGATGAAGGCGGATGTATGTACGTCTCCCAAGCTGACGGCATTATTCATAGCTCTGGGTTCTTTGAGCATGGCCCTGGTTGCAGGGTGCAGACCGCAACTGCTTCTTTTTAGTCTGCTGGCGGTTCCCATTTTCTATGACAGAGTGTTTGCCAAAAGAGAATTGTTCAGTGTCAAGTCAATAGGAAGAACAGTAGCCTTGATTTTGCCTTATGTGATTGTTGCGGCGTTATTGATGAGCTATAACTACCTTAGATTCGGAAGTGTTACGGATTTTGGAGCAACATATTCTCTTACCAACAATGACATGAACTTAAGAGGCGTAAGTCTTTCAAGAATGCTTTTGGGACTCGGAAGCTTCCTCTTCCAGCCTCCGTATGTTAACGGAGTATTCCCGTTCCTTCATACGGTGGATTTGGAGTATTCATATATGGGCAGAATGGTAACCGAGCACTTTTTGGGAGGAATCATTACCTGCAACGTACTGACCTGGAATCTTGCTTTGATTTGGCATTACAGGAATATTCTAAGAGCCAAGAAACTTCGAACGTTCCTTGCAATATCCGTGGTGTCCGCACTGGTTATAGGCATGCTTGATGCCAATACGGCCGGAGTATTACAAAGATATACTGCCGACATCGCTTTTGGTTTGATACTGGCATCTTCCGTTTTGTGGCTATTGATGTCGGAACTTAAAAACAAGTTGATTTTTAATATTTTGAAAGTCGGATTATTTGCTGAACTGATCTATTGCATTATGGTTGTTTTCAATGATGCGTCCGGAATAACTATGGGCAAATATAATCCGGAATTATTCTATATGTTACAGGGGGTGTTGAAATTTTAATTATGAGAATCAGCAAGAATACATCATATTTTTTAAGAGGAATAGCCATACTGATGGTAATTTTCTCGCATTATTTTGAATGGGGAGCCGCTGTATGCGGTTCTGAGAAACTTGCCGAGTTTATGGCCAAGTTGGGGGATCCGGGTGTCGGATTGTTTTTCTTTTTATCCGGATATGCATTATACCTGGGATATGGAGATGAATCCAAAACCACTGACAGAGGATATCTTTGGAAACGATTCAAGAATATGTATTTCCCGTATCTTTTGATAGCTTCGGTCATTGCCGTGCTTGGAGATAACCTTCATGAGCCCAAGGATTTTTTGAGACTTGTAACGGGAGCCGATTATTGGTTTATTATAATCATTCTCATAATTTATCTTGCCTTCTATTTGGTCGGCAAACTCCCGAAATACAGAGTTTTCATTATGACAATATTCATTATTGATGTTTCACTTTGGCTTTATCTTAAGGAGTTTGCGGATTTTTGGTATACTGCCAACTGGTGCTTTGCCCTTGGTCTTATTTGGGCGAAATTCCTTCCCAAAGAAGGTGGATTCACGCTTAATATTAAAGATTATGCCTTGAGCTTCATAGGCAGACTTACTCTGTATATTTACGTACTTCATACTTACATATATTTTCAGGTGGTTAACTTTGAACCTTTCATGGGACTTAACTGGTATCTTCAACTTGGAATTGCCATAGCCGTAACGGTTATTTTGGCGTTTGCTTTGGAGAAGCTTTTGGGTCTGATGTTTACAGGCATAGAGAAATTGTTTTCGTCACGAAAATCAAAGAAAACACAGAGGACATAATCATGAAAAAGACTGTTACCACAGTATTTTTGCTGTTGCTTAGCATAGTGCTTCTTGCACCCATTGCACCATCGGCACAGGCAGCCAAGAAGAAAAAGACAACCAAAGCCAAAACCCAGGAGGAAGTGGTTCTTGACCAGCTTATTAAGAACCGTGACGACCTTGTTAAGGCGGGAGCCTCACAGCAGGAGATTGCACTGGCCAATCAGTGCGTTGAGGCACAGCAGGCAGCCATTGCCGCCAAGAAGGCCCAGGAAGAAGCCATGGCACAACTTGCCGCAAGACTTGCAGGATATCAAAAGACCGTAGATCGCGGAACCAAAACTCCTACAACAGGCGTAATCTTGGTAGGTGATTCAAGATTCGTTCAAATGCATCAGGCAGTCGGTGATACCGGAGCCACTTTTATCTGCGAAAACAAAAAGGGTTATGACTGGCTCGTTGATAACGCGATTCCGAGAATTGACGCTTTGGCAACCAAAGGTTCCAAAATTGTCATTAATCTCGGTGTCAATGATCCGGGGCATATTGATAAATATATAAGTACAGTCAATAATTGGGCATATACATGGACATCCCGCGGAGCCAAGGTATACTATGCTACCGTTAATCCTGTATGGACCAACCCTTATACATCCAAAGAAGAGGTTATCAATTTCAACCAAAAGCTTAAGAACGGTTTGGTCGGAGTTCAGATTATTGATACATACGATTATCTGATGAATACAACGTATAGAATGGTGGACGGAATGCATTATGATACCCCGACGAGTGCTGCCATATATTTGTATATTATGGGTAGTCTGTGATATAATATCGGTGTTTGTTTTTAATTTAATCAGTGAATGAACAAGGTTCGTTCCGAAGGAGAAAAAATGGGTTTATACGAAGACATAGTTGCAGGAAAAGAAAAGCTTTCTTTGGTAGGTTTGGGATATGTAGGTATGCCCATAGCAGTTGCTTTTGCCAAGAAGATTAATGTAGTCGGTTTTGACCTTAACAAGGCCAAGATTGATTTGTATAAGAACGGAATCGATCCAACCAACGAGGTTGGTAATGAGGTGATTAAAAACACCAAAGTCGATTTCACAGCAGACCCTGCAAGACTTAAAGAGGCTAAGTTCCATATTGTTGCCGTACCTACACCGGTTAATGATGATCATACACCGGATTTGACACCGGTAGAGGGTGCATCAAGACTGCTTGGTCAGAATCTTACCAAAGGTTCGATAGTTGTATTTGAATCAACAGTATATCCGGGTGTTACGGAAGATATCTGTGTACCTATCCTCGAGAAGGAATCGGGACTTAAGTGCGGCACGGATTTTAAAATCGGATATTCTCCCGAGAGAATTAACCCCGGTGACAAGGTTCACAGACTTGAAACCATAACGAAGATTGTATCCGGTATGGATGCCGAAACTCTTGATACCGTAGCCAAGGCAGATGGACTTGTTGTGGGAGCAGGTGTTTACAGAGCCGAGAGCATCAAGGTTGCCGAAGCTGCCAAGGTTATTGAAAATTCTCAAAGAGATATCAATATTGCCTTTATGAATGAGCTTTCCATTATCTTTAACAAGATGGGAATCGATACCAAGTCGGTATTGGAAGCAGCCGGAACCAAATGGAATTTCCTTAAATTTGCTCCGGGACTTGTAGGCGGACACTGTATAGGTGTTGATCCTTATTACTTAACATATAAGGCTGAAGAGCTGGGATATCACAGCCAGATTATCCTTTCCGGTCGTAGAATTAATGATGACATGGGCAAGTATGTTGCCGAAAGTCTTGTTAAGAATCTTATCAAATCCGATATCCCTGTTAAGGGGGCAAGGGTGGCTATTCTTGGCTTTACTTTCAAGGAGAACTGTCCGGATACCAGAAATACCAAGGTTATTGATATTTACAACGAGCTTTCCGAATACGGAATAACTCCCATAGTTGTTGACCCTGCGGCAGATGCCGATGAGGCCAAGAGATTGTACGGAATCACATTTGAAACCATGGCTGATGTTAAAGATATGGATGCTGTCATTATGGCAGTTGCACATACACAGTTCCTTGATTATTCCAAGGAAGACATTGCCAAGTTCTTTAATCCTAAGCATTCCAAGAAAGTATTCATGGATATCAAGGGATTGTTTAACAGGAAAGAGTACGAATCATCGGGTAATTTCCTGTATTGGAGACTGTAATACCAAGCATGCGTGTATTGATTATTATTCCTGCATACAACGAAGAAGACAGCATCAAGAAGGTTGTGGATAACCTTAAATTGACCAATCCGACAGTGGATTATGTTGTTGTTAACGACTGCTCAAAGGATAGAACCGAAGCAATTTTGCGACAGAATGGGATTAATCACATATCTCTTCCTCAGAATCTTGGAATCGGTGGTGCTGTGCAGTCAGGTTATTTGTATGCCAAAGAAAAGGGATATGATATAGCCATTCAGATGGATGGTGACGGTCAGCATCCTGCAGAAGAAATATCCAAACTTACGGAACTTATTAAGAACGGAACGGCAGATATGGTTGTGGGTTCCAGATTTGTTACCAAGGACGGCTTCCAGTCGACGGCACTAAGACGATTCGGAATCAAGTTCTTAAGCGGGCTCATTAAGCTTCGAATACACAGAAGAGTGTACGATGTTACCAGCGGATTCAGAGCTGTTAATACTAAGGGAATTGAACTGTTCGCTTCAAATTATGCACAGGATTATCCCGAACCCGAATCGTTAATTACGGCAGCCAAGGCAGGTCTTAAGATATCGGAAGTTCCGGTTACAATGAAGGAGCGCCAAGGCGGTGTAAGTTCCATATCTTCATTTAAAAGTGTTTACTATATGATTAAGGTTTCGCTTGCAATCCTTTTGGGAGGAAGTTACTGATGCCTCTTTCGCTGCAGTTATTTTCACTCGGTGTGGTAATTTTATATTTTGTTATTATCTTTGTCCTTTTGAAAAAGAAGCGTTTTGAACTTCGCTACAGCTTATTGTGGCTGCTGGCAGGAGTTGTAATGCTGGTGCTGGTGATATTCCCCAATCTTTTGATGAATGTGACGGCACTTCTTGGCATAGAAGTGGCATCCAACGGATTATTTGCCGCATGTATCTTTTTCATAGTGGTCATACTTATTTCGCTGACAACGGTTATATCGGGGTTCGCCAATAAGATTAAGAGCCTTACCCAGCATATCGCGTTGCTCGAAGAAAGAATCAGGTCCCTGGAGAATCAAGCGGAGACTAAAGATGACAATAACTAAAACCGAATTCAAGCTTAATAAAGATAAAATTATTGATGTGATTGCTACCGTTGTTGTGGCAGTCACATTATTTGTGTTGTTTTTTATTTACGGCGTTGCCACAGGCAATGATACACACTGCTATGAAACCTTCAGGGTGGAGGTTATGGCAGAGCCGGTATACTCGTTGTTTCTGGCAATATTCAGACTGATTTTGGGAACCGAAGTATATCTTTATGCTGCGGTAACGGTTCAAATACTTCTGGCAGTATTCGGTGTCTATTATCTGGTATCATATGTTGCCGATGAATATTCGGTAGGAGCCTTATTCAGAGTCGCAATGTACCTTATCATGCTGGCGTTCTATACTATGCCCGCAATATTCAGTAAGACGGGAGTTTTGACATTCTTAAGCGTATTGACGGAGGGTATAGCATATCCGCTGTTTATGATATTTATTGTATTTTTAATGAAGGCGATTAACAATGATTCTGCCAAATGGTGGCGGATATCTTTGGCAACTTCACTGATACTGTCACTGACGCGTACACAGCTTCTTTTTACCTTGGTTATGGTAGCGATTGCCGGTATCTATATAGGCCGCGGAGCATGGATTAAGTCCACGGTGAAGGTATTGATATCGCTTGCTGTTACAGTTCTTCTTATGAAAGGAATTCAGAGTGTGTTCTGCTACAGCATTATAGGAACTTTCTCTGTCCCACCCAACAGTATCAGCATGTACGGTAATGCAATGCTTGTGGCCGAAGAGGGTGACAATGTGCTTTTCGAGGATGATTCGCTTGTTAAGAGCGTGTTCGAGGCAAGATATGAAGATATGACTGATAACGGTTGGGGATGGAAGTTCTATACCGGCGACAGTCTCATGGACGCCGCCATGTTTTATGAGGACTGTTATGACAATATCAAAGACCACATGTCCATGGGTTCGTATTTCGATGATAACAACATTACTTACGGAATAGATAAGTACAATATTCAGAATGCAACAGCCCGTGCAATGACGGTTAAATTAATTCCTGCACATCTTGGACAATGGTTGTATAATTATTTGGGATTGTGCCTGGTCGGTTTCATCAGAACGGTGGCCGTCAGCCCGACGAGTATTTTGATGCAAATATATACGATATTGATATATGCACTGTTAATTGCAGGAATTATACGAAACCGAAAGAACAGGAAGGTAGTATTGTTTGGATTGACAGCTGTTATAGGAGTTCTTGGTCAGGTATGCGAAACCTCCATAACGGTAATGTGTATTTCAAGATATATGATGTATATGTTCCCGATAGTTTATCTGGGAATAATAATATGCTGGTTTAGACGAAGGAGAAACGAAAATGAGCTTTAAAGATGTCAAATTCCCGGAAGGATCCGTATTTTTGGTAACGGGAGGTGCCGGATTCATCGGTTCCAATATTTGTGAAGCATTGATTAATATGGGATATGCGGTCAGATGCCTCGATAATCTTTCAACAGGTAAGAAGGAGAACATAGAACCGTTAATGTCAAATCCCAACTTCACTTTCATAGAGAAAGATATACGTGATTTGGATACTTGTCTGGAGGCCACCAAGGGCGTTGATTATGTTCTTAACGAGGCAGCCTGGGGTTCGGTACCAAGATCTATAGAAATGCCGCTTCTTTATGAGGAAATTAATATCAGAGGTACTCTCAATATGATGGAGGCTTCAAGACAGAACGGAGTTAAGAAATTCGTTTATGCATCATCGTCATCCGTATACGGCGATCATCCTGTTCTTCCCAAGAAGGAAGGTCATGAAGGCAAACTTCTGAGCCCATATGCATTGACCAAGCGTGTTGATGAAGAATACGGACGTCTTTATAAGGTGCTCTATGGATTGGATACATACGGACTTAGATATTTCAATGTATTCGGCAGAAGACAGGACCCCAACGGCATGTATGCCGCAGTTATCCCCAAATTTATTAAGCAGCTTAAAGCAGGGGAGACCCCTACTATCAACGGAGACGGTAAGCAATCAAGAGATTTCACTTACATTGACAATGTCATAGAGGCTAACCTGAAAGCATGTCTGGCTTCTTCAGATGCAGCCGGTGAGGCATTCAATATCGGCGCGGGCGGACGTGAATATTTGATTGATGTATATAATGACATATGTGAGGCGCTCGGAACCAAAGTTGAACCCATATTCGGACCTCCGAGAAAGGGTGATATCAGAGATTCCAATGCCGATATTTCCAAAGCCAAAGAACTGCTTGGATACGACCCTTCGTTTGATTTTGCCAAGGGTATTAATCTTGCAATAGATTGGTATAAAGAGAATTTGTAATGAGCAAACCTACCATGTTTTTGGTCTCTCCCATGCTTCACCAGGGAGGGTTCGAAAGAGTATGTATTACGACAGCCCGACTGATGGCTGACCAATTTGATATTGTAATTGTCATATTTGATGATCGGGATATAGCTTATGATGTTACCGGTCTTCGGATTATTAACCTTAAGCTTGGTGTGCAAAAGGGACGATTGGCCAGATTCCTTAATGTTAAGAAACGTGTTAATGCACTCAAAAAGCTTAAGGAGCAGTACAAGCCGACGGTATGCTACAGCTTTGGACCAACAGCAAATCTTGTAAATGCGATGTCTAAGAATACAACCACCAAGGTGTGGCTTGGAATCAGAGGATTCGATGATATTCTGTATAGTAACAGGCTGGGTTATTTTAGCAAAAAGGCTGATTTGATAGTATGCTGTTCGAAGCAGATGGAGCAGGTTATCAAAGAAAAATATCCGACAGCGAATACCGGAATGTTGTATAATCTGTTCGATATTGATAGAATGCATAGGGAAGCCGAAGGCGAACCCGAATGGCCGTGGCCGGAAACGGATAATTTGGGGAGAAAACTCCGGGTTATGATTTCCATGGGACGAGATCATGAACTCAAACAATTTTGGCATATGATTAAGGCCTTTAAACTGGTTCATGATAAGATTCCCGAGGCCAGACTTGCCATACTCGGAGACGGTACGTTTGAAGAATGCAAGAAACTGGCAATTGATCTTGGAATTAAGGATGAAGTATATTTCGCCGGAATGCGAAAGGATCCTTATAAATATCTTAAAAAGGCGGAAATTTATTTGCTGACATCAAGAAACGAAGGATTTCCCAATGCCATTGTCGAAGGGATGTGTTTCGGGCTTGCTCCGATATCTACGGATTGCCTGTCGGGGCCGAGGGAAATACTTGAAGACGGCAAATACGGAATTTTGGTTCCGGTGATGAGCCTTGAAGAAAACTATAATCCTGCGGAACTTGATGAGGAAGCAGGCCTTGCGTCGGAAATAGTCGGCCTTTTGCAAGACGAGGCGCGCTTGAGTCACTTCAAAGCAAATGCCGTAGAACGTGCCAAAGATTTCAGTTATGAAGCATATCATGAGAATTTTATGAAAATATATAACGAAAGCGTTGGAACCCGACATTAGAAAGGATACACATGAAATATAATGTAGTTGTATTTGGAGTTAAAGATACATCCGAGAACATAGTATCATTCATTCAGGAAAACATCTGCCCTGTTGATTTGGTTATTACGATATCACCGGAAGTTACCAAGAAAAATCAGGTATCCGGATATAAGGGATTAAGTTTTTTGACTGACAAGTACGGCATTCCGGTTCATGAGGCGGACAGCTACTTTTTGACCGATGATAAGACACAGAATTTCATGAAGAATAATGAGTTCGAAATCGGTATTTGCATGGGATGGCAGAGACTGATTCCGAAATCTGTTTTGGATTGTTTCAAATTCGGTGTTTTCGGATTTCATGGAAATGCCGGATATTTGCCTTTCGGACGCGGTCGTTCTCCTTTGAACTGGTCGATTATACTTGGTGACAGCCGCTTTAATCTCAATATGTTCAAATATGATGAGAAGGCTGATTCCCCGAATATCTTTGCCACAGAGATGTTCAGTCTAACGCCGCATGATGATATACGTACGGCGCAGTACAAAAATATGATATGCTCCAAGAACCTTATTCGCAGACTTCTTACTGCATATAAGGCAGGTATGATAACAATCAGAACGGAATCCAAGGATTATGATTCGTGGTTTAATAAAAGAACTGCGGCGGACGGTAAGATTGATTTTAAAGGGCGAACACGCGATATATATAATTTGATACGTGGTGTTGCAGCCCCTTTCCCGGGAGCCTTCGCATACGTGAAGAATTCTGAGGAGGTATCCTACACGGACGCGGTAATTCAGAATGCAGACCGAAATAAGGTTATTATCTGGGAGGCTCATCCGTTTGATGAAATGATTGATTTTAGCGACTATGAACCCGGAGAAGTAATAGATATTTTTGACGGCAAGCTTATAGTAAGGACTGTGGATGGATCGCTGCTGATAGATCGATATGAGACTCAATCGACAATTACTGTGGGGTCAGTGCTTATATGAAAATAGCAATCAGACTTGATGATATAAGTTATGATATGAATTGGGAGAAGTTTCTTAGATTCAAGAGGCTTCTTGATAACCATGGAATCAAGCCTCTGATAGGAGTTATTCCGGATAACGGGGATCCGATGCTGATTGATTTTAGATTGGAATCACAGGCGTATTTGGAGCAATCGGAATTTCATATTGATAAAGATACATTCTTTGATTATATCAGGGAACTTCGGAATGAGGGTTGGATTATTGCAATGCATGGTCTGAATCATGTATATACAACCGACAAATCAGGTATATTTCCGCTCAATAACTTTTCGGAATTTTCGGGATTACCTTATGATGAACAGTATGAAGCCTTAGCGTACGGACGCCAACTGTTGGAAACTAACGGTATCAAAACCGATATTTTCATGGCTCCGGCCCACAATTATGACAATAATACTCTGAAAGCCCTAAAAGAGCTGGAGTTTGATAAGATAACAGATGGCTTTGGTAATAGGCCGTATAAGTATAAAGATATAACGTTCTACCCGATTTCTTTCCAAAAGAGTAGAACAATCAAGATGTCCAAGAAGAAAATATCTTCAGGTAACAATTTGATGAATACGGATATTCAACCGCAGACGATGGCAAGGAATGAGAAAATTCAACCGCAGATGCCTGCAAGAGGTGACGATGAAATCGAAACCGATAAAGCGGATGCGTATTCTACGATTGTTTTCCATACCAACACCATGAACGAGCGGGATTTTGAAAATGCCGAGCGAATATTTAGTGAAAATGAGTGTATCTCTTTTGATGAGTATTTGAAAGTATCGGCCCGAAAACGTGGAGCATTCGGACATATTAAAGAATATTTGATGGCTAAAACCAAACATTTAATTACATTACAAAGTCGCGGATAGGAGAAAAATATGTTTTCGTACGATGATTACAAGGAAATAATCAGGATAATTAAATCAACGGGGCACGCAAGCAGCTATAAGAAGGCAATTAATCAGGACGAGTTCATTATTATGCGTCATGACGTTGAATACAGCGTTGAAAGGGCGTATGAATTGTCTAAAGTGGAAGAGAGCATGGACTTTACTTCCAACTATTTCTTTCAGTGGACCAATAATTCCTATAATATTCTTTCAAGACGCAATATGGATATGATCAAGGACATGCATGAGAGAGGTCAGCATATAGGACTCCATTATGCCCTTAACGGTCTGACAGATATGAAACAGGTTCGGGCTCAGATTCAGAAAGAATTGGACATTTTGAGTGAAATGTTTGGATTTTCCGTCGATACATTTTCTGTTCATCGCCCATCTCAGGATGTTCTGGCAGAAAATGTTAAGATTCCCGGCAAACTCAATGCATATCAGAACGAATTCTTTACATTTGCGGAAGAGGTTGATGAGAATACACCGGTAGATGTCAAGTATATGTCCGATGCCAATCACATTTGGAGATATGGCTATCCGGATGAACAGAATATTAAGGGACATAAGAAAGTTCAGATCCTGACACATCCTTTTGCTTGGACCAAGGCAGGATACGATAATTTTGAGAATTACCAGACACTCGTTATGGAAAAGATAGATGTTATGGTGGATAGCATTGATGCCGAGTGTAAAGACTTTAGAGAATATAAGGATTGGTTCAAGAACCACGCAGGTCTTTCGTAAGTAACTTATGTTATAGAATGTAGATATCAGACGACTGAAGGCACAAAAGGCGACAGCGCATAATTATTCAATATGATGTAATTCACAATGAGTTCAATTTCTGAATTGGAAGTTGAACTCATTTTTGGTTATGACAATGAACCGAGTGCACAATCTCGCATACCTAAAGCCACGCGAATGAGGCAGCTTTCTTTTCAATATGTGTTAGCGGTAAGTTTCACATTTGATACGACTTATTTGACACACGAGCCGCATGATAGTATAGTGAAATTGCAGGTTTTGAAATGTTCACACGGTTGAAATCGTGATATATTTGCGAAATGTATACATGGCCGAAAATGTGATATATTAGTGAAATGTTCACACGGTCGAAATCAGGAGAGAATTTAGTGAAGGATTATACTCAATACAAGATTGACAGGAACAGTTTCATATCGGGTAACGGAATGAAGGATGAGATTCGAATCGGTTCCTACAGTTACATAGTTAAATATCGCAAGGATTCTCCCAGAGGTCCTCTATATAATCATATTTCGGAATATTTGGGGAGCGGTGTGTACAGACTTTTGGGTATTCCTGTTCAGGAGTGCTTTTTGGGAATGTATGCCGGAAAGGAAGTTGTGCTGGTCAAAAATTTCCTAAAAAAGGGAGAAACCTTCCTTGATTTCGAAAGCGTAATGGAAACTCTGCTGGATAGGAACAGAGAGTGGTCTTCATACAGCCTTGATGATATTGAACATATACTTATTGCAAGCGGAAAATCCGGCAGCATCAGAGCTTCGATTGATCGTTTTTGGGATATGTATATTATCGATGCACTCAACGCCAATCCGGCCAGGGGCGTTACTTCGTGGGGCTATGTAGAGCATTTGGGAGAATACACCTTGGCTCCTGTATATAATAATGACTCTTGTATGTATCCCGAGATTAACGGAGATGCTTCCCTAAATGCGGTTATGAAGTCTCCGACCTTAATTGAAGAGAAACTGTTTGATGCATCTTCTGAGATTTTGGTACATGAGAGCAATATGTCATTCATGAAAGTGATAAGAAGTCATGAATATAAAGAATGCGATAAAGCTTTGCTTCGAATAGTCCCGAGAATAGATTTGAATGCAATAAACAAGCTTATCGATTCTACAGAAGTCATATCCAAAGACAGAAAAGCATTTTACAAAGTCATGTATGAGGAAAGATATAGTAAGATACTAAAAAGCGCATACGATGAGCTGCAATACGGAGGCAATTTACGAGAACTATAGATATTACTACTCCAATTGAACAAGTTCCAACCAAAACCAAGACGGGCGTTATTAAATGCACAGACAGCAATAATTCGGTATATTCGATTGCGGAGCTGGAATATATGCAGTTCGCAGATAATACATTCCAGTACGCATTGCATCCCTACTGGAACGTGATAGATTATCTTCCGAAGAAAGTATTTGCAGGTATACCGGGCTATGATTTGAGTACGCATAAACAGATATACTATCGTGTCAATATGATTCCCGGTTTCGTTAAAATGCGTACCCCGAATTCCCTAAGAGATGATCTGCATTCCTTTTTGATTGAATGTGAAATGAATACATACGAGCGTTTCGAATGGGCCTTAAAGTCTGAAAGAAGGGTATTTTCCGATAATCTGTTCATCGAAGAGAAGGCGGTGGGTCGTTCATATCACGGAAAGATAACTAACGATATTTTAAACGAAATCAGCATTGATGATACCGTATATTTGGAGCATATCTGCGATTTTGATTCTTCGAATGCCAAGCTTGCATATAACATATACAGATTGCTTGTAAGCGGTTGTCGAATTCTGATCAGTGATGAGAACGGAAGAGAAATATCTTCCGAAGAAAGACATACAATGCTGTATCTTCTTCAAAATATGCTGAATAAGTTCGACAGTTTTTCGAATGAGCAACAGGCAAGCGGTATCGCCAAAGCCAAAGAGGAGGGCAAGTTCGCCGGCAGGAAAAAAAAGGAAGTTGACCCAATGCTTCTAAAAGAAATCACACATAAATTCAGGATGGGTGAAATATCGGAAGAAGAGGCGATGCTAAGACTTAATATAGGATCCCGCTCGACCCTCTACAGACGAATGAAGGAAGTAAAATAGTCATCGTATATGAAAGATGATTCTTGCCGATTTGGGGCAGAGTTCTTATACACGTAGACGCATGGTGGTGAATGTCGGAAAAATGAATGGACTCAAATCAGAAAACCATGGCTGATTTGAGTCCAACCGTTAGTAAAGCAACGTGAAATGCAGCGCAAAATGGACTTAAATTGAAGAAAACGCTTGATTCGAGTCCAACTGCTTCGACTGTGGAAGATTGTATGGATATGTGATAAAATTAAAAGGTTATGAATGATAAAATACGGGTACTTCATGTTCTTGGCCAACTGAATATAGGAGGTGCAGAAAGCCGCATTATGGATCTTTATCGTGTTATTGATAAAGATAAAGTGCAGTTTGATTTCGCAGTTCACGGAAACACCAAGGGCTATTTCGAAGATGAAGTAGTATCTATGGGCGGAAGGATATTCAGATTGCCCAGATTTAAAGCATATAACATGTTTGAATATAAACAGGCGTGGAGAAAACTGCTTGACTCTTTAAAAGGTGAAGTGAGTTTCGTCCAAGGCCATATGACCAGCACTGCATCGATATATTTACCGATAGCTCATACAATGGGAATGACTACGATTGCACACGCGAGATCGGCAGGGGTTGATGCCGGTATGAAAGGCAGGCTGACAAGGTTTCTGAGGCGTAATCTTTCGAAGAAGGCAGACTATTTGTTTACCTGCTCCGAAATTGCGGGAATATCGGTGTTTGGTCGGACGGCAGTTGAAGAGGGCCGGACGATTTTTGTCCCAAACTGTATAGATGTCTCAAAATTCAAATATAATTATGAGACAAGAATACAGACGCGAAAAGAACTGAATGCAGATGAAAATCATATATACGGACATGTGGGGCGATTTCATTATGCCAAGAATCATGAGTATCTTCTGAAAGTATTCTCTGAAATATTGCAGAAGGATACCAAAGCCATGTTGATACTTCTTGGCGAGGGACCGCGAATGCAGGAAATGCAGGAACTTGCCCGAAATTTAAAAATTGACAAACGCGTGCTATTTTTAGGCAATAAGATAGATGCATACAGATACTATCAGGCTATGGACTGCTTCGTTTATCCGTCGAGATATGAGGGGCTTCCGGGAACAGTGGTTGAAGCGCAGGCATCAGGACTTCCGGTGCTTATGTCGGATGAAATATGCGATGAAGTTGCGGTTACCGATTTGATTCATACATTAAGTATCAAGGATGATCCCAAGGTGTGGGCCGATTTAGCGGTGAAGTGCTGTGACGCAATCGATTCGGCCGGCAAAAGAAGCAAGTACAACACCTTGATTAGTGAAGCCGGTTTTGAAGTACATGATCAGGCCGAAAAATTTACGGAGTTTTATGGAACAAAAAATACTGGAGTCTTTAGTTAATACAGCTACCGAGGATATGATTGAATATCCGCATATTTCGATTAAGCAAAAAGCCAAAAACCTTGCCAAGATATGTCTTGGAAGAGGCAATGAGATTCCGAAAATTGATTTAATCGGATGGAAGAATGCAATTATGGCTTTGGCGGTTGAAGATTATGATGAATATGTCAATGGAAAGGCGTCATTAACGAATAATATGGGTGCTGCGAATACAGGTGCAGACTCAGTATATAATAAGCAGTTGATGCTGTTCCTGGAAAGATGGGAAAATGCAGGATGTCCGATTAAAAGTGTGGAGGATGCTATAAGCGGTACTGTGTTTTTGAGGAAGGCTGACGACGAGCGATTTAAATCGGCAGCGGACAGGATATTCGAATACTTGATTAATGCCCCCAAAGATGAGGCGGGCAGCCTTTTGTACAATCCTGCCAAGCCGGATAAAAATATATTTGCTGATATGCTTGGAATGGTATGTCCGTTCCTTGCTCTATACGGTGCTAAATATAGCGATGAGCGTGCCCTAAAGACGGCTGAGGTGCAAATACTTAATTTCGTAAAGTACGGAATTGATGATGAGACGCTTCTGCCGTATCATGCATATGAAATTGCATCCGATTCCAAACTCGGAGTTGTAGGATGGGGACGTGCGGTAGGATGGCTTCTTATGGGAGAAGCGGGGTATTTGGCTTATGCTCCTTGCAACAGAGATGCATACGAAATTATAAAGTCGCAGTTTAAAATAACGATAGATATAGTCAGCAAGTATCAAAATGAAAGTGGCTTATTTGAGTGGAAACTGGATGACAACAATGAACCGACAGATACCTCTGCAACCGCTATGATACTGGATTCTTTGGCTACCGCACTGGATGTTTTGAAATCTGATTTTCAAAATGGTGAAGATGACAGGCAGCAGATGAATAAGTACTTTGAAATGCTTAATAAGGGTGTTGCGGGAATAGAGAAATTTATCCAAAACGGAAAAGTATACGGTGCACAAGCCGAATGTTTGGGACTTGGATTACATCCGAATGTGTATGGAGCATATCCATGGAGCCTTGGACCGACAATTTCGGTATTGTCCAAAGCGTACCGATAATGAAAATTTGTATAAACATAGGAGTCTTTAGAGAAGGAGCGAAGAATGGTTATTATCAAACTAATGGGGGGATTAGGAAACCAGCTTCAGCAATATGCATTGTACAAGAAGTTCGTCTCAATGGGGGTTGAGACCAAAATCGATTTGTCATGGTTTAGAAGTTCCAACCAAGAAACCATGTTTGCCAAAAGATCGATTGAATTGGAATATCTTGACGGTGTGAATTACGAAACTGCCACACTCGAAGAGGTTGCGCAGCTTATCGGCCGTGACAACTTTTGGGGGAAGATGAAGAGAAAGTTTGCACCGACTTCCTATAAGAAGTATGTTGAGGATACGATATATGATCCTGAACTTTTGAAAGCAACGGATTTGTATATAGAGGGATATTTTGCCTGCGAGTTTTACTATTACGACATTATCCCTTCGCTTAGAAGGGAAATTAAATTTCCTATAGTTAAGAGCGCAAGATTTATGGATATTCAATCACTTGTCGAAGATATGGCGGATTGCGATTCGGTAAGCCTTCATATGCGAAGGGGCGATTACCTTGATTCGGCCAATCAGGAAGTGTTTGGAGGAATCTGCACATCGGAATACTATGGCAAAGCAATCAGGTTGTGCGTGGAGAGACTTGATAAGCCTAAATTCTATGTATTTTCGGATGATACCGATTATGCTTATGAATATGTTGCGGGTTTTATGGGAATGAATCCCGGTGTTGAGATGCGGGTGATTGATTTAAACCGTGG
The DNA here is from genome assembly GCA_045640525.1 of Lachnospiraceae bacterium. Lineage (GTDB taxonomy): Bacteria > Bacillota > Clostridia > Lachnospirales > Lachnospiraceae > JAILLW01. The sequence goes on along the minus strand of JAZUFE010000025.1, from coordinate 26,360 downwards.
CAATGACAGCCTTTTGGATATTTATCTGATGAGCAAGTGTAAGCATAATATCGTTGCCAATTCGACGTTCAGTTTTTGGGGTGCAAGATTCAATGATTATGAAGATCCGATCAAAATCCGCCCTACGATACATAAAAATACACAGGTATTTAACCGCGCAGACATGACCAGATGGTGGCCGGGATGGATATTTGTAAGTCCTGAAGGAGACATCTATGAGTAAAATAATGTTTCATCTTAATACGCTGACGCAAGGCGGCGCAGAGCGCGTTGTTTCAAATTTGGCCAATTCGTTCTGCCAAGGTAATGATGAGATAATTGTTGCAACCGAGTGGTTCGGTGAAGATGAATTCAAGCTGGACTCAAGAATTAAGCGTATTCATGTGGGACTTAAGGATGAGGATGAATCCAAGGGAAGATTATCCAAAGCCTTTTTGAGATTGAAGTATCTTCGCGACGGTATTAAGAAAGAAAAACCGGATGTTGTCATAGCTTTCGCCCAGAAAGCCATATACAGAACATGCTTTGCTACCAAGGGATTAGAAACAGCTGTTATAGTATGCGTCAGAACGGATCCCGTAAGTCATTATGACAGGCCGATAGACCGCGTAGTTATGCCTTTCATCAAATATAGACCGGACGGAGCGGTGTTTCAGACGATTGGACAAAGAGATTTCTTTTCAAAGCGTTGGCAGAAGCGTTCAACCATTATACTGAACCCGGTTAATGAGAAGTATTTTCTTGATGATGCACAGCTTGAAGCACTGTCTTTGAAGAAAACAACTACGGTTGTTCAACACGCCAGACTGGTTGACTTCAAAAATCAGCCTATGCTGATAGATGCATTTATGAAGGTTCATGCCAAGCATCCTGAGTATGATTTAAAGATATACGGTCCGGATTCATTTGACGGAACCAAAGAAATATTGGAAGAAAAGATTAAGGGATATAAGGCCGAAGATTTTATTCATCTTATGGGCGGCTCGGATGAACTTGAGAAATTGGTTCCTCTGGCTTCGGTGTATGCGTTCTCTTCCGATTGGGAGGGACTTCCCAATACACTTTTGGAGGCAATGGCGATGGGAATGCCGATAGTGGCAACGGATTGTCCTTGCGGAGGCCCGAAAACAGTTATGACGGATCAAGTTGACGGCCTTTTGGTGCCGATTAAGAATCCCGATGCATTGGCCGAGGGAATTAACAAGCTTATAGAGAATCCGGAATATGCCAAGAAACTTGGCGAAAAAGCCCGCGAAATCAAGTTGCGTACCAATGCCGATGAAATAACAAGACAGTGGTACGACTATATTGCTAAAGTCATAGACGGCGCCAACAGATAGAACAAAGAAGATGCGAATAAGTGACGAATTACAGATAACGAGAACGAATTAAAATGTGTGGAATTAGCGGTTTTGTAAGTAAACAGAATATAACAAGCCGGGAACTGAAGGCGATGAATGACACGATGATTCACAGGGGACCTGATGATGAGGGTGTTGAAATCTACCCTATGAAAGGCACTATGAGTGGTTATAATATCGGCTTGGCTCAAAGAAGATTGGCAATAATCGATCTTACTCCGGGCGGACATCAGCCAATGTCTTCTGTTGACGGTAGAATAACGGTTGTTTTCAACGGGGAAATATATAATTATCGCGAAATTAAGGAAGAGTTGAAGGATTATCCTTTTAAATCCGATTCGGATACGGAAGTGATTATTGCTTCATATTTGAAGTGGGGAATAGATGCCGTAGCGCGATTTAACGGTATGTTTGCGATATGCCTGTATGACAGGGATACGGAAGATGTATATCTTTGTCGTGACAGAATTGGCAAGAAACCTCTGTATTACGAGCTTGATGGCGAGAATCTGTATTTTGCTTCCGAACTTAAGCCACTGATGGCTCGTCCGGGGTTTGGGAAACAAATAAGGACTCAGGTACTTTCACGATATCTTTGTCAGTTGTGCGTTAATGCGCCGGATTCTATATTTGAGAATGTCTATAAACTTGAACCCGGATCAATACTTAAATTTGCCAATGGCAAGGCTCAAACGTGGAAATATTGGGATGTGTGGGAAACATATTCCAAAATGCGTCTAAACCCGGTTACGGATTATGCACAGGCCAAAGAAGAACTTAAGAATCTTCTTAGACGCTCTGTAAGTCTTCGAATGATATCGGATGTGCCGCTTGGGACGTTCTTAAGCGGAGGATACGATTCATCCTTGGTTACGGCGATAGCACGCGAATGTGCGCAGACTCCGGTCAAGACTTTTTCGATAGGCTTTAATGAAGAAAAATATAATGAGGCCAAGTATGCCAAGCAGGTAGCGGAGTACTTGGGAACCGACCATACGGAACTGTATATCGATGAGAATATGATGTTTGACTTGGTGGACAGCATTCCCAAATATTATGACGAGCCGTTCGCGGATTCTTCGCAGATACCGAGTATGCTGGTGTCCGGGCTTGCCAGATCCAAGGTGACGGTTGCGCTTTCCGGAGACGGCGGTGACGAGTTCTTCTGCGGATACAATGTATACGAATTGATTGCACAGGCTCAAAAACTCGATGCGCTGGGCGGCATAGTAAGCACGTTTACATCGCTTCCGCTGCTTAGAGGGCTTAAACTCGGAGATAAGTTGCCGTTTAAGGTTAAGGTAATTGCGGACAACAGAAATAAATCGACCAAAACTCAGTTCGGTTCGCAAAACTACACTGATATAGCGAAGAAGATGGTTTTGGGTGATACGCTTTCATGTAAGTATGAGTTCGATGATAAATATAAGGTTAAATCGTGGCAGACACGCAGAATGCTCCTTGATATGGATACATATCTGCCCGGAGACATCTTGTGCAAGATGGACAGAGCTTCCATGAAATATTCGCTTGAGTCAAGATGCCCTATTTTGGACGTTGATGTGATGGAATACTCATTCAGACTCGACCACTCGTTTAAATATGATAAGGGCAATAAGAAACGTATCCTTAAGGATATTGCTTATGATTATATTCCCCGGGAAATGCTGGATCGACCCAAAGTCGGTTTCGGAGTGCCGCTTGATAAGTGGCTTAGGGGACCTCTTAAGGATAAGCTCCTTGATATGACGGATAGGGACTTTTTGGTTCGTCAGGGAATATTTGAACCGGATGTGACCGTTAAGTTTGTTAAGGATTATCTGGAGAATGGAGACAGTGGGCAGTTCAGCGGTTCCAATTATTCGAAAATATGCTGGCCGCTCTTTGTATTCCAGCAGTGGTATTTAGAATACATGAGGTAGAAGATGAATTTCGTTGATAAACATCGTAAAACAATATTTTTCATATTGGTGGGAGTTATATTCCTGGCAATTTTGGCATATAACTTCTTTACGCCGTTCCTATCGGATGATTTAACATTCACCTATGATGTACGAAAGGCAACCGGAATAGGCGATTTGTTTGTTCAACAGTGGGGCGATTATAACGGACATAACGGGCGTTTCGTCGGTCAGTTGTGTATCAGATTCAGTCTGTGGTTCGGAATGGGATTTTTCAATGTAATGAACAGTCTCATGTTCACGGCTTTGGTGCTCATTATGTACGGATTCATCGGCAGGAGAAGACGCTATGATATTCCCGTACTTCTTTTGTGTCTGACCTTTTTGTGGATATTCCCGGTATGCTTCGGACAGACGATGCTGTGGACGTCGGGGGCATGCAACTATTTGTGGGGTTCGGTATTTATTTTCGGCTTCTGTCTTTTGTACCGTACGCTTCTTAAATCGGAAATGCGCAATCCTGCAGAAAACCCGAAAACATTGCATGGCACCACAGGCGCTGCGGAATTGTCGCAGGATTCGGATAAAGATAGAAATCGCGGAAAACGGCCGCAAATTCTGAAAGCTTTGGGTATGCTGATATTTGCGGTTATTGCCGGATGGTGCAGCGAAAATACCTCGGGCGGAGCTTTGTTGTTTGTTATAATACTGACTGCCAATTATTTGATTGATATGCCCAAAGGTAAGCGTCGAATACCGCTTTATGCCATTACCTCTGTAGTGGGGCTTGCATTTGGCTTAATTATGATGATTCGATCTCCCGGAAATGCACAACGTGCCGATTTGTCTGCAGATGCAGAGAATTATGACGGTATTATGAAGTATTTCTCACATATTTACAAAGTAACGGTTTCGATGAAAAATCTCTTCTTGCCGTTGCTTATCATTATAACAATAGCTCTTGTTATTTTAGTGGCGACCAAGCAACTGCAACGTTTCAAAAGCTTTAGAAACAGCTCGTTTATACAGTATATCTTTATAGGAATGGCTACGTCATACGCATTGATTCTGGTAACCCTTCCTCCCGACAGGGCGTTCTTCGGAGCCGGAGTTTTCTTCATGATAGCAGCAATTGAGGGAATCGTACGGATATTTAATCAGAAGGAAGAATCCGGCCGAAGCTGCATGGTTATATATGCCTTGGCCGCTGTTATGTGCCTTTTGATGTTCTTTGATTATTTCGAGAATCTCGTCAATTTGGCCAGAATCAAAAGAGAAGAGGATTCAAGAATATCCATGATTCAAGAAGCGATAGACCGAGGCGAGAATACCGTTGTCATACCGAATTACCATCCGGAATTTAACAACAGATTCACTACTGCCTACGATGCCGAAACCTGTGAAGATCCCGAATTTTGGATTAACGGATACTATGAAGAATATATGGGTATAGATAATGTAATAGCTCTCCCATACGAAGAATGGGAAGAAATATACGGCAAGTGGGAATAAACGAAACGGATTTTAATGATTTGCAGCAAGTGGTAGAGGTATGAATATTGCAATAATGATTGGTTCCATGAATCGCGGCGGAACCGAGAGAGTAATAGCCAATTTATCGGATTATCTGGTCAGATGCGGTGATACAGTATCGATAGTGTCGCTTCATGTTGAAAAGGATGAATATGAGCTTAATCCGGCCGTTGGCAGATATGTTTGGGATTTGACCGAAGATGAGACTAAAGGCGGCGTAATAGGCCGAATTTCGAATTATAAAGCCAGGAAAAATAAGCTTGGCAACATTATTCGAAAGATTAATCCCGATTTGGTATTGTCTTTCATAGGAAAGAACAATATTATGGCACTTCTTACGGCAGGCAGAATGGGAATTCCGGTTGCCGTTGCGGTAAGAGGCGAACCTACGGAAGAATACTATAATACGTGGATGCGTATATTGAGTAAGACGCTGTTTGCCAAAGCTCAAAGCGTAATCTTGCAAACAGGAGGCCAGCTTGCATATTTTCCTAAGAAGATACGCAATAAGGCTGTGATTCTTAAGAATCCTCTTAATGAGAAGTTCATGACGCAGCCGGTTCCTTTGGATGAAAGAGACCCATTAATTGTTGCAGTGGGACGAATTGATGCCAATAAGAATCATAAGATGATTATCGATGCGTTTAGCAATATAAGTGATGAATTCCCGGAATACAGACTTAAGATTTTCGGTGAAGGAGAACTCAAAGAGACACTTACGGAATATGTTAAAACCCTTGGAAAAGCTGATAAAATCGAGCTTCCGGGGCGAATTACGAATGTTGCCGATGCTATTAAAAAAGCACGTGTTTTCGTATTGACCTCAAATACGGAGGGTAGTCCCAATACACTTATCGAAGCAATGTGTCTTTCTATATGTTGTATATCCACTGACTGCCCAAGCGGGGGTCCGGGTGAACTGATTACCCCCGGTGAGAATGGTCTGTTAATTCCGGTAGGTGATACAGCCAAAATGCAAGATGTCTTGCAAAATCTTTTAAATAACTTGCACGAAATTAACCGAATTTCTCAAAAAGCATTGGCTACGCGCGATATTTTTAAACCGGAAGTTGTTCTCAAACAGTGGAGAGATGTTCTTCAAAGCATCATAAAACAAGGAAAAGCAAATAATAACTAATGATATTTAAAAAGAATACAATTATCTGACAATTAAAGCAATTTTTTCAAAGTTATAATTGTTTGAAAAATAAAGACAATTTGATTTTTAAAATGCAATTTAGGAGATAGCAAACGCATGTGTGGAATAGTCGGACTGTTAAACTGTCATAAGAATCAACCACAAAATATAGAGGCTATGAAGAATCGAATGATTCACCGAGGACCGGATTCTGAGGGTACATACATATCCCCCGACGGCATGGTGGCATTTGGTCACAGACGCCTTGCAATCGTTGATATTACGCCAACCGGCGCACAACCGATGACTTCACATAACGGTCGTTACGTAACTGTTTTTAACGGCGAAATATATAATCATCGGGCGCTTAGAAAGATGCTTTTGGATGATCCCAAGCTGAATATCAAAGATTCGGATTTCAACGGAACGTCTGATACGGAGGTTTTGCTTGAGCTGATAGATGCATACGGATTTGAGGAAGCTGTTTCTTTAACCAAGGGTATGTTCGGAATTGCTGTATATGATACGAAGGAGAAGGTCGTATATCTTTGCCGTGACAGAATAGGCGAAAAGCCGCTGTATTACGGCCGCGTCGGCGATATGTTCGCCTTTGCTTCGGATATCGGTTCGATTGCCAAGGTTGAGGGATTTAATAATCCGATTAACAGGGATGTTTTGGATATTTATTTCATTCACGGATATATTCCGGCTCCTTACAGTATATATGAGGGAATACATAAGCTGCCCCCCGGAACCATATTGAAGATTAAGGCACCGTTTAATCTTGACTGCCAGGAAGAGATAACTGCGTATTGGTCAATCAAGGATGTTGCAAGAGGGGGACAGGCCAATAAATTCAAAGGAAGCTTCACGGAAGCTGCGGATGAGCTTGACAGACTTTTGAAAGCTTCCATCAAAGATCAGATGGTAGCGGATGTTCCCGTGGGAGCATTTTTGTCTGCGGGAATCGATTCGTCAACTACGGTGGCTCTTATGCAGAGCCTGAACACCTCCAAAGTCAAGAGCTTTACCATAGGCATGGAAGATCCTAAATATAATGAAGCTACATATGCTAAGGAAATAGCTCAGCATTTGGGAACGGAGCATACGGAACTTTATATAACGGAAGCTGATGCCAAGGCGGTTATTCCCCAAATACCGTTTATGTTCGGCGAACCTTTCGCCGACAGCTCTCAGATACCAACGTATCTTGTTTCCAAGATGACCAAAGAACATGTGACCGTTTCCCTTTCGGGCGACGGAGGCGATGAACTGTTCTGCGGTTATGTCAGTTACAATTCCGTGGAACGAATTTGGAATAAGATGAAGAATGTTCCCTATTGGCTTCGAAAGCCGGTAAGCGGTCTGGTGCTTCATACTCCGTTGGCCAGGAAGGATATGATTAGAATTAAAGGCACTTTGCTTGGCGCACGCGGTCCGGAGCATCTGTACAATATTTCGCAGGAAGTTAACGCCGGAATCGGTCGTATATCTTTGTCACCTAATCGTGCCAAGTGCATTAATGAAACGATAGAGCCCAATTATACTGGAGAAGTCAACCACGATATTATGCTGATGGATATGATGATGTACCATCCGGACGACATTTTGGTCAAGGTGGACAGAACGGCGATGGCGGTTTCGCTTGAAACCAGAGTTCCGATGCTTGATAAAGATATAGTTGAGTTCGCCTGGACGCTTCCGATTGAGTATCTGAAGGACGACAAGGTCGGTAAGAAGGTTCTAAGAGAGGTTTTGTACAGATACGTTCCCAAGGAAATGATGGACAGACCCAAGAAGGGCTTCAGTATTCCGATTATGGACTGGCTAAGGGAAGACAAGGAGTTGCGGGCCTGGGCAGAAGCTTTGATTGATAAAGATATGCTTAGAGCGCAGGGCCTTTTGAATCCCGATATAGTATGGCAGATGTGGAATGACCTTATAGAGCGCGGCATATGGCGTGTTCAGATATGGTACGTGTTGGTATTCGAGCAGTGGTTAGCCCAAAGATGACCCGAGGGAGTGCCTAAGATGTGGAATAATATGGCCAAAGCGCTTGGCGGAGAAATAGAATGAATATAATCAGAATGTCCGGCGGCCTTGAAAGACAGATGTTTCAGTATGCATTGTATATGAAACTTGTATCAATGGGACGCGAAGTTAAATTTGATGATATTAACGAGTATCAGGATGATCGAACAAGACCGATCATGCTGTCTGTTTTTGATATTGATTACCCAAGAGCAACATGGGATGAGATTAATGAGTACACTGACGGCTCAACTACCGTGGGTGCCAGACTTCGAAAGCTCTTTACGGGTAAGCGCACCAAAATATACAACGAAATCGGTATGTATGATCCGAAGCTTTTGGAAAACGATGACGTTTACCTAAAGGGTAAGTTCATGTCACAGAAGTATTTTGAAGACATACTTCCCGAGGTTAAGAAGACGTATACGTTTCCTCCGATTGAGGAACTGAGTATTACGCCTCGTGCCAACAGCAATTTCCTGCCTTATTACAGTGACATTACTTCCTGTAATGCTGTCGGGCTTCATATAAGGCGAAGCGATTCGCGATACAACGAGGAATTGTACGAAAACATATGCACCACGGAGTACTATCGTGCTGCCATTAAGTATATTGATGAGAGAGTCGAAAATGCCAAGTTCTTCGTCTTTAGTAACGAACCCAAGTGGGTCAAGAACTGGCTTAAAGATATAATCAGAGGGTTCATTACCAAGGGCATGAGCAATGTCGACATTCTCAAACTAAGAAGTCGTTTCGTTCTGGTCGAGGCCAATGACGAGTATACTTCATATCTTGATATGTTTCTTCTTAGTAAATGCCGGCACAATATAATGTCCAACTCAAGCTTTAGCTGGTGGGGGGCGTGGATTAATGACAATCCGGACAAGATAGTCATTTCTCCGAGCAACTGGCTCAACGGTATTGATACTCATGATATCTTTACCGAAGGAATGGTTCTTATTAATCCCAAAGGACGAGTTGAGAAGAAAGTTAAGTAATGTATATAGGTTAGGTAAGATGAATATTATCAGAATGACCGGCGGACTTGGGAATCAGATGTTCCAGTACGCGCTCGGTATGAAATATCTGAATATGGGGATTGATGTGAAATTTGAGGATTTCACAGAATATGAAGGAAGGGATAATGCCCGTCCCATTTGCCTTGATGCTTTCGGAATTGATTATCCTAAATGTACGAGGGATGAATTCATGGAATTCACGGATTCGTATCCGGGACTGCTCAATAAAATCAGAAGGCATACCTTCGGGAGAAAATCCCGCGAATATCATGAAAGCAGTGCCGAGTTTGATCCCAAACTGCTGATGCAAGACAATTCCTATATTACAGGTTATTTTCAGTCGGAGAAATATTTTGAAGATATCAAGGATGAAGTTCTTGAATGCTTCACGTTTAAAGAGAGCATCGTTGGGGAGGCGCTGGGACTTTTGAAAGATGATGAGGAAGCGCTTGCTTTGACCGCCTCCGTCCATATCAGGCGCGGGGATTATTTGGAACTTGAAGAGCAGTACGGCGGAATCTGCACGGAGGAGTATTATGCCAAGGCCATCGGATTACTGTCGGATGTAAGGAAGTTTCTCGTGTTCTCCAATGACAGTGAGTGGGCCAAGGCGTGGTCCAAGAAATATGTGGACCGAGGAATTACGATGAAGATTATTGAAGGTACGGATGAAAGTACCGGATATTTGGATATGTGCCTTATGAGCATGTGCGGGCATAACATCATTGCCAACTCAAGCTTCAGTTGGTGGGGAGCGTATCTTAACAAGAATCCCAATAAGAAGGTTATTGCTCCAAAGCGCTGGATTAATTCGGCAGAACGTAAAGATATTTATACTCAGGATATGATTCGTCTATAGTAGGTGATTTATGAAGAAGATTTCAATAATCGTCCCGGCTTACAACATTGAGGACTATCTTCCCAAATGTCTGGACAGTATATTGGCACAAACATATAAGGAACTTGAGATTATTGTAGTTGACGACGGCTCAACCGATATGACATCTCAAATATGCGATAACTATGCCCTTGAGGATGAGAGGATTCGCGTAATTCATCAAAGAAACAGAGGGTTGTCCGGCGCAAGAAATGCAGGACTTAAAATAGCAACCGGCGACTATATAGGATATGTGGACGGCGATGATTATATTGCCCCTTCGATGTATGAACTTATGCTGCGAGCCTGTGAAGATAACAAGACCGATTTGGCCGTTTGCGGATATGAACAGATGGGGCCGGGGGCAAGGAAAGTAGAGTTTTCGGGTCAGACATACCTTATGGGGCGCGAAGATGCTTTGGATGCGTATGTTTGTGACAACAGAAGTTTCCATATCTATAACTCGGTTTGGAGCAAGCTTTTTAAAAAGGAACTGGTAGCCGGAGTTGAATTTCCGGAAGGTCACAATTCCGAAGATATCATGTATACGGGAAGAGCTTTGGCAACCTGCAACAAGTGCGTTTTCGTTGACAAGCCGTTGTATTTTTATACACTGGACCGCTCGGGCAGTATTATGAACATCAAGAATGCTTCGCCGGAAGTGCTTAAGAAATATGCCGACAGACGATTCAATGACGAGATTCCGTTTTGGCGTGAGCAGATTAAAATGTTCAAGGATATGGAGCTTTATGAGACGGCAATTAAGGCAGGATACCATTTCTATCGCAGGATGCTGTTCTATTATCTTGATTTTAGATACAGAGGTATGAAGGAAGAAGCGCGAAGATTGGCTGATGATATTCACAAGGACAAGACGAATATAGAACTTATCTATGCCAACGATTTCGCCAAGGCGGGAGACAGAGCCAGAATGAAGCTTTTTTTAAAGTCTCCGTCCTTGTATTTTAACACTGTCAGGATATACGAGAACACAATAATTCCGCTTAGGAATCGTTGATGTTTAGCGGAAAATCCTGTCAACAACTTCAAAAATTCATCAATTTTTGATAAAATGAATTGTTAAGCATAAAAATAGGAAGTAATAGATTTGAATAAACCGTCACTGTTTAAAAAATTAACATCTGTTTTGGATAAAAAGCAGAAACGTACGATGCTCGGACTCGGAGTCATGATATTCTTCGGGGGATTGCTTGAAACTCTCGGAGTAAGTGCAATGATTCCGGTGGTGACCGCTATTGTGAGTCCGGAAAAGATGGCAGAAGTCATCAATAAGTTTGAATTTCTTTCGAATATTTGCAAGACGCTGAATATAGACGTCACCAAGGGCAACGGTGTAACCATAGCTCTTATTGTGCTTTTGATAGTTATTTACATTCTTAAGAATCTGTACCTTTTACTGCTGGCCAGAAAGCAGGCGACATTCATTGCACATACCAGGAATGTGATGATAAGCCGTGTGCTTCGTGAATTTTTGAATCGTCCTTACGAGGACTATCTTGGAACGGATATTCCGACAATCTTCAGAATAACGGATTCCGATATTCCACAGATGATTTCACTGATGCTGGCTATGCTTAATCTGGCAACGGAAGCGGTAGTTTCTTTCCTGATTTTTGTTTTGCTTTTATTCCAGGATGTGAAGCTGACGCTTTTCATCATAGCGGTGTTCGGAATATTGACGCTGATTGTTGCCAAGGTAATTAAGCCAAGACTCAACAGAATCGGTACAACGAACCAGTCTGTTCAGTCAAGAATAGCCAAGTGGAGAATCGAAGCTATTTACGGATTGAAGGATGTTAAGGTATTAAACAGAGAAGATTTCTTTATCAGAAACTATTACGAAACCGGTTACGACGGTGCCAACATAGCCAGAGATTATGCGGTGCTTAATAACCTTCCGAGACTGATGATAGAAGCAGTATTCATAGTGGCGATGCTCGTTTACGTTGCGATTTACATTTCCGGCAACGGTGATGTAGAGGCTATGCTTACTACGATGACAACCTTCGCGGTGGCAGCAGTCAGGGTTCTTCCTTCGGTTAACAGAGTTAACACTTATCTGACCGAAATTGCTTATACAGAACCCAGCTTGAATTATGTTTATGAGAATCTTCAGGATGGTATGAAACTCGATACTCCCATGAGAGCTGTATCCAAGAAGGAGATTAGCGAACCGCTTAAGTTAAAAGACAGAATTGAGCTCAAAGATATAGTTTATCATTATCCGGGATCCGAACAGCTCATATTCAACCATGCCAATATGACTGTTCAAAGAGGTCAGTCGGTCGGTATTATGGGTGCATCCGGTGCCGGCAAGTCGACAGTGGTGGATATTTTGCTTGGATTGCTGCGTGCGCAGGAAGGAACCATAACCTGTGACGGTACGGATATATTTAAGAATTACGAATCGTGGCTTGCCCAGATAGGATATATACCGCAGACCATATATTTGGTTGACGAGAGTATCAGAGACAATATTGCGTTCGGTATAGATGCCGATCGTGTTGACGAAAACAGAATTTGGGAAGTATTGAAGGAAGCCCAGTTGGATGAGTTTATTAAATCTTTGCCGGAAGGACTCGACACAACCATAGGCGAGCGCGGAGTTCGACTTTCGGGAGGACAAAGACAGCGTATCGGTATAGCCAGAGCGCTCTACAACAATCCGGACATTTTGGTGTTCGATGAGGCAACTTCTGCTTTGGATAACGAAACGGAAGCGGCGGTTATGGAAGCAGTCGACGCTTTCAGAGGCCGAAAGACCATGGTTATTATCGCTCACAGACTCAATACCATTGAGAAGTGTGACGTGATTTATAAGGTTGAAGACGGACAATTAAAGGAGACGACACTTGCTTAATCTACCCAATGTGACATTGATAGCCGTCTCTTCGGTTAAGATATACGAAACCGTCAAGGCTCTTGAATACAGTATGAGAGGGATTAATTTCGGAGAGGTTGTTTTGGTTACCCATGAAAGACCAAAGCATCTGCCGAAGGAAATCACCTATAAGCATTGTGAACCGATAACCAATATTGATATGTTCAATCATATGATGGTGTATGATTTAGCCGAATATGTTGATACCGATTACATGCTTTTGGTTCACTATGATGGGTTCGTGGTTAATCCCGAATCTTGGAAGGATGAATTCTTAGACTACGATTACATAGGTTCGCCGTGGCCGATGCCCACCCCGAATCATAAGTCATATTATGATGCGAGAGGAAACGTCGTAAGAGTCGGAAACAGTGTATCTTTACGCTCCAAGAGGCTCTTGGAATATCCCAAGGCACATAACCTTGAATGGCGCCGAACTCCGGACGGAGATTATAACGAAGACATCTTCTTGTGTGCCATGAGCAAGTGCCAAATGGAGGAGGACGGACTTAAGTTCGCTCCGATTGAAGTGGCAAGATATTTTGGACGTGAGCATACCATGCCGGAAACGACAGGCATGACACCGTTCGTGTTTCATAAGTGGTGGGATGAGAATGCTTCATACCCCAAATTCACGGCTCCGGGGACCAAGATATACGAATTTTTGGCCAACATATCAAGACCGGTGCGAAACATATTGGGAATTCATAAGAATTGTAAGTGACGAGACATTAGTATGGTATACGATTTATTTCCGTTTTTTAATGAATTGGATATATTGAAACTTCATCTTGAAGTCATGGACCCTTATGTTGACAGGTTCGTCATCGAAGAGGCGAAGTACACCTTCTCGGGACAGCCCAAGGAGCTTTGTTTTGAAGCGTATCAAGATATGTTTGCTCCCTGGCTTGATAAGATTGAGTACATTGTAGTCGATGAGCTTGGTGATGGACTAAAAACTCATGAGCGTGATTACTTTCAGAAGAATCATTTGGCCATGGGACTTACGGATGCCAAAGATGATGATGTGATAATTTTCGGTGATGTGGATGAAATTCCCAATCCCGAAGTTATCAAAGATATAGTTGCCGATTTTGATTCCGATAAGGTATATCATCTGGCACAGCGAATGTTCTACGTATATCTGAATATGGAGGAAGTTTCAGGCAAACTTTTGAGCATTACCGGAGAATTCCCGGAAGAAAAGCGCATAAAGAGGCAATCCTCAACGCCGGAACGCAAGATGTGGCTTGGAACCAAGGTAATGTCCAAGAAGAACATACCCGAAGACGGAATTATCAGGATACGTGAGTTCCCTGTCGAAAGTCCCAAGAGTGTGCGTATATCTGACGGCGGATGGCATTTTGGATACATGGGTTCTTTGCACGAGACGGATGTTGCGAAGCGAATCGGAGTTAAGGTTGTAGCTGCGGCTCACCAGGAATACAACACCGAAGACATACTCAAAGAAGCCAAGGACAGATTGATACTCGGTCAGGATATGTTCGGACGTGATGCCAAGTTCGTTCGGGTCGACATTGATGAATCATATCCGACTTATTTGAAAGAACATATTAAGGATTATGAGCACCTTGTCATGCCCAAGGTTTCGGATTTTCGAAAGAAACTTATTATGCTTAAGATGAAGGGATTCAGGTTTGCCAGAAGGTGCAGGCGATATGTCAAACGGAAACTTTACGACAAGATAATCAAAAGATTCATAGATATATTGCTTTCGGGCATCGGAATAGTGCTTCTTTCAATTCCGATGGGAATAATAGCCATTATTATTAAGGCTGAAGATCCGGGACCTGCGATATTTAAGCAAAAGCGTGTCGGCATTAACAAGAATCACTTCATGCTTTGGAAATTCAGGTCAATGAAGCTGTCCACACCTCACGATGTACCGACACACATGTTGGATAATCCCGAACAGTATTTACTTGGATGCGGTAAGTTTATCCGCAAGTATTCGCTTGATGAATTACCGCAACTGTTCAATATTTTCACAGGACGAATGAGTATTATAGGTCCGCGTCCGGCGTTGTGGAATCAGTTTGATTTGATAGAAGAAAGAGATAAATACGGTGCCAATGATGTACGTCCCGGACTCACCGGCTGGGCGCAGATTAACGGGCGCGACGAATTGGAAATACCGGTCAAAGCCAAGCTTGACGGTGAGTATGCAGCCAAGGAATCATTCCTTTTTGACTGCAAATGTTTCTTCGGAACCTTCGCCAAAGTTTTCAAACATGAAGGTGTGGTTGAAGGCGGAACGGGACAGATGCAGAAGCAATCCGATGAACAGAAATGACACGCGCGTTGCAACACGCATATAACGGAGAATGTAATTAACATGAAAATAGCAGTAATATCCTGCCACACTCCGGCACTGTTTTGGTTTAGAACAGACATGATGAAAGCCTTCGCTGCCAAAGGCTGCGAGGTATATGCACTCGGAAACGAAAGTGCATCGGAGTGGGAAGATTCATTTAAGGATAACGGAATTATATATAGACAGATTCAGGTCAGCAGGAACGGAATGAATCCTTTAAATGACCTTAAGACACTTAAGTCGATTAAGGAAGAACTGTCCAAAATCATGCCGGATAAGATATTTACCTTCCAGGCCAAAACCGTAATTTACGGTTCCATGGCGGCAGCCAAGCTTGGAATTTCAGAAGTGTATCCTCTGATAGCAGGTTTGGGATCGCTGTTTTTGAAGGATAATTTCAAAACGAAACTGGTTCGAAATCTTATGATGACGGAATACAGGATAGCACTTAAGAAGGCGAAGACAGTATTCTTCCAAAATGAAGATGACCTGTCGACTTTCAAAGAATATAAGGTTATCAAAAATCAAAAAGTGGTAATGCTTCACGGATCGGGTGTTAATACCGAGCATTTCGCGAAGACTCCTCTGCCGGAGGGATTCGCCACATTGTATATCGGACGACTTTTGAAAGATAAAGGTGTGTTCGAATATCTTGAGGCGTGCAGGGAACTTAAATCCAAACGCCCCGAAGCGCGCTGCATGCTGGTCGGTCCTTTTGATACCAATCCTACATCCTTAACCAAAGAGGAGTTGGGTAAATATATAAATGACGGAATAATTGAATATTTCGGAGAACAGAAGGATGTGCGCCCGTATCTTAACGATTGCAGTGTATATGTGCTTCCATCATACAGAGAAGGAACACCGAAGACGAATCTTGAAGCCATGTCGGTGGGAAGACCCATTATTACCACGAATGCTCCCGGATGCAGGGAAACGGTTAAGGACGGTGTGAACGGTTTCCTGGTTCCTGTTAAGGATGTTAACAGCATAACCGAAAAGATGATTGAACTTATGGATAATACATCCCAAGCCGAAGAAATGGCGGCCAACGGTCGAAAACTGGCAGAAGACATCTTTGATGTTGACAAGGTTAATGCAGTGATTCTTGAGACAATGGGTGTGTAACGAACACATAATAAATCAGTTATGAATAATAAAAATAAAGTCATAATTACATACGGACTGTGGCTTATCGATATGGTTACGATAGCGATTATGTTTGTCCTTGCTACGTATATCAGATTCGGTAACTTCCGCGACATGTACGATAAGAACTCTCACTTCATGGTGGGAGTATTCTGCGTGTTGTTTGCAACGATTTATACATTCATCAAGCCCTGGCATAACGGTTTCATGCGACGTGGCATATGGTCGGAACTTTGGAGAATAACCAAGATGAACGTCATCATGGTTTTGACGGTTCAGACGGTCATGTATTTCCTTAAATGGGCCGATACGTTCTCACGTTGGGTTATGGTATATTTCGTTGTTTTGGACATTGCGGGAATGCTTCTGTTCCACTTTATATTCAAGCAGGGTATGAAGACTTATTATTCTTCGGAGCTTGTCAAAACCAAGGTTATTGCCATAGCAGGCTCTGATGTTCTTGAAAGCGTTGAATCAAAGCTCAATAAATCGCTTGGACTTAATTATCAGCTTCTTGAAGTAATTGATATAGAGTCGATTAGCGAAGACTTTTTCAAGGATATGATGACCAAGGCCATAGATGAAGTTTTTATCTATGCACCGAATCATCCGCAGTCGAAAATCAACAGAGTGATAAGTTTCTTTGATGACATGGGTGTCATATGTAATTACTGTGTCGAGATACCGGACCTTGATACCAAAAGGTCGAGCGTAGGTTCTTTCGGAGAGTATTCCGTTATAACTTACAGTCATTTCCAAAAGAGTTACAAGAAGCTTATGCTCAAGCGCCTTATGGATATTGTGGGCGGATTGATAGGCTGTATCATTACTGTTATATTTACCCCCTTCGTGGCACTTGCCATTAAGCTTAATTCCAAAGGCCCCGTGTTCTTCTCTCAGGTCAGAATAGGACGAAACGGCAGACGGTTTAAGATATTGAAATTCAGATCAATGTACGTGGATGCCGAAGACAGAAAGAAAGAACTTATGGCACAGAACGAGGTGGACGGTCTGATGTTTAAGATGGAGAACGATCCTCGAATAACCAAGGTCGGGGCATTCATCAGAAAGACAAGTATTGATGAACTTCCACAGTTCTTTAACATTTTGAAGGGCGATATGAGTTTGGTCGGAACACGCCCGCCAACAGTCGATGAATTCGAAAAATATAATCAGTATTACAGAAGACGACTTTCGATGACGCCCGGACTTACCGGTCTTTGGCAGGTATCGGGTCGCTCGGATATAGACAATTTCGATGAGGTTGTTAAGCTCGATCTTCGCTATATCGACGAATGGTCGCTTAAACTCGATATGAAGATTCTATTTAAAACGATAGCTGTTGTATTTACCGGAAAGGGTTCCAAGTGATGAAGGTTCTGATGGTAGTTCCCGACCAAATGGTTATGGGTGGCATAGCTTCGGTTGTGAACGGTTACAGAAAGAACGGAATAAAGGACGCGGAAATTATATATGTCGAGTCCTACAGAAACGGAAGTAAACTTCAAAAACTTACCAAGGCATTGGGGGCTTATGCAGAATTTAGAAGAATACTTCGCAACAATGAGATAGATTTGGTGCATATTCATTCATCATTCGGACCGAGTTTTTACCGTAAGCGCCCTTTCATCAATATGGCTTTTAGAAGGCATATTCCGGTGGTTAATCATATTCACGGAGCCGAATTTGACAGATTTTATGCCAACGCGTCGAAGTCCAAGAAGAAGGCGGTCGAAAAGTGCTATCGAAAATGCTCCGAACTGATTGCCCTTTCGAAGGAGTGGAGGGACAGGCTTGGATTGATTGTCCCAAAGGACAGAATCGAAGTTATATCGAATTACTGTGAAATACCCAAGGCGGATGAAATCAGTAACTCAACGGATGTCCTTTTCATGGGAGAGATTGGTCAGCGAAAAGGCTGCTACGATATTCCTTTAATATTTGAACGTCTTAGGGGCATGTCGTTTACTTTGACTATGGCAGGTAACGGTGACATACAAGAGCTTCAAAGCCGCTTCGGTGATATCGAAGTTGCCTTCCCCGGATGGGTCAGAGGCGAGGATAAAGATAGATTATTACGTCAATCCGGTATATTTTTGTTCCCTTCGTATAATGAGGGAGTTCCGATGGCTCTGTTGGAGGCAATGGGTCATGGACTGGCGGTTGTTACAACCAATGTGGGAGGAATACCTACGGTGGTTGAAGACGGAGTTAACGGTTACATGTGCACTCCCGGCGACATAGACAGATTGTCGGAGTGTGTCGGAAAGCTTCTGAAGGATTCCGAACTGAGAAACCGAATGGGTGCCAAAGCCCGTGAAAGTATTATTCAAAACTATAGTTTTGAAAAGCATGTTGATTCATTGTATAAGCTTTATGAGAAAGTGATTAAACAGTATGGGATTAGTCGCTAAGACAATCAAAAGTACATTATTCTTTTGGGGTAAAAAAATACGCTATGGCAGCAGGATACGTGTATCTTTGCCGGTTGCCATGAGTGGGGTACATATTGAACTTACGGATAAAGCGGTTTTGAACATCGGTACCAGGACGCAGAATCGCGGAAACCTGTATATTGTGGCAGGACAGGGTGCCGAATTATCCATAGGTGCGCACTGCTATTTTAATACCAATTGTTCGATTGCCTGTATGGGCGGTGTGACAATCGGTGACAATTGCAAATTTGGAAACAACGTGGTTATAGTTGATCACGATCATAATCAGAGTGATATTCTTGACGGGAAATTCCCTGCCAAGAAGATAAATATAGGCTCAAATGTTTGGGTGGGAGCAAATGTTACGATACTAAAGGGCGTTACAATAGGTGACGGTGCCATAATCGGTGCGGGAGCCGTAGTAACGAAGAATATTGCTCCGGGTGAGAAATATATTGAAAAAAGAGGTAATATCGGATGTTGAATAAATTATTAAATCAGGCTCAGTATGATTTGCTGAATTATCCCCACAGAACCGTGGGTTATCATATGGCACGACCGCTTAAGGCATTGGCCGGACGAAACGACGATCCGGTTGACAGACTGGCATACGGCAACGCGGTATTGGCCAAGGCTATGCTCGATTATTACAAGAAGCATATTAATTCCGAGGAAGCCAGAGAAATAATGGATGTTGTTAAGCGTTATTTCCAGCGTTGGAACTTTGGCGGCAAGAAGATATTCCGTATTGAAGATATTTATGCCGGAGTTGCACTGGTTGACCTTCATCAGATTACGGGCGAGGCCAAATACAAAGAATATGCGGATACGCTTCTTAAGTGGGTATTGGCAGCAGAAGCGGATTCGGACGGATCACTGCTTGTTCAAACAGCCAAGAATGATAATTTCGTAATGGCTGAGACAATAGGATATGTTTGTCCGTTCCTGGCTAAGTACGGTGCTGTATATAATGATATGGATGCCATGAACATGGCAATTACACAGATACAGAATTTCCTGGAAAGAGGAATGGATGAGAAGCTTCTTCTTCCGTATCACGGCTATAACAGTGAGACCGGCATGAAGATGGGCATCATAGGATGGGGCCAGGCAGTCGGTCAGTTGATGATCGGAATGGCCGAAACCCTTAAATATATGGAACCCGACAGACCAAGTTACGAAGCCATTCGTATGGGATACAGAAGAATTGTGGATAAGGTTGAAGCATATCAGCTCGAAGGTGGATTATACACTTGGCAGCTTTCGGCCAAGGACGGTCCCGTGGACACTGCGGCTACGGCCATGATTCTATATTCACTGGCTCTTTCGCTTGAAGACAAGGTACTCATCGGAATTCATAAGTCGAGAATGTTAAGAGGCGCAGAAGCTCTTAAAGCCTGCGTTCAGGAAGACGGTACCATTCCCGGGGCAGCACTTCCTTCCAAAAGACCCGGTAATTATCCGTTGGAATTCGGTCCGTTCCCATGGAGCCTGGGACCGGCACTGTCATTGTTCGTGATGCTTGAAGAGGAATAAATGAGGTAGCTGCTTGAAAAAAGTTGTACTTTATATGCATGCCGGAAGCAAGAATCACGGCTGTGAGGCTATTGCCTATAGTGTATGCAGAATGCTTCAAAAGAATAAAGATACAGAAGACATCACTCTTCTTACATATCGTAAGGAAGAGGATGTTAAGTATACCCTTAACAACATGTGCAATATTATGCAGGAGAGGAGCTTCGCGGAGCATAAGATTGCACATCTTTTCTGTTATGCGCGGAGAGTGCTCTTCAAGGATAAAGATATAATGATGCGGTATCGCTATAAGGAAGCCCTAAAGCTTAAGCCTGAGCTTGCAATATCGATAGGCGGTGATAATTATTGCTATGATTCTATGCTTAACGATCTTAGGCTTGCCAATTCGGTATTCTCAAAAAACGGTGCCAAAACGATACTGCTTGGCTGCTCGATAGAACCGGAACTTCTCAAGCGTGATGATATCAAGGAAGATTTGGCGAAATATCATACGATTATTGCAAGAGAGAGTATTACTTACGAGGCATTGAGAAACTCATTTGGAGTGGAAGAAAAGAAATCGGAGGATTTTGCCACAGGCGTCAAAAACATCCCGCAAGTCCTCTATATTCCCGATCCTGCATTTACCCTTCCGTATGAAGACGTTGTTCTTCCAAAGGGATTCGTTTCGGGCAATACAGTCGGAATCAATATAAGTCCGATAGTCCAGGAGAGCGAATCTGAGGGCGGAATTACAATTGAGGCGTATCGCAAATTGATACATTACATAATTGACAACACCGATATGAGTGTAGCTTTGATTCCGCACGTTGTATGGAACGGAAATGATGACAGAACGCCGATTGATATATTGTATAATGATGCAATCTTGTCAGGATATGCCGACAGAGTAGTTCGTATTGATGATGCCAATGCACTTAAACTCAAAGGCTATATCAGAAATTTGCGATTCTTCGTAGGCGCCAGGACGCACGCAACGATTGCTGCATATTCAAGTATGGTTCCTACACTTGTTGTGGGATATTCGGTTAAGGCACGCGGTATAGCCCAAGATTTGTTCCCCCAGTATAACGTGGATGATTTGGTTCTTCAGGTTCAAAATATTAAAGAATCCGATGACTTAATCAATTCATTCAAATGGTTGGTTGAACACGAAAATGAGCTTAAAACACATTTGAATGCTGTGATTCCGGGATATATATCAAAGGCGGAGCAACTTGCGGATGTTTTGAAAGAAGTTTAGAGTTTATGGATGCAAACAGATTGCCGTTAATAAGCATAATAATACCTGCGTATAATGCAGGTTCTACAATATCGGGAACAATAGAATCCATTGAGGCGCAGACATATTCGAATTTCGAGATTATCATTGTGGATGATGGCTCAACGGATGATACTGTCCTGAAAATATCCAATTTGAAAAACAAATTCTCCAACATCAGATTAATCAATAATGAAGGCCCCAAGAGCGTATGCGGAGGAAGAAACAGAGGACTTGAAGCTGCCGGCGGTGAATTCATTATGTTCGTTGATGCAGATGATAGAATTCTTCCGGATATGTTGGAAGTTCTGTATAATGAACTGATATCCAACAATTGTGATATTTCCGGATGTTCTTTCTTTACGTGGACTAACAAGGATGATGACATTTGGTACACACAGGCAGTGAATTCTATATCGACTGAATCCGCTATTTTTTCTTCGAAGGATTACCTCAACGCCCAAATGATTAAGTGCAACAATACCCGCTGCTGGGCTAAACTGTACAGAAAGTCATCTGTCGGTACGACTCGATTTGATGAGGAAACTGTTATTGGAGAGGACGCACTTTTCATAGTTAAGCTGCTTCAAAGCGATTTAAAACTTGTTGAAACCTCTTACCAAGGCTACGGCTATTTCCAAAATCCGAACGGAGCGATGAATCGTCCTTTCATCCCTAAATATATGGATCAGGTAACCTGCTGGGAAAAATTCAGATACGAAGCTGCCAAGATAGATGCATCAACCATTAATGAGGTGACAGTTAAGCTTCTTATGGGCATTATGCTTGTTGTAGGGAAGCTGTCTGTGCTTAAATCAAAGGAAAGACGCCAAAATACTCAATATATTAAGATGTGCCATGATAAGCTGATACTTGAAATGAAAACTTCGAAAGCAATGTGTTTGTTGCCCAAAGACTACAGAATCAAATGCAAACTTTTTAGAAGCTTCCCGCGAACATATATTATGCTGTATCACATTCTTAAAGAATAGATATTTGCATGTTGATTTTCAAAATAGAAGTGCAGTTCAAAATGCAAAAACTGCACTTTGGAGGAAATATCTTAAAGTGGTGGTAAATGATAATGACTAAACGAAGAATATACATACTAACAGCAATCATATTACTGGGAATTGTTGCCGTATTTATTTCCATGGCGAGCAGTCTCAACCCCTGGTCCAAGGTGCTTCCGCATTTGGATTCTGCGGTATGGCTTCGTTGCGGTGTGGGAATGAAGCAAGGACAGGTGGTATACAGAGATTTATTTGACCACAAGGGCCCGGTTCTTTTTTTGATACAGTGGCTTGGATTAACCATAACGCCGCACAGTCTGACGGGAATATGGATTCTGGAATGCCTGTTTATGTGGGCAACTTCGATATCATTTTTCCTGTGCGCAGGGTTGATATCGGACAGCGTTTTGGTTTCCGTATTGTCATCAGTACTTTCGTTTCACGGATTCTTATATTTTTATCAGCAGGGTAACTGTGTGGAAGAATGGGCGTTGCCGTTCATGGGATTCTCACTCTATATTTTCCTTAGATACCTGAAAACCTCAGAACTTAAGAAATATCAGATACTTTTAGCCGGTGCTTTAATGGCGTGCTCATTCTTGCTCAATGGCAATATAGTGGCAGTTTGGGTGTGCTTCGTCGCTATTATCGGAATTAAGCTTTTGGTACAGAAGAAATTCAAGGAACTTCTTTCGTGTGTGATTATGTTTTCAATCGGTATGGTGCTCATATTTGGAATAACGGCAGCAGTACTCGGTATACAGGGTGCTTTGGGTGATTTTCTAAATATCTATTTCGGATTCAATGCCGATTATGCAGGCGGCGTTACTGTTAAGAGCTTCATACTGTCGATTCTTAATTTCATCTATGCAGACATGTGGTTTGTAGCACTGAATCTGGGAATGTTCGCCGTACTAATGCATAAGTTTTTTAAGGATAAAAAGATAGATTACAGATGGAGTTCATTTATTCTTACAATTGTTTCTTTGTGCTTTTTGAGCATGAGCGGAAGAGGATATGAGCATTACGGTATTCAGCTTGTACCGTGCATGATTATTCCGATGACTGTATGTATAGATACCGTGCGTAAGCAGTTGGGTTCTTTCAAGGAATTCGTAATAATAACGATTCTGGTATCGGTATTTTTCCTGAAATTTACGGCGGATGACTATATCGAAGATATCAAATGGACGATGGATGAGACCTCGGACAATTATTATGCAGGCGGCTTACTTGAAAACTATACCGTTGTTAACGACTGGATTGGCGGTCGTTGGAGCAACGAACAGCTTGAAAAGTGGGTAATTAACGATATCTAGAACCCAAAAGTATGATACATCATACTTTTTAATTTCAAACACCGATTCCATTTATCGATTTGACGTGTAGAACCTTGTGTTTCTCCTTATTACAATTTATCTGAAAAACAAATAAACCTATAAGTTGTAATAATTTGTACTATACATAGTACGAAAAGGAGGAAACATATGAAAATAGCGGTATTTGATTCTAAGCATTATGACATTGAGTCATTCAATGAAACTCTTGAGAAATATACGAAAGATGTAGGAACGGACAGGCTGTCCGTGATTCTTGATTTTCAATTTTTCGAAAATAGATTGACATCCAAAACAGTTAAACTTGCATATGGCTTCGACGCGGTATGTGTATTCGTCAATGACGAAATAACCAAAGATGTAATAGATTCTTTGGTAGAATACGGAGTCGGACTTATTGCGCTACGTTGTGCAGGATATAACAACGTTGATATTTCGTATGCGAAGAATCGCATTAAGGTGGTCAGAGTTCCGGCATATTCGCCATATGCTGTTGCAGAACACGCGATGGCAATGCTGCTTACACTGGTTCGTAAAACTCACAAGGCATATATACGCACCAGAGACCATAACTTCACCCTGGACGGACTGGTGGGCTTCGACCTCCATGATAAGACAGTGGGAGTTATAGGTACGGGAAAGATAGGTCGAACTTTCATAAACATTTGCGAGGGCTTCGGAATGAAGATTCTTGCATATGATAAGTTCCCCATTAAGGACTCGGAAATTGAGTATACATCCCTTAAGGAACTTCTGGAGCGAAGCGATATTATATCTTTACACTGCCCGCTGACGGAAGAAACATATCATATAATTGATTCCAAGGCTATCAGAAGGATGAAGAATCATGCTATAATAGTTAACACGTCGCGTGGTGCTTTGATTGATTCGTCGGCATTGCTTGAGGGAATCAGGGATAAAAATATAGGCGGTGCCTGCCTGGACGTATATGAAGAGGAGGCGGATGTCTTCTACGAAGACCAGTCCGGAGAGATACCGACAGACGAGATTCTATCGAACCTTATTATGATGCCGAATGTGGTTTTGACATCCCATCAGGCTTTCCTGACCAAGGAAGCGCTGAACAACATAGCATACACAACGATTGATAATATTAAAACATGGTATAGCGGTCGCGAACTGACTAATGAGGTGACACTATGACGGCCGCCGTTGTCGGTACAGCGTATGTACCAAGGCTGAACAGGAGAAGAAAGCATATGATGGACAAGAACGAGATGCGTGCGTTGTCTGCCAATCTTAGAAATGATCCGGAAAACTATATGACGTCTTTCAGAGAGAATGTCAGAATGTATGTGGATCAAAAGGATATAACAATCGAAGAGATAGCGGAACGTGCCGATCTTCCGTCAAGTACGCTCAAATCATTCTTGTATGGAAGAACGAAAGATTGCAGCCTTTCATCGGCAATCAAGCTTGCCAAGGTATTCTCGGTGAGTGTGGATGAATTGGTAGGTTGCGGCACAATATCTCCGCAAACTTGCGAATCGTTGCAGATAGTGCGGACTCTTCCCGAAAGCTTCACTCATTTCGTGCGTTGGGCCATACATTATCACAAAGATATGCTTGAGAATAATCAAGTAAGCGATAAGGCCATCGAAGTCATGCTTGCTGAAGAATCGCCTGACGGTAACTTCAAGATGACGAATAATTTCGATATAATAGATATTTCCGAATTGAATAAGGATTTACTTCCCAAGATATTCATGGGAATCAAAATTCCTTCTGATCGATTCGCACCCAAATATTTCGAGGGTGAGATTCTTCTTATTGCCAACGACAGAGTAGCGCGTCCCACAGAACCGGTTGTGGTATGTACGGATGACAATATGTGGTTACTCTATCGTAGAGAAGAGAAGATTGACGGTAAGGTAGTTGTCAATTACTATTCAATTCGTGACAATAAGTTAAGAGCTACGGAAGATCAGATTCAAATGACGCTGGGTTATGTAGCCAAAGCTATCCATACCAACAGAGAAGACTAATTTCTTCCGTATTTCGAATTGAGAAGACTAATTCTTTCAATATTTCGAATTTTCAGCACTCCCTCGGATGCATTGCATCCGGGGGAGTTTTTAGTAGTGGCGCAACTTGAATTCATTGATGCGATTGTCCGTGACTTCGGACAATCGCATCACAGTCTGACTCATCGGGCCGGGTGCCCACGACTTCGGGCGGTTGGACTTAAATGGCGCTAATTCTTGAATTTAAGTCCATTCCACCTCGGAGTTTCACGTTGATGACTGACGGTTGGACTCAAATCAGCGTGTTTTTCTGATTTGAGTCCACAATTTTCCGGAATCCGGACTTGAATCATTGATTTTCATTGTATAGAGTCCAAACACCCTTGGGCAGCGCCTGTAGCATGCTTCTTTTGGACTTTTTCTTCAGAATTTGACGTATTTGAGTCCAGCGAGATTTTAACAATAGGAATCCGGTTCAGCCATCAAATGCGAAACTTTAAAGTATCTCCGATGACAGCCGCGAGACATGTAGAAAATATTGTCTGTA
>JAZUFE010000024.1:0-19903 GCA_045640525.1 Lachnospiraceae bacterium | reverse complement strand
ATGAAAAAGGCATTTATGGGATTTGCCAAAGCACGATGGCGATGGCAAATCAATTAGAAAACAAAGAATTTTTCACACAAATATGGAACTATTATAAACTATGATGTATATTTATTTTTGTGTTGCATGACACAAAGAGCGAAGGTAAAGTATGATACTTAATAATGTTGATTTTGACACATATTTCAAGAACTATCCCGATAAGGACGGTTATTTTGGAAAATACGGCGGATGTTATGTTTCGGACGAATTGAAGGCTGCCATGGCAGAGATTACGGATGCATATTTCACAATATGCCAGTCAAGACAGTTTATTGCGGAACTTAGAAGAATACGTAAAGAATTTCAGGGACGCCCTACACCGATTTCACATCTTGAGCGCCTTTCGCGTTCAATCGGAAACGGTAAGGTACAGCTCTATGCCAAAAGGGAGGATTTGAATCACTCCGGCGCACATAAGCTTAACCATTGTATGGGCGAAGCGCTTTTGGCCAAGTTCATGGGCAAGAAGAAGGTGATAGCCGAAACCGGCGCAGGACAACATGGTGTTGCTTTGGCTACGGCAGCTGCATACTTTGGTATGGAGTGCGATATCTATATGGGCGCGGTTGATATTAAGAAACAGGCTCCGAATGTTGCCAGAATGAAAATACTCGGTGCCAATGTGGTTGAAGTTACCGAGGGCAATCAGACTTTGAAGGAAGCTGTTGATGCTGCATTCAGAGCATATTCCAAAGAATACAAGGATTGCATTTATTGTATAGGTTCGGTTTTGGGACCGCATCCTTTCCCTCTTATGGTAAGAGATTTTCAGGCTGTTGTCGGTATTGAAGCAAGAGAACAGTTCCTTGAAATGACAGGTCATCTTCCCGATGCCATTACGGCATGCGTCGGTGGCGGATCAAATGCAGCCGGATTCTTCGCCGGATTTTTGAACGATCCTGTTGATATTTACGGTGTAGAACCTCTGGGACGCGGACCGAAACTCGGTGATCATGCTGCATCACTTAAGTATGGCGAGGAAGGAATCATGCATGGATTCAACTCCATTATGCTTAAGGATGAAAACGGTGAACCTGCACCTGTTTATTCGGTAGCATCCGGATTGGATTATCCGTCTTCGGGACCCGAGCATGCGTTTTTACGCGATTTGGGCAGAGTAACGTATGATGTTGTGGATGATAATGAGACAATAGATGCTTTCTTTGAATTGTCGCGTAAGGAAGGAATAATTCCGGCAATAGAATCATCACACGCCGTTGCACATGCCATAAGACTTGCCCAAACAATGGAGAAAGGTTCCATTTTGATTAATCTTTCGGGACGCGGAGACAAAGATATGGATTATGTAATTGAACATTACGGCATCAGATAAAGGAGGCAATTATGAAAATCGGTATATTAGGTTACGGTAATCTCGGACGCGGAGTTGAATGTGCGGTTAAGCAAAATTCGGATATGGAACTTACCTGCGTATTTACGAGGCGAGATCCTTCAACAGTTAAAATTTTGACGCAGTCAGCCGGTGTTTATAACGTTAAAGATATACTTGAACATAAAAATGAAATTGATGTACTTATAATTTGCGGAGGTTCCGCTACGGATTTGCCGGAAATGACACCCAAGTATGCCAAGGATTTTAATGTAATCGATTCTTTTGATACGCACGCAACAATCCCGCAGCATTTTGCCAATGTTGATGCGGCTGCCAAAGAGGGCGGACATATAGCCATGATTTCCGTAGGATGGGATCCGGGTATGTTCTCCCTTAACAGAGTTTATGCCAATGCTGTTCTTTCGGACGGAGCGGACTATACATTCTGGGGCAGAGGAGTAAGCCAGGGACATTCCGATGCAATTCGCAGAATTGAAGGCGTGCAGGATGCAAGACAGTATACGGTTCCTGTTCTTGAAGCTATGGAGAAAGTAAGAAGCGGAGAACAGCCGGAATTAACCACAAGACAGAAACATACACGTGAATGCTATGTTGTTGCCAAAGAGGGTGCCGACAAGGCAAGAATTGAAAAAGAAATTAAGGAAATGCCTAATTACTTTGCGGATTATGACACGACTGTCACATTTATTACGCAGGAAGAACTTGATGCCAATCACAAAGGAATTCCTCATGGCGGCTGTGTAATTCGCTCAGGAAAGACGGGATGGAACAGAGAGAATACACATGTAATAGAATACAGCCTCAAATTGGATTCCAATCCGGAGTTTACAACTTCTGTGCTTGTTGCATATGCAAGAGCAGCATTCAGAATGTATAACGAAGGAGTTCGCGGATGCAAAACGGTTCTTGATGTACCGCCCGCATATCTTAGTGCACAAAGCGATGAAGAGTTGAGAGCTCATTTGCTGTAGAAAACACAACGGAAATTGAAAGGAATGAATTATGGAACCAAAAAGAGAGAAACTCGGAAGCCGCCTGGGATTCATACTGCTTAGCGCAGGCTGCGCCATCGGAATGGGAAATGTGTGGAAGTTCCCGTGGATGACAGGACAGTATGGCGGAGCTACGTTCGTCCTTATTTATATAGGATTTTTGGTTTTGCTGGGAATCCCGGTTATGACCATAGAATTTGCAATAGGTCGTGCTGCCCAAAAGTCTCCGGTCAAAATGTATCAGGAGGTTGAACCCAAGGGGAGCAAGTGGCATGCACACGGTGTAGTTTCATATGTGGCTAACTGGCTTTTGATTATGTTCTATTCGGTTGTAACAGGATGGATGTTCTATTACTTTATTTGTATGTTAACCGGCAAGTTTGACAAGATGACGCCGGATGATATATCAGGTGTGTTTTCAAATATGTTGGGAAGCCCCAAAATTATGATAATAGCATTGCTGGTAGTTGTGGCTTTGGGATTCCTGGTTTTGGGATTCGGCGTTCAAAACGGACTTGAAAAAGTGACGAAAATTATGATGGTCATGCTTTTGGGATTGATGATAATTTTGGCCATCAGAGCAATCGGACTTCCGGGAGGTGCCGAAGGCCTCAAGTTCTACTTAAAGCCCTCGATTGAACCTATTAAGGAAAAAGGCTTATGGACTATCGTCAATGCCGCTATGAATCAGGCCTTCTTTACTCTGAGTTTGGGTATTGGTACGATGGCTATTTTCGGAAGCTATATTAATAAAGACAGAACATTGCTCGGCGAATCGTGCAATGTTGTAATTTTGGATACGTTTGTTGCAATGGCAGCCGGATTAATTATTTTTCCAAGCTGTTCTGCATTTGGTGTGGATGCCGGAAGTGGACCGAGTCTTATTTTTGTAACATTACCGAATATTTTTGCCAATATGCCAAACGGAAGACTCTGGGGCTCCTTCTTCTTCCTGTTTATGTGTTTTGCGGCATTTTCTACGGTGCTTGCCGTGTGTGAGGCTATTGTTGCATGCACAATGGAATTGTTTAATATATCAAGGGTTAAAGCGTGTATCGGGTGCGGAGTGGTATTGTTCATATTGTCAATTCCGTGCGTGTTGGGATTTAATCTCTGGAGCGGATTCGAACCGTTTGATGTCGGAAGTAACGTGATGGATTTGGAAGATTTCCTCGTAAGTAATATTGCACTTCCGCTGGGTTCTCTTGTATATGTGTTGTTTGCAGTAAGCAATAAAAGAGGCTGGGGCTGGAATAACTTTATTGCCGAGGCTAATAGCGGAAAGGGGATAAAGTTTCCTAAAGGCATTCGCTATTACATGATGATAGTTGTCCCGATTATTATCGTGTTTACATTTATAATGGGATTGATTGATAAGTTTGGATATTTGTTTAATTAATGCAAAAGAGAGTATTGGTAACCGGTGCTTCAAGGGGCATTGGCAAGGCAACTGCAATTGAATTGGCGTCCAAAGGATATGATTTGTACCTGGTTTGTTCATCTTCAATGGATGAACT
Organism: Lachnospiraceae bacterium; assembly: GCA_045640525.1. Taxonomy (GTDB): domain Bacteria; phylum Bacillota; class Clostridia; order Lachnospirales; family Lachnospiraceae; genus JAILLW01. The sequence continues at coordinate 15,998 of JAZUFE010000024.1, read as the reverse complement.
TGAAAGTGTCAGGAACTATGTTGTTGATAAGTATGGCATAGATTGTCGTATTGCCCAAACGGATGTTTCCAACAAGGAAGAAGTCACAACGTTGATTAAGGATGTTCTTGGAACGAATGATTTGTATGCAATTATCAATAATGCCGCAATGTCATATGTGGGATTGCTGACACAGATGTCATTTGAAGATTGGACAAGGGTAATGGACACGAATCTGAATTCGGTGTTTTGGATATGCCATGAGGCTGTTCCGTATTTTATCAATCAAAAATGCGGAAAGATAATAAACATATCTTCAATGTGGGGACAGGTCGGTGCGTCCATGGAGGTGGCCTATTCAACAGCCAAGGGCGGCGTGGATTCATTCACCAAAGCATTGGCTAAGGAACTTGCACCAAGCAACGTGCAGGTTAATGCGGTTTCCTTCGGAGTGATTGATACGGCAATGAATTCATGCTTCAGTGCCGAAGAAATGCAGGAGCTTGTGGATGAGATTCCTGCATGCAGATTGGGTTATCCTAAAGAGTGCGCCGAAATGATAGTAAGTATTCTTGAATCTCCCGATTATCTTACCGGTCAGATTATAAGAATGGACGGAGGTTTAATATGATGTATGATGTCGTGATTATAGGTGCAGGCCCTGCAGGATTGTCAGCTTCGGTATATGCCAAGCGGGCGGGTCTTAATTCCGTAACGTTCGAGCAACACCCCATTTGCGGAGGTCAGGTTGTTAATACTTATGAAGTTGATAATTATTTGGGCTTTAAAGGAATTAGCGGAATCGAACTGGGAAATAAATTTAGGGAACATGCCGAGGCTCTGGATTGCCAAATAGTCGAGAACAAAGTGGATAAGATAACGCGTATTGACGGCGGATTCGTTTTGACTACCCAAAAGGGCGAGTACAGAACATCTACGGTTATTGTTGCCATGGGTGCCGAACATGCCAAACTCGGAATACCGGGAGAAGAGGATTTATCCGGAATGGGTGTATCTTACTGCGCAACATGCGACGGTGCATTCTTTAAAGAAAAGACAGTTGCTGTTGTAGGCGGTGGCGATGTCGCTGTTGAGGATGCCATATTCCTAGCCAGAAATTGCGAGAAAGTATATCTTATACACAGACGCGATAAACTAAGGGCAGCGGCAATGCTTCAAAACAGACTGATGAGTCTTCCGAATGTAGAAGTTATTTGGGATACGGTAGTTGATAAGATTAACGGAGAGGACCAGGTAGAGAGTCTTAACATTACCAACAGTAAGACCAATGAACAAAGTGTTCTTGAAGTATCGGGTATTTTTATCGCAGTAGGAATACTGCCTCAAAACGAACTTGTTAAAGGATTGGCTTCTTTGGACGAAAAGGGCTATGTTATGAGCGGCGAGCAATGCGTAACGGCAACTCCGGGATTGTTTGTCGCAGGAGACTTACGAACCAAAAAGCTAAGACAAATAGTTACGGCGGTTGCGGACGGAGCAAATGCCGTTAACAGTGTTGAAAGTTATCTTAACAAAAGTTAAAACTCCTATGGACTCAAATCAGCGAAAGCCCACTGATTTGAGTCCAACCGCCGCAATTGCCCGAAAACATCTCAAACTTGTGTCGGAGTTTGACAGTGTTCACACCATATGGTATAGTGTCTCTGAAATGTTACAGAAATGTTACAAAGAGTAGTAGGAGTTTGTATGAAGATAAATAGAGGCATAGTGTGCGCTTTTTCTGCGTCTGTATGTGGAATTTTGCTGATTTCCGGCCTTTCAATAGATGCTTACGCTAAAGATTTGAAGATGCTTCCATCCGCAGGATTTGATTATTTCTTTTCCGAGCAAGGAACGTCAGTAAAGGATATCAAGGAAGAGAAAGAGGGCAAGAAAACCAAAACGACGGTTACGGGGAACGGATCGGAGTTTACCCAAAAACCGATAGTATCACCTACGCCTACGGGCAGTACGACTACAGCCGGAATAGATTCGGAGCTGACAGTTGAGCTTCCGACACCGTCTGCGGATACTCAGACCGGTGATTCGACGGAAGAAAACAATGATGCTGAAGGTGCGAATGAACTTATCAGTCCGACACCTGCGGCAGATGACGAAATCGATATAGAAGAGACTTATATTCCCACGACCGAAAAAACGACCAAAGAGGTTGAACGTGAGCAGGAGGCCAAAGCTGAAGAAGAAGGCTTTAAAGATTTGGTTATTGCACAGGTTAACACGGGCTCTTGGGTAAATGTAAGATCGGAATCCAATGAGGATTCGGAAATACTCGGTAAGTTATATGACAAATCGGCCGGTGAATTCATAGAAGAAGAAAACGGTTGGTATAAGATTAAATCAGGTTCGGTTACCGGATTCGTCAAGGCTGAATTTTGCGTTACCGGCGATAATGCCGTTGAACTTGCCAAGAAGGTAGGAACCAGAGTGGCAACTGTTGACACAACTACTCTGAAGGTGCGCGAAGAACCTTCAACAGAGGCAGTTACACTGGGACTTGTTCCTATGGGTGAAGTGCTTACAGTGTCTGAAGAACTTGACAGTTGGGTTAAGGTTAACATAGAAGAAGGTGACGGATACGTAAGTCTTGATTACGTTAAGCTATCTACCGAATTTGTTAAGGCCGAATCCAAGGAAGAAGAGGAAGCACGTCTGGCCAAGGAAGAACGCGAACGTCAGGCTGCTATAGAAGCTGCCAATAAGGCAATGAAGAAGAACAATAACAATAACACTTCATCGTCATCCGGCAAAAAGAAAAAAGAGCAGGTTGTTTATGCAACGGGAGAAGGAAGTGCACTGGGTAAGGAAGTTGCCAACTTCGCATTACAGTTTGTAGGCAATCCGTATGTTTATGGTGGAACTTCACTGACCAACGGTGCCGATTGTTCAGGATTTACATTAAGTGTATATAAGCATTTCGGCGTATCTTTGCCACACTCTGCAAATGCCGACCGTAATATGGGACGTGCGGTAGACGGACTTGCTAACGCACAACCGGGTGACCTGGTATGTTATTCGGGACATGTAGGTATTTACATAGGTGGCGGACAGATTGTACACGCATCATCAAGAAAGACAGGTATCAAGATTTCCAATGCAGATTACCGCCAGGTATTGGCAGTAAGACGAATATTCTAAATATTTATAAAAATTCAGAAGAATTGTTGCAAAACTTGATACAATTGTGGTATTATGTATCTACAATGAATTCCACAGAAAGGGATGATGCATATGAAGTTTATAATTATTGGAAAAAACATTGATGTTACCCCCGGTTTAAAATCTGCAGTCGAGGATAAGATAGGAAAGTTAGAAAAATACTTTACCCCCGACACGGAAATTCACGTAACCTTGAGCGTTGAAAAGGATAGTCAAAAAATAGAGGTTACAATCCCGGTTAAGGGAAGAATCATTCGCTCCGAGCAGTCAAGTTCGGATATGTATGTTTCAATAGACTTGGTAGAGGAGATAATTGAAAGACAGCTTAAAAAGTACAAATCAAAGATAGTTGATAAGCAGGAACGCAATTCATCATTTAAACAGGAATTTTTGGATAAAGAGTTTGATGATGAAGAGGAAGTTAAGATTATCAGAACCAAGAAATTTGATATTAAGCCTATGTATCCGGAAGATGCGTGCGTGCAGATGGAACTCTTGGGACATGATTTCTATGTATTCTGTAATGCGGAAACCGATCAGGTTAATGTAGTGTATAAACGTAAAGGAAATACATACGGTTTGATTGAACCTGAAGATTAGATGTGGTATTTTAGAGGCGTCGGTATTTACCGGCGCCTTTTTTACTGCAGTATTATGTCATTAGAGATATTGACTATACAGGAGAATGACACATGAGTGAAATATCCGAACTTATCGAACGTGAGGAGCAGGAAATAGTTTGCGAGAATTGCGGTGCACACTTTAATATACATGCCCCCAAATGTCCGTTTTGCGGTACCGTTAACGAATACGGGGATGAGGAAGAATATTTAAAAGACCTTGAAGCAATACGGATTCAGCTTGAAAAGACCAAAGATATTCCCAGGGAGGCAATGACCAAAGAGGCGAAGTTTCAAGGGAAAAGAGCACTGAAGGTATTGATTGTCATACTTGTGCTTGCAATCATTGCGGTGGTCGCATTTTTGATAATCAATGCTCTTGATGAAAAGAAAGAGGAAGAAGAGCAAAGGGCTCAATGGGAGTGGCAGCAGACAAATTTTGCCATGTTGGATGAGTGGTTTGAAGAAGGACGATATGATGAAATAGTGGATTTTGAGTATGACATGTACCTGAAGAATGATGAATCGGGTACGGAATATCATTTGTGGAACTGGAATCATTACGATTGGTTGTGCGCATACGGAAAGTACAAAATGTTTAGTGAATATTTTGAGGATGGACATCAGCCGGAGGATATTCAGGAATCCGAAAAAGTATATATGTTTTATGATGCCATGTACATTTTGTTTGAACCATGGGAAATAAGACAGAACGTTGTCAGAAGCCTGCCGGAAGAAGATTATCAAATGATATTGGGCTATCAGGAAGATGTTCGCGCCCGCCTCAAGCAAATGTACGGATTGAACGATGCCGAAATTGACAACCTTGAAGTCATGGTTACGTTTGATTCTCCCGGCGTGGGTGTGGAATTTAACAAATGTGAGGACACATACCAAAAGTTGTTTGCGAATGTCGATTAGAATTGTTACGAGGAGAAATACGAAATGAAATGTAAATTTTGTGCTGCAGACATGGCAATCGAAGATGCCAAATGCCCCCATTGCGGAAAAGATAATCCATACTATGAAGCGCACAGAGTCGAAATGGATAATTATGCCCGAAAGTATAAGCGAATCGAAAATGAGGTCGTTGAAACCACGACCAAGTATACGCGGAAAACTTTGGTAATAACGGTCATATCACTTCTTACGGCTCTGATACTCGGATGCATTTTCGTGCTTATAAGTATGGATGATATCAATTATTCAAGGTTTTTGAAAAAGAATGCACAAAATGCGGACAAGATAGCGCAAAGATTGGAAGAGTACGAGCAGAATGCGGATTATATTACACTTGCCGATTACTATGACAGCGTTCCGATGAGATATTCGAAAAATGCCACTACGGAATATACGGCAGTATATGATATGTCTGCCAAATACAGAAGCTTCGTTGCCCAAACGGTTGAGGTGACCTCTAAAAAGCTAAAAAGCACCGATGCTTCGGATTATGCCAAAAGAATCACGAGTACGCTGGACATGATTTATCATGTAACAAACGGGGATACCATCAGGGCCAACTATCCGGAAAGATATTCCGGACAGCATGCGGTTGCGATTGAAGATATTATGGACAGAATAGATCATCTGCTGGTGACGTATTACGGAATGACCGAAGAAGAAGCCATTGGATTGAAGGATATGTCTGAAACCAAGATGCAGAGCTTCTTGGAAGATAAATTGCTGGAGGTGTTTAAAGATGAACAATAGGGTGATCGACGGTAAAGGAAAAGTATCCAAACTGCCTGCAGTAATCATAGGTATGCTGGCCGCAACTTTTCTTATAATGCTTACGGTTATTATAGTTTCTTTGGCTAAAGGATATACAAGAAGGCGAGTACTTGATAACAGCGATTATATAAGTGCAATAAATCGTAAGGATTATGCATGGGTAGTAAATGACATCGGCAGATATCGGTTCGAGTCTAATGATGATACCGATGGAGGAAGAAAGGTGTCGGCCATGGCGGACTACTATGGTGCAACTTTGATGTATTATGCATATCAGGATGAGGCATCGGGCAAAATATATAAGGATGCGGAAGCTTTAAGAAACAGCAGTCGGGAATTGCTTGGAGAATATATATATGTTGCGGATGAAATAGATGAAAATGTTCGTAAAGCGCAGGAACGTTCTTTGAATGCCAAGCAGTAGATAACAAAACATGTGATATGTATTGTCAATTCTATTGCTTTAAAAAAAGCACTATGTTATAATGACAATTGCGAATGATAAATTTTTAACAAAGTAAAAATACAATATTTATGGAGGATTTAAAGTATGTGTAAGAAAGTCGTTATTGCAAGTGCTTGCCGTACAGCCATCGGAACAATGGGCGGTACATTAAGTACAACTCCTGCAGCAGACCTTGGTGCTATTGTTATTAAGGAAGCTGTTAAAAGAGCAGGCATTAAGCCCGAACAGGTTGACCAGGTTTATATGGGATGTGTAATCCAGGCAGGCCTTGGTCAGAACGTAGCTCGTCAGGCAACACTTAAGGCAGGACTTCCTATTGAAACTCCTGCAGTTACAATGAACGTAGTTTGCGGATCAGGTCTTAACTGTGTTAATCAGGCAGCACAGATGATTATGGCAGGTGATGCCGATATCGTTGTAGCAGGTGGTATGGAGAACATGTCAATGGCTCCTTACGCAGTACCTCAGGCTCGTTACGGATACAGAATGAATAATGGTGTATTGGTTGACTGCATGATTAAGGATGCTCTTTGGGATGCATTCAACGATTACCATATGATTAAGACAGCTGACAATATCGCAGAGCAGTGGGGACTTACAAGAGAAGAACTTGATGAGTTCGCTCTTAAGTCACAGCAGAAAGCTTGCGCAGCTATCGAATCAGGTGCTTTCAAGGATGAAATCGTACCTGTAGAAGTTAAAAAGAAGAAAGAAACAATCGTTTTCGATACAGACGAAGGCCCAAGACCCGGTTCTACAATGGAAGCATTGGCTAAACTTCGTACAATCAATCCTGACGGATTCGTTACTGCAGGTAATGCATCAGGTATTAATGACGGTGCGGCCGCACTCGTAATCATGAGTGAAGATAAAGCTAAGGAATTGGGTGTTAAGCCTATGGCAACATTCGTTGCAGGTGCGCTTGCAGGCGTTGATCCTTCAATCATGGGTATCGGACCTGTTGCAGCTACCAAGAAGGTAATGGCTAAGGCTAATTACAAGATTGAGGACTTTGATATCATCGAAGCTAATGAAGCTTTTGCTGCTCAGTCTGTTGCAGTAGGTAAGGATCTTGGAATTGATGTTGAAAAGCAGCTTAATCCTAACGGTGGTGCAATTGCACTCGGACATCCTGTAGGTGCTTCAGGTGCTCGTATTCTTGTTACATTGTTACATGAGATGCAGAAGAAGGGTGCCAAGAAGGGACTTGCTACATTGTGTATCGGTGGTGGTATGGGTTGTGCTACTATCGTTGAGATGGATTAATCTATAAAAATATACGAAAGAGAATACTATAGCGGTATTCTCTTTTCGTGCGTTTATAAAGGAGATGCAATATGGAGTATATTTTGTACGAGGTTAACGGTGCCGTAGGTACTGTTACAATCAACAGAGAGAAGGCATTGAATGCATTGAATTCTCAGGTATTGGATGAACTTAGTGCTACATTGGATGCAGTTGATTTGAATACCGTAAGATGCTTGATTCTTACAGGTGCCGGTGAAAAGAGTTTCGTTGCAGGTGCCGATATAGGTGAGATGAGCACATTAACCAAGGCTGAAGGTGAAGCTTTCGGTAAGAAGGGTAACGATGTTTTCAGAAAACTTGAAACATTCCCTATTCCGGTAATCGCTGCTGTTAACGGATTCGCACTTGGTGGCGGATGCGAAATCTCTATGAGCTGTGATATCAGAATCTGTTCGGATAATGCTGTTTTCGGTCAGCCTGAAGTAGGTTTGGGAATCACTCCAGGATTTGGCGGTACTCAAAGACTTGCTCGTTTGGTAAGCCCCGGTATGGCTAAGCAGATGATTTATACAGCACGTAACATTAAGGCTCAGGAAGCATACAGAATCGGTCTTGTAAATCAGGTAGTTTCTGCCGAAGTAAACGAAGCCGGTGAAGTTGTTGTAAGCGCCAAGGATGCTTTAATGGCAGCTGCAAACAAAATGGCAGCAGGCATTGCTCAGCAGGCTCCCATAGCAGTACGTAACTGTAAGAAAGCAATCAATGAAGGATTACAGGTAGATATGGATGAAGCTATCGTAATCGAAGAAAAGCTGTTTGGAGATTGCTTCGAAACAGAAGATCAGAAAGCAGGAATGGGTAACTTCCTTGAGAAAGATAAAGAAAAGAAGCTTAAAGTAGTTCCTTTCCAGAATAAGTAATGAAATTGTTAAAAATGTAAATAAAAAGGAGACAAAAAATGAAAGTTGGAGTAATTGGTGCCGGAACAATGGGTAGCGGAATCGCTCAGGCTTTTGCTCAGTGTGACAAGGTTGATACAGTATATCTTTGTGACATTAAGCAAGAATTCGCTGATGGCGGTAAGGCTAAGATTCAGAAGTCAATGGACAAGATGGTAGCTAAGCAGAAGAAGACACAGGAAGAAGCTGATGCTATCATGGCTAAAGTTAAGACAGGATTGAACGATATCTGTGTAGATGCTGACTTGGTAGTTGAGGCTGCTTTGGAAGTTATGGATATCAAGAAAGAATGTTTCAAGAATTTAATGGAAAACATTGTTAAGAATCCTGACTGTGTATTTGCATCAAATACATCATCATTATCTATTACAGAAATCGGTGCAGGACTTCCTAAGCCTATCGTTGGCATGCATTTCTTTAATCCCGCTCCTGTTATGAAGCTGGTTGAAGTTATCGCTGGTGCTAACACACCTAAGGAAATGATTGACAAGGTTAATGAAATTTCGGTTGCTTTGGGTAAGACTCCCGTACAGGTTAATGAAGCTCCCGGATTTGTTGTAAACAGAATCCTCATTCCTATGATTAATGAAGGTATCACAGTATTTGCAGAAGGCGTTTCAGATATCGAAGGTATCGATAATGCAATGAAGCTTGGATGTAATCATCCTATGGGACCTTTGGAATTAGGTGACTATGTAGGTCTTGATATCGTTCTTGCAATCATGGATGTTATCTATGCTGAAACAGGAGACTCAAAGTATCGTGCATGTCCTTTGCTTCGTAAGATGGTTAGAGCTAAGAAACTCGGATGCAAGACAGGAATCGGTTTCTATAATTACGCTGACGGCGGCAAGGTTCCTACAGATAAATAAGACAATTTGTACACTTGGCAGTGAACGAGAGCTTGCTGCATGAAAAATATTAAGTTGGAGGAAAATAAATCATGGATTTTACTTTAAGCAAAGAACATGAGATGGCGAGACAGTTATTTAAAGATTTCGCTGAAAACGAAGTAAAGCCTCTTGCACAGGAAGTTGACGAAGACGAGCGCTTCCCCAGAGAGACAGTTGAAAAGATGGCTAAGTATGGCTTCATGGGAATTCCTGTACCGAAGGAGTACGGCGGACAAGGATGTGACATTTTAACATACGCTATGTGTGTTGAAGAATTGTCAAAGGTTTGCGGTACAACAGGAGCTATGGTTTCAGCTCATACATCACTTTGTATCGATCCTATTCTTACATTCGGTACAGAAGAGCAGAAGCAGAAATATCTGCCTGATTTGGCTCAGGGTAAAAAGGTAGGTGCATTCGGACTTACAGAACCCGGCGCAGGTACAGATGCTCAAGGCCAGCAGACAAAAGCTGTTTTGGATGGCGACGAGTGGGTTCTTAACGGATCAAAGTGCTTCATCACAAACGGTAAAGAAGCTGATGTATATGTAATTTTCGCAGTGACAGGTAAGGTTGAGAAGCGTGGCAAAATGCTTAAGGAAATCTCAGCTTTCATCGTTGAAAAAGGAACACCCGGATTTACATTCGGTGTTAAAGAAAAGAAGATGGGTATTCGTGGCTCTTCTACATACGAGCTTATCTTTACTGATTGTCGTATCCCCAAGGACAATTTGCTCGGTCAGCAGGGTAAGGGATTCAATATCGCAATGCATACACTTGACGGTGGACGTATCGGTATTGCAGCACAGGCTCTTGGATTGGCAGCAGGTGCTTTGGAAACAACTATTGCATATGTTAAGGAACGTAAGCAGTTCGGTAAAGCAATCGGTGCTTTCCAGAATACACAGTTCCAGTTGGCAGATATGGCAACTAAGGTTGAGGCTGCTCGTTTGTTAGTATATAAGGCTGCTCGCAAGAAAGATGAGTATAAGAAGAATCCTAAGATTTCTTACTCTTTCGAGGCTGCACAGGCTAAGTTGTATGCAGCAGAGGTTGCTATGGAAGTTACCACAAAGGCTGTTCAGCTCCATGGTGGTTATGGTTATATCAGAGAGTACGATGTTGAGCGTATGATGAGAGATGCTAAGATCACAGAGATCTACGAAGGTACATCAGAAGTTCAGCGTATGGTTATCTCTGGCGCGCTGCTTAAGTAAGAAGGAGGTTTAGGAAATGAAAATTATCGTTTGTGTAAAGCAGGTTCCTGATACTAAGGGTGGCGTTAAGTTCAATCCTGATGGAACTTTGGACAGAGGAGCTATGTTAGCTATCATGAATCCTGATGATAAGGCAGGACTTGAAGCTGCATTAAGATTAAAGGATCAGTACGGTGCAGAAGTTACAGTATTGACAATGGGTCTTCCCAAGGCTGCAGATGTATTGCGTGAAGCAATCGCTATGGGTGCAGACAAGGGTGTACTTGTAACAGACAGAGTTTTGGGTGGAGCCGATACATGGGCAACAACTACAACTATTGCAGGAGCTATCCGCAATTTGGAATATGACCACATTATTACAGGACGTCAGGCTATTGACGGAGATACAGCTCAGGTTGGACCTCAGATTGCAGAGCATTTGGGAATTCCTGTAATTTCATATGCTCAGGACATTAAGATTGATGGAGATAAGGTTGTAGTTCAGCGTCAGTACGATGACAGATATCATGTTCTTGAAGCTAAGATGCCTTGTCTTGTTACAGCATTGTCAGAATTGAACGATCCAAGATATATGACTCCCGGCGGTATCTTTGATGCATGTGCAGCAGAGATTACAACATGGGGAAGAGCAGATCTTAAGGATGTTGAAGATTGCAACTTAGGTTTGGCAGGTTCTCCTACCAAGATTGCCAAGGCTTCTGATAAGGTTCGTAAGGGTGCCGGAGAAAAGGTTGCTCCCGATTCACCTGAAGAGGCAGTTGAGTACATCGTTGGTAAGATGAAAGAAAAGCACTTAGGAGGACTATAAGATGAATTTAGAAGAATACAAGGGAGTATTTGTCTTCGCTCAGCAGGTTGATAACGAAGTAAGCGGTATCGCTTTTGAGCTTTTGGGCAAAGCAAAAGAATTGGCACAGCCTTTGAATACACAGGTAACTGCTGTATTGATCGGTTCAAACGTTAAGAATTTGGTTGACTCTTTGGCTGAGTACGGTGCAGACAGAGTTATCGTTGTAGACGATCCTGAATTGAAGGATTACAGAACAGAACCTTATGCACATGCTTTGGCTTCAGTAATTAATGAGTAAAAGCCTGAGATTATGCTTGTAGGTGCTACAGCTATCGGACGTGATTTGGGTCCTACAGTTTCTGCGAGAGTTGCTACAGGTCTTACAGCTGACTGTACTGTTTTGGAAATCGGTGATTTCCCTCTTCAGCCTATTCCCGGTAAGGAAAATGAGCAGAAGCACAATCAGTTATTGATGACTCGTCCTGCTTTTGGCGGTAACACAATTGCTACTATTGCATGTCCTAACAATCGTCCTCAGATGGCAACGGTAAGACCCGGTGTTATGCAGAAGATTGATCCTGTAAAGGGCGCTAAAGCAGAAGCTATCGAGTACAATCCAGGATTTACTCCTAACAACAAGTATGTAACAATTAAGGAAGTTGTTAAGCCAGTTTCCGATGTAGAAGATATCATGGATGCTAAGATTTTGGTATCAGGCGGACGTGGTGTAGGCTCACCTGAGAACTTCAAGTTGCTTGAAGATCTTGCAGAGGCTGTTGGCGGTACTGTATCATGTTCACGTGCCGTTGTAGATTCAGGCTGGAAGCCTAAGGACCTTCAGGTAGGTCAGACAGGTAAGACAGTAAGACCTAATGTATACTTTGCTATCGGTATTTCAGGTGCTATTCAGCACGTAGCAGGTATGGAAGAGTCAGACGTTATCATCGCTATCAACAAGGATGAGGATGCTCCTATCTTTGATGTAGCTGATTACGGTATCGTTGGTGATCTTAACAAGATTGTTCCTCAGTTGACAGCTTCTATCAAAGCTGAATTGGCTAAGAAATAATTAGAAGAATTAATTAATAAAGCCTCTGCATATTCGATATGCAGAGGCTTTTTTGATGTGCGAAAGCAAGAGCGCGTGCGATATATGTTGTTTTGAAGCGCACTTGATAAATTAATGTCTTCCTTTAATTATTGGGGAAAGCGGTTTATAGATAAACATCGTTACTATGACTGCAATAAGTCCTTTGATAAATGTGAATGGTATGTTGAATATGATAAGGCATTGAAGCATATTCTCAACAAACGGAGCTATAACCTTATACATTCCGAATACTGCATCTTCGGACATGAAATTGTAGTAAAAAGGGTATACCACAAAGTAATTTGAGGGGAGACTTACCAATGCCATCAGTACGGCGCCTACAAGACCACCTATGATTGCTCTTTTTTTGGTTTTCTTGGATTTATAAATTGTTCCTGCGGTAAATACAAACACGGCCCCCAATATGAAGTTGGACAATTCTCCGACTGTTGCGGATTGTGAAACCAGGCAGTGCAGCAAATTCTTAATAAGTTCGATCACCACACCGGCAACAGGCCCGAATGCAAAAGCCCCTATCAGAGCCGGCAGGTCTGAAAAATCATACTTGATGAAACTTGGAATCAGCATTGGAATGGGTATTTCAATATACTGTAATACAGTTGCCAAGGCTGACAGCATTCCGGTTACTGCAATAAATCTTACATTAACTTGTTTGTGGGAATTGTTTTGGTTAGTGACGTTAGAAATTGTTTTATTGTTCATTTTTCTCCTTTCATCCGGACTATACCGTCGGTACCGGATTCACACCGGTTCATGCTTTCGCTCGCAGACTTATCGGTTAATACCGCATCACTGCCGGTCAGGAATTACACCCTGCCCTGAAGATTATTTAATTCTCGTTGAGTATATACTACTATCAAAATTAAATCAACAATTTTTTAAGATAGTTACGTTTGCAGGCTTTGGAATGATATAATAGTAGATATTATATTTTTACAGAAAGGATAATTATTAAAATGAAAAAGACAAGAGCACTATCATTACTGTTAAGCCTGGTATTGACGCTTGGTGCAGTATTCTTAATGGAATGTTCACCGATGGGAACTGTACAGGCGCAAGCTGCCGGCGGAACAATTGCATCTGCCAAATGTGTATTGACGGATGCTGCCAATGTTCAATATTCGGCTACTCTGTCGGGAAGCCCGAGTACGGATGACGGACAATTGTATCTTTATCAGTTAAAGACATATGAGTACGCAATTCCTGCAGGTGCCGCGCCGATAGCCACCTGTGCTGCTTCAACCAAACCTGTGATGAATTTCCCTCTGGGCGGCCGCGAAGCAGGCGGAAGATTATATGCCAAATATGCTCTTGCCGCTAAAAAGGGCGGTGTAAATGTTATGCTTGGTGCACCGCAATATATTTCAAATCCGGAAGTCCTTGCAGCATTTAACCACAGAGAAACTCGCCCGGTTAAAACGACACAGCATGATGAACTTACCAATCTTTATATTACGGGAAGCGGTTCTGCCAATATACCTGCCGGATTATGTAAGCACACCATTCAGGTTTTAAATCGCGGCGGAAACGGTGTTACGAATCCTAAAGCAGCAATTCCGGACGCACATCCCGTAACTGCGCAAACTTATATGCTGAATGCTGCTACAGACAGCGGTATCGAAGGCTTGGTAAGGGATATGACAAACTATGCCGCTAACGGAAAGGGACAGGATTTCATAATCGGAAACGAAGTTAACGAGCGTATGTGGAATTATATGGGATGGACCAGCTGGGAAGACTTCATGAATGAGTATGTTCAGGCTTTCCGTGTATGTTATACAGCTATTAAGAGCCAAAATGCCAATGCGAAAGTTTATATTTCATTAGATCAGAACTGGAACAGAAACAGACCGGCAGGACATGCGGAATACTATAGCTACATGGATTGTACGGATTTTCTCGATGCATTTGCCGCTTCTATTAATGCAGGCGGTAATATTGACTGGGATTTGGCAATTCATCCGTATACGGTTCCGCTTACATATGCTAAGTTTTGGGATATGTCCGGAGCCCCCGACGGTGCGTACTGTGCTAAGCAAATAAGTAATAATGCGATGATGTCATTTCAAAACATGTCATTGGTATCATCTTTTATGGCTAAAGCGGGAATGAAGAACAGAAACGGTCAGATGCGAGATATCATAATTAATGAGTTTGGTGTAAGCAATGCTCAAGGCGGTGACGTTCAGGCGGCAACATTATGCGCGGCCTATTATGCATTTACTAAGAATGCCAATGTAACTCAGTTTATGTATCTCGGAAACTCAGGATACGGAGTTGATGCAACTCTTTCACCCAAGGCACAGGAAGTATTTAATTCATTCGGAACGGCAAATGAAGCCAATTCTATGAATTGGGCGAAGAGTTATATCGGAATTTCAAGTTGGGGACAACTGATAAGATAATCCTTGAAAATGCCCTAAAATACGCGGTTGCAACCGCCGGTTGACAAATTGAAAAGCCGACTTTATGGTCTGCAACCGAACATTTTGATAAATTTTGACTTGCATGAGGCAATGCCGAAAGCGATTCGCGAATTCATCAAAATTATATTATAGGGTTTATCCCGGAGAGGAATAAAAATGATTTTAGCAGACAAGATTATTAATGAAAGAAAGAAAAACGGATGGTCACAGGAAGAACTTGCGGAGCAACTTGGTGTGTCCCGCCAGTCGGTATCAAAATGGGAAGGTGCACAGGCAATTCCCGATTTGAGTAAGATAATTGCAATGGCTGATATCTTCGGAGTGACAACAGATTATTTATTAAAGGATGATATGGAAATCCGCGAGCCTAATTCAACTACAGATATTCCGAGCAATTCGTCTTCGGATTCGGTTCCACCCAAAAGGAAGGTGAGCATGGAGGAGGCGAATGAGTTTCTTTCTTTAAAACAAAAATATACTCCTTCCATTGCCAATGCGGTTATGTTGTGTGTATTATCACCGGCAGTGTTGATAGCTTTGGCAGGATTAAGTGAAGAGTTTCCCGAAAAGATTTCCGAAAATTTGGCGGCAGGAATAGGATTGCTTTGTCTGTTCGGCTGTATTGCCTATGCAGTATTTCGATTCATTGTATGCTCAAGCAAACTCAGTAAATACGATTTCCTGCAAAACCAGAGCATTGAAACGGAATATGGAGTAACCGGTATGGTTAAGGCCAAGAAAGAAGCATTTCAGGATAAATATACAAGAATGCTTGCCGGCGGAGTTGTATTGTGTGTTGTGTGTGCAATCCCTCTGATAATTGCAGCCCTGGCTAATGCGGCAGATTATATTTTGGTTCTGCTTACATCATTGCTGATTGTAATGATTGGAGCGGGTGTGAATATTATCATCAGATCTTCCTGCATTATGGGATCTTACGACAAATTGCTTGAAGAGGGTGATTTCACGGTAGAAAAGAAGAACAATGAAAGAAAGGCCGAACCATGGGCATCGGTATTCTGGGGCGTGGCGACCGCAGTATATCTTGGATGGAGCTTCTATAGCAGACGATGGGATATAACATGGATGGTATGGCCGGTAGCGGGAGTACTCTATGGCTGTGTTTTCAGAAATATTGTTTCCGCAATAGGAAAAGATAAATAAGATTCATAAGTTTCAATCAAAAATCGCTGTAGGCATATTGCTTACAGCGATTTTGCGTTGATGCACATTATTGACATTACGGTTCGTACTCGAGAATGTCTCCCGGTTGGCAATTGAGCGCATCACAGATTGCTTCCAAAGTGGAGAAGCGGATTGCACTTATCTTTCCGGTTTTGATTTTTGACAGGTTGACGTTGGTTACGCCAACCTTTTCGGA
>JAZUFE010000023.1:0-39795 GCA_045640525.1 Lachnospiraceae bacterium | reverse complement strand
GATGATGTTACCAACACCACCAGTAAGCATTGTTCCACCGATAATTGATGAAGCGATAGCATCCATTTCTGCACCCTGCGCATTTGTAACAGCACCTGATCCACAGTGAAGGAAATATACATAACCACCGATTCCTGCTAAAATTCCTGAGAATAACTGAGCGAGGAAACGAACTCTCTTTACATTAATACCAAGCATAAGAGCCGACTGACTGTTTCCTCCTACCGCATAGAAAGATCTTCCGAGTTTGGTCCATCTTAACATGATGAACAAAAGCAATACTATAACTATAGCCACAATGACTCCGATTTCAACGTAAGAATCCATAGTCTTTCCGAGTCTGTTGGTATAACTCATTCCCGGAACAATGATTCTTGCTTCCTTCATCTTAACGAAACCTTCGTTGGCAACGTTAAAAGGATCGGTATTAACAATTGTCGTCATTCCCTTGGCAAAGAACATACCTGCCAAAGTTACGATAAACGGCTGTATTTCAAGATACGCAACCAAATATCCTTGAACAAGTCCGAATGCAAGTCCTATTCCCAAAGCAAGAAGCATGGCTCCCCAAACCGAACCGTTATGTCGATCAAGATATACCGCACATGACATTGTTACCAAGGCCGTAACTCCTCCGACGGAAATATCTATACCTCCCGTAATCATTACAAGGCTTAATCCGCAGGATAGAATTATCAATGCTGCATTTTCATTGAACATATTGAAGAATGACTGAGGATTCAGAAATCCTTCTTTCAAAAATACCATGGCGCCTACATACATTAAAACAAATACAACTATCGTAATCGTCAAAAGCAAATTGGTATCTGTCAATTTTCCTTTTTTCCCAAAGAAGTTAGGCCTAATTTTAGTGTTCATTATGCCACCTCCTTCGATGATAATTTACTTATAAACAGTTTCCACTTGGCAGAAATGAATTCTCTTACAACAGGTGCGGAGAATACTACCAATAAGATAACCACTACCGCTTTATAAGCAGGAAGTGCCGCCGAATTAACCTGGAACTTGTACAGTGTCGTAGTCAGAAACTGAATAACATATGCTCCGAGTATGGAAGCACCGAGACTGAATTTACCACCGCTTAATGCATTTCCTCCAAGAGCAACCGCAAGGATGGCATCCATTTCAATATCCTTGGCAATAACAGAATAGTTAATGGTTGCCAATCGGCTTGTCTTAATCAATCCGCAGATTGCAACGCAGACACCAAGTATAACAAAGGTCAGGAACTTGATGAAAGTTGGATTCAGACCGTTCAATCTAGAGGACTTCGGATTGATTCCGACAGATTGTACATACAAGCCGAGATTGGTAAATTTCATAATCAACGCCATTATGATCATTACTGCCACAGCAATAAAGAACGGGGTCGGTACCGGGCATCCCGGGAAGAAATTACCAAAATACTGAAACGAAGGATCGTTAACTATAGGCAATTCATTATTATTAATCCATGCCGCAATCGAGCGACCGGCAGTAAACAAAATAAGTGTTGCTACCATAGGTTGTATTTTGAATATGGAAACCAGCATTCCGTTAAAGGCACCGCATGCCATTCCTGCCACAACAGCAATCAAGAATGCACAGAATATCGGCATTTGAAGCGAATCGGCTCTTGAATCCGAACCGCAGAGCATTCTCAAAATCACACTTCCCGTAATGGCAATTCCGGCTCCGACCGAAATATCCTGTCCGCCGGAAGCTGCCGTTACAAGTGTCATTCCTATTGCAAGTATTGCAAGCTCTGAACCGTAATCAAGTATTGTTACCAGGTATCCCGACAATACCGGTTCTCCCGATGAACTTAAACCCAACGAAATTTTGAAAAACGAAGGATCGGCAATCAGATTGAATATAGCCAGCAAAAGCAACGTAGCCAACGGTATGAATATTTGTTTTCTAAAAATGCTTTTCATCAACTTACTCATTTTCATTACTGTCACCTCCGGCTATCGTATTCATAATCATTGTCTGGTTCAAATCATCACCGGATAATTCACCTACAACCTTTCTGTCTCGCATTACAACCAATCTTGAACATGTTCTTAACATTTCGTCTGTTTCGGATGAAATGAACGTAATGCTCATACCTTCCGAAGCAAGTTTCAAAACAAGTTTCTGAATATCGACCTTGGTACCTACATCAATACCTCTGGTAGGCTCATCCAAAATCAAATATTCGGGATTCGTCAGAAGCCATCTTGCAAGAATACATTTCTGCTGATTACCTCCGGATAAAGATTTAATCGGTGTATCCGCAGATGCCGTCTTAATTCCCAGAAGTTTAATGTATTCTTCCGCAAACTTATTGGCTTCGGCTTTGGTGAAAGGTTTAAAGAATCCCTTCATTACCTGTAATGCAAGGATAATATTTTCTCTTACGGAAAGATCTCCGATTATTCCGTCTATCTTTCTGTCCTCGGGCAGATATCCGATACCTGCCTTCATCGCATCAAGCGGTTTGCTTATCTTAATTTCTTTTCCGTTCTTTCTTACCGTTCCGCTTATAACCTTATCTGCACCAAAAATTGCTCTGACACATTCGGAACGACCGGATCCCAAAAGTCCCGTAAATCCATTGACTTCACCCTTTTGAATATAGAAATCAAAAGGTTTGATTCCCTGGTCGGATGCAAGATTGCTAACTTCAATTACCGTCGATGCATTGTCAACTTTTGAAGAAGGAGCTTCACTCTTAATGTCTGACATATCATCAAGTTCTTTTCCCAACATTTTGGAAACCAGTTGAACTCTGGGAAGTTCCGCAACTGTATATTCACCCACCAATTTTCCGTCTCGCAATACGGTAATTCTGTCACTGACTTCATATACCTGATCCAAGAAATGTGTAACGAAAATTATTCCTACACCTCTTGCTTTCAAATCCTTCATCAGTTTAAACAACTTTTCAACTTCCTGTTCATCCAAAGAAGAGGTCGGCTCGTCCAAAATAAGGACTTTACAATCCATATCAACAGCACGCGCTATCGCTACCATCTGTTGAACCGCAATTGAGCAGCTTCCCAATTGCTGAGTCGCTTTAGCAGGAATATCCAAAGATTTCAGTATTTCATCAGCTTTGGTATTCATTGTTCCCCAGTTTTGGATAACTCCGGATGTTCGGCCTATGTACATGTTTTCAGCAACGGATAGGTTTGGACATAATGTAATTTCCTGATAAACAGTACTTATTCCTACCTTCTGGGCATCCTGTGGAGACTTAATTGAAACTTCTTTTCCTCCTAATGAGATAGTTCCCTCATCTTTTGTATAAACACCGGTAATTACCTTAATCAACGTGGATTTTCCGGCTCCGTTTTCACCCATCAGTGCATGTATTTCACCTTCACGTAATGTGAAATCCACTCCCTGAAGAGCCAAAACGCCGGGGAAGCTTTTGTGTATGTTCTTTAACTCTAGTACTTTTTCCACCGGTCATTCTCCTTGATTGTTCTGCGTCTTAGTTAAAAACAGCGCAGCGTTTGTTGTCGCTGCGCCGCCATAAACTACTTAATTAGATTCCGTAATTGTTAACATCATCCTGTGTGATTGTTGAAGCATCAAAGCCCTTTTCATCCATGATGATTGTCTTTTCGGAAATTGTTTCACCTGCCTGAAGCTTCTTGATGATTTCATCAATGTAAGAAGACTGGAAAGGATTACACTGGCCATCATAGTTCCAGTTCTTTGCCAACAATTCTTCAAGAGCCCACTTGTTGCAGTCAAATCCCATAACGATTACGTCTTTACCAACACCGTGTGTGATACCTGCTTTATCCAATGCTGCTACAGCACCCTTAGCCATATCATCATTTTCAGCATAGATTACGTTGAAAGGTGTTCCTGCGTCAATAACCGACTGTACGATCTGCTGTGCCTTTTCTGCGTTCCACTCAGCTGTCTGCTGTGTTACAAGATTCCAGTTAGCTTCTGCTGCAACCTTTGCATCCAAAGCTCCTGAACGTCCCTTCTGAGCTGCTGAACCCATAACACCCTGAATATGTATTACGTTGTACTCTGACAATCCCTGACCTGCCAACCAATCAACAGCTGTCTGGCCTTCCTTGTCCATATCAGATACGATTGAAGCTTCATACAATGAAGGATCAGCATCAATTGTACGGTCGAACAAAATAACCTTAATACCTGCATTCTGTGCATCCTTAAGAACTGAATCCCAACCTGCTGTATCAGCTGCAGATAACAATAAGTAATCAACACCATCTGCTACGAACTTCTGAGCTGCTGCAATCTGCTCATCATTCTGTAAGCTGTATGCGAATGAAGCATCATATCCGTTCTCTTTAGTAAATGTCTTCTGTAAGTCAGCATCATTAGCTGTTCTGTATCCTGATTCGTTAGGATCGTTGTTAATAATACCTACCTTGATCAAGTCGCCTGAAGCTGCAGGTGCTGAAGCAGATTCAGAAGCTGCGCTTGTTGAAGATCCGCAACCAACCAATGTTGCAATCATTGCCACGCTTAAGATGGCAGCCATAATCTTTCTTTTCATTTTTCTTCCTCCCTATTGGAAATGTAATTGTCAACTTGCTCTAAGTTGACCCGCTAAGTAAAGTCTATGGTTTTCGTGATGCATCTTCAATTTGAAAAATACCAATAAATTGTCTTTCGTCATTTTATCCATACCAATTATTAATTCAATAGGGTATAATGGATACAACAAACTTTGTACGTGTATTTTTCTTACGATTTTGTTTAAAATTTTCTTTCGGAAGATGATTTTGACCCAAAATGCTACCTGTTAACAAGAGAAACTCTTTGTGCAAAATCACCATAAAGAAGTCAGAACCGTAAAAATTCTAATCAAAACTATCTTTTTATACGCATAAAATGATTCGTACCGTATGCGCAAAAATAAAAAACAGAACTTTTGGATATTTTTTTGAGACTATGAAGAATAAATATAAAGAACTGGCCCAAAACCTGCTCAACAGAATAAATGACAATACATATCCCAATCTTAAGCTGCCGACGGAACGGGAACTGTGTCTACAGTTTAGCGTAAGCCGATCAACCGTCAGAGAAGCTTTGAACATATTGGAAGATGAAAGAGTTATTACCAAAAAGCATGGCAGCGGAATATACATTCTGCCCGAATACTACGCTTCGAAAAATACGATTGCGCTTATTGTGAACAATAAAGAAGCATATATTTTCCCTTTACTTACGGGGCTGCTAAAAGACCGCCTGAATTCGTTCGGATTTTCACTTAACACTTTTGAAACCCAAAATGACCCTGCCAATGAACGGGAAATTCTGGAGAGTATACTAAAAAGCAATTTTCAAGCCATTATCTGTGAACCGTCAAGAGCCAATCTGCCGACCGTAAATTATGATTTATACACCAAATTGCTCACCAAAAACATTCCGACATTGTTTATCAATGATAAGTACACCAATTTGCCGGATTTTCCTTTAGTTACGATTGATGGGTATCATGCCGCGTACAATATTGTTAAGTCTTTCGAAAGCTCGAATTTGTGCGGAATTTTCTTATCCGAAAGAGCAAGCTCAGTACAAAAATATCTCGGATATGCGAGAGCTGTTTTGGAAACCGGAAACAAATTTGACAGCGAGAATGTGCTTATGCTGACGGATGCGGAAATGTCCGAAATACGCAGCAACAAGTCCTGCAGCAGGCTTAACCGCTTTATGGAGCAACATATTCATTATGACGGACTTATTTGCGACAATGATGAAATTGCTTACAGCATCACCACCTGTCATAACCCGGACAGTAATATGACGTTGTACTCTTTCGACAACAGTTATCTTTGCAAACTTATCAAACACAGTATTGTTTCATACGGAGTCGATATGTCGAAACTGATTGACTCGATTTCATTGTCGATAATGAATCTGATTAAAAAAGAGCCTGCCGGCAACATCGTACTGCTGCCGAAGGCTCCGTAATTTATCCTCTGTATTCTCTTGGCGAAAGGCCCTGTGTCTTTTTGAAAACCACGCTGAAATAGTGCTGATCCTTATAACCTACATCATTGGCTATTTCGCCTGTATGCTTACTGGTCGTCTTCAATAGTTTTTTGGCAAGCTCCATTCTCTTTTTGGTGACATATTCAACGAATGTCATATCCATTTCGTTTGAGAAGATGGCACTAAAATAGTTTGAAGACAAATTACAAATTGTCGCAACTTCATTGAGTGAGAGGCTTTCGTCAGTATAGTTCTCATCGATATACGCAATAGCTTTCTTAAGCATTACTTTATACTGTGATGAACTTTCTTCATCTCTGTACTTAATCGCCTTTGTGAACAAAGATAAAATATATGACCTGACTTTACTGTCATCTGCCGCCATGTCCGTAAGAACACTTTCATCAATTTCACTCAAAAACTGAGTTTTATCCATTCCTATACTCTCAACAAATCCCAGCGTTGCAAATCTTACATTCAAAAGAAGATAATTTCTGAACAACTTTGATTTCAGCGCATCTTCCAAGCTCAGAAGATATCCTGCCGTAAATGAATTAATCTCCTCCTTGGTTCCCTGCGCCAAAAAGCTTTTGACTATCTCCGGATTGATTTGCTCCAAATCCGGTTCAACATAATCTCCGGAAGTTTCGCTATGTATACCCATAATCACATCTTTGGTAACAATATGCGTATTCGGAACAAGAAATCTATGTGAAAAAATGTTATATACTTCCTCATAGCAATCCGGAAGCATACTCAATCTTTCAACATAATCTCCTACGGAAATATACCATTTATCCAAGTGTTGTTCATCGCATATTCTTTCCACATTTCGAACAAGCTGAGCAGACAGGGTTTCGGTATCCGCAAGATTACCCATGATTATTACACAGTAAGTATTAATATTCCATCTGAAAACTATGTATTCTCTGAATCTTAAGAAATATCTGAATAACTCTTCTTGTCCGTCCGGTATATACATCAATGCCACATTATATGTCTCGGCCGACAGTTCTATCGATAATTTGGCTGCTTCTTCGTACATCTGCTGAAAAGACATTTTACGGTCGAATACATTTTCAAAAAAGTGTCTCCTTGCAAGCTGCTCATATTCTTGATATTCTTCCTGAAACTTTCTCAAATCCGCAGTCTGTTCTTTCTCCGACTCTATCTTTTCGGATACGGACTGAAGAACCTTTTGAAGACTGCTTCTTGTTATCGGCTTAAGAAGATACTGCTCGACACCTATTTCTATGGCACGTCTGGCATATTCAAAATCATCATATCCGGACATAATTATTATCTTGGTATTCGGCAACTCTTTCACAACTATTTGAGCAAGTGCCAGTCCATCCATAAACGGCATTTTAATGTCGGTTATCAAAACATCGGGTTTGGTCTTCCTAATCAAAGGAAGTGCCATTTCACCATCGGAAGCCTCTCCGACAAACTGGTATCCATAGCTGTCCCATGGAATATTATCCCGTAATCCCTCGCGCATAATGCTTTCATCTTCTACCAAAAATACCTTCAACATAATCAATACTCCCTGTCAGGCAAAGCTTCTTCAACATTGTCCTTTGTAAAAACCTGTTCATCTACAATATATTCTTTTCCTATCGGTTGAGAGCTATCTATTTTCTTAATCACATCCGCAAGCAAATCTCCAAAAAGCGGGTTACACTCAACATCAACATCTATATAACCATTATAAACATTTACAAGCGCTTCATAACCTGCGTCAAACGAAATAATCGTAATGTCACCATCAATTCCGCAAGTCAATCCGGCCTCATTGATAGCTTCTATTGCACCAAAAGTCATATCATCGTTTTCGGAAAATACAACATCTATATCCTCATATTCCGAAAGAAGTCTCGCCATCTCCTCCTTACCTTTGGTTGTGGTAAAATCGGCATCGGCAACCTCCAAAATATTCCAATTGGGATTTTGATTTGCGATTTCATAAAATCCCTTCTCACGTCCGATTTGAGCCGACGACCCGGGAGTTCCCTGAAGTATAACAATATTAATCTCTTCATCTGTTCCGGAAGTCTTTCTTGCAAGCCATTCTCCCGCGCGTACCCCTTCCATGTGCATATCGGACCCTATGTGTGTTGTGTACAAAGATGCATCTTTGATATCCACCGTTCTGTCTATAAGAATAACCGGAATTCCCGCCACCTTGGCCTCTTCAAGCACATTCTCCCATCCGCTTTCCGTAACAGGAGCCAAAACAATGCAGTCGACACCCTGAGATATGAAATCTCTTACAGCTTTAATCTGATTCTCCTGGTTTTGTCTTGCATTGTTTATGATTGCAAAAAAACCGTTCTCTCTGGAAAGTGCCGCTTCAACGGATTTGGTATTGGCGGTTCTCCAAACCGATTCCGAACCCAGTTGTGAAACTCCCACAACAATGAGATCATCTTCGAATTGCGTCTTGCCGATATCTTTTTCCGGAGACAAAAATATATTATTGACCTCACCAAAAACTATGATTCCTACAAGAACGGCTATAGAAACAAATGTGGCAAGATAGTATCTATTTATTCTCTTCATACACATTATCTTTGGATGCTTTGTACATAATTGCCGGAATTCTTATTACTATTTCGGTTCCTTCGTTGAGCGCGGAATTTATGGTCATTCCGTATTCCTCACCAAAATACATCCTTATTCTTTCGTTAACATTGGCTAATCCAAAACCCGAATCAGTATCCTTACACTTTTTGCTTATTTTTTCCCTTAAGCCGTTCAGTGTTTCCGTATCCATTCCAACTCCGTCATCTTTAATGGTAAGAACGATTTCATTACCGTCCTTTCTTCCTATTACCTCTATTATACCCTTGGCTCTCTTATATTTAATGCCGTGATACAAAGAATTCTCTACTAACGGCTGTAAGGTAAGCTTTTGAATTTCATACCGGTACAATTCCTTATCTATATCAATACTATACTCAAGAATATCATTGTATCTTACCTGCTGAATACTAAGATAATTCTTAATATGCTCCTCTTCGTCGCGGATGGAAATCAGTTCTTGACCCTTGCTTAACACTAATCTGAATAATTTGGATAAAGACATAACTACATCAATTGCCTTTTCGTTATCGTTGGATTCCACCAGCCAAACAATGGTATCCAACGTATTGTACAGAAAATGAGGGTTTATCTGTTCTTGCAGTAATCTCAATTCCGCATAACGCATCTTTTTCTCGTCTTCTTTGATGGTATCAACCATGATATCGAGTTTATCCGTCATATCATTAACCGAATCCGCCAAGACCATAATCTCGTCATCACTCGAAAGCTCCAACTTGCTCTTAAAATCTCCGTCCGCAATCTTTCCGGTAGCTTCCACCAATTCATCCAAAGGTTTTGTGATATTTCTGACCATGTATATGGCCATAATAACAACAAAGGTTACGATTACCACTACTATTGCCGCCCAAAAGATAATAAAGAAGGTTACCTTGTGATGCAATTCCTCCCGGATTGATTCAATATCTTCTGTCTGATACATAACAAAATGCTGAAGATCATCCTGTATCAAATCGGTCAGAATGTATATGTCGGAATCAAGCATTTGCACGTTGGTATCATAATGCCCGCCCTCGTCCAAATTATTCTTTATCATATCGACTTTATCCTGCAAAGAATTCAGATTTTTATTCAGTCTTTGAAGCCATGATCTTGAATTTCCTTCTGTTTTGGACATTAGAAAGTTGATATCGCTTTGAAATACTTCAATCATTTCATCGGGATCCTGCAATGCCTCCTGCTCATCCACTGTTTTAAGATCCACATGTCCGACAACGAGTTTGTAGATACTTTCATTTATATCATTTTTGAAAGATACATTGTAATCGTTGGCTATCGTCAAATTTGAAACAATCTCTTCATAGGCTTTGGAATAGTTGAGCAACGAAAATATCAAATATATAACAATAATAAGTAAAGGTGCCATGGCAAGTATCACCAAAGACAACAGTTTGCTCTTAATTGGGCTGTTGATTTGTAAGCGCTTAGTTTGAATTTCCCTATTCATATCAATTCATCTTTCCAAGATTTCAAGCCTATAGGTTCCGAACATATGCCAATAAAATATTGTAAATTTACTCCATAAAGTATACTATAATTGTCAGTAGTTCGCTATTGACTTATTTACGAGGCATATGATGAAAAGAATATCGGTTATTGTACCTTGTTACAATGAAGAATCCACCATTGAGCTGTTTTATGAAACCATTACAGCTATGTGGAGCAACGATGAAAAACTAAACAATAACTATGAACTGGAGCTCCAATTCATAGATGACGGATCAAAAGACAAGACATATCTTTTAATTAAAGCCTTGTCGCAAAAAGATAATCGCGTTCACTTCTCTTCGTTTTCGCGCAACTTCGGTAAAGAAGCTGCCATGTTTTGTGGTCTAAGACAGTCAACCGGTGACGGCGTGGTCATGATAGATGCAGATTTGCAACACCCTGTTGAAACCATTAAAGACATGATAAATAAATGGGAAGAAGGATTTGATGTAATTGAAGGCATTAAAGCCACCCGCGGTAAAGAAGCCAAGTCGCACGGTCTGTTCGCCAATCTCTTTTACAAGCTTATAAGCCAAATGACCGGTTTCGATATGAAGAACTCATCGGATTTCAAGTTCCTGGATCGAAAAGTTGTGGATGTACTTGATTCCTTTACGGAAAAGGAAACTTTCTTCAGAGCATTAACATTTTGGTCGGGATTTAAAAGTACTTCCGTAGAATACGAAGTACATGAACGAGTTGCAGGTTCAAGCAAATGGTCTACAAAGAGTCTGATTAAGTACGCTTTCAGAAATCTGACCTCTTTTACATTTACGCCTTTGTACATAATAGCTTTCATGGGCATCATTGTAATGCTGATAGGAATTGTGCTCGGTATTGATGCGGTAATCACTTATTTCCTCGGCAAGGCCGTCGGCGGTTACCCTTCGTTGATTGTGTTGATTGTACTGGCCACCGGAGCAATTCTCCTAAGCCTTGGAATCATTGCGGTATACATAGCCAAAATGTTCCAGGAAATCAAAAACAGACCTCGTTATATAATTCAGGACAAGCACTAAAGGCTTGTCCTGTTTTTGGCTGCTTCATATTCTATGTCTCTGTTTTTACTAAACAGGAAATTTCTGTCATCGACTCCGTATTCTTTAAGATCTTCTTCCGGAAGAACAATTCCCGGATGACACAATACTTCAAGATACATATCAAGATTTTTCATATAATCAATCATCTTCGGTGCAAGGATATCAATTCGCTTCTTATCCATCTTACCGCTCATTACAAGTCCCCATAAACAGCCGTACGATATTGATCTTTTCTCGAGCTTTCGTATGCATCGTCCGGACAGAATATTCAGGATAACATTCTTAACAACATTAACCAAAGGGAATGTTCCTTTGATACCTTCGGTATTCAAAAACATCGCCAAAGGCTCTTTGGAAATTCTGACGAAATCGATCTCGCTGCCCATACCAAGCTCATCAACCGCTTCAAACATTGCATCAAACACTATGGGAATCATATGAGTATGCATATGGGAATCCAGACGAAGCCCGACCCCCTTGGGAAGATCCTCCGTGACACACTTGATTTGTTCCTTTATCTCGGCTACAAGCTTTTCTTTCAAGGTTCGGCGCTTAATTCCCGGAATGTATGATCTAAGGAATAACTTACCCCACGTTGAAGCTCTGTATTCTCCCGATAAAGACAGTCCGTCCACAAGGTCTATGTGTATACTCACAAGCGGCTTTTGAGGAAGACTATCCCACTTTTCGTTAAGATAGTCCATACACTCTTTATAACAGCTCATATTCGGAATAATACTTATACTGTCAAGCTTACCGGCTTCCACCAACTCCAGTATTCTTTTGGATGCGTTTAATGAAACCGCATAATCATCTGCATGATAATCAATTTTAAACATTAGATTCTGATCTCTCCGTCATGTGATAATAGTGATACGTTAACAACTCCCTGCATTTTCGAAATACAATCAATCAGTTCCTTTTCGGACTTAACATATACTTCAAGAATAATGTCAAATCCTGACTTTTTGACATTACGCGATTTAACTTTGTAGGATTTGGCGTTCGACTTAATACCTGCTATCAATTCATCTTCAATATCGGAATTGTCGCAATTCACGATAAGCAGCAGCGGTCTTTTACTTCCCGGCATATATTCAAGTAAAAATATACCAACTGTTACTATCAAAGCTACCAAAACCGCTATCTTAAACAAACCGGCTCCGCATATAATGCCTTCCCCGATTGACCAGAACAAGAACATCAAATCCATAGGACTTTTAACAGCTGTTCTGAATCTGACAATTGACAAGGCACCGACCATGCCCAAAGATATAACAATGCTCGATTGCATAGCCACTATAATTCCTGCTGTAATAACACTGATAATCGCCATCGAATTATGAAAACTCTTGTCATACATCGAAGTTTTATTTGCAAGCTTATAAATGAAGTATATATACAAGCCGATGAGAAAAGTAATTCCCAATATAACAACTATCTGGCTGGTAGGTATATCATTTCCGGTAAAACCTTCCAAAACCGATTTTTTAATCGCATCTTTAAAACTCATATCAATTCTCCTATGGTTGGCTTAATTCTGGCCTGCGTATATTTGGAATACGATGTTCTTGTCAGTGACACCTCTTTAAGGATACTGCCTATCATATCCGGAATCAGTTCGTCATACTTAACTTCCAAAATGTGGTAACCTCTGTCCATAACAGGAATCACAGGCATTATTCTATCATAAAACGATTCAATATCGGAACAGCCGCTTATATTTTTGTCAAAGGTTATTCTGACATTTCCCATTTCTTCCACCAAAGCCGTTCTCTCATATTCGACAATAACCTTGGGACGTGCCGCTTTCAATTGAATAAAGCTTGCGAAACGCTTAAGTAATTCCGGTGTGTCCGACAATACGGAAGGTACCTGTCCTTTCAGCAATATGTCAGCCTCCTCTTTGGATATTGTCAACGAATCTTTATGTTTATATCCGTGCTTTGATTCCTTACGTTCAAGCTTAATGACACCAGTGTCATTATTGTAGGTTCTGATTCTGTATTTGATTCGGTTATCAAAACCTTCCGTTGTATCCGTCAGGCATGAATCAAAGCAATCATCAAAATATACGCTTCGAATCAGATAATTGCCATTCTCGGAATGTATATCCGGTTTCATGACTTCGGACAGCCGATTTTTCAGATATTCAATTTGTCCTTCGTTAACAATATACTTTTGTTCTACTCTGTAATCCATACCGAATCCAAATAGTCGTGTCGTGCCAATATGAAATCTTTCAGCTTATCAAATTCTGCCTTATCCGTCGGATTATACCCGTTGGAGTCATACATATCTTTCCAGCGAATTGCATCCATTGCGGCCGAAGATGAAAGCATTTTTTGATACTCATCGATTTTTGATTCCGTCAAAGTACTCAAATATTCGCTCACACAATCCGCATAATATTTCCTAACCATTGCTTCGAAGTCATCATGAGAATACAATTCTTTCCACCAATCGGAATGTGATGATGCTATCGCAAGATATGTAAGCTGTGAAGCACCTTCATTGTAATACTCCATCCAGTCAAGATAATTGCCAAGGCTCATATCATAGTCCCACCCCGGAGCTGCTTTCAACCTGGAGTCTACTTCATCACTGTCTTTATAAAAATATGCGCTACTGACACCTGCGTCATAATTTTTCATTACTTCCTCGACAAGATAACGTTTGGCAAAGGATTCTATATCAAGCAGCCTGGTATATTCGTCCGAATCATCATATATGGCCGATTCGATGTTATTCATATAATTGCTAAGATATTCCATCTGCTCTGTGGAGCAGTATTTCGGCGAACGTACGAAAAAGCTCTCCCCTTTTCGGGTTATAAGCGAAGATGGTGTACTGTCATATTCAAGTTTATATCTTCCTTCAAACTCCCGCTCAAGAAGATATCCGCCTGTCATGTCATCCGGATTAACAGATGCTGCAATTCCCTTATAGTTATCAGTAATTACATATTCCAGGGAATCCATATTGGTATTTTGGTATATCTTCTTAATCTCGGTTTGAGCATCGGTAACATCGATTCTGTCACTTCCGATATCCGGTGTATCCGCCAAATAGTAATTACCCATGTAATCACCGTTAATATACAAATCGACAAATCTGCCCGTATGCGAAAACTCGACACCTGCCGCCACATCAAGACTTCTTCCTATTTCATTCCTTAAGAAAGTCGCATCCGAAGCATTGGCAATAAGGGCATACTTACCACCGCTGCCAAGATCAAGTAATCTGTCGCCACCTTTCGATAATGTAAGACTGAAGGGCTTCTTATCCCAATTGTTCCAAGAATAGTTACCTCTGCCCTTGAATGACTTAATACCACCGTCATACAGCAATTCTCCGACCGGGGAATATATCCGAATTTTGGCAGTTTCCGAATATTCTTTATCGGCATATATATCATCCAAAGAACCGGATTGAGTATTAATAAAAACCGTATCCAGCGATTCCGATTTAAGTACATTAATATTCAAATCCTTGGCCGCATTTGAATATTCCGCATCATCCTCATCAATGTAACTTGGAAGAAACAGATAATACAGAGCATCCGAAGATTTAAAGATATTGATAATTTCATTATCCGCTCTTACATATACGTAATCCAATTCGCTTTCGCCTCTTGAATTAATATCATAGGTAACCATCAAACCGACTGTCAAAATCGCAGCCAATATGATTACCGTCTTAATCAGCCGTTTGGTCATTTTCTTTCAACACCTTTTCGGAACGTACCTTCTTCAAAACAATAAATACAAAACAAATGATTGAAAATAAAGATATTACCATTCCGGTTAACAGTCCGTCCGGAAGGAAATACATGTTTATCTTTTGAACGTCCGATGTGTTATCAAGCGGAATGTACATAAGAGCGCCGTATACCATACGTGGTTCTTCGGGTACTCCGTTAACCATTACATTCCACCCCTTTTCATACGGAACGGAAAGAAATACACCTTCGTTATTGTAGGTTTGCAGTTTCAGATGCGAAGAGCTCACCTCTTCAATATCTTCGCAACGTGCGCTTATTATGTTATACCCTCTCTCCACTTCCGAAAGATTCTCGGTAACGAAATTTGCCTCTCCGAATTCGGGGGTGGGAGTATCTGCTTCCACGCATACGCACAATTCTTCTCCCTTTTGATGATAGCCAAGATTAAGTACTTTATAGCTTGAAGCATTACCATATCCTGTCACCAATTCATCATTCAGATAAACCACAAGTCCCTGCTCAATATTATTCAAATCGTCAAGATACATATAAAGCTCACCGTCGCCGGCAGGTTCAACATAGTAATACATATACGGAACATTATCAATGACCATGCCGTTTTGCGTGAAATCAGCCTTATCGAAAATATTTATCTTTTCACCGGCCATGGATGAATATATTCTTTGTTGATAATCAAACGGATCCTCATCATCCAATATATTTACATCAAAATCATTCACACCTATGGCACATGATAGAGCATACGGATTCTGATAGGCGCTTACCTTATCATCGATAATCTTTGAGTACGAAGGATGTACAGGATATGTACCGTCCGATACCAGATATTTGATTCCGAAAATACTGTCTGCCGTTACGGTATTGTCATGACCGTAATGCGTATACAATCCGTCATCATTGAAACCCAAATCTCTTAAGAAGTAACGTACATATGTCATACCTGCGGAACTGTAATGAGTAATCCCCTTATAGTCATACTGCATTCCGTCATTTTGCTGCCGGGGATTCAGATTCTCCATTCTGTAAAAGCCCGAATCCATCCTTTTGATTTGATCTATGGTAGCCGATACCGAATCAACGGTAGCTGTGTATTCCTTGGCCGAATTATTATTAACAGATTGCCAATGGTAGGTGTATACGGCGTTCACTCCCAAATCGGCTGTTTGCAAAACCGCAAATGCACAGATAATAATCATGGACAGTTTGCCATACTGCTTCTTTTGAGCCAAAACATACAGTCCCAATCCGATACCGTATATAATCAGTAATGTCCAATTAAGCATTATCGTCATGTCACTTATATGATCATAACGTGTTCTGAGCACTTCATAAAACATGATTCCGACAAGAAGTATTGCTATTCCGACTTTGGGAAGAGTAATTGACTTTCTATTAACCAGAACTTTACAGCTGCAGATAATCATCAGGAATATCCACATGTAAGCATATCTGTAAGGATGTCCCGAAGGTTCCATGCCCGCATGCCATATAAGATTAATGGCATCATTACAAAAAGATACCAAAAGAATGGCAAACATAATTGCGGTTGCAATTCTTTCTTTAATCGAGGTTTTCTGATCCATATAGAACAGAACACTCAAAATTATGAGAAGTACACCGCAAAAAATCTGCGGCAATCCGAATCTTGCCTCAATATAATCGTATGCACATGTCGGCAACTTGGAAAGGATATCCCGGAAAATGAGATTGTTTCCTGTAAGAGTAAGTCCGAGCTGTCTGATATCTTTTGGAGAATTGAACAATTCCAAACCCGTCGGAAGCAGTGCAACGGCATCTATTCCCACCGCCAATGCGCTGCAATATACGGTTCGCAGTATTCCCTTTACAGGATTCTTTGGTTTAGTGATAAAGATATAGAACAGACCCCAGAAGAACAAAAATATAATAACCTGGAAAGTTATGTAATAATTGAACCACAGCATTAATGCCAATACGATGATGTAAAAAATTCTGTTACATCTTTCAAGAAGTTCTTCCAATGCCCAAATTATGAGAGGGAATAAAATTATTACATCCATCCACATCATATTCATACTGTGAGCAAACAAAAAACTGCTAAAGCTCCATGAAATCGCTCCGAAAGCAGCTATCAGCTTATGCTCGGGGCCAAACGTACGCTGAATAAACAACGACATAATCACCGCTGCCAATGCCAGTTTAATACCGATAATGAATGTTACACCCAATGGAATATATGCCTGAGGAAACAGAGCTAAAATCAAAAGGAACGGACTGGACAAATAGTAGACCTCGAACCCTACCATTCCCGCTCCGAGAGTTGTCGAAAACGAATAAAGTAAATTATTATTACCTGCAAAGATTGATTTCAGATATGAATAATAATCAACATATTGTCGCTTCATATCATACATTAAGAATGTATTGTCACCAAACGGTGTAATACGAGCGATTACAAGCACGCAAAAGAACATAGCCAGCACAAAACAGCCGGCTAAAAGTGCAGGTTTAAAACAATATTCTTTTGTTGCCTTACCGTTATTCACAATTTCCCTATTTCAATGAAACCAAATCTTCTATTGCTTCTTTGTAACCGTCAAATCCATGTCCTACAATTGCTTTGTAGGCATACAATCTGACGAAATCCTTATGGCGGAATTCTTCTCTTGTATCGGGATCGGAAATATGTACTTCAACCGTAGGAATATTTACTGCCTTAAGCGCATCCAAAATAGCCACGCTTGTATGCGAATACGCTGCCGGATTGATTACGATTCCGTCAATTCTTTCATAAGCATTCTGTATCTTTTCTACGATTTCTCCCTCGTAATTTGACTGAAAAACTTCGATATCAACACCTGCCTTCTTAGCAGATTCTTCGCAGAACTTAACCAAATCGTAGTATGTCTTCTTGCCGTATATATCAGGTTCCCTGATACCAAGCATATTCAAATTGGGGCCGTTAATTACCAAAATTTTCATGTATCAATCCTCTTATCTTCTTCGCTGTTTCTTCTATACTGTCACTGACTTCTATCTTTGTATCGGCAATACTTTCGTATATAGGTTTTCTTACTTCATACAGTTTCTTAATTCCGCCGTTTTGAGACAGCGGTCTGCCCCTTTGAGACAATTTCTCCGGGTCCTGCGACAAATATATTATATATCCGTTGGATTTCATTGCCTCGCGGTTTTCACTTCGAAGTATACTTCCGCCTCCTGTAGCTATGATAACTCCGTTGTTACGACATACTTCCTTGATAACTTCGCTTTCCTTTCCGCGAAACTCTTCTTCCGAATATTGGGTAATATAATCTCCTGCTTTAATCCCGTACTTTTCCAAAAATACCGAATCGGTATCTATCAAGTCTCTTCCAAGTTCCTTCGAAAGTATCTTGCCCTGCGTTGATTTTCCGCATCCGGGCATTCCGACAAATACAATATTTTGCTTCATACCGAGTATTTTTCGATACACGGTATCAACGGATTCCTTTTCTGCCTTTCCCATATCGGTACTCAGGTCAAAAAAGAGTCTTTCAGCATACCAGCCTTGAGCTACCAGCATCGGCAATCCGTTGACCGCCTTAATTCCCTTATCTCTTGCTTTTGACACCAACCTGGTCATAAGAGGATTATATATCACATCAACAACACCCTCCAACGACTCAAAAACCTCTATATCTATAGGTTCGGCTTCGTTGTTGGGACTCATTCCGACCGGTGTTGTGTTAATCAGTATCTGTGCATTCTTGTATGAATCCTCATCCGCATAAGTTGCAAATTTAACAGGAATTGTGACAGATGTGTCATATTCTCTCTTTTCTCTCGATACTATCGTTACAGACCTGGCACCCAGTCTATGACTTGCAAAGCACGCCGTTTTGGATGTACCGCCGCTTCCGAGAATGACTATATCTTTATCATCAAATGCAATTCCCGCAGATCTGACCATATACTCAAATCCAAGATAATCGGTATTGTATCCGTAGAGTCTGCCCTGTTTGTTAACCACCGTGTTAACAGCTCCGATAGCCTTGGCGGTTTCGTCAACAATACAGTATTTCATGGCGGTCTCCTTGTAGGGAATCGTTACATTTATTGCAAGAAAATCCGCCTTCTTGAAAAACTCATCAACCTCATCTCTCGGTATTTCAAGAATATCATATTCATAGTTATCAAACTCATTATGGAGTATCTTTGAAAAGCTGTGTCCGAGCTTTTCGCCGATTAATCCGTACTTACACTTCTTCATTCTCAAACTCTTTCAAAATATCATAAAGGATTATTGCACACATGGCCTCTACACACGGCACCGCACGCGGAACTATGCAAGAATCATGTCTTCCTTGTATTTTCAAATCCACTTCCTTACCGGATATTAAATCAACAGATTTCTGTTCCTTAAATATGGAAGGAGTCGGTTTAACCGCAACCGAAAAGATCAAAGGCATTCCGTTGGTAATACCACCCTGAATACCTCCGGAATGATTGGTTGTGCAAACAACCTTACCGTCTTTCATTGCGAAAGAATCATTGGCCCGGCTTCCGTTCATTTTGGTAATATCGAATCCCGAACCGAATTCAATACCTTTAATTGCTGGGATTCCGAACATACCGTATGAGATTCTGCTCTCAACACTGTCATATATCGGGTCTCCCAATCCAATCGGAAGACCGACAGCCTTACACTCTATAACACCACCTATGGAATCCATGTCATTGGCCGTCTTAACCATAAGTTCTTCCATCTTTGCGGCCGCTTCACTATTCAACACGGGCAAGCCTTCCGTCGGAACGACCTCAAGATCTTCTTCGACAGGATCGAAGGCATCATCCTTGATATCGCCTACCGAAAGCATGTGGGCCCCTATCAGTATGCCTTTTTGCTCCAGAATCTGTTTACAAACAGCACCTGCAAAGCACATGGGAAGTGTCATTCTGCCCGAAAAGAATCCGCCTCCCGACAAATCTATCTTTCCGTCATATTTGACATATGCCGCATAATCGGCATGTGAAGGTCGCGGAACAAATTTCAGATTATTGTAATCGGAAGATTTGGCATTAGCGTTGATAAACTCCGCACAAATTGCATCTCCGGTAGTAACACCGTTTTCAATTCCCGAAAGTATAACCGGCTTGTCCTTTTCTTTACGTGGGGTTGTATATACGCTTTTGCCTCCGGCACGTCTGTCCAAAAGAACTTCTATCTGCCACATATCCAATTCGATTCCCTTCGGAATTCCGGATAAAGATACGGTTATTTGGGGAGCATGCGATGCACCCGTTACTTCCATTTTGATACTATTTCCTAATGTAAATGACATTGCTACTCCTTACTTACAAATAAGTCAAAAAATCCCGGATATGACTTATTGATTGCGTTCTCACCCGTCAATTCAAGTTCGCAGCACATACCCCAGGCTCCCAAAAAAGCTGCCATTACGATTCTGTGATCGTTGAAACTGTCTGCCACGGCGTATGAAGTACTATTTGAATCAGCTGCGCATATTATCAAATCTTCTCCGTCGGAGTACTTCTTGCACACAGCCTTCTTACCGAATGCCTCCAGTAATGCCTTAACAGATTCAATTCTGTCCGACTCTTTGATTCTTAATCTTTCTACATGACGCAATCTTGTATCCGAATCTGCAAATGAAGCTATCACTGCGATTCCCGGAACCAAATCCGGTATCTGCGATACGTCTGTATCAATCCCATGTAATACGTTCTTCTCAACTTTGACGGTATCTTTGGTAACCGATACCAAAGCTCCGAATTTTTGAAGAATATCCAAAACGGCCCTGTCACCCTGAAGGCTGTTCGGGTTTAATCCACTGATTTCAACTTGCCCCGACAGAGCACCCATGCCCAAAAGATATGCCGAATTAGACCAATCGCCCTCCGCATATACTTCTTTCACAGATTGATATTTCTGCCCTCCGGGAATAGTGAAAATATTATCCTGAAAATCAATTTTGATTCCGAAAGATTTCAGCACATCCAATGTTATATCAATATAACCCTTTGACTCCAGATTGGTGGTAAGCAAAATCCTGCTGTCTTTTTCAAGAAGCGGAAGTACAAACAAAAGACCCGTTATATACTGCGAAGAAATATTACCCGGCAAGGAAAAATCTCCCGCCGTAAGTGTTCCTTTGGTTGTAATCGGAAGATACTCGCTGCTTGCATCTACACCATGCTCATTCAAAGCCTGTGTCAAAGGTCCGAACGGTCTTTGCGGTAATTTACCGTGACCGACCACTGTAAGTTCATCACACAAATACGCACCAAGCGGTAATAAGAATCTGGCCGTAGAACCGCTTTCGTTACAATCGATTGATGATGCGGACATTTTCGATACGCCCCTATTTATTCTGAATCCACCGCCTTCGATAACAATGTCGGCACCAAGATTGTTCAGACAGTTAACCGTCGCTTCCATGTCCTTCGATACAATATTCGAATATACATATGATGCTTCACCCGATAAGGCTGAAGCTATCAAAAGTCTGTGTACATATGACTTGGAAGAAATAGCCACCGTATTCAATTGCTTGGAGATTTTGCGAAAATCAATTCTCATTAAAGTCCCAACTTGTAATAATCTTCCAACTCATTAACATTAATGGTATGAATAAATGCTTCACCTATATTCTTCAGCAATACAATTCCCAAAGTATCCGAAATTCTTTTCTTATCCACAAGACTTGCCTGCGCCATTTCTTTGGTTGAGTAATCGCATGACAACAGCAAATCGTGCTTTTTCAAAATTGCCTTAAATCTATCCGTGCTTCCTTCCGGAATAAAGCCTTTCTTTTCTGACACTTCTGTCATAATTATCATTCCCATGGCAACCGCCTCACCATGCGTCACGGCGAAATTGCTCAGTTTCTCAATCGCATGTCCCGGTGTATGTCCGAAATTCAAAATTCGTCTGATTCCAAGATCGAATTCGTCTTCATGAACAATTTGAGCCTTATCACGTATGCACATATAGCATATGGTATCCATATCGAGCTCATCCGCCTCAAAGTAAGGCAATAACTCAGAATCCATAATCATTCCGTACTTAACAGCCTCTGCCAAACCTTCGTTGAATGTTCTTTGAGGCAGGGATGCAAAAGTTTCGGTATCAAGATATACGGCTATCGGTTGATGAAATGCTCCGGCAAGATTCTTGCCTGCTGCCAAATCAATAGCCGTCTTTCCGCCGACCGAAGAATCCACCGCAGAAAGAACTGTTGTCGGAACCTGTATGAAATCAATTCCGCGAAGAAAAACTGCAGCGCAAAATCCCGTGATATCTCCGACTACACCGCCACCTAAAGCCAGCATCAAATCGCTTCTGGTCAATGCGATGCTTCCGGCATATTCCAAAATCTGCTCCGCCACGTGTATATTTTTACTCTTCTCACCATGTTCGAAAACAAATCTGTCGACTTTGAAACCTGCTGCGGTCAAAGATTCCACTATCTTTTCACCGTACAAATCAAAAACGGTATCGTCACTGACTACCAAAATATGACAAGGTGAATGAATCGTCTTAAGTTCATTTCCTATGTTTATATCTTTATCTATCATCACGGTATATTCACCGGATGATGTATTAACCAATACTTTTCTTCCCATGAAAACTCCGTTTACAGTAAATCAGCAATTTCGTATAACATTCTTTCAGTCTTTTCCCATCCAAGACATGGATCCGTAATTGACTTGCCGTATACGCCCTCGCCTATCTTCTGGGCACCGTCCTCTATATAACTTTCAACCATAAATCCCTTAACATGCTTCTTGATGGTTTCGGAATGTCTGCAGCTGTGCAGTACTTCTTTAATAATTCTCGGCTGTTCGAAAGGATTCTTATTTGAATTCGAATGATTGGTATCAACTATTATCGCAGGATTCAAAAGTCCTCTCTCGTCATATGATTCGCACAAATTGATTAAATCTTCATAATGATAGTTGGTAAGCTGCTGTCCATGCTTATTGGTATAACCTCTTAGTATGGCATGTGCATGAGCATTTCCGTGGGAATGAACTTCCCAACCTCTGTAAATGAATGAATGCTCACCCTGTGCAGCCAAAATGGCATTCAGCATAACAGAATTGTCACCACTTGTCGGATTCTTCATACCTACCGCGATACCGAGTCCGCTCGCCGTAAGTCTGTGTTGCTGATTTTCAACCGATCTTGCACCTACGGCAACGTAAGCGAGCAAATCATCAAGATATTTGTGATTTTCGGGGTAAAGCATTTCATCCGCACAGGCAAATCCTGTCTGCTTAACCGCTCTCATATGAAGCTTTCTTGTTGCGATAATTCCTTTAAACAAATCCGGTTTTTGAGTAGGGTCGGGCTGGTGAACGAAACCTTTATAACCTTCACCTGTTGTTCTTGGCTTGTTGGTATAGATTCTTGGAACTATAAGTATCTTATCCTTAATCTTCTCTTGTACCGGGCACAGACGTGAAATGTAGTCAATTACACTGTCTTCGTTATCCGCAGAACACGGTCCGATTATCATAAGGAGTTTATCCGAATTACCCTCTATAATACTCTTGACCTCGGCAATTCTGTTCTCAACAATATCGCCTATCTTTCCCATCAGAGGATACATTTCCTTGACCTCCATGGGAATAGCCAGTTTTCTTTCAAAATCCATATCCATTGCTTTATCTCTCCTATTATTTTTTATCAAACCACGAACGTCTTAATGTAGACAGTTTCATCTTTTCGCGAAGACCTTCTCGATCTTCTTCCTCAAGCATATTTCGTAAAGCGGAAAACTCCTCAATAAATGTATCCATTTTATCAAGAAGCCTCTCCTTATTCATAAGGAAAAGCTCACACCACATTTTATCATTAATTCTGGCAATTCGCGTTAAATCTCTGAAAGAATCTCCTGTATAATCCACCAGATGCTGATTATCCGAACACGTCATCAAGGCAACCGCAATACAGTGAGTCAACTGTGATACAAACCCTATCATTTCGTCATGTTCTTCCGGAGATAATTCGGAAATCTTTCTGCATCCGAGTATCTTTCCCAAACTCTTACACCACTCAATTGCTTCAGGCGTATTCTTCTTCGTCGGAGTAACGATATAGTTGGCATTTCTGAAAATGTTGTCATCCGAATTTTGCACACCGCTTACTTCACGGCCCGCCATGGGATGAGATGCAATAAACTCAACATCATCGCGAAGAATGCTCTGAATGTCGTATACAACGCTGCTCTTAACACCGGTAACGTCCGTAATAAGCGTTCCGGGATGAAAATACTTCTGATTATCCTCTATCCACTTTTTGAATACTTCGGGATAGAGTGCAAAAATAACCGCATCTGCAGATTCTATAAGCTTAGGATCAATTTGGGCAGAACCTTCGTCTATTACACCCTCTTCCAATGCATAAGAAATAGATTCCGAAGATTTGTCTATCGCCAGCACTTTATATCCGAGCCTCTTGAGAGCTTTGGCATAACTTCCGCCCATAAGACCCAGACCGACTATCAAAACACTACTTTTACTTATCCACTCCATAACTTGCCTCACATCCTAGATAACTTTTTAAAAACACCATCAAAATACATTTTACATTCTTATTGGTTTATTGCAATTCAAATTTTAAAAGGGGGTGAGAACAGTTTGTTCCCACCCCTTGAGTATTTATCCTCATTTATTCAATTACATAGTCTTCTACATATGAATCGTTATCAGCAATTTCTTCAATAAGTTCTATGAATTCTTCCTGATATGAATCCGGATTCTTAACCATATTTGCTCTTTCACCTGCTTCATAAAGTGCACTCATATTGTCGATTTTAAGATATTCACTGTTTCTAAGTGCAAGCGATAATTCCGCTACCGATGTGGCAAAGATATAATTATCCGAAGGTCTTTTTGTGTAATTCTCTCTGCCTATAGGGAATTCAAGATATTTTGACTTTTGTCCGTCCGGTTCTTTATAAGCAATTGACAATGTGCAGTATTCATCTGCCTGAGCACCCTTCTTGGAAACTGTCGTATCCTGATACTTAAGATTCGAAAGTGCCTTATTAGCCTCGTCTGCAAGGAAAATTTCATATATTGCCGTAACCTGATGTCCTGCACCCATCTCGCCGCCGTCTTTGGTATCATCCGTGAAATCTTCTGCTGCCATTGTTCTGTTCTCATAGCCTACCAATCTGTATTCGCTGACCAATGCCGGATTGAATTCTACCTGGAGCTTAACATCTTTTGCAACAGTAACGAATGTGGAAGTCATTTCATCAACCAATACCTTTTTGGCTTCCGAAAGTGTATCTATATATGCATAATTTCCGTTTCCTTTATCAGCCAAAGTTTCCATATTGGCGTCGGAATAGTTATACATTCCGAATCCCAAAACAGAAAGGAAAACGCCTGATTCCTTTTCTTCGCTGATTAAATCTTCCAATTCCGCCTGACTTGTAAGTCCTACATTGAAATCTCCGTCAGTACAGATTATTACTCGATTAACACCGTCTTCGATGAAATTGTCACGTGCCACTTCATATGCAAGAACTATACCGTCGCCACCGTTGGTCGAACCGCCTGCTTCAAGCTTATTGAAAGCTCTCATTATTTTACGCTTATTGTTTCCACGCTCTCCGTTCAAAACAACAGATACGTCCCCTGCATAAGTAACAATGGAAATTCTGTCATCTTCGTCAAATGAGTCCATCAAAAGCTCCATTGACTGCTGAATAAGCGGAAGCTTATTGGAATCATACATTGAACCCGATACATCAACCAAGAATACGATATTTGAATTCGGAACATTTCTTGAATTGAGCTCTGCCGTATTGATACCAAGCATCATAAGCTTAGCATCTTCATTCCAGGGACAATCGGAAATTTCTGCATTTACTCCGAATACCTCACCGCGGGGATCCTCATAATCATATGTGAAGTAATTGACCATCTCTTCGGTTCTTAGTGCATCTGCCGGAAAATCGTTCAGTCCGTATCCTGCCGTAACGAATCTTCTGAAATTCGAATAGCTTGCCGTGTCCACATCCGCTGCAAATGTTGATAAAGGTGATGTCTTGGCACTCATATATCCGTTTTCATTAATGGAATTGTATTTTTCATTGGAAAAATCATTGTAGTGCTCGTATTCGGCACAGTCTTCCATACATACATCAGGCATATCGGATACTTCCTTTGCAGAATTCACTCCGGCCTCCCGGGTCGGTTCCTGGGCAGACTCCTGAACAGGTTCCTCGGCAGGTTCTTCTTTGTATTCTGCCTCCGTTCTTTTGCTGGCAGATCTTGCACTTTTCCTTAAACTCGTATCGGAAGATTCACTTCCGCATCCTGTCATCAGCATTCCTATCATGGATACTGCCAATATCGCACATACAAATCTCTTTTTCATAATAAAATCCCTCCATTGCATTATCATTATCATTTCAAGGACCTCTGTCCTCCTCATGATAGAGATACGAATGAAGGGATTTGAATTTATGGGTATTTTTAAAAATTATTTTATTTTTTTAATCTGATATTCAATAAAAGCATATTCGTCGCCCAAATCGGTTGTGATTTCTTCAATATCTGCCGTAAGAATATCTCCTTCTTTATATGAAGAAACTGCTTCTGTCATGTCATCCGGGACATATAGCGAACAACTATTTCCAAATTCGTCCGTAACATCCATATAGCATATATCTTCATTAATTATGGCATTAATCGTAAACTGCTCCGACATCTCTTCGGTATCCGACCGTACGGCCTCTTCACAATCTTCATAGTCTCCCATGACTGACTTTTCAAATGAATCGACTGTTTTCGCAGCTTCTTTGACCCTCTTAATTCCTGTTGCTTCCTCGGTTTCTGCTGCCATATTTGCTTCGGCCGCCACAGCTTCGTCGGTTACAGCAGTTTCTCCAACCGCTACAGCTTCATCGGTTGCGACAGTCTCTTCTGCTTCGGCCGCTGCCATGGCTTTCATATTGATTGCCTGTTCGGTTGCGGAATTCTTCGAAGAATTATTCAATACTGCCACCATAACTATCAAAACACAGGCTGCGGCAGCAAATACGGAACCATACTTAACGATTCTGTTAATCTTATTCACTTTGGTCGGCATTGCAACAACTTTAGGTTCAGGTGTTTTCTGAACATCAAGTGCATCAATACCGGATTCAATTCTGCTCCAGAGGTCAGGTACTTCATCAGTCACTTGCTTCTTATATTCAGTTTCAAAATCATGACTTGTCATAGTAACCACACCTCCTTAATTTATTCATGGCTTCACGGTATCGCCATGTGACCGTGCCCAGCGGAATCGTCAGAGTATCCGAAATCTCCTGAAATGTCATATCCGACAGGACTTTCATATCAACTACTATTCTTTCCTTTTCATTCAGTGTGTTAAGTGCTTCTTTAAGAGAGATATCCTGAATGACCTCCTGCTCCGTATTGTCGGAACTTACAGGCTCACTTACCGGTAATTCCTCTTCATCATCCTTGACAAAGCTTTCAAGAACTTCTCTTTTGGTTTTTCTCAAAAAATCCAAAGCCATATTTCTTGCAACGGTTGCCATATATCCCTTATGACCGCTGCCTTCGCGATAATTTCCCGCATTCTGCCACAATTTGATAAAGAATTCCGATGAAATATCTTCCGCATCTTCCCGTCTTCCCACTATACCGAGAACTATGCGGTATATATAAGGAAGATATG
The DNA here is from genome assembly GCA_045640525.1 of Lachnospiraceae bacterium. Classification (GTDB taxonomy): domain Bacteria; phylum Bacillota; class Clostridia; order Lachnospirales; family Lachnospiraceae; genus JAILLW01. The sequence goes on along the minus strand of JAZUFE010000023.1, from coordinate 12,251 downwards.
CGTCGTAAATCATTCGAAGTCCGGACTTATCACCTGTCAGAATCAACTTAATCGCACTGTTAAATTGTTCTTCTGTCAATTAAACTCCTTTCCACCCATACAATTGTGTATAACGGAAAGTTCGAAAAGGTTTCGTTATACAGGATACGTTTGGGTTATTGTTTATTTATGGTAATTTCTTGAAATAATATATTTATATATCGGATTTCCCATAGCGGAGAATCTTTCTTCATATTCTGTCATAATATTATCCGTATTCATTTGTATATCTTTATGAAGATCATATGTAACCGCATCAAGATTCCAGCCTGCCTCCTTAACTTCGTCAAGAGCAAACATAAACAAATCGTGATTGTCTGTTTTAAATTCGATAATTCCGTCAGGTTTTAAGAAAGAATCATATCTTTGTAAGAACTGGCGTGATTCGAGTCTTCGCTTAGCGTGTCTGTCCTTAGGCCACGGATCGGAGAAGTTCAGATATATTCTGTCCACCTCGCCTTCGGCGAACACATCTGTTATCCACTCCGCTTCCATTCTTATGAACTTAAGGTTTGGCAAAGGTTCTGCTTCCTGCTTTTGAATTGCACGCAGCAGAACACTCGAAAATTTTTCAATTCCGACGTAATTGATACCGGGATTTCGACGGGCAAGTTCATAAATGAACTGTCCCTTTCCCATACCCACTTCTATTTGGAGGGGATTGGTATTTCCGAACACTTCCTTCCAGTTGCCTTTGGCTTCTTTAAATTCATGCACAACATATTCACTTTCGGCAATTACATCTCTTGAACCGGGTATATTTCTTAATCTCATCTTGACCTCTCGTTTTCTTTTAGTAAACTATTATTATGAAAAAATTTCTGATTGCATTGATACTGTGCTTTAGCATTTTAACATATAATAGCATAACGTGTATGGCCGCGCCAGAATATCGCGAAGACAACGATATCGCAACAGACACCAACGACATTCCCAACTGGCCCATATGTCCTTCGATAAATGCCCGGGCTGCTTTCTTATTGGAAGCCAACACCGGAGTAATTCTTTATGCCAAGAACGCACATGATCGTCTCTACCCGGCAAGTACTACCAAAATTCTAACCGCCTTGCTGGCAGCCGAGAATTCTCAAATGGATGAACCTGTCGAATTTTCATATGATGCGGTATTCAGCCTTGATCCCGGCAGTTCAAATATAGGAATAGATCCCGGACAGATTCTTCCGATGGAAGAGTGCCTCTACGGAATTATGGTCGGCTCTGCAAATGAGGTGGCCAACGCCGTTGCAGAATACATAGGAGGCGACCGAGCTTCCTTTATTGATATGATGAATAAGAGAGTTGAAGAACTGGGGCTTAAAGATACGCACTTTACCAATCCGAGCGGCCTCCCCGATAAGGAGCATTACACCAGTGCTTATGACCTTGGTATAATTGCCAAGGAATTCTTCAATAACGAAAAGCTGAGCAAAATTTGCAATACATCAAATCATCATTTCGTGGCTACCGCTACTCAACCCGATGATTTCTATGTCAGAAACAAGCATAAGCTTATCAACGGAGATATTCCTTATGAAGGTATCAAAGGCGGTAAGACAGGATATACCGTAGAAGCCAATGAAACTTTGGTAACCTGCGCAGAACGTGACGGAATGAAGTTGGTTTGTGTTGTTCTTTATGATAATTCACCTGACCAGTTCACCGACACCGTTACTCTTTTTGATTACGGTTTCAGTAATTTTCAGGTAACAAATATATCCGAAAACGAAGACAGATATCAGATTAAAAGCAATAATCTGTTCCCCACGAACGTAGATATTCTCGGAAATTCAAAGCAGATTCTCGAACTCAATGACAGCGACTACATTATCATGCCCAAGAACATTACTTTCGAGGATTTGGAAAGAGAAGTCCGTTTCGATAATATAAACAGTGATGAAATAGCCAGAATTGACTATTCTTACCACAATGCCTATTTGGGATACGGCAGCGTTAAGCGAATGACCAATTCCAAAACCGTATCTGTCTTTGATGCCAATCTCTCTCAAGTTAAAGAAGAAGAGACTTCCGTCAAAATGCCACCGAAATTTATTAATGTGGTAAATGTATCAATAATTGTTATATCTGTGGGAATAGTACTGATATTAATCAGTTTCGTTATATCTTTCCTTACAAATTACAACTTCTTGGATAACATTAAATCAAAAAAACAATTAAAAAGACGTTCAAGACGAGATAAGGGTAGACTTAAATTCTAAAATGGTATAAAATAACCTAGTGCTTTCAAAAAGACAGCACTTCGGGGTGTGGCTCAGCTTGGTAGAGCGCGTCGTTCGGGACGACGAGGTCGCGTGTTCGAATCACGTCACCCCGACTTTTTTATGCCCTAATTCTACTAAAATTCTACTAATTTCGTTTTATTCCACACATAATAACATAAATAGCATAATAACCATTGAAACTCTCTATAGACTCTTTCATTTACTGTGTGTCTTCTTCATAGTTCTTAAGCGGTATGATATCGGTCATTGCATCCGAAATCTCTCTCTTTGATTCCTTATCCTTTACCTTCGCATATATCCTAAGCGTAGTATCAATATCCGCATGTCCTACCCATTTCTGAATACTCTTAACATCCATGCCCTGATGGACAAGTATCGATACACAGGAACTTCTAAGGCCGTGGAAAGTGATATCCTGTGGCAATTCCGGCATCTTTCTGATTAACTTAGTAAATGTCTTCGTCGGATAATCAGGGTAATAGACCTTTCCATCGCGATGCTTAAAGATGTACTCATTTTCGGAATAACAGTCTCCGAAGAGCTTTCGATTTTCTTCTTCTTTATTCTTAAGCTGACGGAACATATTAAGTTGCTCTTCTGTAAGTGGGTACTCTCTAGCACTCGAAGCTGTCTTGGTCGTATTGACACGATGAACAGATAATCCCTTGGTAACAGTATGGTTAATTGACATAGTCTTGTTCTTAAAGTCTATTGCCGACCACCTGAGTCCTAAGATTTCTTCCCTTCTTAAACCAAAGAACAATGTAAGATAAAACAGTTCATATAACTCGTGATCCTTAATATTACTTAAAAAGAGCTGAGCCTCCTCGTAGGAAAAGAACTCTTCGTCCGTATTCTTTTCTTTGGCATACTTGACAGCCAAATTCTTATTAATAACCACTTCTTTAACCGGATTATAAGGAATCAACCCTTCTTTCACTGCTTGTTCCATGATTCCGCCGAAAACTACTTTGACATCCTTAACCGTTCTGTACTGGACATGATCTTCTTCAAACATATCGTCGAGAAATCCTTCTACCATTGATTCAGTCAGGTCTCTAACCCTCGTATCACCAAAATAGTCTTTTATCCGCTTTACTCGATAAAAATAAGAAGAGTAAGTGGTTCCTGAAACCTCTCGACTCTTCTTATTAAGAAATGCATCTGTATATTCAGTTATTGTTACGTTCCGGTCCGAAGTTGCAACTTCCTTTTTATTAAGGTACCTAAGTCTCATTTCGGAAGCTTTTTTGATATTCTCCACAGTATCTGTAAGACCTGTGGATATCCACTGCTTCTCTCTTTTTTTAACTCCGTCCTTAATAAAGTTGTTGTAAGTTATTATATACAAATAACCGCTCTTACCCTGTATACCGGTCGCTCTTTTTCCATCTTTCTTAGGTCTGGCCATTGCTTAAGCTCCTTTCGCGGTAAAATCTTTGTCCGGATATATAAATTCCAAAAGATAGAGTTTAGGAATTCGATATTTTCCGCCAATTCTAATGGAACGGATTTTACCTTCCGCAAGATAGTTGTACACTGTATTGCGACCAATTTTTAAAATCTTTTGTAAATCCTCTGGCAAAAGGATATCCTTATACCCTTCCAAGATCTGTGCATATTCCATATCTCTGATTGCTCCTTTCATTTGGTCTTCTGAATTCATTCAGTAGTTCCTTTACTGCCTCATATGGTGTTGGATCTTTCACTCCACACTCATCTCTGAGATTCAATAGTTCTTCTTTAATTCTGCGATTTGCTCGCTGCCTTTCTCTGCTTTTCATAATTCTCCTCCTTTACGCACTTATCCAAGCTCCTTAGGCTAACGACGACATCCGATTTTCGGGGAACGCCGGGTTCTGTGAACCATCTTTTCTTATTTTGGATTACCTGTTCTTTGAAAGCACATTTTCGTTCTTCAATTGTAATATATCAGTTTATCTCGTTCCTGTCAAGCACTATACGGTGCTTTTTGACAAAATTTGTTCTCCAAGAGCATCAACTTGTGCTTTATGCCGGCAAAAATGTATGATACAATGTCAGTAATATAAAAATACAAGTGGACAGGAGGTATCCAAATGTTAATGGTAAGTAATCCTTTCGGACAGGATCCAATAGATTTTAATGAAGAAACCGCAGCAGACAGAATTGGCTCTCGGATTCGTAATATACGAAATTCCAAGGGTTTATCTCAAAGTGAATTGGGTGAAAGAATCGGTCTAAATGCGGACAGAGTACAGAAATATGAGAACGGCGCAAGAAAACCCAAACCCGATATGATAAAGCAAATTGCGTCCGCATTAGGGGTTAGTACGCTTGCATTGACAGATCCGGTAACCACAAACTATATCGGGGCTATGTTTGCTATGTTTGAACTGGAAAGCACTTTTAATATGAAAATACAAAAGACTCCGGAAGACCAGCCTCCCGGTTTGTGTATTTCAGTGGATTTCAGAGATCCGATGTATAAATATATGGAAGAATGGTACAAGGCCTATACTAAGATGCAGTCAGAGTTAGAGATTGCGTCCTCCGAAGAAGAAAGAAAAGAAATTATGGATTCGTATCATAATTGGGAATGGACATATCCTCAGGGAATAGTAGATAAAACAGAAAGAGATATACAAAAAGCCCGCCTTAAGAATAAAATTGGTGAGCTACAGGAAGCTTTAGAACAGCTTGAACAGGAAGATGGGGAATAATATGGCTGATAATGAAATTAAAATAGTTTCAAATGAGAATAACAATCCTACCAATCAGGATACTTACAATACTGTACGTGGGTATGTTATTGCCGCACAGAAACAGGTTACAGCTGCCGTTAATTCTGCGATGGTTAATGCATATTGGAATATAGGAAAACAAATCTATGAAGCATGCGGAGAAAGCGAACGCGCTGAGTACGGAAAGCAATTGCTTCAATATCTCTCAGAAAAGTTAACAGCTGAATTTGGAAAAGGATTTACCGAAAGAAATCTTCAAATGATGAGGCAGTTTTATGTTACATTTCCAATTGCGAACGCACTGCGTTCGGAATTGAGTTGGACTCATTATCGTAGCCTTATGCGTGTGAATGATGAAGCTGCAAGAAAATTTTATCTTGAAGAGACAGTAAAATCAGGATGGAGTTCAAGACAATTAGATCGTCAGATTAATTCATTCTATTACCAGAGAATTCTAGCAAGTAAAGATAAAGATAGCGTTGCTACTGAGATTGACACTTTAGAACCCAGACCGGAGTATGAAAAAATAATCAAGGATCCATATGTATTGGAATTCTTGGATTTGCCTGCTAACGAGCATTTTTATGAATCTGAATTGGAGCAGGCATTAATTGATCATTTGCAAAAGTTTCTGCTTGAACTTGGACGAGGATATTCTTTCGTAGCAAGACAGAAGCATTTTAATATGGACGGACGTCATTTTTATATTGATTTAGTGTTCTATAACTATATATTGAAATGCTTTGTTCTAATTGATTTGAAGATTGGCGATCTTACTCATCAGGATCTCGGACAGATGCAGATGTATGTAAATTACTATACAAGAAGCCTAATGAATGAGGGAGATAATCCTCCCATTGGTATTGTATTATGCGCAGATAAAAGCGATACATTGGTAGAATATACACTTCCGGAAGATAATAGCCAGATATATGCTGCAAAATACCTTCCTTACATGCCTACAAAGGACGAGTTGAAACGAGAACTGAACCTAAATGAGTTTGAGAAAAAGGAAAGAGATTAAAAAATGAAAAGAATTCCAGTATTATTGATAGCTTCAATATCTATATTTCTTCTGTCGGCCTGCGGCAAAGATACAGCGCGTACCATAGCTGTTGAAGAGCTTAACGGAACTACGCATGTAACAAACCAATCAGGAATGATGGATGTATATGTTGGTCAGCATCTGATTTCGGGTGATGATGTTAAGGTTGAAACAGATAGCAACATGACACTGCTTATCGATATGGATAAGCATCTTTTTGCCGATGCGGGGACTCACTTTAACCTTGAAGCTACGGGAAGCAAAGGAAATACGCAGACAAAGATAAACCTTTTCGAAGGCTCTGTGCTTAGTGGGATTGATAATAAGCTTAAAGATAGTGAAACGTACGAAGTATCTACCCCGAATGCAACGATGGCAGTTAGGGGAACGGTGTTTGATGTTGTATATGATAATTTCGGAATTACTACAGTAGAGGTAATGGACGGTGAAGTTGATGTGATTTATCATAGTCCGGATGGTGAGGAAACAATACTTCTCAAAACCGATGAAAAGGCCGTAATTAGCGGTGTTGACGGAGAGGTTATTGCTAATTTGATATCTGCAGATGAAAGTATAGGAGAGGATATAGCGGAAACTCCTACAAATGTGTCTTCAGATGGCCTTGACCACTATGCGTCCGAAGAAGAGTTCTTTGCAAGGATTGCGTCACGGGATTATGGTGATGAGGAAATGTTTGTAAGAAAAGGACGTATATGTAAATTCAGTGAAATGTATAAAGAACAGTTTGATGAATGGGCTACACAAAGAAAGAGTTATACGTGGAGTGATTACATAATTGTGTTGGATGAGCCTATTGAATATAACGGCAAACAATATGATAAAGTTTTGTGTAATGGTCGAATTTTAAATGATATGAACGAATTCAATGAAATGATGGGACACTATTTATATCTTTATGGATTCGTAAGTATGATGGACAATCCGACAGGTGAAAACACGGATTTTGATGCAGTAATTGAATTGTGGGGTGAATACCCACCAGATTATTGCGTACAGGACTATATCTATTTGGATTAGGAGCAAGTGATTGCACAAAGCGTGAAGGTTACGTATATGTAATGGACTTGACATATTAACAGTATTTCTCAGTTTTGCACCTTGCCTGGGAATAGTTTGAAAATTGGGTTATCAAAACGAACAGATGTGTGCAATGCAAAAAAATTGACATGGTGTGAATAAATTTGATACTTTTTTGCTTAATTGAGATTACTTCAATAAAAGGGGTACAACTGGGGTACTTCCGTGTTTTTTTGACCTTTTAGCTAGGGATGATTCAAAACAGCGTATTGTAGGAACTATTATAATTTGATAGACTTATCCAGATGATGATTGAACAATAAATCAAGAATTGCGCAGATTGTTTCACATATTTGGCCCAGAATGAGGAGGAAGAGAATTTGAGAAAGAGATTATTAACAGTAGCGATGTTACTTGCATTGGTAATCGGAGCGAATGCTTGCGGAAAGACTGAAGAGAATCCAAAGCCGTCATCAAATGAATTTTTTGAGAAGGCAAAAGCTGATGAAAATACATCCGATAATGTGTCTGAAGCTGATGAAACTGTTGGAGATGCGTCGACTGTTGCTCAGTTACCTTCAGGTGAAGCTATAGTTTACCCGGAAGGGCAAGGACCTTTTGATATCAGTTTGAAAGACCCCAGTAATATTCTTGTAACTATGTATTTGAAACTTTTTGATCCTGAAGGAAACGAAGCGGTTCAGGCAATTATATATGATGAATCCGAAAAACCTATCGGGTTAATTACAGCAGTTCCCGGAGGTCAGGAATACTCAAGTTGTTTCATAGTCTTATATAGTGGCACACAAATCTCCTCATCAGGTGGTTATAGTGAATGTATTGATTCAGATAATAATAAAGTTGCAAATTGCTACTACATTGACAAGGATGAAACAGTTATTTCAGCACTTACAGACAGTGCAAAGTATATATTGATTACAGAACCGGAATGTGAATTCAGCGGAAAGAGGATTTCGACTGAAGGAATAGTTATAACTGATGTTGTTGAAAATTCTGAAGATGTTTCTCAGGATGAACAGGGCGCTAGCGAAGGTTCTTCCGATGTTTTGGCAAACTATGTAGGCGAATATACAGATGATTTAGGAAATTCATTTACAGTTGCAGATGGTGGCCTTGGATATGCAATTCATGATTTGAAATTGTATTCAGCTGATGGCTGGCCAGAAGATATTGATAAAGAAGGGGTTAGATTTTATGATACACCTACTATTTCTTCTGTGACACAAGGTGAAGATTTTGTATTGGTTGAGACTATTTCTCAGTATATAGCATCGGTTGGAGCATTTAAGTTCTTATCTGACGGTACTGTGGAAGTATCTTATGGGGAGGGTGTAATTACAACTCCTTTCAATGGAACATTTTCTAAATAATTATTTTGGATGAAATCTTCTGAAAAGAATAAAACTAAAATGCTCTGGAAGTTTGAAGATAAGCGTTTATGATTATTACGGCTACGAGAAAGAGATTTTTCGTAGCCGTTTTGTTACGTATGGTTACAAATTGGTTGATGAATAATTATTGACTTATTTTTTCGGATATTAAAATGAAAAAAGAATCCAAATCAAAGCAGACTAACAAAATAGAGAGAGTAATAGGGGCAATTACGGTTGCTCTTGTTGCTGTGCTTATATGTTTGTCTCCGATTGGCGCACTTGACAGTACAATTACTGATAGACTGTTCAGAAAATTAACGGGGCCGGATCCTAAGATAGTTATTATATCTGTGGATGAAGAAACTCTTGAAACATACGGAAGTTTCACTAAATGGTCAAGGGAAAAGAGTGCGGATCTGCTTCAACTGTTTAACCAAAATCCAGAGAATAAGCCGGAACTTGTTCTATTCCGGAGAGGTGGACGAATATCAGCATGTTTCACTAAAGAGAGTTTTGGACCAAGAGATACCTATATCTTTGTTCAAAGATGCAATAGTATTGGTCGGAGGCTATGCCCCGGGACTTCAGGACTCGTATCACGCGGCGGTATCCTATGATGAAGTAATGTACGGAGTAGAGATTCAGGCCAATATTCTGCAGTCACTTATGTCACAAAGAACCGCAATTCCGCTGAATCGATATCTCCATGCGGTGATTGCGCTAATTGTTTTGGGCGTCTATTTTAGCCAGATAAGGCGTCAAAGACTGTCGGTTGTTCTGATTTCTTCGACCGTTTTACTGGGAGGATATCTGTATTTGACCAGAGCGCTGGCACATTTCGGATACACGATTTCGGTTATCTACGAAATTCTCTTTTTCGTAATAACGGATGTTTATTTCATTATAAACAAATACGTTATCGAAAGAATTCACAGAATCAGATATCAGGAAGAGCTTCAGGAACAGATGTGGTCGTTTACCGAAGCCATTGATGCCAGAACACCTTATAATGCCACGCATACCAAGCATGTGGCCGAATATGCGGATTAATAGTTAATAAGATTAATGAGCAATACAGAATCGGAAAAGAGGACAAGGAATTTGATCAAAGACGAGAAGACATCACTGCGAGTGGTTAAGGGAACTTTGACCGTGGAAGAGCGTAAGATTATGGAAAATCATGTGGTTATGACGGAGCGAATCTTGTCGAAAGTACATTTTAATAAGTATTTTGAGGATGCACCCAAATGGGCGGTCATGCATCATGAATGCATCAACGGTAAAGGTTATCCTTACAACATATCGGAAGACGAACTTCCGATTGAGGCCAGAATTATTGCGGTTGCCGATATATGTGATGCTCTTTTGGCAACCGACAGACCATACAAAAAACCGCTTTCAAAGGAGAAAGCGTATGTCATAATGAAGGACATGGCAGACAGTGGAAATATCGAAATGCGGTATGTGGATTACCTGTTTGAGAAAATTTAGAAGACAATTATCGCTAATTCGATAATCTATTTTTTAAGGAGAAAAATACTACCAATTATCTTAGTAACAGCAATGGTAATGGTACTGACAGCCTGTGGCAGGGACAAGGCAGAAAAGTCTTCTGCTGACAGTAGTGCATTTAATGAGATGGTGGAACACTATTTCTATCTTTGCCGCACCGTTTGCAAAAATAATATCAACAACTGCAATCATGCTGTTAAGAGGCATGCTGGCATTTATAGCTGACAAAGCATCCGGACCTATTATCCGTCCCATCAGAATTCCGTTTAAGTTCATGACAGCCATAGTAACAATAGATGCCGCCAAATATACCTTTAAGCTTCGATTTATCAGATATGATTTCCTATCCAACTATTTTTCCTCCGAAAAACCTTTTATGATTTTTACGTACTCTGGTATTAGATTCTGATTGGTAATTTACCATTAAACAGCATAAATAAAAAGAACGACCCTCTTTAGAATCGTTCTTTACTATTTGTTTTCTCCGTCCTTTTCTGCAAACTCCTCAAATCTCCATTTACAAATTCAATATCACTTATGTATGAGATATTTTATTTCAATATCTTCATATTTGAAATCTTCACTGATTTGCGTTACGCCGTTATAATCATATGTTTTCGTAATCAGGCATTCTGCTTGGGCATTGATAATGCCATTTGCGTTATTCAATGATTCTCTGAACAAGTCATTTATTAAAAGCAGCTGTTCATCTGCATACAGTGTCCATACACCTACATACATCAATCCGTTATCAGCCCCGTAATCACCCATAAAATAAACAACGTTACCATCAAATATTACTTCCGATTCGGAATAATTATAATTCATACGAGTTACAGCTTCATGAAATCCGTATGTATCAAATGCAGCTGCACTCGATACATGCATAGGATCTGACAAATCTTCACCGTCTGCCGTTCCGCAGATTTTAGGATCAACGCTGACAGCGTCCATGTCAGTGGGAAATGTCAGTTTCAAATATGACTTCTCCTGTCCTCCGCTTTCACTAAAAGTAACTATCCACTGTGCATCAACACTTATTCCGTATGAATCGTCTAATTCATACATATCGTAAATATATACTCCATCCAGGTTATAAAAGGGACTTGTTCTATACTTATAACGAATCACTTTAGGAATCGTAGTTGAAAATACCGCATAATAATCTCCGATTTCTCCAAAGTATTCCAAATCTTTTTCTGTAAAAATTTCATTAAGATAATCTTTTGACTTTCTTTCGTCTTCGGCAGGTAGATCCAAAATATCAAACTCATCAAGCAGTTCCTCATTGTCTGAAAAGATATTTTTAAATGAATCTTCCTTTCCTGTGTTTCCCCCGGAACATTTTCCTATACTATGTCTGGTTGCATTATCCGGAAGGATATTATCCCACTCTCCCCCGGAGTACTTGTAACCGGATTCATCATTGACATTCATATGTCCTGTCCTAATCAAAAACTTATGTCTGCCATCTTTACACACCGTTTCGGATTTTAACGAAAATGCCTCGAACAAAACTTCACTATTCGGTAAAACCCTACTTATCCGACAATCCCTTTTATCTCCCAAATACTCATCTTCCGATATAAAATCAATTTGGCCGAGAACATTCTCGTTTTCCTCATCAGCATCAATGAGTATAATGTAGTCTCTTTGCAATAAGCACTCTTCCAACAATTCATCCTTAACATCGATAATAAGTGCATCCTCACCTATCCACGTAAAAGAAATAAGATATTCTTCTTGCGCTTCAATCTCATCCTTCCCTTGGGAAATAGTGCCCTCATCACTTTGCTTTCTTTCACCGTTTTCAGTATTTCTTACATCACGCAAACCATTAAACGATGAATCGGAATTTTTCGTGCATGCGGTTAGCAGCACAAACAACAATATAGAAATAAATGAAAAATATATTCTTCTCTTCACTTACAAAAATGCTCCTTTTTGTTCGGTTAATTCTACTCTTTAGGTTAATTTGGTTTCAAATTATATTGTCTTAAAAATATGCTTCCCGGTCAACCCATTTTCTGTGGATTTTATACCGATACACTTCACATTGTGTCCAAAGAATACAGAGGCCATAGAATTACCGATTATGAAGAAAAACAGGCACATCTGTTTGTTAGAATAGCGCAACTTCATTTCTTCTTAGATAAAATACAAAAAAACAGACCTGAAGCGGTATATCCGCGACAAGCCTGTTTACAGCGAGAAATCATCTAGTACTCTCTCACGAAATCATATTTTAATGGACCTACAG
>JAZUFE010000022.1:0-83042 GCA_045640525.1 Lachnospiraceae bacterium | reverse complement strand
TTTTCACTCTTACAGGTTTCAATAATAGGAATTCGGTTCAGTGATCAAAATATGTTACTGTATACTCAGGAAAGCAAAGAAAGAACGCTGTTGGCGAAACAACGGCTACAGTAGATAAATGTGTAAGTAGTGTTGGCAACGACAAAAGGACGGGGGATGCCGCTATGACATTTGGACATAAACTGGATAAATTGTATAACTGATTTAAAGAAAAAGCGAGCCTTGGTATCAAATACCAAGGCTCGAACTATTCTTAACTCTATTCTTTCATTACTAGTCTTATATATCTACTCTGCACCGTAAAGCTCTTTCATCTTATCCGGTCCGTACCAATCATACTGCAAATCAATTGCTGTTCCGGGTTCGATTGTTACTGTCTGCATCTTCTTATTCTGCTTGAACTTAAATACGAACGTAATATTTTCATTCATTCTTGCAGCTACCTTCTCCATCATGTAACGAGGGAATGAATTAAATTCTCCAAATTCCAACGTAATCTTCTGACCGGGCTTGGCTACGCGAATTGTATCTTCAGCATACTTATTAATTGCATAATCCATTGCCGAAATAGGTTGTGTATTTCTTGTTGCGCCACAGGAACATACTTCTCCTTCCAATCCGTCCGAATTAGGTGTTGCTTCGTAAATGGTCTGCCATGTGAAACTGTGGACATGAGCAGAAGCTGAAGAGCTCTTTTGGGTAGGTTCAATAGGATCTGAAATAATTCTTACTGAAGCATTTGTAGCATGTCGATAGTACGGTCTCTCATCGCCCTGATAGTAATAACATTCTCCTTTTTGTGGAACAGGATTAAAATTGTTTGTGTTTGAGAAAAAACTATAATTATCAGTATTCTTTACTCCAATATATGAGCTCTTTGTTTCGCTCGTACCAAAACGTACAAATGTGACGTTTTGACCACTTACAATATCATCCGGAAAATACATATACGCAGTTCCTTGAGGTTCACCGCTTATACTCAATTCATATTTTTCCTCTGTAAACGCCGTCACACCAATTCCCATAACCATCGTCATGGCTAATATCACAGCCAACAATAATCTAACTTTTCTCTTCATCTCCTACCTCCGTTAACATATTATTCTGCGATTTTATCGTCCAAGCAGTTGGCGATAAATCACGCAAGTTAATAATAATAATAATAGAGGCTGTCAATGATTACTTATATTATAATGTACCCCATAGTGTGGACACATTACCCACAGATAACAGTAATAGATTTAAGTTACTGTCCCAATTAGTTAACACGTAAAATTGTTACACTTGCGCTTGTGGGCGGTTGGATTCAAATAGCGGGATTTCTTGAGATCAAGTCCATTTCACTTCGGAATTTCTCGTTGATAGCTGGCGGCTGGACTCAAATCAGCGTGTTTTTATGATTTGAGTCCACAATTTTCCAGAATATGGACTTAAATCATTGTTTTTCAACATATAAAGTCCAAACACTCTTGTGCAGCGCTTGGATCATGCCTCTTTTGGACTTTTTCTTTAAAATTCGGCGTATATGAGTCCATCGAGATTTCTAGGGCATTCATTTGAAAATTCAATCTTTTCACTCTTACAGGTTTCAATAATAGGAATTCGGTTCAGTGATCGAATTCATTCAAATATACATTTCAATTTTCTTGTTCTAGGTGGATCTATCTTCAAGATACTTCTTATGACTTAGAAATTCTTCATCATCGAAATACTTAGCACCATTTTTGCAGGCCTTGATGCATGCCTGACATTTAATGCATACACCTTTAGGCTCCGTAATACTTTCTTCAAAGCAGTTCATCGGACATGCCTTGACGCATTCACCGCAATTTCCGCACTTGTCGCTATCGGTTTTAGGCATAGCTTTTAAGAAATTAGCCGGAGTACCGTCTTCTTTCTTAGGTACATAATATTTCATTTCAGTCGGTTCATCACCCGGAATTTTCGAAATATCTATACAGAAATTTTCATCAGGCATTAACGACATCACGTTGGTCGACAGAGAATCAGAAGATTGCAGGGTGATCCTCTCCCCTATCTTTCGCCCGTATTTCTTTATTTCTTTCAAATCAGCCTCAGTCGGTCTTCCGGTAGCCAACGACTGCGCAAATGCATGCTCACACGGAATCGCCATTGCGCTTATCATGTTGAACCCGTTATCACACATAATTGACGCCAATTCTTTAAGCGAATTGTCATAGGCACGATTACCGTATGTCACCAGCGCACACCCTAACGCCCCATTGGCATGTACATGTTCTTTCAAATAAGGCATTATTTTATTTGGAAGCCTTCCCGCATAAGTAGGGAACCCGATTATTACCAAGTCGGAAGAATTGAATTCATAATCATTTTCACGTTCCGAAGCAGATGTGATATCAATCTCTTCTGCGATAATTAAATTCAATTTTTCAGCAATGCCCTCGGCAAGTGTACTTAAACACTTCTTGGTATTTCCTGTAGGGCTGAAACTTAATAAAACAATTTTCTTAATCATTACCGATGCTATACCTTATCCCATCATTTATGTTTCGAAAGCAGAACTTACTTTATCCCATCTCCTGTGTTTCGAAATCAAAACTTACTCTATTCCATCTCCTGCGTTTCGAAATCAAAGCTTATCTTTCCGTCGTCACCGTATTTTAGTATCGCATCAAAAAGTTTACCTGTCTTTGATGACATTCCTGTCACTTTTTTCTTGGTGCGCTTAATACTAAGCAACTCAACAACCTCTGTTTCGGTCAGTCTTTTCTTTGCGACGGTATGATATAACTTAAAGCCGCAGTCGCATGAATATGACTTATCATCAACCATAAGTTTTTTAACCGCACATTTGGGACACAGAATCGGTGACTCTGCTTTTTCGCTTACAGGTCCAAAGTCAAACCCAATTTGTCCGTCTGTCATTTTCAGTGCTGCGTCGAACTTCTTTCCGTTCTTTGATTTAAAGCCTTTAATAATCTTGGTTTTGCCGGTTGTTATAAGATCCGTGAAATCCTTCTCCGTGATTTTCTTACCCAGAATTGTTCCTACCGAAAATCTGCAAGGGTTTTCTTCTCTTTGATAGTTACTGCATCCAAATCCAAAAGGTGTTGTTGTAAGCTCCCCTTCTTTGCAAAGGGGACATTTAAGGCCGAGTGTTCGTTTCATCTTGGCATCTTTGCTTACCAACGGACTTATTTTATCGGATATTTCTCCAAATAAATCGGATTGTGCAATTTTGATTGTTCCCGTTCTGACGAAATCTTCAAGTTTACTTCTGTAATCCGACAATGCAACCGTTTTATTGGTTATTCCGTCAAGTCCCTTCTCCCACGAGGCTGTCATCTCGGGATTCAAAAGTGACGGCGCTGTCATTTTTACAACTTCATATATCATTTCTCCGAAGTTTTCAGGAGTAATCACCTGTGTCTTTTTGTTGATACATATATATTTATTGGTATCAAGTTTTTCAAGTATTCCCTGCCTTGTAGCGGCCGTACCGATTCCGGTTGTTTTAATCTGGGCACGAAGTTCCTCATCTTCAATCAGGTTACCTGCATTTTCCATGGCCAAAATAATCGTTCCGGACGTATATCTTTTCGGAGGTGATGTCTTACCTTCTTTGATTTCATAGGTCGGTAAAGATATACTATCTCCTGTTTTCGCACTTTCTGCCAAATCAAGAAGATTTTTCTTCTCATCATCGGTGCTTTCATCTTCTTCCTCATCTGCGCCTTTGACATCCTCATCCTGCTTCTTGGACGATTTCTTATCTGCTGCATCATCTGCCTTGCTATCCTGACTCTTTTTGGGCATTCCGGAGACTTCCATATATCCGGGTTTATCCAAGACCTTAGCCGATGCGAATAACGACTCGCCGTCAACATTAACAGTTATCTTAGCCTGAACATATTCAGCCGGAGGATAGAAAATAGCAAGGAATCTTTTAGCTATAAGCTCATACACTTTTCTTGTCAAATCATTCAGTGACGAAATTGCATTGGTCTGACCTGTAGGTATTATTGCATAGTGATCGGTTACTTTCGAATCATCCGTATACTGTGACTTTTCTATGCCTTCATACCATTTATTCCCAAGTATTGTTTCGACAAACTTCCCCACGCTTTGGTAATTTCGTAATCCTGAAATATTTTTCGTAATTTCCTTGGCAACTGCCGTTGTCAATACTCTGGCGTCCGTTCTTGGATATGTGGTAAGTTTCTTTTCATACAAATCCTGCACAATATCCAGCGTCTGTGACGGAGTAATTTTGAATATTCTTGAACAATCAGCCTGCAGTTCTGCCAAATTATAAAGTGCCGGTGCTTTCTTTTTGGAAGGCTTCTTCTCAACCGAAGTGATTGTTCCGCCTTTTCCGTTCAGAAATTCTATTAATTCTTTAGCGTCGTCTTCCTTCTTGAATCCGTTCTCTTTGTATAATTTGGGAGACTCGAAATACTTGGAACCTTCAACTGCTCTCCATTCAAAAGGAACCGCTTTATCGCTTCTGCCCATAACTCTGAAAAACGGGGTATCGTTAAATTCCCGAATTTCTCTTTCTCTGTCGACTATCATTCCGAGCACGCAGGTCATAACCCTTCCCACTGCTATTGCCTGGTAATTGTCTGTAGCCGCCGCCTTATTAAGAAGGCCGCCGTACTTAACCGAAAGAGCTCTGGAGAAATTAATTCCCAAAGCATAATCTTCTATAGCGCGCATTATTCCCGAATCGCCCAAAGAAGCATAATCCGACATCGGCCGTGCCTCTTTGATTCCGCGAAGAAGTTCCTCCTCAGTCTGGGAATCAACCCATACTCTTTTTTCCACAAGGCCTTCCCTTACGCCACCGAAATTTCTTATATTCTCTTCAATTGTCTGTCCTTCTTTTCCGGAGTCACCTGCCCACAGTACTTCATCTATGTTGTTATCGTGCAAAAAGCCGGTAACAATGTTGTACTGATCTTTGGCACTAGGCACTACTCCGTATATATACTTTTCAGGGAGAAACGGAAGATCTTCCAGATTCCATTTTTTATACTTGGCATCATAGCTTTCGGGATAGAGCATCTCGACCAAATGTCCGAAACACCAAGTTATTACATATTCATCATTATCAATATATCCGTTATGCTTATTGTTCACATGCAGAACCTGAGCATAATCTCTGGCCACAGACGGGTTCTCTGTGATAATCAACTTCTTACCCAAATCATTCCTCCGTTATTACATATCCTCAAGACTTACCAGTTTAAGATTGCTCTTAACTTTGGCTTCGAGATTAAGTTTCTCGTCAAATCTTCTAACAGAGAACAAATATATATAGTCAGCCGGTATCTTAGCTTCCTTACAGCAAAACAGCAGCCACTCATAATCATCGTATCTCATCATCGGCTTATCCCAATTACATATGCTGACAATGGTCTGACCCTTTTCGTTTTGAGCGACAACATCAATGGAGCCGAGTTTGCCTACCCACTCGCCGATTCTGTCGATTGCAATCGGAAGCTGTCCCCACTGATTCCACTTTTCTATATGCTGCCTGCACACTGTCTTAAAGTATTCGGCAACGTAAGTCCTGAATGTAGGCATAATATATTTCTTATAGAATTCCGTAGGCATCATCGTTTCAAATTCAGTCAGATTAGGATAAAGATATGTGAAGTAGAAATCAACAAAGTGATTGCTGATTCTGTATATTCCCTTCTGAGTGTTTTCCTTACCTTCGGAATCATATGAGAATACTTTCTCCACGATTTCCAATTCCATCAGGTTCTTAAGATATACGCTTATCTTTGCCCTGCTGAAATCCGTATGCAAATACAAATCATTAAGCTTATGATTTCCTGCAGCTATGGATGCGAGAATTGAATTATAAACATTCGTTTCTCTAAGTTCCTCTTCTACAATTCTTTGACCTTCCTGACGTAAAAGTGCATGAGGATCAAGTATGAAACGACAAATGTTCTCCTTCATCGAAAGCTTATCATTGAAGTGTTCCCAAAGTCCCGGAATACCTCCGAGTACGGCATACCCTTCAATGCATTGTTCCATCGAAAAGCCCGGAAAGAATTCCATCATATGTTCAAAAGCCAATTCCTTAACCTTCAAAAATGACGACAATTCATACGCGGCATCACCTATCTTATTTATCATGGAATTTTCAATCCATCCTATAGATGAACTTGAAAGAATAATCATGACATTCTGTGCCTGCCAATAACTGTGTACGAAAGAAACAAGGTCTCTCATGAAGCTGTCGGAATTTCTGACAATATACTGAAACTCATCTATTATGATGACCTTCTTGCTTTCCTTTTCGATTATTAATGATTGGAATATCTCCGAAAAAGAGGGATACTTCGGTAATTTGATATCTTTTCGTCCAAGTTCTCTGCCCCACTGATACTGTTGCTCTCTTTCGGATGCAGATCTTGCAAGATAGTAATAGTTAGGTTTATCCTGTACGAAAGTTTTCAAAAGCTCTGTTTTGCCGACATTACGTTGTCCGTAGACAACCATAATCTGCGAGCCTTCCTGATCATAATATGAATTTAAATGCTTTAACTCCGCTGTTCTCCCGAATAACATAAAAGTAACTCCCCATAACCTCTGATTACATAGTAAGCAACAATCTGTCCATACCCTGTTGATCAAGAGGTCTGCTGAAATAGTAACCTTGAATACAATCGCATCCCGTTCCCAAAAGGTAATCAAATTGAGACTGCATTTCTACTCCCTCGGCGATAATCTCGTATCCGAGTTTCTTAGACATATATATAATCGTATCAAGAATTACTCTTGCGTTTTCATCTGTTGTAACCGTATCTACAAATGATTTGTCTATCTTTATCGTATCGATGGGTAATCCTTTAAGATACGACAATGAAGAATATCCCGTTCCGAAATCATCAAGGGATATCATAATTCCGAACTCTCTTAAAATATGCAGTTTTTCAACAACATCCTTAAAGTCATCTATAAATACACTCTCCGTAATCTCCAATTCAATATCTTCGGGAGGTACATCATATTTCCTTATTATTCCGAGTACATCATCGGCAAAGCTTTCCGAACGATACTGTATTGCTGAAATATTTAATGAAAGCTTGAAATCGTATCCGTACTTAGCTCGCCACTGAGAATAAATTCTGATACTCTCTTCAAGAACCCATGAACCTATAGGAATAATCGTTCCGTTCTTTTCGGCAATAGGAATAAATAATCCCGGTGAAATATATTTACCATCCTCATCACGCCATCTGATAAGAGCTTCGACACCGCGAAGTTTCTTGGTTTCGGCATAATACTGAGGTTGAAAATTCATCGTAAAATTCTGATTGAATACAGCTTCTTTAAGCTTATTCTCTATATTTACATTGTTTAGGAAATCCTTAAGAATCGGAGCATCAAAGTATTGAATCTGACCTCTTCCGTTTCTCTTGGCCTTAAACATAACTATCTCTGCACAATTGATTAATTCCAAAGCATCTTTACTTGCTTCCGGATA
The DNA here is from genome assembly GCA_045640525.1 of Lachnospiraceae bacterium. GTDB lineage: Bacteria > Bacillota > Clostridia > Lachnospirales > Lachnospiraceae > JAILLW01. The sequence continues at coordinate 75,553 of JAZUFE010000022.1, read as the reverse complement.
TTCGGCAACTCCCATGCAGAACGACAGAACCACTTCCGAACTGTTACTTAATTTGATAGGTTCTTTCAATTTATCCTGCATAGCATCAAAAATCACGTTAGGTGACTGATTCGGATTGGGGTCATATATTGCCATGCAATAAACATCCGCATTAAATCTTGCGACAATAACATTCTCCGCCTGAAACTCCTTAAGCAATATACCAAAATGCTGAACTATTTCATCACCGATCAATATACCCATTCCGTCATTGATTGAATGGAAATCATCAAGATCAAAGAACAGAACCGAAACAGATGTATCTTCTTTTCGAGCTCGGCTTACGAAATCCGAAAGAAGGCGCACGAAATAATTACGGTTATACAATCCCGTAAGTATGTCATAATAAGCCATATATGTCAGTTCATCGTTCTGAGTTTTTACTTTCGTAACATCTCTGAATCGAATAATCTTATCGGTTATGACGTCATCTTCGTACAAAACATTAACTTCACACTCAAAATAACGTTTCTTACCGTTCATTTTGAATATCTTGGTACAACGTGATTCCTCAAGATTCTCCCAAAACAGCATGTCTCTGAAAGCCAAAACCGACTGCTCTTCTATATATGGATACAGTTTGGTTAAGTCATTGATTGAATTGATAGTGACATCATCAAAAAAGGATTCCCAAAGCCCCAATGTCTTAACAGTCCTATGTTTGATGTCAAAATATATGAATGCATTAGAAGATGAATCGCATATCAGGCGGTACATACGCTCGTCCGCCTGTATACGCTGATTCATTGCGTTAAGAAGATCTACTTGATAACGTAATTCGTCCATTAAATGTAACCCCTTAGAAATTTCTTTATTTTGCTGAAATTAACCCCTTAGCTTTCAACAACTCTGCGCATAAAACTGCACCGCCGGCAGCTCCTCTGACTGTATTATGAGAAAGTCCCACAAACTTCCAATCATAAACGGAATCTTCTCTTAATCTTCCTATTGAAACTCCCATACCCTTTTCGAAATCAACATCAGCCTTAACCTGAGGTCTGTTGTCCTCTTCCATATACTGGATAAACTGCTTGGGTGCTGAAGGAAGGTTAAGTTCCTGAGGTTCGCCCTTGAATGCAAGAAGCTTTTCAATAAGCTGCTCCTTGGTAGGATTCTTACGGAACTTAACAAATGCAGCTGCTGTATGTCCGTTAAGAACGGGAACTCTTATGCACTGTGCCGTAATCTTAACATCATCAGCCGGAACTATTACACCGTTTTCAACTTTTCCCCAAACTCTTAAAGGCTCTTTTTCCGATTTTTCCTCTTCGCCGCCGATATAGGGAATAACATTTTCAATCATTTCAGGCCAATCCTTAAATGTCTTTCCTGCTCCGGAAATAGCCTGATATGTACAAACAACTACTTCATACGGCTCGAACTCTTTCCATGCCGTAAGCGCGGGTGTATATGACTGAATTGAACAGTTAGGCTTAACAGCGATAAATCCTCTTGTAGTTCCGAGTCTCTTCTTCTGCGATTCGATAACTTCAATGTGATTTGAATTAATCTCAGGTACAATCATGGGAACATCCGGTGTCCATCTGTGAGCTGAGTTATTTGAAACCACAGGAGTTTCTGTCTTAGCATATTCTTCTTCAATAGCTTTGATTTCATCCTTCGTCATATCAACTGCCGAGAATACGAAATCAACTTCCTTAGCTACCTTTTCAACTTCGTTAACGTTCATTACTACAATCTTTTTTACTGCTTCAGGCATTGGAGTATCCATTTTCCATCTGTCGCCTACAGCTTCTTCATATGTCTTGCCTGCAGAACGGGGTGAAGCTGCAATTGTTGTAACTTCAAACCATGGATGATTTTCCAACAATGAAATGAATCTTTGGCCAACCATACCGGTTCCGCCTAAAATACCTACACGTAATTTGTTGCTCATAATTTTTCTCCTCTATTGTTAATTATTGTTCACTTTATTAAGAAATTCTTTGTTAGCTTTAAGAACTTCCTTCATGGCCACCGGACCGGGAGCTCCTACCGTAAGTCTCTTTTCAACGCATGTTTTTAAAGATATAGCATCGTAAACATCGCTTTCAAAGACATCGGATATGCTCTTTAATTCATCTATCGACAGTTCGTCTATGGCCTTGTTCTTCTCAATACAGAATAAAACCAAACGTCCAATAATTCCGTGGGCATCTCTGAACGGAACACCCTTGTTAACAAGATAATCAGCAGCATCTGTTGCATTGGTAAATCCCTTCATTGCACTGATTTCCATAACGGAATTATTGAACTTAATAGTTCGAAGCATTCCGCTAAACAGTTCCAGGCAATCCTTAACCGTTTTAATTGCATCAAACGTCACTTCCTTGTCTTCCTGCATATCTTTGTTATAAGCAAGAGGAATGCCCTTCATCGTTGTCAAAAGACTCATCAAAGCACCATATACTCTTCCTGTCTTTCCTCTAACCAATTCAGCTATATCGGGATTCTTCTTCTGAGGCATTATACTTGAGCCGGTAGAAAATCCGTCATCGATTTCAACAAATCTGTATTCGTTACTGTTCCATATGATAATTTCTTCCGAGAATCTGCTCAAATGCATCATTATGGTAGCCAATGCACTAAGAAGTTCTATACAATAATCTCTGTCTGCAACAGAATCCATTGAATTCATTGTAGGTCCTTCGAAGCCAAGCAAAGAAGCCGTATAGTTTCTATCCAAAGGATAAGTTGTTCCCGCAAATGCTCCGGCACCCAATGGGCAGTAATTCATTCTCTTGTATATATCCTGAAGTCTTTGATAATCTCGCTTGAACATTTCAAAGTATGCACCCATATGATGTGCAAGTGTTGTCGGCTGAGCCTTTTGAAGATGGGTAAAGCCGGGCATATAAGTTTCAAGATTATTCTCCATGATATCATCAAGTGTATTAAGAAGTTCAACAACGTCTTTCGAAATATTGACAACTTCACCTCTTACGTACAATCTCATATCAAGTGCTACCTGATCGTTACGAGAACGTCCTGTATGCATTTTCTTGCCGGCATCACCGATTCTTTCTATCAGATTGGCTTCAACAAAGGAATGCACATCCTCGTACTTATCCGTAATTTCAAGTTTTCCGTTCTCTACGTCTTCACGAATTGCCGTAAGGCCTTTAACTATGGCATCTTTTTCCTCAAGAGTCAGAATTCCCTGTTTTTCAAGCATAACAACATGTGCGATACTTCCTTCAATATCCTGATCAAGAAGCTTTTGGTCAAACATAATCGATGCATTAAAATCATATACTTTCTTTTCTGTTTCTTTGGTGAATCGTCCACCCCAAAGTTGTGCCATAATTTTCTCCATTTGTTAAATCATAATTTTATACGTTCTTGTATATTATCACATAAAAATAACTTCGGCAATAGCCGAAGTCACATAATAGCAAGTGATTTTGCTTCACGTTCTCGGCAAGCCGAGAACTCTTTCTCGCAAAATCACCCTTGCAAGCAAGTGATTTTGCTTCGAAAAGCTTCCGAGGGGATTCGAACCCCTGACCTACTGATTACGAATCAGTTGCCCTACCGACTGGGCCACGGAAGCGTAGCGATGCATTAGCACCGCAAGTTATTATAATAGAATTATTCAGCTTCTTCAAGAGCTTTCTTTGCTTTCTCTAATTCTTTGTTCTTTTTTTCCAAAGCTTCATCAATTCTCTTCTTGGCTTCGTTCATCCTTGCCTTGGCCTCTTCCATCTGTTTTTGAGCCAATTCATAGTCCACCGTTGCCCGGTCGGCCTCTTCTTGATAGTCCCCTGCTTTGGTTTTGGCTATCGCCGCTTCCTTACGTTTATCAATCTGATACTGCTCCTTTTCGGTGAAAGGAATATATTTGTATATTGCAACACTCAAAGGGGCCATCTTCACTTCTATTGAGAACGGCTTTCCGTCAGCTTCATTCTCGCTGACTGTTTTGACCTTGGTTCCGATAATATTATTACCGGCGAATTCTTTTTGGTCTGTGCTCAATAACAATTTATATTTGCCCGCAAAAGGAGTTCCTACCGAAAAAGTCTGTATCATATCGGCGAAATTACATACCACCAATACTGCATCCTCATTTTTATGAGTTTTCCTTAAAAAGCTGATCATATTCTGCTCGTTGGAAATGCAGTTAATCCATTCAAATCCTTCGCTGCTGTTATCAAGCTCATACAATGCAGGATACTTCTTGCCAAGCTTGTTCAGCTCTCTAACCAAAGCCTTAATTCCCTTATTCTGTGCATTCTTCGTTACCGACCAATCAACAGTCGCATTCTCGTCGAAATCATCGGTAACACCCAAATCCTGACCAGCAAAAATAAGCTTTTTACCCGGATGCATGAAGCAATAGGCTAAGGTCATCTTGATTCCCGAAACCTTCTGAGGTAATTCTCCCGGCATTTTGTCCATAAGAGAACCCTGACCATAGGTAAAATACTCATGACCGAGCGAAGTAATGAAATTCTCCGAATATTGATAGAGCATATTATCGGTCAAATCACTATGATGATGAGATCTAAAATAAGGATCATATGATATATAATCCATAAGATCATCCGTCAATCCCTTATTAAGTTTTAAATCAAATCCCAATCCGTCATGATCCAGGCTGCCCGTCACCATAGGGAAGTAAGAATCATCCTGTGCAATCATCACAACACCCGGATTTCGCTTTTTCATTATTGAATTAAGGTGCTTAATAAATTCGATTCCGTCAAGGTTTTCGTTTCCGCCGTACATATTGGGAATCCATTCGCCTTCTCTCCTTCCGTAATCAAGGTAGAGAATACTTGATACTCCGTCAACTCTTATGCCGTCTATATGGAACTGCTCAACCCAATACAATGCATTGGCAATAAGGAAATTTGATATTTCCTTTCTTCCCAGGTTAAACATACCTGTTCCATAGAATGGATGTACTCCCTTTTTCGAATCAAGGTGTTCATACAAGCATGTACCGTCGAAATTCGACAGACCCATTTTTCCTTTAGCAAAATGATACGGCGCCCAATCAAGAATTACACCTATGCCTTCGCCGTGAAGTGTGTCTATCATTTCCTTTAAATCATCCACTCCGCCGTATCTATTGGTAGGCGCGTAGAAACACAGTGTCTGATAGCCCCATGTCGAATCTTCTATGTATTCCATTATCGGCATCAGGTTTACATGAGTGTAACCCATTTCCTTAACATAAGCCGCTATTTCTTTACCGAGTTCTTTGTAATTGAGAACTTCGCCGTTTTTATCCTTAATGAAATAACCAAAATTCAATTCGTAAATTGAAATCATTGAGTCAGAAACCGTATATTCCGAACGGGATTTAATGAATTCCGAATCCTTGAAATCATATTTTGATAAAGATACAATGCTTACAATATCTTCATTCATGCTCACTGACTGTGAGAATGGATCGAGCTTTCTGACACATTCACCACCTCTTTGCTTAATTTCATAAAGATATTTGTCACCGACTTTAGCATCCGGAATAAAGATTTCAAAGATTCCTGCATCTTCGTTCTTTTTCATTAAATGAATCTTACTCTCGAATGAATTGAAGCTTCCCAATATACAGCAGCTTACCGCATTAGGAGCCCATACTCTGAAACACACTCCGTCACATCCGTTAACTTTTGAAGGATGTGCGCCCAAGAAGTCATAAAGTGTATAGTGAATACCCGACATGAATTTGGCTATATCTTTATCGTCCAATTCAAAGTCTTTGAATGCATATGCATCCTTAATTCTGAACGTTGCTTTGTCGGTAGTTACTTCATATTCATACTTGCTTGATACTTTTCCTGTAACAAGGCATGCGAAGAAGCCTGATTCATCGGCCAATTCCATTGAATGCACCGTTTCTTTGCTTCCTAATATGGTAATCAAATCAACCTTTTGAGCATTAGGGAAATATGCCTGATACAATGCACTTGCCCCAACCTGTTTCGGGCCGAGAATATTGTACGGATTAGTATCTTCTGCATATACAATTGCCTCAATTTCAGGCCAATTCATTAATTTATAGAGCTTTCTATTCATCTAAACCCCTCCCAAAGACATAATTTTCTGAAAATGTCATAAGTAAACTATACCAAAGTTCACTATACAAAACAAGATTTGTTATGATATCATAAACCCATCAAATGATATTAAAAGTATCATGCATCATTAAATTGTAATGAAAGGAAACACAATTATGACCGACCAGGAAATTTTAAACAAGATTAATAAATATGCGGAAGAAGTGCTCAAAGATATAGATCCTCAGAACACAAGAATATCTTTTCAATTGGACAAGCTAAAGCCCGTAATGCAGGAAATTGCCGATTCCGAAGGTATGGCTCTTGAAGATGTTTTCATTAAGTATATGGACCTTGCTTCAATGCAGAAAGTAGAAATGGAAGACAAATTCAAAGCAACCATGGAAGAAGCCGGAGTTACAGACCTTGGAAGATTAGAATTTTAATATATCTTTATCATCAAAAAATCCCCGTACGCATCATGCATACGGGGATTTTTAATTTAATACCTATTATTTAACCACACGGACTCTTATAACACCGTCAATAGCTTTAAGCTTATTAATGATAGCATCATCAGCTTTCTGCTCAATATCAAGCATTGTATATGCATATTCACCTTTTGACTTATTCATCATATCGGAAATATTAATGCCTTCATCACCAAAGCATGCAGTAAACTTAGTAATCATATTTGCTGTATTTTTATGCATAATAGCTACTCGGCCGGCCTGCTGGCATTCTCCCATGTCACAGTTGGGGAAGTTAACGGAATTAACGATATTACCGTTTTCAAGATAATTCATCATTTCCTTAACTGCCATCTTGGCACAATTATCTTCTGACTCTTCTGTTGAAGCTCCAAGGTGAGGAATTACGATACATCCTTCCTGACCTGCTGTTGTAGGGTTCGGGAAGTCTGAAACATACTTACGTACCTTTCCTGACTTAATTCCTGTCAATACTGCTTTCTCATCGCAAAGAAGGTCTCTTGCAAAGTTAAGAAGTATAACACCGTCTTTCATCTTGGAAATTGCTTCGTCATTAATCATTCCCTTGGTTGAATCAAGCAAAGGAACATGAATTGTTATGATATCACAATTTTCATATATTTCATCAACATTAAGAACATGCTTAACATCACGGCTTAAGTTCCATGCTGCGTCAACGGAAACGTAAGGATCGTATCCGTAAACTTCCATTCCCATATGCTTGGCAACGTTAGCTACTTTAACACCGATTGCTCCAAGACCGATGATACCGAGTTTCTTGTCCTGAACCTCCGTTCCTGCAAATGCCTTCTTAGCCTTTTCTGCTGTCTTTCCGATATTCTCGTCCTGCGTATTCTCCTTAACCCACTGAATACCGCCTACGATATCACGTGATGCCAAAAGCATGCCGGCAATAACCAACTCCTTAACACCGTTAGCATTTGCACCCGGAGTATTGAATACTACAATACCCTTCTTAGCACATTCTTCCAAAGGAATATTGTTAACACCTGCGCCTGCTCTTGCTACTGCAAGAAGATTTTCGGATAATTCCATATCGTGCATTGCTGCAGAACGAACCAGGATACCCTCAGCTGCGTTAACATCTTCCGTTACCTTAAAATTATCTGTGAACTTGTCAAGACCAACCTTAGCGATCGGATTCAAGCAATAATAATTAAACATTAGTTTTCCTCCTCATATTTCTTAAGGAAATCAACAAGTGCCTGCACACCCTCGATAGGCATTGCATTGTAAATTGAAGCTCTTAATCCACCAACACTCTTATGACCCTTAAGGTTGTCAAAACCTGCAGCCTTGGTTGCGGCTACTACAGCAGCATCCTTTTCTGCACTTTCCGTTACGAAAGGTACATTCATCAAAGAACGGAATTCCTTTTCAACAGTTCCGTTAAACATCTTACTCTGATCAAGGAAATCGTACAAAATTGCAGCTTTCTTTTCGTTAAGTTCGTTCATCTTTGAAAGGCCGCCGATTTTCTTTAAGTATTTAAATACCTTACCGCAGCAATAAATTGCCCAGCAGTTAGGTGTGTTATACATAGAACCGTTATTTGCATGTGTATCGTATCTCAAATAAACAGGTGTCTTGGGATCGATATCTTCTCTGATAAGATCTTCTCTGATAATAACAATAGAAAGACCTGCAGGTCCGATATTCTTTTGTACACCGCCGTAAATCATTCCGTAATCGGAAACGTTACAAGGTTTGCTAAGGAACATTGATGACTGATCCGCTACCAAAATCTTACCTTTGGTGTTAGGCAGTTTCTGGAATGTAGTTCCGTGAATTGTCTCGTTTTCACAAATATATACATAATCTGCATCATCATCGACCGGCAAATCAGAGCAATCCGGAATATAGCTGTAATTCTTATCTTCCGAAGAAGCAATTACATTAACCTTACCGAATTTCTTAGCTTCGGTTGCAGCCTTTTTAGACCATGCACCTGTTACAATATAATCAAACACACCGTTTTTACAAAGATTTATGGGAATCATGGAGAACTCAAGTGTAGCTCCACCCTGAATAAACAATACCTTATAGTTGTCAGGAATGTTCATCAAATCTCTCAAATCTGCTTCAGCCTCATCTGCAATCTGCTGAAAAACCTTCGATCGATGTGACATCTCCATAACACTCATGCCGCTTCCTTGGTAATCAAGAAGCTCAGACTGGATTTCTTCGAGCACAGGCAGAGGCATCATAGCCGGTCCTGCTGAAAAATTAAATACTCTAGCCACTTTTCTTTCCTCCATTAATATATTTAGTCCAAAACTAACCGAAATTATAAACTCTTTTACTCACTTTAGTCAAGTAAAGAATAAATTGGGTCCTTCAAATCAAGAAGTTCTTCTTAGTAGAACATTACTACGGGAGTTCCTGTTTCCACCATCTCCCAAATCTTCGCGACCTCATCAAGTCTCGTGTTAACGCATCCGTGGGATCCGTTATATTTATATATTTCTCCGCCAAATTTACCGTGTCTCCATGAAGCATCGTGAATACCGATTCCTTTGTGAACATGAATCCAATATTTAACGAACGATTCGTAATCACGTCCCCGCAAAGTTATGTTTCTGCCCTTATCCATTACATAGTACGTACCTGTAATTGTTCCGTGTCCTCCGGCCAGTTTTCCCGTAACTATATCCGAATCCACGACAATCGCTCCGTCTACATAATAGTACAAATGCTGATTGGTCATATCGACCTCAATATAAGTTTTTCCTATATCATATGCACCGTTAAACGTATTGTCCAAAGCATATTCGGGTTCTCTTGTAACATGCATTTTGTGTGCAATCGCACCCAAGACGAATGCTTTTTCTTTCTCAATATCTATCTTTTTGCCGTATGTACCGCCTTCAACCAAAACATCGCGTCCGTCCGTTGCTCTGAACAGCCTTGTTCCGTTATAGGTACTGTACTTTTCGTCAAATGCATCCATGAAGAAATTGAACTTATCTTCATCTATCATTATGTTTCCGTATTCATCCAGTACATAATTACCGGCTTCGTCCGTCTTAACGAACGTGCTGATAACACCGGGACCTATATTAACCACTTCGTCCCCGATATGATATTCAACATTACAATCCTGGAACTTTTCAAGTTTCTTATACAGATTGATAGTATCCTCATCCGACTTGGATAAAGTCATGTTTTCATAGCATCCGGCTTCCTGAAGATCCAAAATCGGAATTTCGCTGTCAAAGTATTCAAATACCGTATTGGGAGTTGTTATCTCATCAAGAATATCCGTCTTTTCATTAATCAGTACGAATCCGTCCTCGTTTTGGGCAATTTCGACTTTCCTTTTATAATCCGGCACCTTGTTTTTCCACAAATCAAGATGTTCGACTATTGAAAACAGCTTATCTTTATCATATGTCACGTCAGGTTTAATATCCATTCCCATGTAGGAAGGCAGCAAATTCAATCCCCACAAGAATGCATTTTGCTTTAGATATGCCTCCTTAACCGCTGACGAATAATCACATTCAAAGTCAACATCATCACAGGATATTGAATAGGACTTACCGTCCTTTGCAAGTATGGTAAGTCCTTCATATTTGGGCATACTTGTCAGAAGCTCGGTTGTTATCTGGTCAAGGGTTTTCCCTGTACAGCTGATACCGTTAATCACCGTACCGTAAGAAAATCCGTTCTTATAATACACTGCCAGACCTATGTACATACCGAGTACCGACAAAAATATAAACAGAAATGAAATTATTAAAGCTGTTTTAATCTTCTTCATTACTTTTTAGCTAAATCCGATGCATCAAAAGCCTCTTTGATAGGTGCTCCGGGGCTAACCATCGGGAATACCTTATCATCTTCGGGACATACGCACTCAATAACAACAGGTGCATCTTGTTTCAATGCCTCTTTTAATGCCTTGGAAAGCTCTTCTTTCTTGGTAACTCTGATTGCCTTACATCCCAAGCCTTCGGAAACCTTAACGAAATCAACACTGTCATTCAATACGGTTTGAGAGTATCTCTTACCATAGAACAAGGTCTGCCATTGACGTACCATTCCCAAAACATGATTGTTAATAACAACCTGAATTATCGGAATATTATATCTTGAAGCAGTTGCAAGTTCATTAAGATTCATTCTGAAGCAACCGTCACCTGCTATATTAATACAAATCTTATCGGGATTGGCAACTTTAGCACCGATACATGCTCCAAGTCCGTATCCCATTGTTCCCAATCCGCCTGATGAAAGGAATGTTCTGGGTTCAGTATACTTATAGTATTGTGCTGCCCACATCTGATGCTGTCCGACATCGGTTGTGATAATAGCCTTGCCCTTGGTAGCCTTATCAATTTCTTCGATTACGTAAGGACAGGTAAGATTCTCCTTATCATAGGTCAAAGGATACTGTTCCTTTAACTCTACAATATGTTTAATCCATTGAGGATGTTTTTGCTCCTTAACCTTTGAATTGATAAGTTTTAATACTTCCTTCAAATCACCTACTACGGAAGCATTGGTCTTAATGTTCTTATCTATTTCTGCAGCATCGATATCAATATGCAGAATCTTGGCATTCGTAGCGAATGTTGCCGTATTTCCGGTAACTCTGTCAGAGAATCTTGCGCCCAGGGCAATGAGCAAATCACATTCGCTTACTCCGAAATTCGATGCTTTGGTTCCGTGCATTCCGATCATTCCGGTATAGTAATCCGAATAACCGTCCATAACACCTTTGCCCATGAGTGTGTCACATACGGGAGCATCTATTTTCTTTGAAAGTTCTCTTACTTCCTTATACGCTCCGGATATTACCGCTCCGCCGCCGACATAAATGAACGGCTTTTTGGCAGTCTCAAGCATCTTAACCGCTGTTTCGATATCTTTATCGGAAAAGTTGTTTTCAATTTCATTCTTGGCAATCTTAACCGGCTCATATTCTATCATTGCAGCCGTAACATCTTTGGTAATATCAACCAAAACCGGTCCCGGACGACCCGTAGTTGCTATTTTAAACGCTTTACGAATCGTGTCGGCCAGCATATTGATATCTTTAACAATCACGCTGTGCTTGGTAATCGGCATTGTAATTCCCGCAATATCAACCTCCTGGAATGTATCCTTTCCAAGAAGCGGCAGTCCGACATTACATGTAATCGCAACCATCGGAACCGAATCCATGTAAGCTGTTGCAATACCTGTAACAAGATTGGTTGATCCCGGACCTGATGTTGCGAAACAAACACCTACCTTACCTGTCGATCTTGCATATCCGTCTGCTGCATGAGAAGCACCCTGCTCATGGCTTGTCAGAATATGATTAATTCTTGCTTTCGGATTAGCCTCGTTATATTTGTACAATGCATCATACACATTAAGAATTGTACCGCCCGGATAACCGAATACAGTGTCAACCCCCTGCTCTTTTAAGCATTGCATTACCAAATCTGAACCATTGATTAACATACAAATTCTCCTACTTCGTTGATTTATTTAACCAAAATAGCGCCCTTATCTCCGCTGGTAACCATCTTCTCATATCTTGAAAGATATCCTGTAGTTACTTTAGGCTCTCTGGGAGTCCATGCAGACTTTCTTGAAGCCATTTCATCGTCTGAAATCTTCAATTCAAGTTTCATATTGGGAATATCGATAGAAATGATATCACCCTCTTTAACCAAGGCAATCGGTCCGCCTACCGCTGCTTCCGGAGATACATGTCCAATTGATGCTCCACGGCTTGCGCCTGAGAATCTTCCGTCCGTAATAAGCGCAACCGAAGATCCGAGACCCATTCCTGCGATTGCAGAAGTAGGATTAAGCATTTCTCTCATTCCGGGGCCGCCCTTAGGTCCTTCATATCTTATAACCACAACATCGCCTGCCACAATTTTACCACCCTTAATAGCATCGATTGCATCCTCTTCGCAATCAAATACTCGTGCAGGTCCTTCATGTACCATCATCTCATCGCAAACAGCAGATCTCTTAACAACAGAACCGTCCGGAGCAAGATTACCCTTAAGGACTGCAAGTCCGCCTGTCTTGGAGTAAGGATTATCTATGGTTCTTATTACCTCAGGATTCTTATTAACCGAGTTCTTAATATTTTCTCCAACCGTTTTGGTGGTAACCGTAATACAATCCTTATTAAGAAGTCCCACGTCTGCAAGCTCTTTCATAACTGCCCATACACCGCCTGCTTCATTAAGGTCTTCCATATAAGTCGGACCCGCAGGTGCCAGGTGGCAAAGATTCGGAGTCTTGGCAGAAATTTCATTGGCATATGAAATATCAAAGTCAAAACCAACTTCATGTGCAATCGCAGGCAGATGCAACATTGAATTGGTCGAACAGCCCAAGGCCATATCAACCGTAAGTGCATTAATAATTGCTTCTTTGGTCATAATATCTCTTGGCTTAATATCTTTTTTCAAGAGTTCCATAACAGCCATACCTGCATGCTTGGCAAGCTTAATTCTTTCCGAATATACTGCGGGAATTGTTCCGTTACCCGCAAGTCCCATTCCGAGAGCTTCTGTCAGGCAGTTCATTGAATTGGCCGTATACATACCCGAACAGCTTCCGCATGTAGGGCATACCTTTTCTTCAAACTCACGTACTTCTTCTTCCGTCATATTGCCTGCGGCATGAGCGCCCACAGCTTCGAACATTGATGAAAGCGATCTCTTCTGACCCTTAACGTGTCCGGCAAGCATCGGACCTCCGGAAACAAATACTGTAGGTACGTTAATTCTTGCGGCAGCCATCAAAAGTCCGGGAACATTTTTATCGCAGTTGGGAACCATAACAAGTCCGTCAAACTGATGAGCCAAAGCCATACATTCTGTCGAATCTGCTATAAGGTCACGGGTAACAAGCGAATACTTCATTCCGATGTGTCCCATTGCAATACCGTCGCAGACTGCTATAGCCGGGAATACAACCGGAACACCGCCCGCTTCTGCTACTCCCAATTTAACTGCATTAACAATCTTATCAAGATTCATATGACCGGGTACTATCTCATTATATGAGCTTACAATACCGATCATAGGTTTCTTCATCTCTTCTTCAGTAAATCCCAATGCATTGAACAAACTTCTGTGAGGAGCCTGTTGCATACCGACTTTAACATTATCTGATTTCATCTTATATCCTTTCTGCGATCAAATCGCCCATTTCTTTACAATTTACTTTCTTCATTCCTTCAGAATACAAGTCACCCGTTCTGTATCCTTCATCAAGAACTGCTTTAACAGCCTTCTCTATTGCATCTGCTTCCTTATCCAAGTCGAAGCTGTATCTAAGCATCATGGCCGCACTTAAAATTGTTGCTATGGGATTGGCTATTCCCAAACCTGCAATATCGGGTGCCGAACCATGCGAAGGCTCGTATAAACCAAACTTGGTATCATTTAATGATGCAGATGAAAGCATTCCGATTGAACCTGTTATCATTGATGCCTCATCTGAAAGAATGTCACCGAACATATTCTCTGTAAGTACCACATCAAATTGTGCGGGATCCTTAACAAGCTGCATGGCACAATTATCTACCAGCATATGCTCCAGAGTAACTTCCGGATAATCCTTGGCAACATCATTCACCACTTCTCTCCAAAGTCTTGATGAGTCCAAAACATTGGCTTTATCTACCGAAATAACCTTTTTTCTTCGTTTCATAGCAATATCAAACGCCTTAATTGCTATTCTTCTGATTTCGTTTTCGTTATATGTAAGTGTATCTACTGCTGTTTTAACACCGTCGACCACTTCTGTATGTCTTTGGCCAAAATACAATCCGCCGGTAAGTTCACGCATAATCAGCATGTCAAATCCCTTTTTGGCAACCTCTTCCTTTAATGGACATGCTTCATAGAGTACATCATAAAGATATGCAGGTCTTAGATTGGCAAACAGATTAAGGGCTTTTCTTATTCCAAGCAATCCTGCTTCGGGTCTTAACGAAGGTTCAAGCTTATACCACGGTGATTTGGTTGTGTCACCTCCTATGGATCCCATCAATACAGCATCCATTGATTTGGCTGTTGCTATAGTTTCATCAGTCAAAGGCTTACCCGTTGCATCTATAGACGCTCCGCCCAAAAGCATTTGTGTATAATTCATCTTGTGTCCGTACTTATCAGCAACTTTATCAAGGACTTTCATAGCCTCAGTAACTATTTCCGGTCCGATTCCGTCTCCTTTAATAACACCAATCTTAAGTTCCATACTCTTCCTTTCCGCCAGTCACAATTCGTAAAATGTGCATTTGCGCTCAACTCTTTGTTAATAAAATAAAGCGCACAGGTTGTACCCGTGCGCTTATCTTTATTCTGCGTTAGCTTTTTCTATCTGAGCAATAGCATTCTTCTGCATCGGGATACGACAGTTCTTATTATTTCCAAATTCAACAATAACTGTATCATCTGTAATATCAATTACTATTCCGTAAAATCCGCTTGAAGTGAGAACGCAATCACCGACTTCCATTGCAGAAAGCATTGTTTGCATTTTCTTTTGTTCTTTCTTCTGCGGACGCACCATCAAAAAGTAAATGAATGCGACGATGACCACTACGTAAATCACCATCACGATGCCTCCGCCTAGCAGTCCCCCGCCTTGAGCTTCAGTCAACAAGATTCCCATATGATTAATTCCTTTCATAATTACAAACTAAAACATATAATACTAGAATAATCTGTCAAATACAAGATTTATTTATCTTCGTTTGACATTGTATATATCTTTTCTTCCTTAAATGATTTAAAACTTCCGTCTTCTATCGCCGTGCGGATATCTTCCATCATATGATTATAAAAATATAAATTGTGCAGAACGCATAATCGCATTCCGAGCATTTCCTTTGCTTTAAGCAAATGTCTTATGTATGCTCTTGAATATCTTTGACACGCCGGGCATCCGCATCCTTCTTCGATTGGTTTCATATCTTTTTCATACTTGGAATTAAACAAATTCAATTTACCGTTGTATGTGTAAACATGTCCATGACGTCCGTTACGCGAAGGATAAACGCAATCAAAGAAATCAACACCTCTGTCAACAGCTTCCAAAATATTGGCAGGAGTTCCGACACCCATCAAATATATGGGCTTGTCTTCCGGCAAATAAGGAACGGTATGCTCTATAACATCATACATCTGCTCATGTGTTTCACCTACCGCCAAACCGCCAATCGCATATCCCGGGAGATTCAATTCCGAAATTGTTTTCGCATGTTCTATCCTTATATCATTGTATATTGCTCCCTGATTAATTCCAAAAAGCAACTGGTCCTTATTAATTGTGCCTTCCAAAGAATTCAGTCGACTCATTTCGTTCTTGCACCTTAATAACCATCTTGTAGTTCTGTCAACAGAAGCCTTGACATATTCTTTTTGAGCTACGGCAGACGGGCATTCATCAAAAGCCATTGCAATTGTGGATGCAAGGTTGGATTGGATTTGCATGCTTTCTTCCGGTCCCATGAAAATTTTGCGTCCGTCAATATGTGAGTTAAAATAAACACCCTCTTCTTTGATTTTTCGAAGTGTTGACAGTGAAAATACCTGGAATCCGCCCGAATCGGTCAGTATCGGACGATCCCAATTCATGAATTTGTGAAGACCACCCAATTCATGTATAAGCTTATCGCCCGTTCTGACATGCAGGTGATATGTATTCGAAAGTTCAACCTGACATCCGATTTCTTTTAAATCATATGTATCCACAGCCCCTTTAATGGCCGCCACAGTTCCGACATTCATAAAAACGGGCGTTTGAATACGCCCGTGTACTGTCGTGAACTCTCCTCTTTTAGCATTACCGTTTTTCTTTAAAACCTTAAACATTGTACTCCTCTACATATAGATATCCCAGAATTCTTCCAGGCACAAATTTTCATTCATCATAATCGAAGCCGCCTCTTTGCCGACATACCTAAAATGCCACGGCTCATATTCAATACTCGTAATGTATTCCTTGTTCTTGGGATATCTTAAGGTAAAACCATATTCTGCGCAATGATTTTTAAGCCAGATTCCCGCATCCGTATTTTCAAAGCCCTCATCAAGGACTGTATAATTCGGGGTTATCAAATCTACCGCCAAACCTACCTGATGCTCAGATGCTCCGGGAATCGTAACCGCCTGGCTCGACAATTTGTACGCATCTATATATGAATATCCGGCTTTAATATATGCGTTTATTTTTCTTTCGAAAAGTTTTTCCTGTTTTGCCAAATCTCGGTACGGAGAACAAATTACCAGCTTAACTCCATCCTTATCGGCAGCCTTCATCATCAAAAGAAGGTCTTCTATAATTCTCTCATCGCATTGCATGCTGCCGCTCAAATTACCTAAAGTAAATTCGTAAGACTCGGAAATAGGATGCTGCTTGTTAATCAAAATCAATCGCCAATCAGCTTTATCGAAGTTCACGCACTGTGTTTCTTCTACCGTTTCGTTCTTTTCCAAATCTCCCAAATTCTCTTGATTTTGCAAAATATCTTCCAGGGATACTACGTCATTTCCTACCACATTACCATATTCGGAATCGGTGGAAATTTCGGATATATCTATGTCAGCGCCATTCTCCGTTCCGGGAAGATTTTCTCCTTCGGCCACACTGTTCTCCTTGGCCAACACCATGACAGAATCCTGTGCCGCTATCATTTTGGGTTCGCTTTTTTCCGATACAAAACCGTTATCAAGATTAAAATACGGGAATGCAAAGCTGTTTCCCATAAAGAACAGGCAAACAACAAACAAAATGCAAGCAAATCTCTTGGCACCGTGTTTGCAATAATCTGCAAGCCTGATAATCAGCATTGTAACTGCCAATCCGATTACGGCCACCGGTAGCAAAATTCGATGATGCTTGCCTAAATTAATAAAATAATCTCTGATTTTTTCTTTATATGTCTTGTGCACCTTTTCCCCCTCGCAGCACCACAAGTTTAGTTTAATCTTTTGTTTACATAAGTTCAATATTTTTATTGCAACTTATGGAAAATAATGCAATTCGGTTGATCGATTCTAATCTCTTTGCTGCTCATTGCAATTGTTCCCAATTCCATATCTACCGCAAAGAAAGTCATTGTATTTGATTCATGATTAAGTGAAACCAAATGTTTGTTATCCGGGAACAAGGCAACATCTTTCGGATAATCTCCGGAAACAGGCAGGCACAATATCTTCTTTAACAGTCCGTTCTTGGAATTGACAGAATAAATAATAACCGAATTGTCTCCTGCGTTTGAGCTGACAATATATTTAAAATCATCAGACCAGTTAATTGCGGAAGCCGATGTTACGGAAGCATGATAATCGTTCAATGTTGAAATTGACTGTATCTTTTCAAACTCCGGCATTCCGTTCTTATCTATCTCGTACATATATACATCGACATAACTTTTCAATTCATGAACGATATAAAGAAATTTTCCGTCTTTGGAGAATTTCATATGACGCGGAGCGGACTCCTGCTCCGAATGAATAATATCAATCTGTCTTAACTTACCTGTTGTATGATTAAGTTCATATACAACAACGTGGTCCATTCCCAAATCCGCCGCCAACAAGAATTTGTTATCTCTTGTCATTTTGACACAGTTAATATGTGGTTTGAAATTTCTCTCCGCTATCGATCCTAAACCTTTATGAAAAATCTCATCGGTTATTTCACCCAAAGAGCCATCGTCGTTTATTCGCAACGCCGTCAGCTTGGCATCATGATATCCTGCCACAAACAAAAATTTATCATCATAATCCGTAGACAAATAACAGCCTCTCATGCCGTTAATGGACGCAGTATTTAGCATCCTCAGTCCACCGTCTTTTTTAATTACATATGACTCAACTCCAAAGTCTGTAATTGAATAAAGAAATTTTTGGTTATGGGAAATTGTCATATAGGAAGAATTGGTAATCTCGACCTGCTCTTTAGGCATTAATTTACCGTTCTTCACATCAACGTCATAGACCGAAATCCCCATATTGGTCCTATTTCCCGATGTATATCCCGAAACATAAGCAACATATTTAGCTTCTTTTGATTCTGCCATTTTCATGCCCCCGAAAACATATATACAATATGTAAATATCAATAACTGACTTCAATAAAAAATAATAGCAAAATATGTTGCTTTTCTCAAGAAATATTATTGACATTTGGGGTAATTATATATAAAAATGTGATTTAGTACGTTTTTGAAAAAGAAAGGGAAGAAATGGACAAAATTCTTATCGATTTGAAGAATATTACCAAGTCATTTGACGGTGAAATGGTTATTGATGATTTGAATCTGTATATCAGAGAAAATGAATTTTTGACACTTCTTGGTCCTTCCGGTTGCGGTAAAACCACAACCCTTAGGATGATAGGCGGTTTTGAAACTCCCGATAAGGGACAGATTATTTTTGACGGCAAAGATATAACCAATCTGCCTCCCTACAAAAGACAGCTTAATACCGTCTTTCAAAAGTATGCTCTTTTTCCGCACTTAAACATAGCCGAGAATATTGCGTTCGGATTGAAAATCAAAGGAAAAACCAAGTCTTACATAGACGATAAAATAAAGTACGCTTTAAAACTTGTCAATTTGGATGGGTTTGAAAACAGAAAGCCCGATTCTTTATCAGGCGGACAGCAACAAAGAATTGCCATTGCAAGAGCCATTGTAAACGAGCCTAAGGTACTCCTTTTGGACGAACCTTTGGGAGCTTTGGACCTTAAGTTAAGGCAAGACATGCAATATGAATTAATAAGATTAAAGAATGAACTTGGTATAACTTTCATATATGTAACTCATGATCAGGAAGAAGCTCTGACCATGTCGGATACAATAGTTGTTATGAATCAAGGTTATATACAGCAAATCGGTTCTCCCGAAAAGATATACAACGAACCCGAAAATGCATTTGTAGCCGATTTCATCGGTGATTCAAATATAATAAGATCTACTATGATTAAGGATAAGCTTGTTAATATCCTTGGGGTTGATTTCCCTTGTGTTGATGAAGGTTTTGGTAACAATACCCCTGTTGATGTTGTCATTAGGCCCGAGGATGTTATATTATCCGATCCTCCTGCTGGCAAAATCCAGGGAGTCGTATCTCATCTCATATTCAAAGGAGTCCATTACGAAATGGAAGTTCAGGCTAATGGTTTTGAATGGCTTGTTCAATCAACCAATTGTTATCCTGTAGGCACTTTAGTCGGCATTGACGTTATCCCGTTTAATATTCAGATAATGAAAAAGCCCGAATTTGAGGATGAGGAGGCTCTGAAACTGGATGAGTAAGTCTTCTAAAGCCAAATTTCTCTCAACACCATATGTTGTTTGGTCGGCTATTTTCATAATAGTCCCCCTGTGCATGGTCTTTTACTACGGTTTCACGGATAAAAGCGGTGCATTTACGTTTGAAAACATTTTGGCCATTGCACAATTTGAGCACTTGAAGGGGCTCTTTTTGGCTTTGGGACTATCTTTGATTGCAACAATTGTCTGCATTCTTTTGGCATACCCTCTTGCCTTGATACTTAATACCAAAAAGAAGAATGCTCACTCCATTGTCGTATTCATTTTCATTCTTCCAATGTGGATGAATTTTCTCTTAAGAACAATGGCATGGCAGAATATTCTTGAAAACAACGGTGTAATCAATACTGTTCTTACTTTCCTGGGATTTGAACCCCTAAAGCTGATTAACACCTCTGGAGCCATCATTTTGGGTATGGTGTATAACTTTCTGCCCTTTATGATACTTCCTATTTTCAATTCAATTTCAAAAATAGACGAAAACGTAATTAACGCCGCCAGAGATTTAGGTGCCAACAGCTTTACCGTTTTCAAGAAGGTTATCCTCCCTCTTTCGATTCCGGGAGTCATTTCCGGAACCACCATGGTATTCATCCCGGCATTAACAACATTCGTAATCAGTAAATTGCTCGGAGGTTCCAAGATTCTTCTTATCGGCAATATTATCGAAGAAGAATTTACTCAGGCATCCAACTGGAATCTCGGTTCCGGACTGTCCTGTGTATTAATGATATTTATTATTGTCAGCATGGTTATTTCTTCCATATTTGACAAGGAAGGAGACGCTAACTTCCTATGATTAAAAATGTTGTCAAAAAGATATATGTTGTTTTGATATTCATATTTTTGTACGCCCCTATTATCACCTTGATAATACTAAGCTTCAACAAATCCAAAACAAGAGCCAAATGGGGTGGATGGACACTTAAATGGTATTCCGAATTATTCAAAAACGATGCTATCATGGGCGCACTTTGGAATACTGTACTGATTGCTGTGGTTGCCTCATTGGTAGCAACCGTCATCGGAACCGTAACCTGTATTGCCATTAATAAAATGAACAAGAAGGAACGCACACTGATAATGGGCGTTACCAATATACCAATGCTGAATGCCGAAATTGTAACAGGTATTTCCCTGATGCTCTTATTCCTGAGTTTTAATTTCAAATTCGGCCTGGGCACTATTTTGCTTGCTCATATAACCTTCTGTATACCTTACGTTATTTTGAGTGTTATGCCGCGAATGAGCAATTTGAATCCGTTTACCTATGAGGCTGCCCTTGATTTGGGTGCAGGTCCTGTTTACGCATATGTTAAAGTAGTTCTTCCGGAAATCATGCCGGGTATTGCCTCCGGATTTTTGATGGCTTTCACGATGAGTATTGATGATTTCATCATTACACACTTTACGAAAGGCGCAGGTGTAGATACCCTTTCGACAAAGATATATACGGAGGTCAAAAAAGGCATTAAACCCGAAATGTACGCACTTTCGACAATTATATTCTTAACCGTACTTGTTTTGCTTCTTTTGGTCAATTACGCACCTTCCGACAAGAAAAATGCGAAAAACAAGAGTATTGAAAAGGTAAAGAACACGGCCGCCTAATCGGTCTGTGTTTATATACGAGGAGGAAAATTAATGAAAAAATTTATTGTATCTGCAGTTGCCGGTCTTTTGGCGATTGGTACACTTGCAGGATGCGGAGCAAGCTCCGAAGCTTCAACAGGTGAAGTTGTCGTTTACAACTGGGGAGAATATATCGATCCGGAGACAATCACAATGTTCGAAGAAGAAACCGGAATCAAAGTTATCTATGATGAATTTGAAACCAATGAAATAATGTATCCGAAGGTTGAGGCAGGTTCAACAGTTTATGATGTAATTTGTCCCTCGGATTATATGATTTCAAAAATGATTGAAAATGATCTTCTTCAGGAAATCAACTATGACAATATTCCGAATATTAAAAATATCGGAAGCCAGTACATGGATATGTCAAAGGAATTTGACCCTGAAAATAAGTATTCCGTTCCTTATTGCTGGGGAACTGTAGGTATCCTTTATAACAAAACAATGGTTAGCGAACCTATTGACAGTTGGTCGGTTCTTTGGGATGCGCAGTATCAGGACAATATCCTTATGCAGGATTCTGTCAGAGATGCTCTGATGGTACCGCTTAAGCTTAACGGATATTCCATGAACTCACTTGATTTGAACGAATTGACCAAGGCCAAAAATGATCTTATAGAACAAAAGCCTTTGGTTCAGGCATATGTGGTTGACCAGGTTCGTGACAAAATGATTGGTAATGAAGCTGCTATCGGTGTAATCTATTCAGGCGAGGCCATCTATACACAGCGTGAGAATCCCGACCTTGAATATGTTATTCCAAAAGAAGGTACCAACGTTTGGATAGATTCATGGGTAATTCCCAAGAATGCAGCTAATAAAGAAAATGCAGAGAAATTCATTGATTTTATGTGCAGACCCGATATCGCACTTATGAACTTTGATTTCATAACATATTCAACTCCAAACGATGCAGCCAGAGATCTTATCGAAGATGAAGATATTAAGAATTCAACGATTGCTTTCCCTGATTTATCTCAATACAACAATCTTGAAACATATGTGTATTTGGGAGAAGAAGGCGACGAGCTTTATAACGAAATTTGGAAAGAAATCAAATCCGAATAATAGTTACATATTCTGAATTATTAAGGGGATTAAATTCAATGCTGTTGAATTTAATCCCCTATTATTATGCCTTGTATTACTTTCTGAATAAATAATCAGAATCAATCAGATATTTATAACTTGTAATCTCTTTTAGGCCCATTGGGCCTCTTGCGTGAAGTTTCTGTGTGCTTATTCCTATCTCCGCTCCCAGTCCGAATTCAAAGCCATCGGTAAACCTGGTCGATGTATTGACATATACGCAGGCTGCGTCGATTTCATTTTGGAATCTTAAGGCATTCTCTTTATTTCCTGTCAAAATAGATTCCGAATGATGCGTTGTATATTTGTTAACATGCTCTATCGCTTCGTCAATGCCTTTAACCGTTTTAATCGAAATAATATAGTCAAGGAACTCCGTTGCATAGTCTTCTTCCGTAGCTTCCATGCAATCAATAATCTCCTTGGTCTGTATATCGCCTCTTATCTCCACATTCTTTTCTTTAAGTGCCCGAGCCAAAGGAATCAGGAGCTTATCTTTAATGTTCTCATGAACCAGCAACGATTCGCAGGCATTACAAACTCCCACCCTTTGTGTCTTGGCGTTTATGATAATAGGTATGGCTTTGTCCAAATCAGCCGTTTCGTCGACAAAAATATGGCAATTTCCCGTTCCCGTTTCAATGACCGGAATCAGGCTGTTCTCAACAACACTTCTTATCAATCCTGCACCGCCTCTGGGAATAAGCAAATCAACATATTCCTTTTGTTTCATGAAAAAGGCTGTATCACTTCTGTCGGTTGATTCAATCAGCAATATGGCATCTTTTGTAATTCCGGATTTTTCCAGGGATTCTCTTATCACCTTTACAATTGCTTTATTCGAATTAATTGCATCCGAACCACCCTTTAATATAACTGCACTTCCTGCTTTAAATGTCAGTGAAAATGCATCGGCTGTTACGTTGGGTCTTGATTCATATATAATTCCGATTACTCCCATCGGAACACGCACCTTGCGTACATTCAATCCGTTCTTTGCCTGATAAGAATCAAGAAGTTCTCCTATCGGATCATCCAATTCAACAACCTGTCTTAATCCTAAAGCTATACCGTCAATGCGTTCCTTGGTAAGCTTCAGTCTGTCCAAAAGTCCGGAACTCATTCCTTTGGATATACCGTTTTCTATATCTTTATCATTCTCTTTAATTATCTCTTCAAACCTTCGTTGAAGTTCATCGGCAACAAGCAAAAGAGCTTTATTCTTTTGTTCTGTAGTCAGCCTTTCAACCAGAAATTTAGCTTTGCGGGCCTTTTGACATATTTCTACAATATCGGATTCCATCAGATAAAATACATCCTTTCTTCTGTAATAACATAATCCATTTTCACATCATAATCTTCGATTGGCAACTCGTCATCAGACATCTGGCAAGCGTATGCCAATCCTATCTTCGTAACCTTATCATACTTGTTTAAGAATTTGTCATAATAGCCCTTACCGTATCCGAATCTGTTTCCTTGCTTATCAAACGCAACTCCCGGGCACAGTACAACAGTATTATTTTGAAGTTCTCCGTTATACACCATTGTTCCTTCATGAAGAATCGGCTCCAATATATTCTTGTATCCGAATTCCAAATCGGTCAAAGTATCAATTTCATAAAAATTAATATCATCTCCCTCAACAAGCGGTACAAAAACTCTCTTATTGGAATTATCGAGCATATACCGAATGAAATCTTTGGTCATCACCTCTGAGCTATAATCAACGTAAATCAAAACATTTTTGGACTCTTTAACACAGTCCAATGATGACATCAATTGGATTATTGCCTGTGACTTGTCTATTCTTTCCGAATCTGTCAAAGCATCCCTTTTAGTCAAAAATTCTTTTCGTAATGCTGTTTTTTCAATACTCATACACATTCTCGCTTTCGTTTATTCTCATAGCTACATTCTGTGCCACCAAAATTCCATCCATGGCTGCCGAGGTGATTCCGCCTGCGTATCCTGCACCCTCACCGCAAACATACAAATTTTTGATATTTGATTCGCAGGTATCACTCCTGTACATTTTAACCGGACTGGACGTCCTTGATTCCACACCGTATACTACGGTTTCATCATTGTCAAACCCGCTGATTTGCTTACCAAAGGCTTCCATGCCTTCAACAAAATCATCATTAATAAATTGGGGCATAATCTCATGTACCGCGGCATGTTTACAATCACCTTTGGTCAACAGCAAAGGATCAACTCCATCATTAATTCGGGCTTCCTTAAATTCGCAGTACAGTTCATACGGGATGTTACCGTTTCCAAGTCTGTACGCCTTTTCCTCAAGCTTTCTTTGAAATTTAATACCACTCATGGGATCTTGACCGTCACCGTAATCTTCGGGATTAATTGTAACTATAATAGCGCTGTTGGAACACTTGGAATCTCTCTTACTGTAACTCATACCGTTTACAGCCAATCGTCCGTCTTCCGATGAAGCATTAACCACAAAGCCTCCGGGACACATACAAAACGAATATACACCTCTTCCATCCTTACATTGATGCGTAACTTTGTATGTAGCATTTCCCAGTTCTTTAATTACTTTCTTTCCGTATTGATTCTCATTAATCAATTCAACCGGATGCTGTACTCTGAATCCTACCGCAAACGGCTTTGGTTTCATGTAAATTCCGACCGAATTGAGTATCTCGAATGTATCTCTTGATGAATGCCCTATTGCCAAAATTACAGGATGTCCTTCATGCTTAACTTCCGACTGTGAAGAACCTATACCGACAAGTTCGCCATTCTCAACCCGAAACTCATTTATGTTTGTATCATAATATATTTCTCCGCCAAGTCTTCTTATCTCATCGGAAATATTTTTAACAACAGTCAGTAAAATGTCCGTTCCGACATGCGGCTTATAATCATACAATATCTCTTCCGGAGCGCCATAGTTGACCAAATCTTTTAAGACAACTTTGTTTCTTCCCGACTTATCCTTAACCAAAGTGTTAAGTTTTCCGTCCGAAAAGGCTCCTGCGCCACCTTCTCCAAACTGTATATTTGAACTTACATTAAGCTTTCCGCTTCTAAAGAACTCCTCAACGGTCTTGGATCTTTGCTCTATGCACTGTCCGCGTTCAAAAATTATCGGTCTGTATCCGTTCCTTGCAAGATACAACCCTGCGAACAGCCCTGCCGGCCCCAATCCTATAATAATCGGTCTGTTCACTTCGCTGATATTTGTTGTGTAACATGGGAATTTATATTCTGTCACCGATGCTTTAGTAACTTTCTTATCCGCATGCTTCAAAACTTCCTCTTCGCCTTTAATGCTGATATCAACTATATAATTGAAATACAAATCAGGCTTATGCCTTGCATCCAGGGCACGTCTTACAACTTTGAAATCAAAATCCCTTTTGGTTCTCAAAAGCTTGGAGATTTTATTTTTTAATTCTTCTTCACTGTGTGAAACTTGAATTTTTAATTCATTAATTCTAAGCATATTAAATAAGATTGAACAATCTGCCTATTATCAGCATAATACGACCCGGAGCCGAATATTCCAACTCATCTTCATCGTACCCTTTCAATGCCAGCAAAATAACAATATATACCAATAAACATATCAAGACTACTATAACCATTGAAATAAGCTTACCGGTCATCGGGGCTATTGCCTTATTAATAAATAATCCTATCAAAGAACTTACTCCCGAACCGATTAAAGATACAATAAAGCTTCTGAACCATTCCTGCGTATATTGAAACACTCTGGTAATAATAATGAAACATACTCCCGCGACAACCGCGAAGAATATGACATTTCCTATTATTGCTCCCATAATTGAAAGCTTAAATGTACTTACCATAAGCACTGTAAGGACAATATGAATAACCGCCGAAGCCAAGCATATTACGCCGGTGAGGTTAATATAACCGAGTTGTATCAAAATTTCCGTGAACATTAGAGCAAATATTGCAAATATAATACTTAACGATTCAACCTGCAAATAGGTTACGGTATTTGCACCGTTGTCTGCAAAAATCGAATCCAAAATATTATCTGCAAACACAATAAGCATTCCCAAAGCAAAGAATCCGAATGTTGCTCCTCTGTGTATCATTCTTCCGAGTTTTTCGCGGGCTTCCCTGTATTCTTCCTTATATGAAGAGCCTATGGCTTTTCTCAAAAGATTATAAGAGAACACTGCTATCAGAATCGGTATAATATAAGCTATTGAAAATGATTTTCCATAATATTCGCCAAAAATGAATTCTATCGCAACATCTGTATCTTTATTCGCTTTTAATATCAGTATCTGATTAATAAGCGGTACCGCCATCACAGAACCAAACAAAGCAAAAGGTAACAAACTGTTAATAAATACAGTAAATGCCAAACTCGGAATCGACTCTATGGATCTTGAATAATCACGTCCGTTGGTATAATTGGAACGTCGTTCCATCAAAATGAATATTACCAGTGCATGGATGAATGTAACCACCGATGCCACGAGTATTCCCACTGATGCTCCCATAGCGCCGTACGAAAATTTGAAATCATCCACCTTTAATAAAGCTGAAACCTTCTGGCCGTAATTTCCCACACTCATTGAGCATATCGAACCCACAATAAGATATACTGCGGTAAAAATAAGGTAAGACTGTCCCAATATGGATTTATTGTTCATTCCGCTGAAATAGCCGCGCATTACACCCGTCAATGCCATCAAAGTAATTGCCGGAATTATGCAATACAACCCCATTGAAGATAGCGGCATTCCAAACAATCCTCCGGTAATCTTACCTCCGGCCAGTGCCAATACAAACGATATCAAAAGTCCGATTGCCAAAGCCACCATACCCCCGGCTTTAACAACCCGCTTACTGTTTTCGTACTGCTGACGCGACATATAATTCTCAACCAAATTATCAACAGCCTTCTCATAGCCGAATCCCAATGAAATTGCCAGCAAAAAGTACAAATCGTTGGGCACGCTAAAATATGCCATTCCCTTGCTTCCGATAATATGAGTCAATATTACCCGATACACGAGAATAGCCAAAATACAAATTATTAAGATTAAAAAGAATCTGTTTTTCTTCTTTGCTTTTGCCATATTTATCTCAAAAAGTCATAGAACAGCTTATCTTCAATAAGCAGTTTCTTAATTTTATTCAAATCCTCAAAAGATATCTTTGAATCAGATATCACACCGCTTTTAATCTTTTTATCAAAAATAGCATTTATCAATTTTTCATAGTCAATAGCCGAATCCTTATCTTTCATAAATAAATATCTTATTGACGAAACAACCGTATCGGCAAACATAACAACAACTGCTTCCTTGGATTTAATAGGCGTATCAGGATCGATATATTCCCTCAAAAGTTCAATAACATCCTGTGGAATCTGATAATCTGTCAGCATAGGACATACATCTTCCCAGTTGTTCGAAGATGCAAGTACGCCTATTCTGTGATAATACCCGCAAGCCTTGGTCACATTTTCGCTGATTCCGATTTCTTTAGCCAGCTTCGCGCACAAAACTGCTGTATAAATAGCATGGTCATAATCCTCTTTGGATGCCTTTTTAAGTGAAACCAACAAATCAAATTCGGGATCAATTATATCTATATATTTATCATGCGATTTGTATATCAGCGAGAAGCTGAACATCTTCAAGGCAAAAAGCAGTATTGCAACACTTATTATTATATTAATCAGTGGCAGCAAGAATAGTTGGAAACTAAATACCCGATTGGCAAGCAACACATCTTTAATGCATAAAAATACCAGTTGAAAGCCGAGTGAGACCGTCATTGGCACGAAAACCTTGAACTCCTCATCTATTGTAGAAAACAGCATAATTCCCACAATACCCGGAATCATAAACACAAGGTAAGATATTATGTCTGCATTCGGCGAAAGCAGTGAGCTTATCGTCAACAACAATACTCCCGAAACAGTTCCCGTAAGTTCGCTTGAAAACAGCATAAGTGAAATGAATATCGGCAGATAAATCCATCCCGAATTGGGGAATAGCGGCAAGACCGCACTGACAATCAATCCGATTTCGAAAACGATAAAAAATCTCCAAAACCCATTTTTATTGTCAAACAGAAATCTGTCCGCATTTTTCTCAAGGGAAATCGTAAACATCATGGCAATAACCAAAACTGCCACAATCAGTATATTGCAGTAATTCTCCAGTAATTCAATTTTGTATAAAAAGCCTGCCGCAAAAGGTATTGCTACCGATGAAACTATCATCAGTATCCTGTATATTAAATCAGACTTATTTGCCTTTAACTCTGTCATTCTTATATTTTTCCCGACTGTTGTTTTTCTTGGCCAGGCTGTCTTCATAGACTTCATATGCCTTGACTATTTTTTGAACCAACGGATGTCTTACAACATCCTTGGAAGTCAAATTAACAAATTCGATTCCCTCTATCTTAGATAAAACTTTACTTGCAATATCCAAACCGCTTTTAACATCATGCGGCAGATCCTTTTGAGTACTGTCACCCGTAACAACAACCTTTGACCCAAACCCTATTCTTGTTAAAAACATTTTCATTTGCGACGGTGTTGTGTTCTGCGCTTCATCAAGAATTATGTATGCATTATCCAGTGTACGTCCGCGCATATATGCCAGCGGCGCAACCTCTATCAGTCCTTTTTCCATGTTTTTCAGGAAGCTTTCCGCTCCCATAATCTGATAGAGTGCATCATACAAAGGTCTTAAATAAGGATCGATTTTCGACTGAAGATCTCCCGGCAAGAATCCCAGCTTTTCTCCTGCCTCTATGGCCGGTCGTGTGAGAATTATTCGCTCGACCTCACCGTTTTTAAAGGCAGTAATAGCCATTGCCATTGCAAGATATGTCTTACCTGTACCGGCCGGTCCGATTCCGAATACAATCATATTGTTATTGATTGCATCAACATATTTTTGTTGTCCCAGCGTCTTGGGTTTCACCGGTTTGCCGGAAACCGTATGACATATACAGTTTGAATCGATTTCAAGCATTACGCTTTCATCTTCGTTGTCTTTTGATAAAGATAAAGCATAATCCACACTTTGCATTTCTATATTATTTCCTCTTTGTGACAATTTAATCAGATTATCAAGTATCGATACGGCTCTATCAACCTTATCGGTTTCTCCGGACACTTTCAATTTTCCGTCCCGATTCACAATATCAACGTTCAAATCCCTTTCAATCTGTTTGATGTTACAGTCGAACTGACCGAATACGTTAGCCTGTTCCTCAAGCGATACCAAATCAAGAGAATATGTTCTCTCCATCAATCAATTACTCCCAAAACAACATCATTCTTTTCCGGTTCAATATCCGAAATCGAATATGCATCAATCAATCTGTCAGCTGTCAAGTCGGCCTTGTCCGAATCATTGGCATAAATATATGCAACAGGTTCATCCGCCTGTACATAGTCACCCTTTTTCTTTAAAAGCTCAATTCCTACGGATAAATCAATTTCCGATTCCTTGGTTTCTCTTCCGCCTCCCAAAATCAAAGAACACATCCCGACTTCATCGCACACAATCTTATTAACATATCCTGCTTTTTGTACTTTAACCGGAATCTTCATCGAAGCTTGAGGTAACAATTCCGGATTCTTGACCATCCGTGAATCACCGCCCTGTGCTTCTACGAATTCACACAGTTTATTCAATGCTTTACCGGATTTGATTGCATCATCAACCATTTTTTCGGCACTTTCAATGTCCTTGGCTACACCGCCCATAACAAGCATCATGGATCCAAGTGTATAACATAATTGGGTAAAGTCCTCAGGTCCCTTACCATTCAAAGTGTCAATAGCTTCCTTAACTTCAAGTGCATTGCCGACCATATTCCCCAATGGCTGATCCATATCAGAAATCATAGCCATCATTTTTCTTCCGGATCCTTTTCCGATCTCTACCATTTTCTTGGCAAGTTCGTAGGAATCCTCATATTTTTTCATAAATGCCCCGGAACCTGTCTTAACATCCAAAACAATGGCATCCGCGCCGGATGCAAGCTTCTTGGACATAATGGAAGACGCTATCAATGACATATTGTCTACCGTTGCCGTAACATCTCTTAATGCATACAGTTTCTTATCTGCCGGTGCCAGCGTGGCCGTCTGTCCCATTATTGCAATGCCTATGTTATTGACATTTTCAATGAACTTTTCTTCACTGATTTGAGTTGAAAATCCGCTAAAGCTTTCGAGTTTATCTATGGTACCGCCTGTATGCCCCAATCCTCTTCCGGACATTTTGGCAATTTTAACTCCGCATGATGCCACAATCGGAGTGACCGCAAGTGAAGTTTTATCACCAACTCCGCCTGTTGAGTGTTTATCAACTTTAATACCATTAATTGCGGATAAGTCCAGCACCGTTCCCGAATGTGTCATGGCCATCGTCAGATTCAGCGTTTCCTCATCATTCATTCCCTGAAAGCAAATCGCCATCATCATGGCAGACATCTGATAATCCGGAATATCACCTTTGGTATATCCCTCTATCATAAAATCTATTTCTTCCTTGGTAAGAGGTTCATTATTCTTCTTTTTAACTATTAAATCATACATTCTCATATGACAGGCCTCCGTCATTTATGATATGGCTCATTTTTGATTATTCTGTATGAACGATAAATCTGTTCCAAAAGAATAACCCTCATTAATTGATGCGGAAATGTTAAATTTGAAAAGCTCAAATGATAATCTGCCTTGGAAATAACCGCACTGCTTAGTCCAAGAGAACCGCCTATCACAAATTGAACATGACTTATTCCTTCAATACCCAACTTTTCAATATGGCGGGCCAGGGCTACGGAATCCGGTTGATTCGCATTTATTTCTAAAGATATGACATAAGCGTCATCATTGATAACTTTTAGTATCCTGTTGCCCTCTTTGGTCTTGATGAGTTCCTCCTCTTTAGCAGAGGCATCGTCAGGTGTCTTCTCATCGTCAAGTTCTATAATTTCCAACTTCACATACCTTGACAGACGTTTTTGATACTCATCGACAGCATCCTTAAGATACTTTTCTTTAATTCGTCCCACGCAAATAACATCTATCTTCATTTTTCAAAAATGCTCTGATAGATTTCATCGACCAATCTGTTAAGATAAGACTCATCAAGATTCATAAACTGGGATCTTATTGAGTTCTTAAGAAATTTGGTTCGTTCGAAGTACTTGGCCTCTTCCGGCATATTGTCCAGATTCAAGGTAGAATCAATTACTTCCCTATCGGAATTCATAATTGCCCATTTGGTTATCTCATTAGTCAGATTATTCTCTTTATGTGCCTTACTCTTAAACACTTTGAAATTTTTAAGTGATACAAATCCCATAACCAGGAAAAGAACAAACAAAGTTCCCATTACGCCCGAAATCATGTACTTGCTGGATTTGGACATGTTGGTTTCAAAAACATCAAGCATAAACATAATAACGCCTGCAAGTCCAATGCTTCCGATAATCAATAATGTATATGCCGAAGACTTGTTCTCCTCTGCCTTTTCTTCATTGTTGACATACACTTCCGCCTGAATTTCCTCTTCCAGCTCCTCCTGTTCTTCGAGCTCTTCGAGTTCTTCATAAGCTTCACTTAATTCATTTTCTTCCATTTCAAGGGTCAAATTCTCCGATTCTTCATCGGATACTTCTTCAATTAAAGAGAGGTCATCAACTAATTCGCAACCGCAGTCGGCGCAAACAGTAATGCCCTCTTTATATTCGTCTTTGCAATTAGGACACCAAGGCATAATATTTCCTCCAAAATTCAAAAAATACCTAATCTATATAATACACTTAAATGCCCTATTTTGCTACTGTTTTTTATGTTTGCAAATACCCGTCGGGTATTCTTAATCAATTGTGAATATAGTTCTTAACGCCTATATTTTTGTTCTGCTTCGGAGTCATCCAATAGTAATCATCCGGATTTTCTCTGTTAGTCATAACAGGTCCTGCCTTCTTGGCATCTCTGCTTTCGGAAACATATACAAGTGAACCGTTTTCGGCGGTACCTTCGAAATCGTCATAGCTTCCGGATTTGCTTGTTGTTGTGCAATAAACATATCCGTCAATAAGTCCGTTCTTATAGGTTGTAATGTAATTTGTTATATATCTGTCAGTTCCAACAAGCAGATTACTGTCATATTCATAATGATCCTGGCCTTCACCGTTCGGGACATCGTTTGCAAAGTGTCCGCTGAACTGATGGAATGTAATAGGATCCGTAAGGTTCTTGCTCAAATGAATATGGTAATGCACCCACACCCCGTCACCTTGTCTTAATCCATTGGACCATCCTCCGCAATAATACTGATTGTCCGCATAAACGGCTATTCCTCTTCCATCCGGTTGTCCGTCCGAATTCACATCACCGTAATAGTAGAACTCATTCGAGCCTCTAAGGGCATATGACATTGCCATGAATCTATCCAAATGAGCCAAATCCGACAGAGCCTGAAGATTATTCTGAGTAAAATATCCCTCCATCTCCTTTAAGTTTTCTTTGGTATTATACTTAACCTTCGAAAAGTTATTAACATTCAGTTCCATAACAGGGCCTTCTTCAACTTCAGTTTCCTCATTGTCTTCGTCCGTCGAAGGTTCTTCGGTAGGTTGCGGGGTTGGTGAAGGAGTAGGTTCTTCCTCATCTCTTGACATAACATTACTGCTTTCCGTAGGTATAGGTTCCTTTGCGCTGTCATCATAGTCAAGAATAGCTTCCTGTATTTCTTTGGTATCATTATCCTTTTTCCCAAAGGGCCAGATAACGACAAGTACGACAATAACTGCAAGCAAAGCTACTATTGCTGCCGCAAGCAA
Source organism: Lachnospiraceae bacterium (assembly GCA_045640525.1). Lineage (GTDB taxonomy): Bacteria > Bacillota > Clostridia > Lachnospirales > Lachnospiraceae > JAILLW01. Next base: position 42,113 of record JAZUFE010000022.1, on the reverse strand, counting down.
GGCTATTTTATTGTTATGAGAATTATCCTCTTTAAAAAACTCTTCTTCGAAGTTTTCATCATTTCTTTTCATTTATATTTCTCCTTGTTTCGATAGTCACATGACCTATTATATATAAAAAATCTTAACATGTATGTTCAAATTTCTTAATTTTTCCTTAATTTGCCAATCAGTTTACAAACATAAAAGCGTTTTCATAAAATCTGATATCTTCGTCTTCTATTGCCAAAACATCAAATCGCATTTGCAATTTAGAATATTGTGGGTTTTGATATAAATAGTACAAAGCCGTTCGGGAAATTTTCTTCATTTTTGATATTGAAACCGCTTCTTCCGGCAGGCCTGTTTTCGCGCTTTTCCTGTATTTGACTTCGGTAAAGCATATATATTCATCAATTCTGGCTATTATGTCTATTTCGCCCTGCCTTGAATTAAAGTTGGTTTCCAGTATTTCATACCCGTTTTCAATCAAGTATTCACAGGCTTCTCTTTCTTTTTCTTTTCCTATGCTTCTGCTGTTCAAATACTATTTCCCTTTAGCCTTGTCCATTTTAGCTTTAATCTTATCCATGGCATCCACGAATACCAAAATTTCCGCAACAACTTCGTACAGTTCAGGAGGAATCATTTCGCCTATCTCAAGATGTGACAGAGTATTTGCGAGTTTTTCGTCCTGATGAACCGCTACGTTTGATTCTTTTGCCTTTTCAATTATTTTCTCGGCCAGTGCGCCCTTTCCCGAAGCAATTACTTTCGGAGCATCCTGCTCCGGGTCATATGATAGTGCAACCGCCGTTTTAACTTTCTTCTTCTCTTCTGCCATTACGCCCTCGCATCAAAGGAACCGCTGCTTATCATTGAAATATTCCTGTTATCATCCAAAACCGTTTCCAAAACAGTCTTCGTCTCATCCTTCATTACGAATTCAGAGGACATGCTGTATCCTCGCTTTGATAATCTTTCGTCCAAAACTGAAATATTCTCGGCAATAATATCAAGAGCTTCGTCATCCTTCAAGAAGAACTTGGTTTTGACGTTATTGGCCTCATTCAGCGTTACATGCACATCAACAGGTCCCAAATTATCCATATCAAGATGAAGTAATGCCGAAACATTTTTATCATCCTTGGCAAGCGATCGCTTGTTTGAATAAACATATAGTTCTCCCGAAGCATTCTGATTCAGCATTTTAAGCGGTATTTGAACATAATTGAATGTTTGATTCAACTGATTCATAAACTCGAGATTGGAATTGATATTGTTTACCGGTACCTGCAACGGCGTATCCGTTTTGGAATTCATTTCAAGCTTTTCGGCAATGTTCTTAAAAGTGTTTTCCATCTTTTCAAATAATTTGGAAACCGAATCTTCTTTAGCAAGTTCTTCGGGACGCATCATAAGTTTTTCGCCGATTTCATTTTTGAACATATCTTTGAAATTCTTATTTGTAACAATCGTCTTTAAAGCATCCGAAATATGTTCAATTTCTTCTTTGGTTTCGGCTGTATCAATTGCCTTAGTCAAAACATCAACAATCTCTTTGGCATTCATCTTATGATTATTTTCGGGATTTTGGTTCGACACATATCCTTTAACGTCTTCGCAAAGGCCTTTAATATCATTATTATCCAAACGCTGCAGAATCTCTTCTGAAGGCATTTTGGAAGCGTCAACCTGAATTTCCGCCCTTTGGGCAAGCAATGATTCTTGACCTGAAATTTCTGTTTCTTCGGGACTTAACAATACATTGGCAATGTCCAGCACAAATTTAATATTTTCCTTTGAAAAATCCGTAAGTGATAACTGCTGCGTACATGTGTCCGAAAAGGATTCCGAAACATCATCCAACGTATCCGTAATAGTATTTTCATAATTCAGGTAGTTTTCAAACTGAACTATTGTATTTTGATTAATCGGCACTTTCAAAGCGGTCATTTTGGTCAATGATTCAATATTTGCATCCGGATATGCCATAACTGACTTATTCATGGCATATAAGGATTGCCTGTCTATCGGAAGTCCTTCTTCCATCATTGACTTAACCATCATCTGCATTTTGGGATTATTGGGCAATCCTGCAGCATCCAACGCTGAATTGACCGTTGACAATTGTGATGTGTTTTCAAACAGCGGAGATAAAGATACTCTGTTTTGATCATTACCCGTAACAACAAAAGACATTGTATTGCCGACTACAGGTTTCATATTACCTTCAAGTCTGGCATCTATTATCGTGTTTTCACCAAGCAGTATTTGTACCTTATCACCTTCAACAGACATAATCTGCCCGCTTATAAAGGCATTCGCTCCCTTACCCAAAAGCAATTCAAGGCTTTCACTCAATTCGCTTCCAAGTAGTTTCGATACGTCAGTCTGTCCTTGTGCTGACATATTCACTGCTTCATTAAATTGATTAACGATAGAATTGATATTCATTATACAAAATTCCCTATAAATGAACGTCTGTGTATAGGTGTGGGACCATATTTTTTCAACGCTTCGATGTGAGTTGCACTTCCATATCCTTTATTTGAAGCAAAACCGTATTGAGGATATATTTCGTCGTATTGAACCATAAGTCTGTCCCTGGTAACTTTAGCAACTATACTTGCGGCCGCTATCGAGCAACTTTTGGCATCGCCCTTGATTATCGGTACCTGATAAATGTCTATCTTGGGAACAGTCACGGCATCATTCAAAAGACAGTCGGGTTTAGGATCAAGTTTTGATACCGCCTCCCGCATAGCCTCATAGGTTGCCTGCAAAATGTTGATTTCATCAATTCGCTCCGGAGAATTGTATCCCAAGCCTACTGCAACTGCCTTATCCATTATAACATCATAAAGTTCTTCTCTTTTCTTTTCGGACAATTGCTTGGAATCATTTAGATACAATATGGGAGTATCTTTGGGAAGTATTACCGCGCCGGCTACAACAGGACCTGCCAACGGGCCTCTTCCGACCTCATCTATTCCGCATATGAATTGATAGTCAGAATACTTTTTCTCATATATCAGCATATTGTTGGTACGTTCGATTTCCTTCTCGTAGGCAATTATCTGCTTACGGGCTTTTTCCACCAACACCCTTACCGAGCTTCTCTCATCGCTTTCATATTTTTCTATAAAATAAGGCAGCTCTTCATATTTGGCTGCCTTAAGTTCATTTTTGATATCCTGCGGTTTATTTCCTGTACTCATAATACTCCTACTGATGCTTAATAATTCCGAGATTTTTCAAAGGAAAAACTCTCATGAATGCCCTGCCGATAATTTCGCTTCTTGCTATATTTCCTACAACCGGGTCTCTTGAATCCTGACTGTTGTTTCTGTTGTCACCCAAAACAAAATACTCGTTCTCTCCCAGTTTAATTTCTTCATACGCTCTTCCCGGATCGGTAATTGTATCGTTTCCGTACCCTTCTTCAAGAACCGCACCGTTAATATATATTTTCCCCTCGGTATCTATATATACTCTCTCTCCCGGCAAACCGATAACTCTTTTAATATAGTGTGTATCCGGCTCATATTTGAAAGGAAAAACAACTATATCAAACCTCTGCGGATCTTTAAATCTGTATGTAATCTTATCTACAAGCAAATGATCATTGTCTTCAAGAGTCGGTGACATCGAAGTTCCGACCACTTCAATTCTTTGGCAGACATATGTAACCACCAAAAACACAAGTACCAATACCAGTAAAAAATAGAAACTGGTTGCCAAAACACTCTTCAAACCGCTTTTCACTGTATCTCCTCAATTCTGTCCAATGTAATTCTACCCAATTTTCCACTTCTGAAATCATCTATTATCGCATTGGAAGCTTTCGAATAATCAATTTCACTGCCTTTTTGCAAATATCCTCTGGATACCGCAATCATCTCAAGGACTTTCGGCATTTCTTCATCCTTATATACTATACCATATCTATCCTCTACAGCAGCACAATAATTATCAAGTAAGTATTTTAACAACGACATTGCCAATTCGTCCTTATTCAGGATATCGTCATTTATTGAGCCTATCATGGCCAATCTTTCACCGACTGTATTATTCTCAAATTTAGGCCACAATATTCCCGGCGTATCCAAAAGCTCGAGCTCCTTGCTCAGTCTTATCCATTGTTTGCCCTTGGTAACTCCCGGTTTGTTTCCGGTCTTTGCACAGGCTTTTGATGCAAATGAATTTATGAATGTAGATTTACCCACATTGGGAATTCCGACAACCATGGCTCTGATTGGTCTGTTTTTGATTCCGCGTCTTCTGTCGCGCTCGATCTTTTCGCGACATGCTTCCCTGGCCAAATCCATTATTCCTTTTAATGTCATCTTATTTCTTGCATCTGTATCAAGAACCATATAGCCCTTGTCGCCATAATATTTTTTCCACGCCGAATTAACGGTCGGATCCGCAAGATCTGACTTATTCATCAATAATATTCTTGATTTGTTCTGACCTATCACATCTATGTCGGGATTTTTAGAACTGTACGGAACTCTTGCATCTATAAGCTCTATAATAAGGTCAATAAGTTTAACATCTTCCTGCATCTGACGAACCGCTTTCGTCATATGCCCCGGATACCACTGATAATTCATAACTCACCTATTTCACGAAACCAAATGAATTCTCGCCCAAAGAAAATTTGTACCAGACTTTTCCAATCATTGTATCTTTATGAACGGCACCGATATTGCCATTTCTACTGTCCTCGGAATTGTTTCTGTTATCTCCGAGAACAAAATATTCACCCTCACCCAAAACAAATTCCGCTTCGGCTAATCCGGGGTCTGAAATGAGGTCATATGAATCATCCAAAAGTCTGATACCGTCAACATATACATATCCGTCTTTAACCTGCAGTGTTTCACCGGGAAGTCCTATTACTCTTTTAATGTACATATGTGAATTTTCATTTCCTTTCGGATAAAAACATACAACATCAAACCTTGAAGGATTAAGCATTTTAAATGCAAATCTATCTACCAAAACCTCTTGTCCGTTACTAAGGCACGGTTGCATTGAGGCTCCTATAACGGATATCTTCATTCCGAACGCTATTACCAAAACAACTCCCAGCATAATTGCCGCAAAGCAAAAGAATAAGGTACTGAGAATTTCCCTTATTAAATCTTTCGATATCTTCCTTTTCTTTTCAACAAAGGAAAGACCTCTGTAGTTACTTTTGGACATAAACAACCCTCATATGAATGTAAATAAAAATAAGGCAATTGCTAAGCAATTGCCTTAATCATCAACTTATTTGCCTGCTTCTTTAACCTTAGCAGCTTTTCCTACGCGATCTCTTAAGTAGTTCAACTTAGCACGACGTACTTTACCTTTACGAACAACTTCTACCTTTTCAACAAGCGGCGAATATACAGGCCATGTCTTCTCAACTCCAACACCGTTTGATGTCTTTCTTACTGTAAATGTTTCTCTTGCTCCGGTACCCTGTCTCTTAAGAACTGTTCCTTCAAAAATCTGAATTCTCTCACGGTTACCTTCTTTGATTTTACCGTAAACCTTAACGGTATCACCAACATTAAACTCAGCTACTTCTTTAAGAGCTTCGTTTTCGATTTCTCTGATAATGTCACTCATCTTATTTCTCCTTTAATAATATATTTAAAAACAGATGTTCATACGAATTATCCAGCGGACCACCACGTTTTTAGACAACATTAGTAATTTATCATAACTTCACTCGGTTTGCAAGCAAATTTTTATTTTTATCAGTATTCTTTCATACACACATTAAGATCTACTTTGCCTTTTATTCCATCTACCTCACCCGATGATGAATACTGCCACATCGAGAACTTATAAGGATAATATATGGGATAAACGTAATAAGCAAACCATTTATCGTAAGGCTCAAGAGCCTCCAAATCCAGCATATTGAAAAACGTATTCAAATTGCCGTATATGGCCGTCTTATAGCCTTCTGCCTCAATTTCGCTCAAAAATGCTATTGCATTTTTTGTTCTTTGCTCTTTGGAAAGTCCATCGGTTCTTCCTTCCAAGCTTTCTACATCAAGCACAATCGGATAATCTATCTTATAATCCTTGATGTTTTCAAGCAAAAAACCGGCTTCCTCGGCTGCCTCGGTTTCATTAATTGCCTGTGTATAAAAATATACACCTACAGGAATCGATGCTGCCGTTGCGCCCTTAATATTGGCTTCATAGCAAGAATCCAGCATAAGCTTCCCTTCTGTGGATCCTCTTAAAGCACATCTGATATACGCATAGTCCACATCGGTTCTTGCAACTTTGTTCCAATCAATTTCACCGTTAAATGACGAAACATCTATACCCTTTTTCGAAAGGACATTTGAATTATCGTCATAGTACCTGATTTCTCCGGTTTTTTCATCCTGAATAAAATTATCTATTCTATAACCGTTCTTTTTAAATTCGGGATTAATGGGATAAAAATCATATCCTTCATCCGACATTACAACCACATCATCAGGAAACAATGAACGCAAAAGATAATACGAAGAATACCCGTTATTCATCGTCTCACGAATTTCATCAAGCAGCATATTCCGCTCTTTGGTATTCTCTTCTTCTCTTATTCTTTCTGCCTGAGCCTGCATATCCTGTTCGGTATAAAGATGTGTATTTTTATATTCACTTAATTCTTCTGCCTTGGCCCTGTACTCCTTAAGCTTATCATTGGTAGATATATTGGTAAGTAGTACAACTACCAACCCCGCCAATGAAGTTACGGCAATCAAACTGAATACTATATTGGCCACAAGACCCGAATGTCTCTTTTTCTTTTTTACGGTCATTATATATTTGTCCTTACCAATTTAGGCTTATATCCTTCAACATCCAAAACATGTAAAATCTGTTCTTTGTGCTCTGTTCCGAATGCTTCCAATGTGATACGCAGCTCTACCGCAGCACTTCTGTTGATAGAAACAAACTGATTATGCTCAAGTTTAATAACATTACCGTTCTGCTTGGCTATTACATCCGATACTTTGCTCAGCATGCCGGGCTTATCAGGAAGCAATACCGAAACGGTAAATATTCTGTCACGCATAATAAGTCCCTGTTGAACTACGGATGACATCGTAATAACGTCCATATTTCCGCCGCTTAATATGGAAACTATCTTTTTGTTCTTAACATTCAATTTCTTAAGTGCGGCAACCGACAATAATCCGGAGTTTTCCACAACCATTTTATGATTTTCTACCATATCAAGGAATGAAACTACAAGCTCCTCATCCGATACGGTAATAATGTCATCCAGATTCTTGCATATATAAGGGAATATATTCTCTCCCGGGGTTTTAACAGCCGTACCGTCGGCTATTGTACTTACCTTGTCAAGTGTTGTAACCTTGCCGTTTTTAATTGATACTTGCATACAATTGGCATTTTCGGGTTCCACACCGATCACTTTAATGTTCGGATTCAGCATTTTAGCCAAAGTCGATACACCTGTTGCCAGGCCGCCGCCACCGATAGGAACAAGAATATAGTCAACCAGCGGTAATTCTTTAAATATTTCCATGGCTATTGTTCCTTGACCCGTAGCTACCGCCAAATCATCGAAAGGATGAATAAATGTATATCCGTTCTCTTTGGCAAGTTCCATAGCCTTTGCACACGCATCGTCATATACATCACCATGCAAAACAACTTCTGCACCGAAGCTCTTGGTTCTGTTAACCTTAATCAACGGTGTTGTTGTCGGCATTACGATTACTGCCTTGGCACCGAAGCTCCTGGCAGCATATGCAACACCCTGTGCATGATTTCCTGCCGAAGCGGTAATTAATCCCTTGCTTCTTTCCTCATCTGTCAAAGTTGAAATTTTGTAATAGGCGCCTCTTAATTTGTATGCTCCCGTAAACTGCATGTTTTCGGGTTTAAAATATACTTTATTGTTCGTCTGAACCGAATAAAAATCCGAATAAATCAGTTTCGTTTCAAGAGTTACCTTCTTTACTGCTTCGGAAGCTTCCTCAAACGCTTCCAGGGTTAACATTTTCTTGCTCATTTAATCTACCTCTTTGTTAACAAAATAAACTCTCGACGTACGAATCCGCGTCAAAGCGTTTTAAATCCTCTACCTTTTCACCTACGCCGATGAACTTAACCGGAATATTGAGTTCCGAATGGATTGCAACTGCAATTCCGCCTTTGGCAGTACCGTCCATCTTAGTAAGTATGAAGCCTGTAAGTTTGGCTACCTGCGCAAACTCCTTAGCCTGTGTTAATGCATTCTGACCTGTAGTACCATCCAAAACAACCAGGTTTTCTCTGTGAATCATAGGATAATATGAATTAATTAAGCGATTCATTTTTTCAAGTTCATCCATCAGATTCTTCTTGTTATGCAGTCTTCCTGCCGTGTCAACCAACAGTACATCCACCTCTTTGGCTTTGGCTGAAGAAATTGCGTCAAACAATACCGAAGAAGGATCCTGGCCTTCTTTACCGCCAATCATCTCAACGCCCGCCCTGTGTGACCATTCTTCAAGTTGCTCGCCTGCGGCAGCTCTGAATGTATCGGCAGCACAAATCAGAACTTTCTTGCCCTGATTCTTATAAATGCTTGCAAGTTTTCCAATGGTTGTTGTCTTACCGACACCGTTTACACCGATAACAAAAATAACAGATCTCTTATTTTCAAAGTCGTAAGCATCTTCAGGTACTTTCATAAGGTCCTTCATATTTTTCTTAAGAAATTCCTTACAATCTTCAGGATTTTTAATCCTGTTTTCTTTAACCTGTGCTTTTAATCTCTCAACAATTTCTTCCGACGTTCTTACTCCCGTGTCACCCACCACAAGAGTCTCAAATATCTCGTCGTAAAAATCTTCATCTATTTCTTTAAATCCCGAAAAAATTCGGCTAAAAAAACCTGCCATTAATCATCAAGCTCCTCATCAATAAGATTAACGGATACAAGTGCCGAAACGCCCTTCTCCTGCATGGTAATACCGTATAATCTGTCTGCCTGCTCCATAGTTCCTCTTCTGTGAGTAATTACAATAAACTGAGTGTTCTTGGTCAGTTTGTGCAAATACGAAGCAAATCTTACTACATTCGATTCATCAAGTGCCGCTTCTATTTCATCAAGTAAGCAGAAAGGTGAAGGTTTCAGATTTTGAATTGCAAACAATAAAGCTATCGCAGTCAATGCTTTCTCTCCGCCGGAAAGTTGCATCATATTACCAAGCTTTTTACCGGGAGGTTGTGCGATAATACTTATTCCCGCTTCCAAAATATCTTCGTCTTCAATAAGTTCGAGCGAACCTGTTCCTCCGCCGAACAATTCCTTGAACACTTTATTAAACTCTTTTTCTATTTCTTTGAATTTTTCTCCGAACTGTTTACGCATAGCAGTATCCAGTTCCACAATAATATTCTCTAAAGTTTTCTTGGCCTCTACCAAATCATCATGCTGGGTCTTAAGGAAAGTGAAACGCTCCATAACATTCTTGTAATCTTCGATTGCATTAACGTTTACATCACCCAGACCCTTTATCTCGCTCTTTAGCTTAGAAGACATTTTCTTCATAGATGACAGGTCTGTCATTTCCTCATTACGTAATGAAGCTGCATCCACCAATGTAATTTCGTATTCTTCAAACATATACGAAATTCTCTCGGCTATACTTTCTTCGTAACGCTCTTTCTGATTGGTAAGTCTGTATACTTCCTTATCCAAAGAAGCCATTTTCTCATTCATTGCTTCTCTGTCGTCAAAGAATGTTTTCTGCTTGGCCGTAAGCTCATCCTTACGCGCAGTTTCTTCGTTCAGGCTAATCTCCGTATCAGACTGAGTTGTATGCGAAGCCTTAATAGTCTCTTCGATTTCTTTAATACTCTGCTTTTTAAACTCAACATCACTTAGCGAAGTTTTCAATGACTCTTCAACTTCATTAAGTTCACTCGTATATTTGGCAATTTCTTCATCTATACGATCAAGGTTCTGTTGATGGAATCCTTGCTGCTGAAGCATTTTTTCCGCTTCGACATCCCATTCCGAAACTTTCGCAAGGTGCTCGGTTTCTTCATCTCTTTTGGCCTCGAGTTCCTTTTGGAAGTCTTCTATCTGCTTCTCTACATTCTTCTCCAAAACTTCGGATTCCGATAATTCCGCCTTGATTTTCTCTTTGTTTTCGAGAATATCTTTAATCTGCTCCTCAATTTCACGTTCTTCGTTCTTAAGTTCCAAAGAACCCTCAGAAGCTTCGTTCTTTCGTTCCTCTGCTTTTAAAACATTAAGTCTTGCTGTATTCTGGTCAATCAGCTTTCTTTGCTGTTCAGACTTGATTTCTTCTATGGCAAGTCTTAATTCATTTCTCTTTTTCTTGGTTTGCTCTATATCGGATAAAGTTTCATCAATCTGCTTTAAATACTCTTTAACCTGAGTTTCAAGCTCATCCATTTCTCTTCTTCTTGAAAGAAGATTCGAACTGTTCTTGAATGTACCTCCGGAAATCGCGCCTCCGGGAACCAGCAATTCACCTTCAAGAGTTACCATTCTGATTCCGTATTCAAACTTTCTTGCTATCTTAACAGCGTTATCGACATTATCGACAACTACGATTCTTCCAAGCATAGACTTGGCTACATCACGATATTTTTTATCCGTATTAACCAACTCATCTGCCATTCCGATAACTCCCTTTTCCTTAAGAGCTTCGGGATTTTTAAATTCCTGTGGATTGGTAATTGATGTAAGCGGTAAGAAAGTCGCTCTGCCGGCTTTATGCTGCTTCAAAAATGAAATCATTTTTTTCGCAGTTTCTTCATCATCGGTTACAATATTTTGGATATTGCCTCCGAGTGCGGTTTCTATCGCGGTTTCATACTTAGGATCAACCTTGATGATATCGGCTACTACACCTATGATACCCTTCTCGCTTTCCTTTCTCTCCATAACGGCTTTAACCGAACCGCCATAGCCTTCATACCTTTCCGTAAGATTTGACAAGGCCTCCAATTTGGATTTTGACTGATGATACTTAACCTGAAGATCTCTGGATAATTCATCCTTCTTGGCCATATCCTCACGAATCAGCGCCAATTCTTCTTCTTTGTTATCCTGCTCATCTTTGAGTTTTTGAATCTCTTCACCTATTTTATCGAATTCGGCTTCAAGAGCTTTCATTGTTTCTGCCTGCTTAGCCTCATCCGACTTTATTCGCAGCAGTCTTGACGTAAGTTCGGATTTTCTTATGTTTATGCTTTCAGTCATTGAATCAAGTCTTGAAAGCTTGGACTTAATCGTTGCACGTGAATTAAGAGTATCGATAATTGTATTTTTACCGCTCTCGATATTCGTATTCAGTTCTTCTATTTTGCTTTGAACACTTTCGAGTTTAGCACGTGCTTCGCTTCTGCGGCTTTCGATTGAAGCAACCTGCTCATCAACAATGCCCTTATCTTTAGCCAAACCTTCTCTTTGCTCATTCCTTGTTTCGATTTCGGCCTTTATATTCTTCACACGTGTTGCAAAGTGTTCCTCGTTTGACTTGGCAGAATTAATCTGTTCTTTCAATACATTAATCTCACCCTCCAATTTACCACGCAATACGTTGGTATTTGAAAGCTGAGCTCTTTTATCATTTATGGATGCTTCCAAAGACTCAATCTCTGTCTGCACCTTATCGTATTCATCCTTAATAGATTCATATGATGACGTAGTCTTCTCAAGGTCATCATTGGCAATCTTAAGATTCTCCTCGGTCTTTGAAAGTTTATCTTCCAAATCCTTGTTTTCAAGAAGGAACATGTTAACATCCACTGTCTTTAATTCTTCCTTCTTTTTCAGGTATATTTTGGCCTTTTCCGATTGCCTTTCCAATGGGCCTACCTGCTTTTCAAGTTCGCTGAGAATATCTGTAATTCTAACCAAATTATTGGCTTCGTCTTCAAGCTTTTTAACCGCAGCGGCTTTACGTTTCTTAAATTTGACAATACCTGCCGCCTCGTCGAACAGTTCTCTTCTTTCCTCAGGTTTACCGGACAGAATCTTATCAATCTGACCTTGTCCTATGATAGAATAACCTTCTTTACCTATACCTGTATCATAGAAAAGTTCGTTTACGTCTTTTAGTCTGCACGGTGTTCCGTTAAGCATATACTCGCTTTCACCGGATCTGTATATTCTTCTTGCTACAGTCACCTCATTAAAATCGGTCGCCAGTTGATGGTCCGAATTATCAAGAGTAATTGCTACGTATGCATAACCCTGCGGTTTTCTAAGCTCCGTACCTGAAAAAATAACATCCTGCATAGATGCCCCACGCAGCTGCTTAATTCTTTGTTCACCCAAAACCCAACGAACCGCATCGGCAACATTGGATTTACCGGAACCGTTAGGGCCCACTATTCCCGTAATACCGTTATGAAATTGGAATACTATTTTGTTTGCAAAGGATTTAAATCCGTGTATTTCAATGGATTTTAGATACATAACTCACCATCATTTCTTCTTCAAAATTTCGTAAGCGGCCTGCTGTTCGGCACTCTTTTTGGACTTGCCCGTTCCAACAGCACATACTTCATTGTCAATTATTGCATTAACCGTAAATCGCTTATCATGATCCGGGCCTTCTTCCTTGGCCAATTCGTAAACCAATGTCTTCCCTTCGCTTTGAACTCTCTCCTGAAGAATTGTTTTCGCATCATAAAACAATTGCTTATTCTCCAAGTCCTTCATTACATGCGAAATAACGAATTTCTGAGCGGTTTCAAAACCACTATCAAGATATATTGCTCCCAACAATGCCTCAAAAACATCAGACACTATCGAATCTCTGTCTCTTCCGTGAGTTGCTTCCTCACCTTTTCCCAAGAGTATATAATTCTGTAGTCCGAATTCCCTTGCACAGTATGCCAATGACATTTCGCAAACCATTGAAGATCTCAGTCTCGTTAATTCGCCCTCATTCTTCTGTGGATATTTCTCATAGAAGAAAAGTGAGCTCACCAATTCAAGCACGGCATCTCCCAAGAACTCGAGCCTTTCATAATTTCCGTACTTGTTAATCTTCATTTCATTCGAATATGAGCTATGTGTTAATGCCAGTTTAGCCAGTTCCTTGTCCTTAAACACGTAGCCGATTGTTTCTTCCAATTCGGATATATCTATTGTATTCATAACCACCCAATCATAGTTAAAAGCCCGTTAGGGCTTTTAACTCCGCTTAATTAGTTGCTGATTTTATAAGTGTAACCGCATCTTCTACGGTTGTAATCTTTTCTGCATCTTCTGCAGGCACTTCAATATCAAATTCTTCTTCGATTCCCATAATAATCTGGAATACATCCAAAGAGTCTGCTCCAAGATCATCAAGGAATGTGGTCTCCATCGTTATTTCTTCAGGATCAACATTTAATACATCCGCGATAATTTTTTTGAGTTTTTCGAATTCCATTGTTGTTAATTCCTTTCCTTTATGCCTCTTCTATGGCAATTTTTTCTTTAATCTTTTGATCAATATTCTGTTCTTTAAATAAAATACATTGCAAAATTGAATTTTTAATCTCTTTTGCTTTAGAACTTCCGTGTGTCTTTACAACCAAACCGTTAAGTCCCAGCATCGGTGCACCGCCATACTCGTCTGACTGAAATTTCTTCAGAGTCGATTTCAAGGCATCCTTAACCAAAAGCGCACCTATTTTAGCTTTAAAGGAGCTCATCATTCCTTCTTTGACTTTACTGAGCATAGCTCCGCCAACGCCTTCATACATTTTGAGTATTACATTTCCGGTGAAAGCTTCGCAAACAGCAACATCAACCGCACCGTATGGAATATCTCTTGCTTCTACCGAACCTACGAAATTGATGTCCGGACAATTCTTCAGCAACGGAAAAGTTTCCTTTACCAATGCGTTACCCTTTTCTTCTTCCGCACCTATATTAACAATTCCGACTTTAGGGTTCTTAACTCCCATAATGGATTCCATATAAACAGAGCCCATTTTGGCGAACTGTAAAAGATGGCTTGCTCTTGCATCAACATTTGCTCCACAGTCTATCAAAAGCGATACACCGTTAATCGTCGGTATAAGCGGTGCCAGAGGTGCTCTCTCCACCCCTTTGATTCTTCCTACTATGACCTGTCCCCCGACTAACGTTGCTCCTGTTGAGCCGGCCGATACATATGCATCGCATTCTTTGTCTTTGACCATGCTCAATGCCTTAACCAAAGAAGAATCCTTCTTCTTTCTTATAGCCATAACCGGCGGTTCGGCTGTCTCTATTACCTCTGTCGTAGGTACTATTTCTATTTGTTCCTTATTAAAGGTATATTTGGAAAGTTCTTCCTTAATTACATCTTCATATCCTGTAATATATACCTTTACCTTATTCGATTCGTTTACAGCCTCAACAGCACCTTTAACAATTTCCAAAGGAGCATTATCTCCACCCATGCCATCAAGAGCAACTTTAACATAATCAGCCATTGTTTTCTCCTTAATAACGCACTATTTACTATACAAGACCAATGTCGAAAAATCAAGTAATAACACTTTCGAGTCGACGTCTTGCAATTGCGTGCAACTGCGGGCGGGCGGATGGGCAGTGGGTTCTTGCAACTGTGCGCGGGTAAGCGGACGATTTATTATACGAAAAAGAGGATGTCCTTAAGACATCCTCATCAAATCGAATTCAAACGAAATTAATCCTCTACAGAAATAACTTCCTTCTTATTGTATGCGCCACAAGCCTTACATACTCTGTGAGGCATCATTAAAGCACCACACTTGCTGCACTTAACTAAGTTAACAGGGCTCATCTTCCAATTAGCGCGTCTCTTATCTCTTCTACCTTTAGAAGATTTATTCTTAGGACAGATTGACATATCTACACCTCCTTATCCTTATTTGCATTAAAAATATCTGAAATAACTGCCATTCTGGGGTCCGGTACAAAAGTATCGCATTCGCAGGCTGTTTTGTTCTTGTTGCATCCGCACACAGGACACAGGCCCTTACAATCCTCTTGACATAAAACCTTCGACGGCATGTTCATTAACACATTAGAATTAACGAAATCATATACATCGAAATCGTTCCCCTGCAAAAAACCATTATCATCGTTCTCTTCATATCCACTGATTGTCTCAGAGAAAAGAACAGAATCAAAATCGCATTTGATATTAACCGAAACATCATCCAAACATCTGTCGCACGGAATCAACAACTCTATATTGAAGCTTCCGCTAAGCCTTACCTTGCCGGTTTCAAAAGTATGAAACTCGAGTTTAATTGGCGACTTACTTGCTACCGGGTATGTAGCGTTCGCAAGATGAAACTCGTCGGAAATATATTCCAATTCTTCAGTTTTGGTTTTTTCGTTTGTGGTAAATAAATCAAACAGATTTATCTTAACAGTTTCGCACACTTAAAAAAGTATAACGACACAAGTTGCCTTTGTCAAGAATTATTTACAGGTTAATATCATATTCTGCTCTAATATTTTTGTATTCCTTACTATAATCCTCGTATACTTCAGGATAGTCGTACTGTAGCATATTAATCATATCTATCGGGTTAAACAGCGGTTCCGGAATTGCTTCATTCACGTCTTTGACATTTAGCACAAACCAGTCTCCATGGTACTTATAAACTAGAATATCGATATTTCCCTTGTCGACTCTCTTCTTATCTACCGTAAATGTATATGATATTCTTGCGGCCGAACATTCCTTGATATCATCAGCTTCAAAATCATAATCTGCATATTTTTGCTTCATAATTTTCTTGAAACTCTTAAGATTGTTAACCGGAGAATATTTTTTCATTTTCTTTAGCTGTTCGATGTCCTCAATTGCTTTAATCTCGCACTCCAGCTCACATTCTCCGCATTCCGATGCAATATTCCAAAATGCCTGTAATTCTGCATTAAAGAAATCAGCGAACTCATCCACATCCACATCATGCTCAAAGCCAAGGTAATCTTCCAATATTTCCTTGGGAGCAGTTGCATTAAGCAGTTTCTTGGCATCACTGTTTTCGGCTGCATTAATGATTGATCTCACAGCCCCTTTTGCTCCGCCAAGTACATTTATCAGTATTATTGCAACAGCCACTCCGGCTATCAGTAAGCCGCATATAACAGATATCAATATAACTTTTCCCTTCTTGCCCTTTGGAGCCGGAAAAGTTTCAGTCTGTTCGTTGACAACAGATTGTACGGAATTCGATGTTTGATCGATATTTGCGTTTTGAGAAGAAGCCGAATCATCTGCTTTTTGACCGCACGCATTACAAAACAGTGCATCATCAGGCAGTTGATTTCCGCAATTTGGACAATACTTCATTCGTTTTCCTCCTTAGATTAACGCCAATGTTTGTCTTGCGATAGCCAACTCTTCATTGGTAGGTATTGCATACACCTTAACCGCCGAATCCGGAGTTGAAATCATAATGCTCTCGCCTCTTGTTGCGTTATTCTTATCATCACATTTAATGCCAAGATATCCCAGATAGTCCATTATCATTTTTCTGACAAAAGCTGTGTTTTCACCAATACCTGCCGTGAAGCAAATACAGTCAACACCGTTCATTGCTGCTGCATAAGCTCCTATATACTTGACTACTCTGTAGCAGAAGCAGTCAACCGCACGTATGCAGTTCTCCTGTCCTTTATTATATCCATCCTCCAAATCTCTGAAGTCGGAAGAAAAATCCTCAGACAATCCGAAAACTCCGGATTTTTTATTCAAAACCGTCAGCATCTGATGAATATCCATGTTTTCTTTATCGCACAAAAATTCCAATATCGCAGGATCCAAATCGCCTGATCGTGTTCCCATAATCAATCCTTCAAGCGGTGTAAGACCCATTGAAGTATCTACACATTTTCCGTTTTTAACTGCCGAAACGGAAGCACCGTTACCAAGGTGACATACAATAATCTTACTTTCATCGTATGGCTTATTCATCATAGCAGCTGCTTCATGTGACACATAATCATGGCTTGTACCATGGAAACCGTATCTTCTGATTTTGTATTTTTCATAATATGAATACGGTAATCCGTAAAGATATGCTTCTTTGGGCATCGTCTGATGGAATGCCGTATCAAACACTGCAACCATCGGGGTACCCGGCATAAGTTTCTGACATGCTCTTACGCCTATCAGATTGGCAGGGTTATGCAACGGTGCCAAATCATTGCACTCTTCTATTGCCTTTATTACATCTTCATTAATCAAAATTGCCTTGTTAAACTTCTCTCCGCCGTGAACAATTCTGTGTCCGACAGCACCGATTTCATCCAATGACTTAACAACACCCGTATCTTTGTCGGTGAGAGCATCAATAACGAATTGGATTGCCACTTCATGATTAGGCATCGGAGATTCTGTCTTAATCTTATCTTTGCCTGCAGGTGTAAAAGAAATGCTGCTTCCGTCAATTCCTATTCTCTCACACAATCCCTTTCCTATAACCTCTTCGGAATCAGAATTGATAAGCTGAAACTTAAGTGATGAACTACCGCAATTAATAACTAAAATATTCATATTTATATCCCCTTACTGTAATTGTGCCTGAACGGCTGTTAATGCTACAACACCTACTATATCTTCCCATGAGCATCCTCTGGATAAATCATTAACGGGCTTGGCAATTCCTTGAAGCATAGGACCGTATGCCTCGGCTTTTCCCAATCTTTGAACAAGCTTGTATGCTATGTTTCCGCAATCAAGGTTAGGGAACACAAGTACATTGGCCTTACCTGCAACCTCCGAACCGGGAGCCTTAGACTTGGCTACGGAAGGAACGATAGCTGCATCCGATTGCAATTCTCCGTCTATTGTCAAATTAGGATACTGTTCATGAGCAATTCTTGTTGCCTCTACCATCTTATCAACAAGGGGATGCTTGGCAGAGCCCTTTGTTGAATGTGACAGCATTGCAATTATAGGCTTAGAGCCAACCAATTGTTTGAAACTCTTGGCTGATGAATCAGCTATTGCAGCCAACTCTTCCGGATTGGGATCTTGGTTAAGTCCGCAATCAGCGAATACAAACGTACCGTTATCACCCATATCGCAATCAGGGATACACATCAAGAAGAAACCGGATACGAGTTTGACTCCGGGTGCTGTTTTTAAAATCTGAAGCGCCGGTCTTAACGTATCGGCCGTAGCATGGCATGCACCTGCCACCATACCGTCGGCATCGTTCGCCTTAACCATTACAACTCCGTAGTACAACGGATCACTCAAAAGAATTTCTCTTGCCTGTTCCAATGTCATACCTTTGTTTTTTCTTGTTTCATACAATAATTTAATATACTCTTCCGTTTTGGGAGAAGTTAACGGATTAACAATTTCAACTCCGTCAAGTTCAATTTCCAGCCAATTGGCTCCGTCATATATTTTCTCTGCATCGCCTATCATTATGATATTGGCAATACCTTCTTTCAAAATACTGGCAGCAGCTATCAAAGTTCTCTTATCGGTTGTTTCCGGAAGAACTATTGTTTTCTTATCCGCCTTAGCCTTTTCCTTAATTACATCAATGTAAGACATGTCTGTCTCCTTTCACCCCTAAAAATTTGCAGTATAATAGGAAAATATGATAAATTGTATACATTCTAAATTATATTTAAGTTTTGCGGTTGAATCAACAGGAGAATACCATGTATTTAACAAAATACAAAACCGTTTCCGCCATAATTTCAGAGTATAATCCTTTTCACAAAGGTCACGAATATCACATCGCCCAAACACGTGAGCTTACCGGCAGCACCTTCGTTGTCGCCCTCATGTCCGGAGCTTTCGTTCAGCGGGGCGAGCCTGCTGTTTTCGATAAATATACACGTACTTTAATGGCACTTAATAACGGTGCCGACGTAGTAATCGAACTTCCCGTCGTTTACTCTTTGGCTTCTGCCACAGGTTTTGCCGAAGGCGCGATTGCACTGTTGAATTCCCTAAATTGCATTGACTATCTTTCATTCGGTTCCGAATGCGGAAATATTGATAATCTTAAATCGGCGGCACATATACTGAATTCTCCTTCTGTCGAATTGGATAATATGATTAAAGCCAAGTTAAAGAACGGACTTTCATATCCAAGGGCCGTTTGCGAAGCCATGTCCTCTTCCGATGATTCAAATGTATTTCATGGTTCAAACAACATTCTCGGAATCGAGTATTTAAAGGCTCTCGAAAAATACCAAAGTCGAATCGAAGCCGTTACCATACCTCGAAAGGACAATTCATACGCTGATAAGAATCTAAACACTAATTCCGAATATACAAGTGCGCTGTCTGTCCGTAATGCCTTAAAATCAAGCCTTCCCTACCAAGAATATATTCCCGAAAATATTCAATCGCTCTTTGAGGCTCCGATATTCCTTGACAATTTCAGCAATCTTATGTATTACAAATTGATTTCGTTAAAGGACGAAGGTTTTGAGCAATATGAAGATGTCAGCGAAGAACTCTCACATAAGATTATTAAGAACATACCGAAATTCACTTCAATTTCGGAATTTGTGTCCATATTGAAGTCCAAAAACTATACATATACAAGAATTCAGCGATGTCTTGCGCACATTTTGCTCGATATCAAAAAAGGGGATTCTCAAATCCAACCTGAGTATGCAAGAATTTTGGGATTTAAAAAAGACGCCGAAGAATTACTCGGCGTCCTAAAAAAAAGCTCTTCCGTTCCGCTTGTAACAAAATTGGCGGATGCGCAAATCAACTACTCTCTCAAAAAAGATATCTTTGCCTCCGAACTGTACTCACAAATCAGCGGTCGTCATCAAAACGAATATACCTCATCGCTGATTATTGTTTAGGTACGGCATACGCAACCAGCTGGTTTCTTCCGTGTTCCTTACCGTAATACAGTCTCTTATCTGCTTCCGATATATAATAATCCATTCTGCTCTTTAAATATACATCCTTTGATTCTTCATGTTCTTCCGTGAAATTCTCAAAGGCTTCAATATCATCCTTTTCGCACTCCAACAATCCGAACGTCATATTAACCTTAATAATCTGATCACCGCTTACAATTTCCAATGCCCTGATTTGATCAAGCATACCTTCTATTGACCGCGCGCAACTTTCGAGTTCGGCCTTTCCCTTATCAAAAATAAGCAGGAATTCTTCACCGCCCCATCTTATTGCATATCCTTTATCTGCCATGAAATTCTTGAGTGTGTCGGCAACCGCCATCAACACCTTATCTCCGGCTTCATGACCATAGGTATCATTAACCTTCTTGAAAAAGTCAATATCCCCCAATGCCACGCAAAAATCAACGCCCTTTTCGATATAATTGCTGATTGTAGCCTTAATCTTCTTGTCCGCACTTCTTCTGTTATTAAGCTGCGTCAGCTGATCTTCTTCCACAAGTTTTCGCAATGTCCTTGCTGTCTTTTGGGCATCAAAACCCATCTGACCGATTTCATCGTTTCTGCTTTCCACCGCATAATCAATATCGGAGAGAAAATCACCGTCAGATACTTTTTTCATATATTTTTGTATTCTTGAAATCGCATCAATAAATTTCTTAGAGTATCTGTAGGTAAAGATACACGCAATCAGCATTGCAATAACCGCTATGCATATCAATGGCACTATCGCCTGCCATACAAGTGTTTTCAAGCTGTCTGTAGCAGATGCTATACACAGCATGCCGACCACGTCCCCATCAGCGTTTCTAAACGGAGTATAATACGCCATATAATCCTGTTTATTAAAATCCACTTCAGGATAAAAATTTACATTTCCCTCAACAATAACATCGTTGTAAACAACATCCGAATCTGCAGCACCTACCAATCTTGTTCCCGAATTGTCCGTCAAAGTTGTCGCTACCGCATAATTCATATAGCATATTGTTACATCATATCCGGTTATTTCTTTTACCTTATCAACATACTCAAAATCACCGTTAAACTGGTGCTCGCCTTTTAGCAAATATATAGCTTCATTAAGCTGAATGGAATTGAAATCACCCGGATACATATCATCAAGATTCATCAATACCATGTTTGCAGTATCTTCCATGGCCGACTTCGCGCCTTGCTTTAAACTTGATAGGACAAACGAAGATCCTGCTATCGTTATTATAAGAGTAATCAAAATCATGGGCAGATATGATATCTTCAAAAACTGTCCGCTGATTCCGCCCAATCCTTTTTTAGCATTCTTTCCATCATTCATAAATCTACCTGCTTTCAGCCAACAACAAAGATATACGACCCTGTATAACTTCCGCTACCTGCTCTTCCGTTTTCAGTCCGCTAAAATACGGAGCCGTTTCTTCGTTAAATATTTGAACCACTGCCGAATCATCTCGATACGGCTTGTTCACCGACAAGATAAAATCTTTGTACGCGTCCGTCTCTTCCTTGGTTATGGGTTTAGGAGTTACTCCGCCCAATTCAAAATCGTTTTTGGTATTCAAAAGCTTCGTAATTGATTCATCGATTGCACGTTTCGAATTGGGGAATCCGAAAGAATAATCCACGCAGTTATTGTCCATAAACTCGTCAGTGAAAAATCCCTTAACAAACTCCCATGCGCCTTCCTTGCATTTTGAATAATTACTGATTGCAAAAGAAAGAACCGGTTTGATAACCGAACCGTTACCGTCATTGCTCGGATATCCGATAAATGTAGCTCCATCCGGGAAACTTCCCCTTATATCAAATGTATATGCATCCATTGAATACAGTGAAACAGGCTTAATCAAGGCCTCTTCGTTAGCATAAATCCCCCAATACGTGGATTCATATTTACTGCCGTCCGGTCTGTTTTCCGGTATGTCCTTAAGAAGTCTAAGTACCCGGTAGAACTCTTCTGTTTCAAAATTACACGTACCGTTGTCCCAATTGATAAAGCTGTCACCCGTGCAGGATAGCAGTTTTTGCGCAAATTCCGTTCTGCCTGAATCCGCCGTCAAATCTTTATCTTTGCCCATTTTATTCCAGAATTCGGCAAGTTCGTCGGCGTCCCACGACGTTTTACCCTCTGCCAGTGACGATTTGATAACTACCGTATCCAACTGAAACATAGGTACAAGTTGGTACACCTTATCTTCAACAGTGTATGCACTGACAACATTATCAAGAAGATTATCACTGTCAAATTCAGGATCATTATTCATGTACTCTTTTAAATCAACAAGAAGATTTTTTCCTATATAAACATCAACAGGGAACTGTGAAGATACCAAAAGTATATCCGGCAGATTTCCTGCCGATGCATCTTTGTTAATCTGCTTAATTATCTCTTCTTCCGTGCCTTTATAAAGCTGCGAATAATCAATCAGATTAATCTGATAATCCGTTGAAGAACGATTAAACGCAAATACCTGCTTTTTAATTACATATGACTGATTAGAATTCAGCATTCCGAGAGAAATCATGGTTCTGTCCCTGACTTCGGATCTTGGAATGTGGTTGAACAAAAATAACTGATACTCCGTTTCGAAGGTTTTCAGATTCATTGTGCTGTACACTCCCAAGAAAGAATCCTCGGAATTGGCCACAATTGCCGTAAACGGACTGTCGGTATCTATATTCGATCCGACAAAATCCATAACTTTCTCTTGCTTGTTGGTATCAAAATTGTATCTTTGAATATCGGATGTTGTCGATATGTATCCTTCATCCTCTTTAGCAGCGAAAATACTTCCATAGAACTCCGAAGTCGTGGTCTTGGATGATATGATTTTAAATGTCTTGGGGTCTATCTCGGATACGTATGTCTCCGCTTTGTCAGAACCTGCACTTGCATAATTACTGATGGTAAAAAGCTTTCCGTTCTGTGTATATGCAATTCCGTTGACATACTCTATTTTCTTATCAATTTTGTCTTTGGCAATAACGGCCTTAACCTCTCCGTCAAGTCCGAATCGTATCACTCCCGCCGTTGTTCCTACCAAAGCTTCATCCTGCGTTACTACCAAAAAGTTAAAATTCAGATATTCCGAAATCTGAAGCTGGCTGTTCTCGCAAACGTTATCAATGGGCACCAAAAATATCGGTTCACCCTCCCTGGAGTATTTTGCAAAATATATTTTACTATCACCGTATGCATACTGCTGAGGGGTTTGTACGGTATAAATACAGCCGTCATACCCAAGCTTAATATCTTGAGTGAAATAATCATTTTTGGCACTGTATAATTCCTGTGCCTTACCGTTTTCATCAACCAAAAAGGCAACGACACTTCTGGGGTCTGCCGGTGCCAATTCATAGTCGGAAGTATCACCGTTAGAAATAATCCTGTATTTGCCGGTCACATCCGCAGGATTTCCCATGGTTGCCGGTTCTTCACTTACCGTCACATCCGTCGCTACTTCTGTGGTCGCCGGTTCTTCACCCGCTGCCTCGTCCGTGGCTGTTGTCTCTTCATTAACTGCTTCTTCCGCAGCTTCGTCCGCAGATATCAACGCATCAAAATTGTCACCGAAATCTTCCGGATTAGGATTTAACTCAATATCCGATTTGCTTTGATAAAATGCCAATGTATCCTCATAGTTGGTAGCCAGCTTAATATCTATTGTATGTTCAAACTCATACGGCAGTTCTATCGGCGAGTTTGAATAAATATAATCTTTGGCATTGTTGACAGCATCATTAAGTGCCTGCGCATTCTCGTCCTTTTTGGCAGTGCAACCGCATATACTTAATGCACATAAAGTCAGCATTAAAAAAGCTGCCGTCAGTCTATTAAATTTATTCACTTTAGAAGTGTTCCCACTTTCTTTTCTGCTCATTTTTCTTCTCCCTGATTTTCTCAAGAAAATCGGAAAATCTGTCACGAATTACAGATATATGTATGGTTCTTGAAACCCATAAGTGATGTAGGAAAATCACGGCAAGAACCAAGTCCAAAAGCAAAAGAACAAATATATACAAATAAAGACGTGATATCAAATCTTCTCTTGCTCTTGCAATGTTTTCAAAATAAGGGTAATCAATATTATTTACATGCATTGAACGTATTCCGAACTGACGCAATACTCTGTACATGTTTTCTATACCAAAACGCGAAGAGTTCTTCACAATTTCCATACTGCTCATATAGCTTGTGAAGCCCTTAACCAATTCGTCGTACAGGAACTTTTCGGAAGGTGCTATCGACACAAATTCAAAACATGTAATCGGCTTGGTCTCCCCGCAAAGTGAGCACATCGTATCATATGACATGTAGATAAGACTGTTCTTACCTGTCTGATCAACCGAGCCGTCTTCCTTGGTTACGGTATTGGCCATCGTGCTCCAACCGTTTGCCGCCTCCACAATTTCCGATGTTCCCGATTTATATACACCGGCAACATACAAAGGAGTATTTTGAACATAAATCGGCAACCCCACAACATTGGTACTTCCAAACAGCGAATAGGCCGTAAATTCATCAATAACCACACAGTCAGGATGCGCTTCCGTCTCTTTCAAAAAGCTTCCGCTAATCATTTCAAAAGGATGGAACAATTCATAATTTCCCGAAACTCCATACACTTTTGCATTATTGACCGACTTGTTTTCCTGGCTCAGATTAAGCCTGCCTTCAGCCATATATGAATGCGCATAATAAGAAGAATCCTCATTATTCATATTAATATATTCTTGGCCGGCATCTCCGAAAGTTGACGAAAGCAGTTTATTATAATCGTACTCAAATCGCTTGATGTCATTGTCGGATACCTTGGCTGCCTTATCAAACAAAATCGTAATCTGATAAGCCTGCTGATCCTGACCCCATCGCTTAGCCGCCTGCTGATCGTACATTTTGCCGATTATTGCATTACATATGCCATAAAGTGACAACGCTATAATCAAAGCAGCTAAAAAAATTGATGACCATACAATCTTCGCCCGGGATAAAGTTTTAATCTTGGTACGAATTTTCTGTAACATCTTATTCTTCCTTAATTCTAAACTCTTCTCCGTCGCTAAGCGGTTTGGTGGACGCTACAATTACATAATCCATAGTGCTGAGGCTTCCCGAAACGGCTACACGTTCATCATCGCTTGCTTTCTCTGTTACCTCAACTCTGTTTGCTATATATCTTTTTCCAAACGGGGTCTTTCTCTCCGAAAGAACCATTACAAACTTTCCGTCCTTATCATTGTTAATTGCAGCCTTAGGTACTGTCAAATCGTAATTTTCAGACTTTGAACCGACTGATACCGATAAGTTTTCTCCGATGGTAAAGTCATCACCCTCAACGGAGAAAGTTATAATCTTCTTTTTGCCCGGATTTTCCGTATCATCTTTAATGCTCTTAACAAGCAGTTTCGCATTCTCATGATTC
This sequence comes from Lachnospiraceae bacterium, assembly GCA_045640525.1. Classification (GTDB taxonomy): domain Bacteria; phylum Bacillota; class Clostridia; order Lachnospirales; family Lachnospiraceae; genus JAILLW01. The sequence continues at coordinate 16,817 of JAZUFE010000022.1, read as the reverse complement.
CAATAGTATTCCAATTCTCCGGGATCTCCGATTTTTACCTTTTCAGCCTGTTTGGCATCAACTGTAATATCCAGCGAATAACCCTTGCCGTCCGGAATTATTGTTGCGATCTGTTTTTGCTTTTCTGTCTTTTCTCCGGCCACAACATCTACCGAGCCTACTGTTCCTGCCACATCTGCGCTGATTACGGCCCCTTGGCAGTTTGCCTTAATCTTTTCAAGCTTATCTCGCTTGGTTGCCAACGCATCCGAGAAGCCTTCTATGGCTATCTGCGCCGTCATGTCCTTAATATAGTTGTCACGTTCCTCTTTCAGCGCATCTATATCAGCTTTAATGTTCTCATAATATATTTTATTCGGTTGGTTATAAGCCGCATCTTTTGCTGCATTCACTTTGGCTTTTGCTTCGTCTGCGTTTACCGCCCTTGTTACTGCGGCAAGTTTCTGGGCAAGTTCTACAAGCCCCTGCTCATTCTCATACAATGTTACATCCAAAACAGATTTTTGTTCTTTAAAATCTATATAATCATTGTAAGCATCTTCATCGCTGTTATACAACTCTTCCAAGCTGGTAACTCCCGCCTCATATAAGATTTCATTCATCTTAGCCTGAAGTTCCTCGCCCTTTTTGGCTTTTTCAAGTGTAAAAGCCATCTGCACATCCTTATTCTCCAACTGAGCAAGCTCAGCCTCCAGTTCTGCCTTAATCACCTGCTCCGTCCAGTTGGTATTGATATATGTCTGATAAGCATTTTCGATACTGTGAGCGGCAGCGTTGTTAAGATATTCTTCATATAGAGCCTGCTTTTCTTCTATCTCGCCTTCAAGTTCCGATAACTTGGACTGCCATTGCGGAATGGAATCAAAATTTCCTGTTTTGGCCTTAACTATTGATTCGGATGACATATCTAATGAAAGGAATGCCTTAAGATATTCGTTTTTGGCTTTATCATATTCTTCCTGCGCCGTAATAAGCTCATCGGATTCCACATCAGACAAATAGAACAATGGATCACCTATTTCAACATGATCACCCTTTTTAACCGCAACCGATGAAACCACACGCGATTCCATTGCATTAACAGCGAACGTCTCTCCTGCAGTAACCTGTCCGTTTCCTCTGGCCTGTTCTTTTATAATGTTGGAAGAAGGATTAACCATCGTCACTTCCGGCAATGAATAATTTCTAAAAGTATTGCTAAATAAGGTCAACAGCAACATTATTATCAAAAATACAATTGCCACATTCTTTATTATTTCTTTCTTTCTGGCTGCTTTTTTCTCGTTCATCTTATTTCCTTCCTTAACCCTTTACTCCGCCCTGGTATGAAATTCCTTCAACCAGATAATCTTCTCCGTACAAAAATACCAGTAACGGTAATAACATATATATCGTTGCAACTGCAAATGCCAAGCCTATTTCACCTTCATTAATCTTACTAAGGAAAACAGACAACGGATAATCAGCTTCATCCTTAAACATAATTACGGGTTGCTCAACCATATTCCAATAATCGATAAATACCAAAATTGCGCATGACAGCATACAGCCTTTACTCAACGGAAAGCATATTTTATTGAATATCTGAAAATCATTGCATCCGTCCATTTCGGCAGCTTCAATTATGCTTACCGGTATACGTTTCATAAACTTGGTTATCAGATACACCGAAAAAGGACTGAATATTCCCGGTAACCAAATGGCCCAATTCGTATCAATAAGATTCAGCCCCTTGGCCACCATAAAATTCGGTACCAGTGTTACCTGATACGGCATCAACATCAAAATGATGTAAATAAAGAAAATCATTGTCTTCAATTTTCCGGTATACCGATAAAATCCGTAGGATGCCGCCACTGCCACCAAAATCTGAAATACAACTATAGGAACAACCAATTCCATTGATTTCCAGAACTTAAACAAATAGTCGGCACTTTTGAAAAGAACCGTATAATACTGACTGCCCGAAACCATGTCCGGTATAAACTTTAGCTCAACCTGTTTGGCAATATACTGTTTGCCACCGTTAGAATCTGTCGAAAACACCTGACCGTAATTTGCCTTAATTTCGGATTGCGACATCAAAGAATTGGTCATGGTTAATACTATCGGTGCCATGAACATAATTGCCGCAGCTGCCAAAAGCAATACCGCCAGGATAAGCTTAACCTTACCTTTGAACAACTTGAAAAGTTTTCTTTTGCGGGCAATTATCAGATATTTTTCTTTTTTCTCTTTTGACACTATTCTTCTATATCCTTTCCTACCCTGCTCTCAAGCCAGAACAAAAAGCCAATAACAATAATAATAAATAAACTCATAATTATGGCAGCCGCCGACAACAAATGATGATCCAATGCATCAAATTTGTTATTCATATATGTTTGCATCACGTACAAATAGCTTGACGGATGTGCGCCCTTTAACAAGAATATTTCTCTGAAAACCTTGAATGAATTGATTATTGACATTATTGTCACGAACAAAATGGTAGATGTCATATATCGGAATTTAATATTCCAAAATATGCTCCACCCACTCGCATTCTCCAAATATGCCACTTCCAACAGTTCCTTCGGCACCGATCCCAATGCGGCCATATAAAGGATCATGTTATAACCTATATTTTTCCACAAAAACAAAACTACGATGACCACCATTGCTTCTTTTGAATTGAACCAATCCAGCGGTTTTCCTCCCAAATCCGAAAGAATCTCGTTAGCAAGTCCGTTATAGTGGAAAATAACCTGCCAAACCAGCACAACCGAAGCTACCGGTACCATAAGCGGTGTTAAAAACGCAGTTCTGAACTGACTTTTGAACGGTACCTTCAAATCAAGCAGCAGTGCCAACAGCAACGGCAATACAACCGCGGACGGAACTGCCAAAAATGTGAATTTGATGGTATTCCAGCCGGCCGTTCTGAACGCTGCATTATTAAGAACCGAAATATAATTCTTAAATCCCACAAAGGTATAGTCCGTCGGCGGATTCATAATAACCGAATAGAATATTATAATAAAATACGGAATCAAAAAGAAAACCATAACTCCCGCAAGACTTGGAAACAAGAAAAGCCAGGATGCCCTTCTTGATCTTGCGTCTTTTCGGTCTATGTAGTTTTTAGGTTTAGCCCTATATTTCTTTAAATCAATTTTCATACTCGTTTCAATTCAACCATTCTTATAATCACGGTTGAAACTACTCTATGCAATACTTACAATCTGCGACATTGTATCACGTTTGGCAACATACATGGGAATATCATTAATTCCTATTCCGTGATAATCATCAATTGACTGTTTCATTGTCACCTCGCACCTTACGGATTCGTAAGCAAGCTCCGGTAAATTATTCTCCTTGCTAAGATGCCCGAGAAATACAGCCTGCATTTTATCATTAATAAGCCTGTACAACAAATTTCCGGCCAATTCATTTGACAAATGTCCGTGGTCGGAAAGTATTCTTTGCTTTAGATAATATGGATACGGACCTACCTGAAGCATATTTACATCATGATTGGCTTCAAGAAAAAGTGCATTCATATCTTTAAGGCATTCAACCGTATAATCGTTATAGTTACCCAAATCCGTAACAACGGCAAGCTTGGTATGACCCTCCTTAAACCTGTATGCTACCGGTTCTTTGGCGTCATGCGAAACTCTCATGGGATTAACTACTATATCTTTAATTGTAAGTCTTTCATCCGGATATATCTCACATATCAAATCAGGGTCTATCTCGCCTACTTTGGATCTGGGGTCAAGAATGGCTGCTTTCGTTCCCGGAGTTGTAAAGATAGGAATTCCGTATCTTCTTGCTATTACTCCCAATCCGGCAATATGGTCCGAATGCTCATGAGTTATCAAAATACCATCAATATCACTCATCAAAAGACCCAATTCATTAACTCCGGCTTCAACCCTTTTCCCTGAAATTCCCACATCAACCAACAGATGTGTTGCATCAGAACCTACATATATGCAATTACCCGAACTTCCCGACGCTATGGAAGTTAATCTCATTTTTTAGCCTCTTCCCAGAAGATGTCTATCTTATCACCTTCTTTAAGATTTTCCATATACTGTGCCTGTCTGCCGTTTATGTTAGTCACAATGCTTCTTCCTCTTGCATCGGCAAGATTGAAGTGAATTGCGTCAAATACATCAACATATACATAACTCGGCTTGCCCTTAAGAGTAACGGCTTCATTGTTAACCAATACCGTAAGTTCTGTTGCGGGTACTGCCGGCTCATCACTTTCGCCCTTTTCGTCTGCCGGCTTATTAGAATTGTCCTCCTCTTTTAAATCGTCTTCCGAAGAATCTACCGCTTGATCTTCTTGCGTGCCTTCTTCATATTCATCTTCCTCATCCGGCAAATCTGCAAATGATTCGGCCTCTTCCAACTGATCCTTTTCCGTAACTATGGTTTCAAGTGTCCAATCCAACGTGAAGTTGTCAAAAACCTGTGTATCTTTATCCGCAAGGGATTTATTCACATAAATATTCATTGCAGGGTCCAGTATGACATCCATGAAATCTGCAATTTGCTGAACCGTATAATAATTCAATATGGTTATTTCATCATTCTGCTGAATCTCATAAAACTTTGATTGAAGATTGCCGTTAACAGATGCAAATTTGGGGACTGTAACTTTGCTTCCGTTAACATTTACGGTTATTGATTCTCCCAATTCTTCGATTTCTTCCAATGAAGCTCTTCCCGGTACACCCTTGGTTGATTCGACAACTCTTATAATATCATTGGCATGTATCTTGCTTGTGATTGTAGACGGTTCATCATTAATAAACACCTGCGCGGCTTCCCCGGGCAATCCTCTGACCATTCTGGCTTTTTGATTGACTTTAAATTCAAGCGCATCTCCGCGTTTGGGGAATAATCCGTCTTTGGGGAATTGTGCCTGAATAGCAGCATCTCCGACAGACAGGTTATTATTATCGTACATTTTAATTCTGTTTCCGTTAAATGATACAAAGATAAAGCTGTTACTTTGTTCGTAATAATTCAAACAAATACCTATCGGAGTTACCAGCAATGAATCTTTCTTGATATCCTCTTTAAATTCAATGCTCTGCATTACTTCTTCACCTCTTAAGGCAACACGCTCTTTGGCAATATCCAATTCACGGGCCACGGCTTCGGAATAGCCCGGCATCTTTCCGCCTCCGCCTACAATAAATACGGCACTTACCGATTTGCCGCCGTTAAGTTCCTTTATCTTATCGGATACAAGCTTAGCCATTTTATCAATTGTGGACTGAGTGATTTTCTGTACTTCCGTCGCTTTGATTTTCTGTGGCAAAAGCATAATATCCATATACTCAACTTCAGTTTTGTAATCCGCCTCTTTCTTAATCTTTTCAGCCTCTTTAAAATCAACCAAACATGCCTTGGCAATATCTTCCGTAAGCGCATCTCCGGCCATCGGAATCATACCGAATGCCAAAATACATCCGTCATTTGTTATTGATATATCCGATGTTCCGGCACCTACATCAATCAATGCCAGATTAAGCATTCTGAATCTTTCGGGAATTGCAAGCTGAATTGCAGCTATAGGCTCCAATGTGAGGTTATCAACGGTAAGTCCTGCTATTTCCACTGCCTTGTACAAACTGTCAACAACATCATCAGGTAAAAATGTGGCAATTAAATCCACACCTATATTTCTTGCCTTATGGCCCTCCAAATTACCTATTATCGAACCGTTCAAATAGTATCTGACAACCGAATGTCCAACGCAATAAAATTTAACTTCCGATTCCGCTTCTTTTGAATTTAAAAATTCCTCATATGCCTTTTCAACACCTGCCGAAACAAGATTGAATATGTCTTCCTGAACCACTTCACGATTGTCTATTTCTATCTCGACATTTGTATTAACCGTATATAACATTCTTCCGGCAGCAGCTATACAAACGCTCGTAAGCTTCTCGTTTACTGCACTCTCCAACTGCGACTTAACTTCGCGAATAGTATCTCCGACTTTTTGGATATCATGAATCTGTCCGTCAAGCATTGCACGCGTATCATGTTCTTTAACGCGCTGTGCCAATATGACGAACTTGTCATTTACCTTATAACCGACCGTTCCGACAACGGAACGCGTGCCTATATCCAATCCGAAAACAAGTTTTTCTTTCATAGCTACCCCTTTATTTTGCTTCGTACCAATCATTACCGATATGGCTGTCTATTTCCAGTTTAACCGCCATTGAAACTGCTCCGCTCATCTCATCATCCAATATCTTCTTAACTTGATCAATTTCATCCTTTGCAGTTTCTATCAGGAGTTCATCATGAACCTGAAGAATCAATTTGGACTTGAGTCCTTCTTTTTGCAGTCTTGCAAAGACTCTGTTCATCGCAATCTTAATAATATCGGCCGCTGTTCCTTGAATGGGCGAATTCATTGCAACCCTTTCTCCGAAACTTCTTTGCATAAAATTACTTGATGACAATTCCGGTATTGGTCTGATCCTTCCAAACAGCGTCCTTGTATATCCGTCTCTTTTAGCATCAGCAACCTGTTTATCCAAAAACTCTTTGATTTTAGGATAAGTAACGAAATAGTCTTCAATATATTTCTTGGCCTCTTTGGCCGATATTCCCAAATCTTCTCCCAAACCAAATGCTGAAATTCCGTAAACAATTCCAAAATTAACAGCTTTGGCATTTCTTCTTTGAAGTTCGGTTACTTCCTCAAACGGTACATGGAACACCTGGCTTGCTGTTATCCTGTGTACATCTGCATGCTCCGAATATGCCCTGATCAAATTCTCGTCCTTGGCCAATGACGCCAACACTCTGAGTTCAATTTGCGAATAATCGGCATCAATAAACACAAAACCATCCTTAGGTACGAAAACCTTACGAATCTGTCTTCCCAAATCCATTCTTATCGGAATATTCTGCAAATTCGGTTCCGTCGAAGATAATCTTCCGGTAGCGGTAACCGTCTGCTGAAATGTTGAATGAATTCTGTTGTTCCCATCTATATACGCCGCCAGGCCGTCCGCATAAGTGCTTTTTAGTTTGGTGTATGCCCGATAATCCAAAATATCTTTGACTATCGGATAATCAAATCTAAGCTTATCGAGCACATCTGCCGCCGTAGAATAGCCCGTTTTGGTCTTCTTGCCACCCGGAAGATTCATTTTTTCAAACAAAACTTCACCGAGTTGTTTGGGCGAATTAATGTTAAATTCGCACCCTGCCTTTTCAAATATGCCCTTTTCGAGTTTCTTGATATTCTCGCCAAGCATATTCGAATAATCCGTAAGTTTCTGCGGAATAACCATAATACCCTCACGCTCCATATTGTATAATACAAAGCTTAAAGGCATTTCAACATCTTCATACAACGCCTGCATACCAAGTTCGGCCAGGCGCTCTTTAATAATCGGCATAGCCTTCAGACACACATACGCTTCAAAGCATGCATAAATCTTAAACTCTTCCGGGAACTTATCCATCGCACCTTCCAGAGAAAGCTTTTTAAACAGTTGTGTTCTGTCTTGAAGAAGCAATCCCAGCATATCATTGGCAACATCAATCACCTCGATATCATTTTTAAGCGGATTAATCAAATAGGTTCCTATAATAACATCATCAAATTTCCCCGGTTCATATGAAGCGAGTTTATATATGTTTTTAACATGATGTGTAATAACCTTCTTCGAATTATCGATTATCGTCTTTACCGCTTCAAGTATTGACTCCTCGGTAAGAAACATCCATTTCTTAATAAACACTGTAGATTCATCTGTTGATATACTTACTCCCAAAGAATCCGATGAAACATTATCGTAAATAAAACTTATACCTACGTTTTCTTTCTTTTGGCCTGTAAAATTTGTAATCCAGTCATTAAGAGCCGAAGGTGTGTCAATCAGTCCGAAGGTTGAAGTTATACTGTCATAATCAACCTTAACCTCTTTATCAAATCTGGACAGCATATTTTTAAATTCCAGACGCTTAAAGTATTTGAAAGCTTCATCTGTGTAAAAATATCCTATCTTTGCCTCATCAAATGTCATGTCTACCGGTGCATCCGTATTTATGGTTGCCAGTTTCAAGGAAAGTTCTGCCAAATCCCTGTTTTGCTTTAAAGATTCCCGAATAGCGTTTTTGGATATTTCGTCAACATGCAAATATATTCCTTCCAAAGATCCGTATGTAACCATCAGTTCCGAAGCGGTCTTCTCGCCGATTTTGGGTACACCCGGAATATTATCCGCCGTATCACCCATCAGTGCCTTAAGTTCAATGAATCCCTCCGGTGTTACATTGTACTTTTCTTTAACATCCTTAGCATAATAATCTTCTATTTCCGTCTTGCCGCCCTTGGTCTTCGGTATCCTGATTTTAATCTTGTCGGTTGCAATTTGAAGCAAATCTCTGTCACCGGATACAAGTGCCACTTCCATTCCCTGGTTCTGCGCACGTTTGGCCAAAGTTCCCAAAATATCATCCGCTTCATAGCCCGGCAACTCGACTATCCGTATATTCATAGCCTTCAAAACTTCCTTAAGGACCGGAACCTGTTCCCTAAGTTCCTCATCCATAGGCTTTCTGGTACCCTTATATTCGGGATACATCTGATGTCTGAAGGTTGGTGCCTTTACATCAAAAGCGACCGTCAAATGTGACGGAGACTCTTCTTCAATAATTTTGAACAGTATGTTCAAAAACCCATATATGGCATTGGTATGAAGTCCTTCGGCATTGGTAAGCATAGGAACTCCGTAGTATGCCCTGTTAATTATACTGTGTCCGTCTATCAGAACTAATTTACTCATCTTTTCTCACATCAAAATCAATAACAAACCAACCGCAACAACTCCGACCACAACCAAACCTATCATCATATGATAAAAGTGAGTCAGCAAATCGGTATTTTTAATATTCTTTTCTGCCTGTCCTATTTTGTAGCTATAGGCCTTTTCAATATCGAAAATTGTTCCGGATTCCAGTGAATTCAAACCCTCTTTGACCAACAATTCAATAGTCAATTCCTCTTTGCACTCTTCACAGCCTTCAATATGTTCTACGAACGCACGCAGCTCTTCCGGTTCCAAATTATCATTTAAAAAATCAGCTATATTCTTTTGAACTTGCTTGCATTTCATATAACAATACTCCGAATTCGGTGCACAAAGATATAGTATGTTCACGCATACCTAATAAATTATATCAATAATAAATAGCCATATCAATCTATATCTTGCGTTATTTATTTCCAGCCGTACAATATTTTGTACAAAAATTCATTTTAAACAAATTTGCATATTTTACTTGTTTTATTTTTTGGCATATGATAATATATATTTCGCTGGCCGGCGTGTCGGAATTGGCAGACGAGGCAGACTCAAAATCTGTTGATGGCAACATCGTATGGGTTCAAGTCCCATCGCCGGCATAAAAAAGAGCTGTTTTCACAGCTCTTTTTTGATTTCCAAATCATTTATACAAAATATGCCATTAAATCTTCAAAGGTTTCCCTTCTTCGTATCAGCTTTACCGAACCATCATTCATAATCATTACTTCGGCAGGTCGTCTTCTCGCATTATACGGATAGCACATTGAATAGCCATAGGCTCCCGCGTCAAGTACTGCTATTAAATCATTATCCTTTATCTTTGGCATAACTCTGTCTTTGCACAAGACATCACCCGTTTCACATATATTACCTGTAATCGTAACTTCTTCGGAATCGCTGTCTTTTGAAACAATCATCCCCTCGGAAATTATCTCTATGTCATGATGAGAATCATATAGCGAAGGTCTGACCAGTACATTCATGCCAACGTCCGTACCGACATACTTTTTTCCTGCATTCTGCTTAATCGCATTAACTCTTCCCAAAATTACTCCGCTCTCAGCCACACAATAACGTCCGGGTTCAGATTTAAACAAAGGCACCTGATGATACTCTTCTGCGAAAACATCCAACCTTTTGGTCCACTCCAGACTTAATTCCTCCATATCAAACGGTGCTTCATCATCAAGCTTATGATATGGAATGCCAAATCCTCCGCCAAAATCAATAAATTCAAGATTTTCAAATTCTTTAGCAACTACCAGCAAATTATCAATTGCCTTTAAAAACGGTTCCGGTGTCATGTACAAAGAACCTACATGCTGATTTATTCCTACAATTTTCAGGTTATATTTATCAGCGATTTCAAAAATATGCGGAACATCGTCCAGTGCAACCGCAAACTTGGTATTTTTACCTGCTGTAACTACTTTTTCATGGTGGCCTGCACCAACACCGGGATTAATTCTGACTGCGCACCTGCCCCCCGGATTAAGTCTTCCGAACATTTCGAGCTGATCGAGACTGTCCAAACTCGTCAGTATATTCTCATCGATTGCAAATTTCATCTCCTCTTCGTCGATATTATTTGGTACGAAAAAGATTCTGTCATTTGGAAATCCTGCCTTCTGAAGCAAAAGGATCTCGCCCTTGGACATTGCATCACAATTAACACCCTCCTCAAGAGCGATTTTCAATATTTCCAAATTGCTGTTGGCCTTCATTGAATAATTGGCTCTGTATGGATACTTGGTAATTATTCCGCCAACTGTTCTAAAGTGTTCACGCAGGTTTTCTTCGTTATATACATACAATGGTGTCCCGTATTTTTGAGCTATCTCTTCCGGATTGTTCCCTCTAAAAAAATTACTCGTTTCTAAATATGATTTCATTTCCCTATATCCTCTATTTGCCAATCTATCGGTTCTATACCGTTTTTAATCAAAAACTCATTACACTTGCTAAAATGTCTGCACCCGAAGAATCCTCTGTATGCGGATAACGGTGATGGATGCGGAGCCGTCAGAATCAAATGCTTCGGATTGTTAAGCATCGGAATTTTCTTTTGAGCCGGACTTCCCCAAAGCAAATAAACTATAGGCCTGTCCTGCTCATTTACAGCCTTTATTATTGCATCGGTAAACTGTTCCCAACCTTTGCCCTGATGTGATGCTGCCTGATGAGCTCTGACCGTCAAAACCGTATTTAAAAGAAGTACTCCCTGATTAGCCCATTTAACCAAATATCCGTTATCGGGGATGCTGCACCCTAAATCGTCCTGCAGCTCTTTATATATGTTTTGCAGGGACGGTGGTATCTTTTCTCCCGGTTTAACGGAAAAACAAAGGCCATGAGCCTGGTTTACATCATGATACGGATCCTGACCCAAAATTAACACCTTTACTTCACTCAAAGGTGTTAAATGAAAAGCATTGAAAATATCTTTCGCAGGCGGAAATATTTGAGCTGTATTGTATTCATTTTTGACAAACGTAAATAGTTCCTTATAGTACGGCTTCTTAAATTCACCGTCTATTGCCGGAAGCCAATCGTTGGATATCATAGCCATAGCCCATTCTCCTAAACTCTTACACTGACTCCCTTTTCTTTCAGATATCTTTTCAAATCCTTTATTTCCATTTCCTTAAAGTGGAACAAAGATGCAGCCAATGCCGCATCGGCACCGCCTTGAGTCAAAGCATCATAAAAGTGCTCCATTTTGCCTGCACCGCCTGAAGCAATAACAGGTATCGAAACTCTTTCGGAAATCTTCCTCGTCAATTCTATATCATAGCCGTCCTTAGTACCGTCACAGTCCATAGATGTAAGCAAAATCTCTCCTGCGCCCAGCTTTTGAGCCTGCACCGCCCATTCGACGGCATCTATATTCATGTCAACGCGACCGCCGTTTTTAAATATATGCCAACTGTCGCCAACTCGTTTTGCATCAATTGCCACAACAACGCATTGCGACCCAAAAACCTCGGCAGCTTCGGTAATCAATGACGGATTCATAATTGCTGCGGAATTGACAGCGACTTTATCCGCTCCCTCGCGCAATATCATGCGAAAATCATCGACAGTTCTTATTCCGCCACCGACTGTAAACGGAATAAACACACACTTGGCCACTTCTCTTACCAGTTTGGCTTTAATTTCCCTGGCATCGGAAGAAGCTGTAATATCCAAAAAGACAAGTTCATCAGCTCCTGACTTATCGTACATTTTGGCTATTTCAACCGGGTCACCGGCATCTACTAAATTAACAAAATTTGTTCCTTTTACCACCCTGCCGTTATCCACGTCCAAGCAGGGAATAATTCTCTTGGTATGCATTATTGTATTCCTTATAATTCCACGAAATTTTTAATAATCTTCAAACCCACATCCGAGCTTTTTTCCGGATGAAACTGACATGCAAAAATATTCTCATGCTCAATTGCCGCATCAAAAACAATGCCATAATCCGAAACAGCGGCTACATCCTCTTTATTTTCGGCTTGCAAATAATATGAATGAACAAAATAGACATATTCACCTTCATTTATTCCCTTAAACAATTTGGACTCTTTAGGAAAGGAAAGTGAGTTCCAACCTATCTGGGGTACCTTCAATTCTTTATTTTCGGGGAACTTAACACACTTTCCCGGTAATAAAGACAATCCTTTTACTCCGGGAGCTTCCTGTGAAGATTCAAATATTAGTTGAAGCCCAAGGCAGATCCCCAAAAACGGAGTCTTCTTTTCGACAATTTGACGTATTACATCCGTAAGATTATTTGCATTGAGTTTATCCATTGCATCTTTAAACGAACCCACTCCGGGAAGAATAACCTTATCTGCTTTCATCAATTCATTTTGGTCTGATGTCAAAATATATTCATAGCCCAAAAAATCCAGTGCCTTCATTACACTCATTATATTTCCGGCACCATAGTCTATTATTGCTATCATAACAAATCCTCTTCTTCCGGGAGTATATCTTCGCGAACAGGCTGCTCGGGATTTTCAACGACCGGTTCGGGATTTTCTGTAGGAAGTTCTTGGTTTTCATCTTCAAGAACTTGATTTTCTCCCTCTCCCGTATTTTCAACAGATTGAACATCTTCCGACTCTGTGCTTTCTTCAACCCATACTCCGTCTGTGTATGCAATGGAGAATAATCTGTCCGTATACTCCGAATCTTCAAGTGAATACAATTCCATTGCCTGTGATAAAGATATACCGTAAGTATTGCTCAATTCATTCACAATTCTCTGACATATTTCATCAACAAGTCCTTTAACCTCAGGATCAACAGAATCGATAATACCGTTATATACAAATATACCTTCGATAAGCGAATCTATTGCTTCAGCCTTTTGTCCCAACTTGACTCTGTTATTATACGAATCCCATCTTCTTTGCATCGTCAAAATGTCTTTTGAACGTTTATAGATTATGGTATCCGATTCATTCAGCTTCTTACCGTAAAGATTTTCATACGTCGTATTATAGTCACCGTTAAGATATGCTCTTCTGGCAACTGACTTTTCCTTTTCATCAGGCAGAATCGTACTCAGTATCACTACCGCTGCAACTAAAGTAATGCAGAAACAAACAAGACAAAAAGCTGCTTTTTTCGACAAGACTACCTTTTTAGGCTCTTTTTCCTTTGGTTCCTTCGGGACCTTTTCTTTCTTGGGCTTCTTTTTCTTTTTAGAATCGTCTTCTTTACCTTCTTCAGACTCTTCATCCGAGTCAGAAGCTTCTCCTTCTTTAGCGTCTTTACCCTTTTTATCTTTCTTGGACTTTTTCTCTTTTTTGCCTTTTTTGCCTTTGGGTTCTGCCTCTGCATTTTCTGCATTTTCGGCATCAACTTCGGCAATTATGTCTTCATTGCTCTTTTCTTCGCCGGCTTCCTCTTCTTCCTCTTCAAATTCTTCCGTAAGCAGTGCAATTAAACGTGCAAAGAAACCTTGCTTCTTGCCTCCCTTTTTCTCAGGTATTTGTGTAACACCCTCATCTGCTTCATCAATTGCCACAAATTCATCGCCTGTAGACTGCGCAGCATTCAAAAGTTCGTCAATGGAATCTTCATCGGTTTTTTCCGCATTTTGTGCATCTTCGCCCGGCTCTTCCTGGTTTTTGTTTTTCTTCTTACCAAAGAAAGAAAGGGAAAATCCCTTTTTCTTCTTTTTCTTTTTTGATCCTTCACCATCATCTTCTGCGGGTATAACACCTAACAGAGCATCAATTTCTTCATCTGTTCTCTCCGGTCCTTCCGGGGGCAATTCACTCTTAATATCTTTATAATCATCTTCCGAAGCTGAATCATCAATTCCTTCAAGCAGTGATAATAAATCCTCATCCGAACCGCCTGTTTCATCAAGTTGATCGACAACGGACATTGTCTCCTCATCCGAAGAAACCGAATCATCGTTAACTGCGGTTGCATTTTCATCCATTTCCAATTGACTGAACAATGCATCCAAATCTTCCGTATCCCCAAGATCTGTTCCTTCTTGTGCAGACACTTCCTCGGATATTTCATCAGGGGTTTCTTCCATTCCCGACAACATTGCTTCCAAATCATCCTGGGCAGGCATTTCCTCGGGCATTTCTTCAGGTGTTTCTTCCATTCCCGACAGCAGTGCTTCCAAATCTTCCTGGGCAGGCATTTCCTCGGGCATTTCTTCAGGGGCTTCTTCGGGTGTTTCTTCCATTCCCGACAGCAGTGCTTCCAAATCTTCCTGAGCAGGCATTTCCTCAGACATTTCTTCGGGGGCTTCTTCGGGTGTTTCTTCCATTCCCGACAGCAGTGCTTCCAAATCTTCCTGAGCAGGCATTTCCTCAGAGCTAACAGCCATTGACGGGTCCGTAAAAATTGACGGATCTTCAAGAACATCCATAACATCGGCAATTGCATCAGAATTGATTCCTTCAAGCATTGCTTCCAAATCATCTTCTGACGGCTGCTCTAATGCGGGTCCTACATTTTCAGGTACCGCAACAGACGGTACCTCTTCCTCCGAAGGGCCACCCATCATTTCGCGCATTACATCTTCCATACTGCGTTCGGAAGCAGTATTATTCATATGATTTAACAATTCGTCTAAATATTGTTCCTCAGAAGCCATACATATCTCCCAATATAAAGTCTCGAAATATTATATACTAAATAATCGCATCAAACAATCCGCTAGAATAATTTCAAAAACTCTCCCGGTGTTTTTTTGATTGAATAACCTCTTTCGCTGATTTCCGGAGTTAATTGGCTAAATTTGGAATTCACCCGTATCAAACATGATTTTTGATTGTAAAAAACTGTCTTTTCAAACGGAAATCTAATAACATCCGGATATTTGAAACCCACTTCCAGTTCTATTACAGCCAGATCTTTGTTTATGGTATCCTGCAAAAACTTAAGATATTTCTCCCATCTTTCGGGATTATCGTCCACCAGCGGAAGTGAAATTCTGTCTTTATTAAATTCAAATTCCTCTATATCGGCATTTTCTGCCAAAGATAGTATAAAATAATCTTTATCTTTGACAATAGTCGCTATTGCCAAATAATCGTCATGCTCCAACCCGGCATTCTCACCTATGCCTATCAAAATTTTGGAGCTGTTGCTGATTTTTTCTATAATTTCATTCATGTTTTCCATAATCTCATTTTGAACTCGGGTTAAATAAAAAGGAGCCGGCACAACCGGCTCCTTAGTATTTATCAACTTATCTAACCAAGCTGTCAACAACCTTAACCAAATTTGCTATTTCAGGCTTTGATAGCTGCGCATTTGCTCCGAGCGATTCTCCCTTTCTACGCATTTCATCATTAACCAATGATGAGAAAATAACAATCGGAATATCTGCTGTATCCGGATCATTTTTAACCAATTTCGTTAATCTATGACCATCCATCAACGGCATTTCAATATCGGTAATAATACATCCTACATGCTCTTTCAGGGTTCCTGATTCTTTGCATTCCTGAATTACATCATATGCTTCCTGACCATTCTGAGTATGAATCAAATTGTTGTAACCTGCTTTCTTAAGCGAATCAACAATCAACTTATTAAGAAGTACCGAATCCTCCGCAATCAAAATCGGAACATCTGAACGAGATCTTTCACCAAGTTCGAGAATTTCAGAAGTCTTAAGTCCTGTCTCGGGGTTAATATCAGTCACTATCTTTTCAAAGTCAAGAATGATTACCAAATTGCCGTCCAATTTAACTATACCTGTTGAAACGCTCTCATCAGCCGATGATACAGTAGCGCCCGGTTTAATAATATCCTGCCAAGAAAC
The DNA here is from genome assembly GCA_045640525.1 of Lachnospiraceae bacterium. Lineage (GTDB taxonomy): Bacteria > Bacillota > Clostridia > Lachnospirales > Lachnospiraceae > JAILLW01. Next base: position 677 of record JAZUFE010000022.1, on the reverse strand, counting down.
TCTGTGTATTCCTTTAACGCTGTCAACATGGAAAGCAATATCCAATTTGTTGAAATTGGTTATAATAAATAAACCGCCCGGTGTGCTAACACCTCTTTGAAGACAGTTTTTTAAGTCAATAGCTGTAATCATCGTATCTCTCGGCATAAATATACCTTCAATACTCGGATGTGAATTTGGTACCGGGGTTACCGGTTGATAAGGTATTATTTCTTTAATCTTAGCTACATTAATACCATAAGCATTATTATCCAGTTCAAACTGAAGAACTTCCAGCTCATTGGTACCATTTTCAAGTAATATCTTTGTATCCATACTAACTCCACCTCGCTCTTTCTTATCTATTCTTGCAGATATAGAATAAGATACCTTCTGTTGCATATTTTAACATATTTACATAACGTAGACAACAAAAAAATAGAAAATAAAACAAATTGTGTAGACAATAGTTTGTGATACAAAAAACCCGTTGCAAGCAACGGGTTTTCAAAGGGTTAGTACCCTCAAAACTGAATCAGAAGTTAAACTATCTTACCTGGATAAGCGTTCGGTCTATTAGTATTCATCAGCTGAATGCATTACTGCACTTACACCTTGAACCTATCTACCTTGTAGTCTTCAAGGGACCTTCCTATATTGGATATCTCATCTTGAGGGGGGCTTCACGCTTAGATGCC
>JAZUFE010000021.1:0-30521 GCA_045640525.1 Lachnospiraceae bacterium | reverse complement strand
GAATGAATACAGAAGAACAAGACCTGACACCATTCTTTGAACGATTAAAGGCAATTCCACAATTTAAAGACAGAGGTGTTTACCATTACGGCACTTGCCCTTGCGGTGGCAAAATAACCGCAATCAGAAGCACTTACAACGGTCACTTACACGCTTCGTGCGATAAGTGCAGATTTAAACTAATGGAATAACAGAAAGAGAGGTAGCAAAATGGAACGCAAAGTCGAGATTACACAAGAGCAATTTGACAAGGTAACATCAATTTCCCCAACAGGAATGGTTCCCGACAGCTTATTGACCGAATTCTTCTGCGATGCAATTATCTTCGGTCGGGGAGTATATATGCCGAGAGTCTATTCCGTTGATGGTAAATATATTTTGAGTTATTCGTTAGGAGAGTGAGAATGAGTAAATATTCAATCATAGTACCGGCATTCAATGCAGCCGACAGAATCAACAAAACATTGGATTCTATCAGATATCAAACCTTTGATGATTACGAATTAATCGTTGTGTGCGATTCATGCGAAGATAACACGGCAGAAATCGCAAGAAAGTATACTCGGAAAGTATTCGAAGTGGATTTTGGCAATGATGGCCTCGCTAGATCAAAAGGACTTGACGAAGCAACAGGAGAATGGATTATCTTCCTAGATGATGATGATTGGTGGTTGCATCCTCTAGTCTTGCAGAGCATAGATGAAAGATTGAACAAAATCGGAGACGAAACGGATGTACTTGTATTTGCATTCTATTGGAACGGAGTTGGATATACTCCACCAATAAGCAACGGAAACATATTGCCAAATGTATGGTCAAAAGTATGGAGACGGTCATTTGTCGGAGATACGCGGTTCCCGAACATAGAACATGAATCTGATTTGCATTTTACTAACGCTGTATTGGACAAGAATCCTCGTGTTAGATTTTGGGATAATATGCTTCTTTTTTACAATTACATGAGACCAGGCTCGCAAACATATAATATGACGATGGAAGGAGTGGGATATGACACATAACCAAGAAGAAGGACTCAAGCATTTAGAGGTCATTAAAAACTTAGTATGCAGTATCAATTCAAAGCGTATGGAGATTGAAGCGTTGAAGTACCAAGCAGAAGGTGTTGGAGCAATCCGGTATGATAAAGACAAGGTGCAAACCTCTCCGCAGAATTACATGGAAATCGCTATGGCGGATGCTATCGAAAAGGAAATGGAGATTGAGGAGGCACTTGCACAGCTTGATACCTTGAAGACGGATGCTTACATGATCATCAAAAAGATGGAAGATGAGGACAGCAGAACATTCATAATCAACTACTATCTAAATGGAATTCATATGCTTGACCTAATCTCAATTATGCATATGTCAGAGCGCAAACTGTATTACCTTCGGGAAGATGCCCTCGAAAGTTATGGTTGCATTTTGTTAAAGTTTGCAGACCATTGCAGTTGAATGCAGATAAGAAGTATGAAATAATATAGGATGGATAATGAAGATAGACCAAAGGAGTCAACGCCTATGGTCTATTTTTTTATGGCATTCCATACTTCTGGATTAGTTGTAAGTTCATGAGACATAATTACAAAACACTTAACATCGGTTGCACATTGGTAGGCATCGGAACCGTGCGAGATTAAGCCGAGCCGAAATCCCCTTTCAGGTTATTCGACCAAAGCGGTCAATAACATATTAGCCTTCTGTGAGTGCCATTCTTATTCTCATAGGGGTGGCACTTATGTGAAGAGGCAATACATGAAAGAGTATGCAAAGAAGTTCTACAAATCAAAACAGTGGCAACACACTAGGCAAGCCTATGCATCATCAGTCGGTGGATTGTGTGAGCGATGCCTGGCCAAAGGATTATATGTACCAGGTGACATAGTTCACCATAAGATATACATTGACCAAGTGAGTATCAACAACCCTGACATCTCATTGAATTGGAATAACCTTGAGTTGGTATGCAGAGAATGCCACGCTCAAGAGCATAAGTTAGGTTCGCATCGGCAGAATCCAAGGCGTTATGTGGTTGACCAATACGGTCATGCTGTCGGAGTGGGCGAATGATAAAAGTTATACACGTTATCCACAAAATAATGACGCCCCCTATTTTGAAATTGTGGATAACTCCTCGGAGACCGTCGGGGTGGACTCTAATTTTGCAGAAAGCGAGAGCGACGATTAATCAATAGCAGAAACCATTTAACCAAAGTTGGACACAGAAGGCGAGAGTGATGATTAAATGGACAATTATATACTGAAATACTACCAAGGAATTAAGAACGGTTCCATCGTGGTTGGCAAATGGATTGAATTGGTCTATGAAATGGTGGTCAAAGGGTTGGAAGAGAAGAAATATCTGTTCGACCAAAAGAAAGCAAACGACGCGATTGATTATATCGAAACGCATTGCTTCCATTGCGAAGGCCCGTTGGCTCCTGGGCAGTTCAAATTGGAGTTATGGCAAAAAGCATTTATCAGTTGCATACACGGATTGATAGATCCTAAGACGGGATATCGGCAGTTCCGAGAGATAGTCCTAATAGTAGCAAGAAAAAATGGTAAGTCATTATTGGCAGCCGGCGAGGGTAAATACACTTGGTTGTCAGATGGCGGATATGGAGCGAGAGTGTTTTGCTTGGCTCCAAAATTAGATCAGGCGGATATTATCTACAATGAAATTTGGCAGATGGTTACGCTAGATCCTGAATATGTGAAAAAGAAAGAAGAAATAGAAGCGTCAAAGGATGCACATAATAAGAAGACGGTTGACGATTCTATTTTGGAACGGCACCGGCAGACCGATTTACTGATTCCAATAACCAACAGCACGGTCAAGAAGATAGCATTTAGTGCAAAGAAGTCAGATGGATTTAATCCGAGTTTGACGATATGCGATGAGATTGCTTCTTGGCAAGGCGAGCAAGGATTGAAGCAGTATGAGGTTATGAAGTCCGGTATGGGCGCACGGCCTGAAGGATTGCTTTTAAGTTGTTCAACGGCCGGATATATAAACGGTTCAATATATGATGAGTTAGTTAAGAGAGGCACGAGGGTTTTGCTTGGAGATTCCAAAGAGCAAAGACTTCTGCCTTTTTTATATATGATTGATGATGTTGAGAAATGGAACGACATCAATGAGCTGAGAAAATCGAACCCGAATTTGGGAGTATCAGTCACAACGGATTATTTGCTTGAAGAGATAGCAGTAGCAGAAGGCTCTCTGTCGAAGAAAGCAGAGTTCTTGACTAAATACTGCAATATAAAACAGAATTCTTCGCTTGCATGGCTGTCCACTGAATCAGTCAATAAGGCTTGCGGTGAGCATTTAAGCCTGGAAGACTTCAGAGGATGTTACTGCGTAGGCGGAATCGATTTGTCGCAAACAACTGACCTTACTGCTTGTTGCATAATAATCGAACGCAAGGGAGAGCTGTACGTGTTCTGTAAGTTCTTTTTACCTTCGGAAAAGATACAGGATGCAACGGCAAGGGATGAGGTTCCGTATAACCTTTACGCACAAAACGGAATGCTTCAATTATCAGGCGATAACTTTATTGATTATCATGATTGCTTCCAATGGTTTGCACAATTGGTTGAGCAATATGAAATATACCCGTTGAAAGTCGGCTATGATAGATACTCGGCTCAATATCTGATTCAAGATATGTCAGCATACGGATTCCACATGGATGATGTGTATCAGGGCGATAATTTATATCCTGTACTGATGGAATTCGAAGGACTAATGAAAGATGGAGTTGTCCACATCGGCGATAATGAGTTGTTAAAAATTCATTTCTTGAATTCGGCAATTAAGTACTCTGAAGAGAGAGGCAGAGGAAAGTTGGTCAAGCTGAACCAACAGGATCACATTGATGGAATGGCAGCCGTTGCCGACGCAATGACAGTCAGACAGAAATGGTTTGGTGAGATAGGACAACAACTTAAGAACGAGGATTAGTAACATGGGATTATTTGACAGCATATTTAAAAAGCAAGCGCAAATAAAAGAATTGAATGGAATGTGGCAGACGCTTACAGCATATCAACCTTCATTTACGACATGGAGAGGCGAACTGTATGAGTCTGAATTGGTCAGAAGCGCAATTGATGCAAAGGCTAGGCACATTTCAAAATTAAAAGTTGAGGTCAGGGGAGCTGCTAAGCCCAAATTGCAGACCAAACTAAAACAAGGCCCGAACGAATTTCAAACATGGTCGCAGTTTCTGTATAGAACATCAACGATTCTTGACATGCAGAATACGGCGTTTATCATTCCGATATTGGATTCCTTTAATGAGATATCCGGATATTTTACTGTACTTCCCGACCGATGCACTATTTTGAGAGATAAATCAAATAAACCTTGGTTGAGATATCAATTCCACAATGGGCAGTTTGCAGCTATGGAGTTGGAGAGATGCGGAGTGCTTACGAAGTTCCAATACCAAGATGATATTTTCGGGACTAATAACAACGCGCTGAACAATACAATCAGTCTTATTGATATGCAGTCTCAGGGCATTAAAGAAGCTGTCCGTTCTTCTGCAACATATAGATTCATGGCTCAGGCATCAAACTTCGCTAAACCCGAAGATTTGGCCAAGGAAAGACAGAGATTTTCGAAAGAAAACTTTTCAAGTGAGTCCAAAGGTGGCGGATTGCTGTTATTCCCGAACACATACACGAATATTCAGCAGATTAAGGCTAGTCCGTTTACGATTGATTCTCAGCAGATGGATATCATACAGAAGAATGTGTATAACTATTTCGGCGTGAATGAAAATGTGATAAATAATACGCCCAATTCTAGCGGAGATGTACTTGATTCATTCTTTAACGGTGAAATTGAACCATTCATGATTCAGTTGTCGGAAGTAATGACAAAAATGACATTCAGCGTTAAGGAAAAGTCAATGGGTTCTTCAATCCTGGTAACGGCGAACAGATTGCAGTATATGCCCGTCGCTTCCAAGATAAGCATCGCACAGCAGTTGGGTGACAGAGGCATGATTACCATAAACGAAGTTAGAGAGTTGTTTAATTACCCGTTATTACCGTCAGAGGAGGGAGATAAACTTCCGATTCGTGGTGAGTATTACTTCGTAGGTGAGGACAGAGAACCGGCACAAAAGGTTATAGAAGGAGAAACAGATGGACAAAATATTGGAGAAAATTGAAAACGGTAGGCAATACCGAAATATGGTCCTTGAAATAAAGGAAAGTGAAGAAGCATCCGAACAGGGTGCTTTTTTAGTGCGCGGATATGCGACTACATACAACGAACCATACACATTATTTGGTTCTGATGAGTACGAGGTTCGGGAGCAAGTTTCTCCTGACGCATTCGATGAAGCAGATATGTCGGATGTCATTATGCAGTACGACCATGAAGGTCGAGTATTCGCAAGGATTAGTAACAATACCTTATCACTGACGAGTGACGAACATGGGTTGTTAATAGAAGCCGATTTGGGCGGAACAACGATAGGCAGACAGCTCTATGAAGAAATCAAGGGCGGATATACATCCAAGATGTCTTTCGGATTCACGGTTAATGAAGACCGTCTTGATGAAAGCACCGAGGATGGCAAAACGGTCTATCTCCGCACGATTACACGAATCGGCAAATTATACGATGTTTCAGCAGTTAGCCTTCCGGCTAATGATGCGACTGAAATTTCGGCTCGTAGTTTTTGCGACGGAGTGATTGCAAAAGCGGAAGCGGAGAGACTTCTTAAGGCCGAAGAGGAACGCAACGCCAAGGCTGAGGCATTGGAGAAGAGAATCAAAAAGAATCTATTGGAGGTAAAAATCAATGGAAATTAAGGAAATGCAGATGTCAGACATCGAACAGAGACTGACACAGATTTCTGAAGAGATGAATGCCCCTGAAGCAGATATTGATGCATTAACCGCAGAGGTTGAAGCAATCGAGGCTCGTAAGGCTGAAATCTTGAAGGAAGTTGAAGAAAGAAACGCACTTGCGCAGAAAATCGCAGAAGGTACCGCACAGGTAACAGTTGAAAATCATATGGAGGAAAGAAAAATGGATTTAATGGAAATCAGAAAGTCATCAGAATATGCTGATGCATTCGCAAACTTTATTAAGACAGGCAGCGACGCAGAATGTAGAGCGTTACTTACCGAGAATGCTACAAACGGAACCGTTCCTGTTCCCACAGTCGTTTATGACATCGTTAAGACAGCATGGGAAAAAGAAGGCATCATGTCAAGAGTTAAGAAAGCATACCTCAAGGGCAACCTCAAGGTTGGTTTCGAAATCAGCTCAACCGGAGCAGTAATCCATACAGAGGGTGGCGACGCTGTTGATCCTGAGAACCTTGTTCTTGGCGTTGTTGAGATAATTCCTCAGTCAATCAAGAAGTGGATTCCTATTACAGACGAAGTAATGGATATGCGTGGAGAAGCATTCCTTCAGTATATCTATGATGAACTGGCATATCGTATCGCAAAGAAGGCTGCTGATGAAGTGGTTGCTAAGATTGAAGCTGCCGGCACACAGTCAACAACCACAGCCGTTGGTGTTCCTGTTGTTACAGAAGCAAATCTTTCTGTTGGCACTATCGCTAAGGCACTTGGAAGATTATCAGACGAGGCTTCAAACCCTGTTATCATGATGAACAAGGCTACATGGTCAGCTTTCAAGGCTGTTCAGTATGAAAACAACTTCTCTGTTGATCCTTTCGAAGGTCTTGATGTTGTATTCAACAACACAATCAAGTCTTACGATGCAGCTACCACAGGCGGAACATACGCAATCGTTGGTGACCTTGGTCAGGGCGCACTTGCTAATATGCCTAATGGAGAAGGCATTGAGTTTAAGTTTGACGATAAGACCGATATGACTAAGGACCTTATCAGAATCCTTGGACGTCAGTATATCGGTATCGGAATTGTTGGTCCCGATTCATTCGTTAAGATTCAGAAATAATAGTTGAGAGATGGGGTAAGAGGTATGAAGATTCTAATTGCGGTTCCTTGTATGGACCAAGTTGCAGCACCTTTCGCACAGTCGTTGGCCACTTTGAATAAGGTCGGCGATTGTGTGGTTAGTTTTATGATGAGTTCGCTGATTTACGACAGCAGAAATAAGTTAGCCAAGCAAGCTGTTGAGATTGATGCCGACTATGTAATGTGGTTCGATTCGGATATGACATTCGCACCGGACACCTTGCAGAGACTTCTCGCTTCCGAGAAGGATATTATTACGGCACTATGTTTCAGAAGGACTCCGCCGTTTACACCGGTAATATTTAGTGATTGCACACGGAACGAACAAGGGAATTTAGTATGGGAGAATCGTACCGATTACCCTAATGAAGTATTTGAAGTTGCCGGATGCGGTTTCGGATGCACACTTGTGAAAACTGATGTGTTTTTTGATGTTTTAGCGAAGTACGGAGATTGTTTTTCACCACTTAACAAGGTGGGCGAGGATTTATCATTCTGTTACAGAGCAAGGGAATTGGGATATCAGATTTTCTTAGATCCGCAAGTAAAATGTGGCCATGTTTCGCATTCGATAGTCACCGAAGATTTTTTCAGGGCATACGCCGGAGGCATAAGATGAAAGTTAAGGTAAAAGTTCCCTTTTATAATGACACAGGTCTTCATAAAAGAGGAGAAATAGTTGAAACTGCGAAGTTTGATTCATTCTTAATGGAAAAAGTCGTAGTTGAAAAAGAGAAAGAGTCTGAACCGGTTAAGGTCGTTAGGGAAAAGAAAACCAAGGCCAAAACCAAGTAAGGCAACGAACTTCACACACAGAGGCTAATATATGAAAGTTTTAATAGGAGTACCAAACACAGGAGAGATTCCATCAGAAACGGTGGAGTCTCTTCTTTATTTACGGCAACCGTGCGAGTGCCATGTAAAACTTATCACCGGGTCTCTTGTTTACACGGCAAGAGATAATCTTTCAATCATTGCAGTGAATCATCAATTTGATTATTTGCTGTTTATTGATTCAGATATGGTATTTCCGAAAAGCGCATTGGAGAGGCTTATTGAGCATGATGCGGATATTGTGACGGGAATGTGTACTACAAAGCATTCTCCATACAATCCTTGCATTTATCGCAAGATAGGTCAACGAGGCGAGACGGAAGCGTTTGCAGAGCATGAGACGGATGTGTTCAGAGATTACTTTGAGATTGCCGGATGCGGAATGGCATTTTGTTTGATTAAAGTTTCCGTTCTGAAAGAATTATTCAAGACTTCTCGGAGTTGTTTTGAGCCTTTGCCTGGATTGGGTGAGGACTTGAGTTTTTGTTTAAGAGCAACGCAGAGAGGATTCAAGATTTATTGTGATGGAACTTTAAAAATAGGACACATAGGCAAGAGAATAGCAAGCATTGATGATTATCGCAAGGAGTTAGAAAAGAAATGTTAGCATTGGTTAAATTAGCGTTAAGAATTACGATTGCCGATTATGACAATGAATTGAATATGTTAATCGAAGCAGCTTTGCTCGATTTAGGTATTGCCGGAGTTACGACATTGACCACAACCGATAATTTGATTCTTCGTGCAGTAACGACCTATTGCAAAATGAACTTCGGAACTTGCGATAAGTACGCTGAGTTGAAAGCATCATACGATGAACAGAAAGCTCAACTGTCAATGTCAAGCAGATATACTACTTTTGCCGAATAGGAGACGAGATGGACAGAAGTTGTGTAATTTATTTAATCGGTGAAGATGTTGGAACCGGAGTTGATGATTACGGAGATCCGATTATCACCCGAACAAGAGTAAAAAGATTCGCAAGTGTTGCTTCCATCGGAACAAATGAGTTCTATCAAGCGCAAACAGCCGGAGTAAAACCCGAATTCAAGTTCATTCTTGCTATGAGACAGGAATACAACGGAGAAGAGTTCGTGGAATACGATGCGGTGATTTATAAAGTGCTTCGCACCTATGTGAATTCGAATGATGGAATTGAAATTACTTGCTATTCCGGAGTGAGGTTGGAAGAATGGCACTACCAAAATCAGTAACTAAAGTTTCAAAAGATGGAAAATTGACATTCACATCGAATGTTGATGCTTGCAGTTATACCTTGAAGGAATTGGCGAGAGCCGGCCTTCGTGATGTCGGGAAATATGTTTGCAAAATTTTCCGCAATGAATTTTATTCGATTTTTAGTAAAAAGACATTCAATGTGGGAAGGGCGACGCAGTATTGGGTACGTTACAAGCAAGAAGATTTTCCGAATTTGCAAGTCGGAATAAAGCCTAATGGATTCTATGGCGGATTCCAAGAGGTAGGTTCAAGCAAACAGCCTAAACTCGGACTTCTGACAAGTGCTGTTGAGAACCATGTTCCCGAAATAATAGAAATTGAAAGTAAGTATTTATCATTCCTAGAAGATGAAGCAGCCGCCTTGGCGCACATCTCAGAAGAAGATTACGAAGGAAGCGCAGATGAGTGATTTAAGAACAAAAACATTAAGGTTAAGGGATTTAATCCTTGCAACCTTGAACAATTACACAGTGTATTACGGTCAAGCACCTGAGAGTGCCAAATATCCGTATGCAGTAATTGAAGTAAGGCCGTACAACACAACCGTGATCCCCTATGATGGGATTATGGAAATAAATGTTTGGGATTCCTACAAAACGCATTCAAGAGCAGATGCATTAATGGATAACATTGAGGCAACTCTTGGAGAAGGAAATTATTATTCCGACACACACGCAAGTTTCAGAGCATTTAGTGGCCAGAGACAGTATGTAGAGGACAACGATAAGCAAATTAAGCGAGTTAGGGAGCAGTTCCAGATTCGCTTTAATTATTAAGATGGAGGAAATAATATGGCAGCTAAAAACTTTTCGGGTTTTACAGATCAGACAGCCGAGAATTTACTTCTTGATGCCGGAGCATTCTTTCTTAACTTCGATGTTGAGGAAGATACATATGATTCGGCAGTTGAAGCCGGCAAATTGCTCGGAGCAACAAGAGGCGGTGGTGAGTTCTCTGCTGCCATGACCATGAGACAGATTGAAATTGACGGAGTAAAAGGACGTGCAAAAGGTCTCGAAAGAAATGACGCTTGGGATGTATATCTTAAGGCAAATGTTATCGAGTTGAACCAGGCAGTTATCGAAAAAGCACTCGGTTCTTGCACGGTTACTACTTCAACAAGTCCTAGTGGTTATAACAAGATTGTCGGAAATTCAGACATTCAGTTATCAGACTATGTTGGCAATGTAACGTGGGTTGGTAAGTTAGCAAAGACTAACACGCCAGTTATTATCCAGGTAACAAATGCGCTTGATACCGATGGCCTTAAGTTGACGATGGCAGATAAGAACGAAGCAGTTCTTCCCATGACATTCTACGGTCATTACACACAGAACGATTTGCAGAGCGCACCTTTTGCTATCTACTATCCGACAACGGTTGTTACAACCTAAATTCACGCACACAGGAGACTAATATATGAGAAAATTACAGACTAAAGATGTATTTGCAGTGGCTAGATTGGCCAAGAATGCAGATATCAAAGAATCATTTATGAAAGCATACGAAACAGGCAGAAATGGAGAGAAGGAAGATGCCGAGATAATCGGGATTGACCTTCTCTTTTCTCTCCTGTATTCATGTTCGGATGCAAAAGTCGAGAAACAGTTTTATGAGATTCTCGCAGACGTAATGGAAGTCGATGCAGAAGCAGTTCAGAAGCAGAGCATTGATGAGACCATTAAAACCATGAAAGAAATTGCAAAGGAAAACGACCTTGCAAGTTTTTTCGGATATGTGCGGAACTTAATGACGAAATAGAACTAATCGACCTCATATATAGAAGATACGGCTCCAATGCTCAAGCAGTGTTGGAGTCTTCTTTTATGGATGGAACAAGGCTAATTAAGTTCGCATATGACAAAAATATTGAAGATAAGTTGTTTTTGCGTTGGGTAGTCGGTTATCAAACGCAAATGACATTTACAGATTTTAAGGAAAATATGTATTCGGCCTCAAAAGTAGATAACCGGTCGAAGGAAGAAATTCTTGCAGATGTAAAGGACATACTCGATGGAACTTTTTAAATTATTCGGTTCAATATTCATAGATTCAGACGAAGCCGACAAGGCTATGAAGAAAACGGGCGAGTCGGCCGAAGGATTGATGTCCAAAGTCGGAAAAGGTGTTGGAGCCGTTGCCGGTGCCGGCGTTGCAATTGCAAGCACAGCAGTAGCAGCTACGAGCGCACTCATTGACCAGGCGAAAGAAGCCTCAAAAGCAACGGACGAGATTGATAAGATGTCTCAAAAAATTGGTATTTCCGCTGAAGGGTATCAAGAGTGGTCATACATAATGGGGCAGAACGGAATGGACATCAGTAAGATGCAGACGGGTGTTAAAACACTTTCGACGCTGATGGATAAAGCCTCAAACGGAAATAAAACCGCAATTGATACATTTAACAGATTAGGCGTATCAATTACCAATGCAGACGGAAGCATGAAGAGCGCAGAGCAGATGATGAATGAATCAATTACTGCTTTGGCCGGAATGGAAGAAGGAGCAGAAAGAACTTCCCTTGCAGTTAGTCTGTTTGGAAAGTCCGGTACTGAAATGATGCCAATGCTCAATCAGGGTTCGGCTGCCATTGAAGAACTGAGAGACAGGGCACATGACCTTGGTTTGGTTATGTCAGAAGAAACAGTTTCTTCCGGTGTTGAATTCGGTGATTTGATGGACGATGTAACACAGTCGTTGCAAATGCTTGTTACTAATTTGGGTAGTTCATTATTCCCGATTCTGAACGATGTATTGAATATTATTATCGAATACCTTCCTAATATTCAATCAATGTTCCAAGATTTAGCACCGATTGCGGAAGAGTTGCTGAATGCAGTTATTCCGCCACTAATGGAGATGGCCCAAGCAATTTTGCCACCTTTGATGGATTTAGTTCAGCAGTTGGCTCCGTTCTTGGCAGACATAGCAAGCACAGTTCTTCCTATTATAACGGATTTGCTGAAGATGCTGATTCCGCCATTGGTTCAGATAGTGGAAGATTTGCTTCCTATATTACAGCCTATTTTAGATGTCGTAATGAAATTACTGCAAAGTTTACTTCCTATTCTGCAACCTATATTGGATATCATCATGGCAATTTTAGATCCATTGCTTCAGATAGTCGGGGAACTGCTCGGACCATTAATCGAGTTGCTATCTCAAGGCTTAATGATTGCACTGGACGAATTGGCACCGGTACTTGAATTCCTTGCAGATTGCATTGAAATCAGATTGAAAGCTGCTTTTGATGCGATTATGCCCGTAATTGAGAACGTCAAAGGCATTTTGCAAGGATTGATTGATTTCATTGCCGGAGTATTCACGGGAGATTGGGAAAGAGCATGGAGTGGTGTTTCGAAGATTTTTGAGAACATCTTCAAAGGTCTTGTTAATTTAGTCAAGGCTCCCATGAACGCAATTATCGGCGGAATTAATGGTGTTTTTGCAAAGATTGGAACAATAGTTATTCCCGATTGGGTTCCTGGCATTGGCGGAAACACTTTTAGTTTGCCTCAGTTGCCGTTGCTTGCTAAGGGCGGAAATGTTCAAGAAGAAGGAGCCGTTGTCGTCGGTGAAAAAGGCCCTGAGATACTTGACCTTCCTTCCGGCGCAAGAGTTACGCCTTTGGATGCAAACGCAGATCATGCAACACTTAACGGACTGACTAAGGAAGATATTACAAGCGCATTCGTATCAGCATTACAGACTGTCGGGTTGGAATTAACGCTTTCAGCTAATACCGATTCGATTTTCGATGACATTGTTGAAAAGAACATTGTTTATAAGAGAAGGCATGATGGCGAAGGCGCATTCGCATAAAGGGAGAGAGTATGAGTTATACAGATTACAGATTAAAAATTAACGGAACTAAGGTTCCTAATACTTTAATGGTTCGAGGATCATATTCTTGTCAAAGACCTTTAAGAGTCGCAGAGAAGTACGAGGACGCTTCAGGTGTGCAGCATGAAATAACTTTCAATTCTAAAAAGACCACGATTAAATTTCAGTTCAGACCGCACACTAACGCAGAGCATTCTCAATTCACTGCGTTTTTAGCATCATTAACAAATGTATCGGTTAATTATTACGATGACACTTCCGGAACTTATTTGGACGGAACATTCCGTATAAAAGATATCGATTGGAAGCACGAAAACGTTATCGGAACAAATATCGAGTACGGAGCGACAAATATAGAATTAACCGAGTATTAAGAGGAATCAATATGTTAAATGTATCGGATGCAACAAAAACAGCGTTTAAATCGGACACATCGTTTAAGACTGTCCGTATAAATTTCCCTGGGTTGAATTTGAACATTGGCAACGACAGAATATTCAAGGAATCTTTGGAAGTTAAAGAATCTTTGATGGATAAAGATTCTATTGAGTTTGTCGGCTGCATAAGTTCGTCAATGTCAGTAAAAATTTCGGGAATATCTGAAACATTAGTAGGACAGCAAGTAAAAGTATATATCCAGGCGGATAATACGGACGAGATTTGTTTATTTAACGGATATGTTGATTCCGCAAAACTAGAAGCAAATAAGATTCATAAGAAGATAATTGCATATGATGCGCTTTATCAGAAAGGAAATATTGATGTTGCTTCGTGGTACAACTCTTTATCATTTCCCATTTCAATCAAAAGTTTCAGAAATTCATTATTCAATTATATCGGGTTGACTCAGGTCGCAGCTTCACTGCCGGCTGATGAGATTACCTTTGATAAACTGTACGAGCCGAAGCAATTGCAAGCATTGGCACTGATTAAGCAGATTTGCCAAGTCAACGGAGTATTCGGAATCGTAAACAGAGACGGACAGTTTGCGTATAGGATTTTAACAACAGGCTCAACACCGGTATATCCGGCAAACACATTATTCCCAAGTTCTCAACTCTTTCCGGCGAGAAAAGGCGACCAAGATGTTTCTACAAGTTTGACCTATTACCGCAAAAATGAGTATGAAGAATTCGTTGTGCATCCCGTTGATTTGCTTTCGATTAGGGAATCTGAGGATGATTACGGAATCAATGAAGGTACAGGCGGAAATAGATATATTATTCAGGGCAATATTTTCACATATAACCTTGGGGAACCGAAGGTAAGGCAAATTGCTCGTGCGATATATCCGAATGTGTGTGAACTAAGCTACATTCCGTTCAAGGCCACTAATAACGGATTACCGTACTTAGAATGCGGAGATGGTTTGTCGTATGAGACAAGTCAAGGATATAAGTCATTCACAGTATTGTCGAGAACATTCAAAGGAATCCAAGCTCAAAAAGATGAGTTTTCTGCACGCGGAGTTGAATATCAGAATATATTTATCTCCGATCTGAAAACCAAACTTGATTTGATAAAGAAGGAATCGGACAACCAGGCGAGAGAAATTTCAGCACTTGACGAACGTGTAACCGCTTTGGAAGAAGGTGGAACGGGATTCCAAGTGCAGAGTGTGAGCCAAGTACCGACAAATCCGCAAGATAATACGATTTATTTGATACAAGGTGAGATAGTAACGATTCAGTAAGGAAGTGGTTTAAATGTCAATTTCAGACGGAAAAAGACAACAGAGTTCACGATTGTACTTTAGACGGAAAGACCACAAAGATGTATACGGTAAGTTTGAAAATATGGCAGAGCCAAGATTTCACGGTGGGTTCTATGTGAAAAAGGACGAGCAGAATCTTGACGGGTTGTTGTGGAGAACAATGTTTCCCGATAAGTATTTTATGTTTCAGACTGACAACAGTTATAGTGTCAATCCACACGGAATCGTATATCCTAGCGAGAAGATTCTAGGTGGCAATTCAATCTATTTGAATCGGAGTGCTTATTCAGACAAGGCAAGAGTGGGAGTAACGAATAATCTAGGGCGAATAAGTGACGGATTGTATGTATCGAGCAAAGACGAAAGAGTTGTCCAATGGATAGAACACGATTTTGGAATCGGAGATACAAACGCAATCGTAGGAATGCAAGGCGGTGTTCTCGTCCATGCCACAAGAGATAAGTGGTACTTTATCGAGATTAACGAACCCGAAGAACCTAGCGGAGTGTGTCAGATTGGAGAAGTGACCGAGTTTGAATCCACTATGAGTAATGTGGTCGCACACCCAAGTTCAAACATAGCGTGGATAAGCGGTTCGGACGGAAGTTATAAATGGTATGCTTTCAATTCCGAAACGAAGAGCCTAACACAAGTCGGTTTTTCCAATATGGATTTATTCTATGATACGAATACGCAATGTGCTAATGGTAGGTGGTTTCATTTTCACGGAAAGACGGTTAGTGGAGATACTTACTATTATATTACGGAAATAAACGCAAGCGGAGTGGTCAGAGAAGCACAGTTATTCACCGAACGTAAATCTAATTTTGGGATAGTGTATGCGAATAGTAGGTTTTATTTGTATTTCAATCATCGTTCGCAAGACGGTGGTGGATTGATTCTTTACACTTCGACCAATATGAGTTCATTTTCGCAAGTAGCATTACCGCAACAGATAACGATTCCGAACATTAACGGAGAGGATTCTATCACGCTCGATGTAGCAAAAGCAAATGGTGACCATATCGTTTATGCAGACGATATTTACAATCAATTCAAGTGCTATGTCAATTCAGAGAGAGTAAGCGGAAACGGTGAGTTGTGCTATCCGCAATTTTTTTACACAACTCATTCAAATGATTATTTAGTTTATATCGATAACATGACATTTCAGAGTTCGGGAAGTAACTTTTACGCCACACCAACGCAATGCTCCGAGGACGAAGAGGATTCCGTTGTTGATAATCAGAAAATGTTCAAATTGTATCATCACATAATTTAAGAGAGGTAAAAATATGAGTTATACACCAAATTTCAATAATCCATATCCGAATGGGTGGAAAGATTTACCGAATGAAACGACACCGATAAATGCGAGTGCATTACAAGCGCACACGGACGCTATCGAAGCAGACGAACAGTATTTGCAGAGTTTGGACGCAACGGTGGACGGGAAAGTTAGCATTCAAGGTTTCGCAAAAACTTGGTCGGCTAGAACTTGGAATAAGGGCGAAATTCTGTATGACGGTGGAAAGACATACATTGCCAATACCAACACGGCACAAAGACCACCACACGCAGATTGGACACAGACCAACCTCGGTGACGAAGTGAGTGCAATAAACAGTGATTTAAGTATTAAGACAAAGACGATAAATACTCAGTACGGACAGCTCTTTTTAGCCAAAAGCGGAAAAAATGTAATGGTAAGAGGAATATTAAATGCCAACATTCCAAGTGGGAGTGGTCCTTTTGAAATCGTTTCAGCAAATTCCGAACCGTGGCTTAAAAGCGCCGTTACAAACTGTGGATTTTCGCTTTTGGGTGACGGCGTTGGCTATACTCAGGTAGGTAGTGTATGGATATACAGTAATGGAAAAGTAGAATTTTATAAAACCACAACCGCTACTCCTAATACGGTATATTTTACCTTGAACATTATTTGCGAAGAATAAATATTTATCAATTTTAGAAAGAGAGGAAAATAAAATGGAAGAAAAGTATTATGTAATTAAAATCGTCAAGAACACACAAGGTCAGTATGCTCCGATTGAGGGTAGCATTCATGACACAAAGGAATCTGCTATGGTTAAGTATCATAGTTTAATGGCAACTTACATGAACGCATCTGATGTTGCGCTTGCAGAAGTTATCGTAAAAAACTCCGCAGGCGGAACATACATTGATGATGTATTTGTCAGAGAAACGGCAGACGCAGAGTAATACTTGGGGGAATAGTGCTAGTCGGCATTGTTCCCCTTTTTCAAATTCAATCTAGGAGAAATTTAAAATGACATCAGAACAAATCACATCAATAGTAATTGCTATTATCGGTTCGGGAATACTCACCAAGATAATCGATATAATCACCAACATCAAAAACCCCGTCAAGGTCGGAGTTCGTATGTGCCTTATGAAAGACATTTACGACTTCGGAGAGAAATTGGTCGATAAGGGTTTCGCTTCCGATATTGAACGGCAAGCATTTCTTGAAGCACACAAGACTTACAAGGCTCTTGGCGGTGACGGATACGCAGACACGCTTGTTAAAAAGGTCAACGAATTGCCGAGTTGCATTTCTGATTAGAGGTTGATATGGTTGCATTTTATGTATTGATTTTCGTACTTGCCTTTTTCGGTTTGATTTTTCTGCTTACACTATGCGGAATCGCAATCGATAAGGCACACAGGTTAATGGATTATGAGAAAGAAAAGAAATCCCAAAAAGAAACTGAACACGATTGATATTGTTCTGATTATATGTGGTTCGTTGTTGGTTCTGTTTACTATCGCAATGATTATTATGTTCTGTCTGTTCCAAACGGTTCCTGATACGCTAATCGTATCGTTCTTCGGAGCATTCGGAATTGAAACGGTCAATTGCGTTATTGTTCACAAGGACAAAAAGACGAAGAACCAAAATGACATTGAAACCGATTAAAATGTGGAATCCAAACTAGACTGTCACACCTACCTCATAAAATCCCTATCTCACACAATCAACATTCTAACAGTCTATCCGTTACAGTCGGCATAAGAGAGGAGTATCTATGACTATCACACTTTTTATCACTATCTTAACCATCGGCGCAGCTCTTACTAGTCTGCTTACCGAAGCAATCAAAAAGGCATATGCAAACGCTGACAAGGTATGCTCACCCAACATCATCGCACTAATTGATGCAATCGTTATCGGATGCGGTGGTACTGCTGTTACCTATATGCTTCTGGGCATCGATTGGACGGTAAACAACATTATTTGCATGATTCTTATGGGCATCCTAGTTTGGGTTGGCTCAATGATTGGTTTTGACAAAATATCGCAGTTAATCAAACAGATAGCAGAAATTACAGGAGACGAAAACAATGGCAAAGGTTAATGATGTAATTCAGCTTGCATTGGCAGAAGTAGGCTATAAAGAATCTCCGCCTAATTCCAACAAAACGAAGTACGGAGAATGGTACGGAATGAACGGACAGCCGTGGTGCGTGATATTTCAACAATGGTGCTTCCGGTTCTGTTCGGGAATGCTTCTTCGTACTGCATCCACAACAGCAATGGCAAAGTGGTTCAATTCCAATGGCAGATTCTGTTCAACTCCACAAAAGGGTGCATTGGTTATCTTTAACTTCCGCACTCCAACAGCTTGGGGAGACCATATCGGATTAGTTACGGATGTGCTTTCAGATGGCAAGGTGAAGACTGTCGAAGGAAATACATCGTCCGGGAATGGTGGCAGTCAAGATAATGGCGGTTGCGTTGCCGTTAAGACTAGAAAGAGCAACATCGTGGGATATTGCATTCCGACTTTTTCCGATGCAAAACCTATAACACGAATCACCATCAAACAGGGTTCAAAAGGAGCCGATGTTTACTATCTGCAATCGGTCCTGTCCGTCCTTGGTTACACTGTCGGAAAAGTTGACGGTTCATTCGGTCCAAAAACAAAATCTGCTTTCATGGAATGGCAACACGACACCTTCGCTGATCCGGCAGAGTGGGATGGAATTTGCGGTCCAAAATCGTGGGCATTGTTGAGATAAATTTGTCAGTAAATTTGTCAGTAAATCCTTGAAACCCTTGAAAATAGGGCATTTATAGAGTTGAGTACAAGAGTTCAAGTCTCTTTCTCGCTACGCATGAAAAACCCCGAAAACTCGGCATTTGTCGTATGTTTCGGGGTTCTTTTTTGTCAGTAACTGACAAATTATACAAGCCTATTTTGTGGGATACAAATTCCCTTTGTAAAATTTTTTGTCAGTAATTTTGTCAGTAAATCGTACAAGAGGTTTAAACTCTTAACCTCTAAAATCACTTAAGAATAATCTCAGCCATTTTCTTTGCAGATTCTTTTCTATTCTTTTCCATTGATTCTCGATACACTTGTTTGAATACATAATCAGACTTCCATCCGCCAAGAGCCATCGCATCCGCTTCTGACATTATCGTTGAAGAATAAGAAGCAAAATAATGCCGTAAATCGTGAAATCTGAATCGTGGGATGCCGAGTTCGTCCTGGTACTTGTGCAAATGTAAATTGAGTTTATTCGGTGAGTACGGAAAGAACGAGCCTTGAGCCTTTATTTGTTCAACGAGTGAATCCGGTAAATATATCGTCCTATTTGAAGCATCAGTTTTTGGACATGGCTTAACTATCCATTTATGATTATAAACCAACGCTTTATTTATTCGGAGTTCGTTTCCGTTTAGATCATCAAGAGTCAGGGCGCAAACTTCAGCTCTACGAACTGACAGGACGCCCAATTGTAATGCGATTGAGTCCTCAGTTCCCTTTGCCCTTTTTAGAATTGCTTGTATATCGTCCTCAGATGGCAAATAATGGTCGTTTACTACTTTCTGCGGTAAAGTTATTCTGTAAGTAAATAACGGTCTAAAAGAGCCAAATACGGCACTTATAAACCCACTTAAACTGCGCACGGTTTTCGGTGAATGGTTTTGAGCGTACCGGTTCAATTCTAACTGAATGTGCGATTGTCTGATATCGTACAGATTCATATTCTTAAATTCATCCGAGATAGCTCTGATTAAGCCTTCATATGTGTTTATCGAAGACGGAGACAGGACATTCGAGCGTGATTCTATGTATTTTTGAGCATAGTCCTTAAACGTTCCAGGTTGCCTTTTTTCGCCGTCATTTAATAAGTCGGCAAATTGTAGGTCAACCTCTGTTTTGGTCGGCTTATGGTCAAAATAAAGCGTGTAATTCTGCCCTTGGCGCATCCGCCTTACTCTATAACTATTCGGAGAAAGTTTTTCTATTTTCATTAGTCACCTTCCGATTTGTTGTTTGGTTTTAATGCACTGTTTGAACTGTTCGGAGAATATTTCCCACTTAAATTTCTTAATTTTTCTACTTCAATTCTGTATTTCTCTAATCTTTCTGCCATCTCTTGCATTGCGAGTTCTTTTCTCAATAATTCTTTTTCAAATTTTCGCTGCTCTTCGAATTTCTTCATGCGATCTTCAACAGCCATTCTTATTTCTTCAACATCTTTGATGTTATCCATTCGCAGAATCATATTGACCAATTCTTCGGTAGAAATATTTCTGTTTCTAGTAGGTCTGTCATCAAAGTCGTTTACATCGCATCCTAACACTTCTGCCATCTTATAAGCGTCTTCTATGCTTGGATAGGTTTTGCCCGTCTCCCAAGAAGAAACGGCTTTCTGACTTACACCGGTTTTTTCTGCTAATTCTGATTGGAGCATATTTTTATCTGTTCTTATTCTTTTCAAATTTCTTGCAAATTCCATATGCGCACCTCCGTAACCACATAATATCAAATTTAGCAAAAAAGGTCAAAAAATTAGTTGACATACTCAAAAAAGTAAAGTATACTCACAATTGTGAGGTACAAATTGTATAGAACCTTTGTTCCCCACAATATCTTGTAGAAAACGAAAGGAGTGAGAAAATGGCACTTAAATTGAAAGAGTGGAGAAGGATTAAAGAGATTTCTCAAGCTGAAATGGCTTCCATGTGCGGAGTTAATCATAATACTTACCGAGCATGGGAAAAGGATCCTGGAAACATCAAATTGAATATGGCTTTCA
The DNA here is from genome assembly GCA_045640525.1 of Lachnospiraceae bacterium. Lineage (GTDB taxonomy): Bacteria > Bacillota > Clostridia > Lachnospirales > Lachnospiraceae > JAILLW01. Next base: position 9,835 of record JAZUFE010000021.1, on the reverse strand, counting down.
AAATAGCAGATATTCTCGAAGTGGATGTGCATGATATTATTTTTTTGCCCTGAGAATCTCAAAAAGGTAATACGATACTAAAGAAAGGGAAATAGGATGTCAAAAGTAATCAATAAGATTCCGGCGGAACGGCAAGCTGCTTCACGAATCATGGTTGATGTTCGACACATTCCGCAAGCGGTACTGTCAGAAGCACTTCTGCAAAGTCAGCAGACTATCAGTTACCGAATGAATAATGTCTATTTCAAGCAGTTAGTGGATTGGATTAGGATCCTCGATTTTGCCGGATATCAAATAACAAGAAAGGAAGATGAAGAATGATAAGGACAAACATTGGTTACATTTTATTATTGCTCGGAGCATTCGGCGGTGCCGGTGCAATCGAGACGGATGGTTCAGTAATTAGACCGTTAATTTTAATGGCAATCGGTGCGGTACTACTCTTTTGGGGGATTTGCGATGACAAAAAGAAGAAAGTTCACGATTTTACTCGTTCTGCTTCTGATAGCCGTCCTTACTTCTTGCATTAAGGCGAACGCAGAAGAACCGGATGTGAGATTTGAGATTCTGCTTCCGGTTGATGTTCAGATTGAATGCCAACAGTCGGCAGAAGAGTTCAACATTAGTCCGACACTTTTAATGAGTTTGGTCTATCAGGAATCAAGAGGAATGCTTCCGAACGCAACGCAAATTACGAATCCATATTGGTTCAGACATGGAATCGAAGCGGTCGGAGCAGAGGATGTTAAGAAGAACAGAGACGAGAATATCAAGGTTTGTGCTTGGTATTTGCGGCAATGGTTAGAAGAATACGATGATGTGTATTTAGTCCTTGAAATGTGGAATGAAGGGCAAGAAACCGCATTAGCAACGCATAATCCCGATAAGCCTAGCAGATACGCAAGGGAAATCGAAGAACGGGCAGAATATTGGGAGCCGATTTTCTACATGATGCAAAAATGGAACCGCAATCCGAACTATGCGGAAGAACAACTAAAAAGAAAGGAGAAGGAGAATGGAAGTAAATAATTTTCTAATCACGAAGAATGATTACGACAAATTGAGAGACACGCAGATTAAGTTCGATAATGTCATGCGTTATCTGTCAACAAAAGCCATCGAACACGCTGAATTCATAGCGAAAAGAGGATATTCCAATAGCGCAGAAGATGCTATGGATTTTAAGCTCGATGTTGTTGAATTCGATTTGGTTTGCGGAACATTACTTGAAATGCAAGTTCGTCAGGCGCACAAGAACTTCGTGTGTTTGAAGAACAAAGAAAAAGAGTCCAGGGCAATGGACTCAGTTTCCCGTGCTGAATAAGCACTAACACAAAGTAAAGGTAAGAACATTATATCACAAAGAAAGGAAAGATTCTTATGAATTTATATGAATTGACAAATGAATATTTAGCATTGAAATCACTGCTTGAGGATGACGAAGCAGACGAACAGATTATATCAGATACTCTCGAAGCGTATCTCGGAGCAGATATCGAAAATAAGGCGGAAGGTTATGCCATTGTTTTAAAGGAATTGGAAGCAGAGTTGACCAAGTGGCAGACAGAGAAGAAGCGTATCGAAGCTCATGTTAGCACGTTATCAAACAACATTGACCGAATGAAATCTCGCTTCCTGGATGCAATGAATGCAATGCAGCTTCCGGAGATTAAGACCGAACACTTCAATTTGAAGATTGCCAAGAACGGCGGAGTTGCCCCGTTAATTTTCGTTGACAATGCTCCAATTCCCGAACAGTTCAAAAAGTGGGAGCCGAATGTTAAGGCAATCAGAGAAGCAATTAGTGTTGGTGAGGATGTATCGTCCTTTGCGTACCTGGGCGAGCGTGGAGTTCATTTGAATATTAAGTAGAAAGGGGGATGAGAATATGGGATTACCGGTATTGATTATGGGTGAGTCCGGAAGCGGAAAAACTTACTCAATTAAGAATTTAGATCCGACAAAGATTGGTATCTTTTCTGTCGAAAAGGGAAGACTTCCTTTTAAGAAAGAAGGATTCAAGGTTTGTAAGAATGCCGGATACAAGGAAATCGGTTCGGTTCTGTCTGATCCAAAGCAGAAGTGCTACATCATTGATGATTCACAGTACCTTTTGGTCAACGAAATGTTCGACAGAGTGAATGAAACGGGATACAAGAAATATTCCGATATGGCAGTGCATTTCAGAGATTTGATTCATCATATCAATCACAATCTTCCCGATGATGTTGTTGTCTATTTTTTACATCATACGGAATTCGATAAAAATTCGGGAAGGACCAAGGCAAAGACAGTCGGTCAGATGATTGACCAATATCTTACTTTAGAAGGATGTTTCGATATCGTTCTGATAGCAATGGCAAAAGCAGAAGAACATATATTCCTTACACAATCCGATGGATTCACAACAGCAAAGTCACCGGAAGGAATGTTCGAGTTAGAAATTCCGAACGATTTGGCATTCGTTGATAAGCAGATTAGGGAGTATTACGACTTATGAACGATTCAGAAGTAAAGATTATGAACACATTTTTTGATTATCTCGATTATATGGAGAATTCACATTTTGCTGAAGGATGCACAGGACATGAATATCCTCCGACAGTCGAGAAAATTAATATCGCAGTAGCCACATTATTAACAATCAATAAGATTATGGAGGATAAGAAAAATGAAACAGTTTAAAGGTTATGAAGATGCAAAGAAAGCAGCACAGTATTCGGCAAGTGAGAAACTTCCGTCCGGTGCGTATATCTGTAAGATTCTCAATGTTAAGTATGAAAACGGCGAGAACGGCAACTCCGACAGAATCAAGATTCAGTTCGATGTCGCAGAAGGTGATTATGCAGATTTCTTCAAAAAACAGTACGATGCGAATACTGCTGAGGACAAGAAGTTTAAAGGGCAGACGGCATTGTATGTTCCCAAGGATGACGGTTCCGAGAAGGACGGCTGGACCAAGAACAGCTTCGCCAAATGGACTTCCGCATTTGAAGATTCTAACACCGGTTATGTTTGGGATTGGGATGAGACCAAATGGAAAGGTCTGAAAGTCGGAATTGTATTCGGGGAGACAGGCAATGTGATAGAAGGCAGAGAATGTTTGTACACCGAGGCTAGATTCGCTTGTTCCGTTCAGTCTATCCAGGAAGGCAAAGCACCCAAGGCAAAATTCATAGCGAAGAATGGTTATGGAACAAATCAGCAGTCGCAGAGATCATCATCCGATTTCGTGTCGATTCCTGACGGAGAAGCAGAGGAGATCCCGTTTAACTAATGGAATTGTTCGACATTGAAAGTTGTTTGAATTCAATGTCTGTCCTTACAGATACAAGAGAACAACCTTCTGACAGAGCGCAGAAACGATATCAAACATTCGGCGTTCCGTTCAGAAGGCAAACTCTTAACTATGGTGATTATACTTTCAATTTTGTAATGCCTGATGGGAAAGAATACTACCAAGAAGGTGTAACTATTAGTCCTGATGTGATGATTGAGAGAAAAAAGGATCTCGAAGAACTGAGTCAATGTTTCTGTCAAAGCAGAGACCGGTTCCGAAGAGAATTTGAAAGAGCTGCGGAAGCCGGAGCGTCAATATATCTCATTATTGAAGATTCTTCTTGGGAGAAACTTCTAACGGGAAAGTATAACACGAAATTTAACTGTAAGGCATTCACGGCATCGTTGGTAGCGTGGATGATACGCTACAATATTAAGCCGATATTCTGCAAACACGAAGTGACCGGAAGATTGATAAAAGAAATTCTATACAGAGAACTAAAGGACCGGTTGGAAAGAGGTGTCTATGGATAAAGGGTGGATAAAACTATATAGGCAAATTCAAGAAAGTACAATTTGGCTCAATTCGTCTCCCTTTGACAGGCGGTCTGCTTGGATAGATTTGATAATGATGGCAAATGTAAAGACCAAACAAATCGTTTATAAAGGTCAAGCATTAACCATTAAAAGAGGTCAAGTTTATACAAGCATTAGAATTTTGGCAGAGCGATGGCATTGGAGTAAGGACAAAGTTAGCCGTTTCCTAAAAATGCTCATAGATTTGCGCATGATTTCGCGTGATTTCCGCACACATAGCGCGACACTCTTAACCATTGTAAAATATGACGATTTCCAAGGTCGGTCGGACACTAACAAGGACAGTAACAAGGACACTCATAAGGACAGTAACAAGGACACTGACAAGTCACTACTTAAGAATGTAAAGAATGATAAAGAAAGAAAAGAAGACAGTTCGCCGATTTCTAGCGAAACGGCTCCTGTCGAATACGAAGAAGATGACGGTCCTGTTGATTGGGAATGGGATGATCCGTAAGAGAAAGAAGGATTGAGATGGGGTTTTATGAATTTAAAGAAGAGGATGCAATTGCTTTTGCTCGTCATGTGAATATTAAAACCAAGATTGTCAGAGATGAGTTAGTGTTTGAGAAATGTCCGTATTGCGGAAATAGCACTACGAAACGATTCAAATTTGCAATCAATCTTAAATCGGGATTGTTCAATTGTTTCAGAGGTTCTTGTGGTGCCAAAGGTAACATGATTAATCTTTCAAGGGATTTCGATTTTCGAATATCTAATGAGGTTGACCGATATTACAACATTCAGAACACGAACGGCGAATTCAGAAAGTTCAAAGATGCTCACAGAGTCACCGAATCCAGAGATGAAGCAGTTGCATATTTGCAGAGTCGTGGAATATCAGAAAGGATTTGCCGACAATATGAAATCACAGTATGCGAAGAGCAGAAGAACGTACTTATATTTCCTTTTAAGGATGCGGAAGGCGAATTGAGATTCATTAAGTACAGAAATGTCACTTATCAAAAGGGTGATAAAGGCTCAAAAGAATGGTGCGCAACGGGATGTATGCCTATCTTGTTTGGAATGAATCACTGTATTGACTTTGAACGGTTGGTAATAACAGAAGGACAGATGGATTCATTATCAGTTGCGGAATGTGGGGTTCCGAATGCGGTATCGGTTCCAATTGGGATGAATGGGTTTACCTGGATTCCTCACTGTTGGGATTGGATGCAGAAGTTCAAAGAAATAGTCGTATTCGGAGACTGCGAAAAAGGACGTATTTCGTTAGCGGATTATCTAAAAGTGAGATTCCCCTTAAAGGTCAAGGTCGCAAGGGTTGAAGATTATCAAGGTTATAAGGATGCAAACGATATTCTGCAAAATCTCGGCAAGGAAGCTGTTCTGAACGTGATTAACAATGCGGAAGGTGTCAGTTCTAAGAAATTAAAGTGTATGTCAGAGGTTGAGAAAGTGGACGTTGAAAGTGTTACGACAATCAGTACCGGTATTAGACCTATCGATAAGATCCTGACGGGTGGGTTTAAAGTCGGTTCCGTAGTTCTCCAAAGTGGTAAGCGTGGAAACGGAAAATCAACAATTGCTTCACAATATGCGGTTGAAGGTTTGGCGCAAGGATTCAATGTGTTTATGTATTCCGGAGAACTTCCCGACTTCTTCGTTAAGAATTGGATTGACCGTCAGATATACGGAAAGAACCAATTGACTAATTCAGAGATCGACAAATGCAATGATTGGTACAGGAACCGGTTATTTATTTACGACAATAACGCAGTCGTTGAAGAAGAATCATCAGAGTATGAGTCATTATTAACCACTATGGAGCAAGCAATCATTCAAAAGGAATGTAAACTTTGTATTTTAGACAATCTGATGTCTGCATTGGAAGATTGCAGCTCGAATGAAATGTTATATCGGTCTCAATCTAATTTTGTCGGGAAATTGGCAAAGTTAGCGAAGAAATACGAAGCAGTTATTATTTTGGTTGCTCACCCAAGAAAGTCTATCAATGCAGAATTTACGAATGATGATGTGTCCGGTTCTTCAGATATCACTAACAAGGTCGATGTGGTTATGTCTTACGATAAAGTCCAACACAAAAACAAGGAAGACGATGATCCGACAGAGCGTGAATTGAGAATCACCAAAAACAGACTTACAGGAGAGACGGGAACAGTGCTTTTGTACTTCGAAAAAGACAGTAAGCGAATTACAGATAGCAGCAGAAATTTTGCAAGGGATTACTTGGGAAACGATGGATTTGAACAAATAAACATACCAGAGGAGATACCGTTCACATGAAAGATATGGAAAAGCAAGAATATATCAGAAAAGATTTTGAAAAGAGAGTTGTCGTTTCACTTGGTAATATGCCATCGGTCAAGAAGCAAGCTGATAAATGGTTTATGGAATTTATCAAATTACAGTCGGAATTTCTGACTAGGTATAAAGAGAATTCGATGTTCGATTATGCGAAAAAGATATCGTTAGCATTCGGAGATCAAGTGGAAGACGAATACAGAGTGAAATTCAGTTAGGAGAAAAGCAAATGAAAGTAATGCCATGTCATAAGAAATATACTGACGAGCAATGGGAAGAAGCATTCCGAATGAGAAGAGCCGGAATTAGCCATGATGAGATATCGGAGAAGTTGGGAATCAATATCAACACATTGAAATTGAAGTTCCAAGCAAATCATGTAATGCCCGATACCAAGAAAGCAACATATGAGTTATACGAACAGATAGCGAAGGAATTCATTCAGGGAGCAACAGTGAATGAGTTAGCGGATAAGTACAACAGACCGAGACAAGCAGTCAGGCAGTCTTTGGAACGGAAGGGATTGATAGCACCCAAGCGTTATAAAGAACCGCTTCTTGCAGAGGATTTGTTAAAAGCACCGAAGCTGAATCAGATATCAATGTCAACGGTTCCTGTTACGGTTGAGCGAACACGCACCATCAAAGCAAAACCGATTAAGGTCGGGAATGAAACATTGTACGATGTCTCGCATTTTCCCGATTATGGGTTGGAATCACCGAATATTTGCAAGACTCCACAGTGGAAAATCGAGCTGCAACGCAAATGGAATCAGACTAATGGACGAGAAGGTGTGTACTTCGGAATCGAGGTGGACTAATGCAGACGGATGATATTGCTAAATGGGTTCAGAAACAGAGAGAAGATAGAAACTTGACTGTTCAACAGATGCACGAAGACACAGGAATAGCAAGGGCAACGATTAGTGCTTTTGAGAACGGAAAACGCATTCCAAACTTATCAACTTTCTTACTGCTGATTGATAGGTTGGGATTTGAGATGGAGATTAGAAAGAAGGTGCATGGATAATGGGTAATTATGATGATATCGAAGAATATAAGCAGCATAAACTTGAAAAACATAAAGAGATGCTCCAGAAGCAGTCAGCACCTTATCCCGTAAAAGTGGCAATGGCAAAAGACCGCATCCGTTGGTGGTTGGATGAATCCGAAAAAAAGGGTTGGAATAATCATGTGTCGGTTGGTGGCTTGGACAGTATCGTTCTTTGTTCATTGATTAGGTCAATGGGATATGATGCGGATAGAGTACCGGCTATATCGGCATCAATGTTAGAAGATGCTTCAATTCAAAAGGTTCATAAAGAATTGGGTTGCATAGCAGTAAAGCCATTGAAGTCAAAAGTTAAGGTGTTACAGGAAGAAGGTTTTCCGGTTCTGTCGAAGAAGATTGCAAACAAAATTAACACTTTAGCTAATCCGACAGAAAAGAATAAAACTGTAAGACACGCAATCATTACAGGTGAATGCGGAGAATTAGGACATTTTGCGACCGAATCCAAGATGCAACTCCCAAAAACATATCTTAAATTGTTTGGTGGACTAGACGAAGAAGGAAAAGCACTTGGATATAAAGCACCAACAAATTTCAAAGTTTCAAGCACTTGCTGCTATTACTTGAAAGAAGCACCTTGCGATAATTGGGCAAAAGAACATCATTCAGTTCCGTTTCTCGGACTAATGGCATCGGAAGGTGGTCAAAGAGCAGACGCTTTGGAAGAGAACGGATGCAATTATTGGGGGAAAACGACCGCAAGGAGTTGCCCATTTGCATTCTTTTATCATTCGGACGTAATTCGTCTTGCCGTTGAATTAGGAGTACATATTCCAGAGATATACGGAGAAGTGCATATAAGGAAAAATGATTTGCTAATAGATGGAATCGAATATTATACCACGGGTGAACAGAGGACCGGTTGCAGTATGTGTGGATTCGGGATTCAGATGGAATCAAGACCACACAGATTCGACAGACTGTATGAGCGCAACCCTAAAGAATGGGATTTCTGGATGAATGGATGCTGCATTGAGGTTGAAACAGGAAGCAAGTACGGATGGGGAAGAGTTCTCGATTATATCGGAATACCTTGGCGTGATCCAGAGCATTGGTATCTAAACCAAGACATAAAAGGACAAACAAGTGTATTTGATTGGATGCCCGAAGCGTGTCCTGATTGTGAATGAGAGGTGATGAAGAATGACAGAACAGATTAAATACAACATAGGCAACGGACACGAAATATCGGTTGAGTATGACGAATACAATATCACGAAGATAACAAAAGAGTGCTTTGAAATGTTGATAGAAAAGGAAATTCCGATTAAGCCGATAGGTAAAAACAATGTGTGCCCTAAATGCGGAGTAATAGAGTTTGGATTCAACGAGCCGAATTATTGCGAATGGTGTGGACAGAAACTTGATTGGGGGAATGAGAATGACAGATATTAAGAGTGCAATAGAACAATTAGAACTTGCAAGAAATACAAGAATATTCTTCCCAAAGGATATTTCATTTGAGTTGGCAATCCGTTCCCTTAATGCTTGGGAAGAAGTATTGCAAACTTTAGAGGAATCAAAGGACGGTTATATTAAAGACAAGAAAATTGAACCATTATTAACAGTTATGCTTATTATCGAAATAATCAATCAGAAGTTAGCAGAGATTGAGGAAGTGAGGTAGGTATGAAATTTATAGATATTACTGAAGCAGAAAAGATTTTGGAAGAAGATTATCGTTTGATAATTGATGTAGGCGAACACGATTCCAAGTTGCTTGATAAGGTAATGCAGAAGCAGAGGACAATTATTGATGATGACGGAGTGATGTATAAAGTTGTGTTTCTTAAAGATATTGAGGATTTGAAGAAAGAGGTGAGCGAATGAGTCTTAAATGTATGATTGACAAATGGTTGCACAAAGGACAGATTAGCCAAGAAGAATATGATGCGGTCATTAAGAAGTTGGACGGTCACGATAAGCAGATAAGAGCAGATGCGATTGAAGATACAGAGTTGTTTAGAGAAATATTCCTAGAGGAATTACTTGAGGACGCTTTTGACACTGAAGAACGAGAAAATATTATAGCAATCTGCAAAGAAAGTTGGATTAGGTTTATTGCAGAATTAGAGCAAATGCGGAAAGGAGCAGAGAATGAAAAAGGAAACACTTGAAAAGAATTATCCTTGCTCCGCAAAGGAAATCAGAGATGAAGCATATCAGCAAGGCAGGGCAGACGCGATTGAAGATGTAGGGTTTGCATTTAAGAATTATCAGAATATGAACAATCCCAAAAATGCTCATATATTTTGGGAAATGTTAGAGCAGATGCAGAAAGGAACAGAGAATGAGCAAGATAATAAAAAGTAATGCGGTATCAGTAGATAAACTTCGCACACATAGGATTGAGATTATTGTTGAATTTGACGAACCCACATCATTCTTTGAAGCACAAGAAATGGTTAGCAAAGCAATAGGTGATTATATGTGTAAGCAACATTCTGAACAGAAAGAGAGGACGGAATGAATACAGAAGAACAAGACCTGACACCATTCTTTGAACGATTAAAGGCAATTCCACAATTTAAAGACAGAGGTGTTTACCATTACGGCACTTGCCCTTGCGGTGGCAAAATAACCGCAATCAGAAGCACTTACAACG
>JAZUFE010000020.1:0-24035 GCA_045640525.1 Lachnospiraceae bacterium | reverse complement strand
ACCGTTAAGTTAATTATCGTACCCTCATACTGATTTTCAAATAATGAGGTAAGCATTACGTACGCATACTTTACATATACTTTATTGAATGACATCGCTAAATTAATCTGCATTTTATCACCCTTGTTAATAATATTTTTTGACAAAGTTGTTTCAACACTTTTTTCAAGAGCCCAAAAAACTGGTTGTCTTCCAGAAGTTCAAAAATTACTTATGATTTATCTTCAATCCTAACCAATCTTTCTTGCTTTATAAATATACTGATAAGCCAAAAATTGTTCTGGGTCACTCTTTTTCATTAATCCCGTCAGCACATCGATAACCTTCTTTTCTTCTTCACTTGGATCTTTAAACATTGTGTATTGTCCTGCTTCAATAGAAAATCCAGCATTATTGATCAATTTCTCAATCTCGTTCTTTGTGTACATTTTCAAGTGTGTCGTATCAAGAATTCCCTCACTAGCATAATGAAACTTGCTTTCTGTAAGTAACGGAACCATTACTGAGTAATGCATTACATTAGGCATGCTTACAACAATAATGCCGCCTGGTTTAAGCAATTCATTGACTTTTTTAAGTACTATATCTGGATATCTCAAATGCTCAAGAATATCGCCCATTATCACATAATCAAAGCTTTCTTTTTCCCAAGGCCAATCGAACGCTTCTACATCAGCCTCATATACCTGCATAAATGAATTAGCTATATCAATAACCTCACGGCATATATCTACACCACACTGCTCTGAATTAGGATATTCATATTTAACTCTAGCCATAGAGGCTCCAAGTCCACAGCCTAACTCAAGTACTCGAATTGGATCATATTTGTCATTTTCAATATATTCAAGAAGCGGAGTTCTAGGTATTTTATAATAGTCTACATTCATTCCCCACTTATCTTTCATCTTTTCCCTGTTTTTCAACATAAGATCATGATATTTTTTCACATCTTTTCCAAAAGAAACCGAACCAAAATGAATAATAAAGCTATTATGGCATACGATATTCTTATATCCAGCATTAATTACTCTAAGTCCATAATCTACATCCTCATAATTACCGGGAGTGAATATTTCGTCGAGAACTCCTATCTCATTTATAATTTCCCTTTTAATTAATAGTGCGAAACCAACGAGATACAGTTTTTCTTCATATGGGTTATCCATTATATTGTTAATAGCAGTTCCCATACTATAAATTTTATCAAAACCTTCATCCGTAAGAATATCTATATCTTTGGCCTTCTCAACCGCCTGCATATTACTTACAAAATTGGATACACTACCTGTTGCACCATACTTTTCATCAGAATATAATCCCATTCTCAGCCAAAACAACGAATTAGGAAGCATTATGGTATCATTATTTAGAAGAAAAATATCTGTATCCGGTCTAGATGCCTCTATTCCCTGATTACATCCTTTAGGAAATCCTTCATTTTCAGGATTTAAAATAAGATTAATATCTGTCTGCGCTTTCAGATATTCAACGCTATCATCAGTTGAAGCATTATCAACCACTATAATATCTCTAGCTGATGAAGGAACTGTTCTTCTAATACTGTCAATACACATTTTAGTGAACTGCTTAGTATTGTATGAAAGAATTACAAAACTAACTGGTCGAACAAATATGCCAGCATTAATCAAATCCCCAAAAACGCTGGCAATATTAGTCTTCACAGCTTCATCCTGACAATAAAACAGTGCATTTTCCAAACACAAATATGTCAAATATGGATTCTCATCAAGATAATAATCACCCAGTTCCAGATACGCCTGATAATCCATAGGATTTTCTTCTATCATATTTTTAATCTTCTGAAGGTTTTCGTTCATCTATTTATTCCTTTATCTATTAGCACAATTTCTATATCTTCATCGCCTTAAACATATACTGATAAGCAAGATACTGATTCTTATCCTTCTCCTTCATAAGACTGACGAATACATCTATTATTTTCTCTTCTTCTGGAGTTGGAGTGATTGGCATACTGAATGCACCTAACTCAACAGTATATCCAGACTCTACTATCAGTTTTTCTATCTCATATCTTGTATACATCTTAAGATGTGTAGTGTCTAATATTCCCTCACTTCTATATGGGAACTTGCTTTCTGTAATAAGTGGGATCATAACTGAGTAATGCATAACATTAGGCATACTAAGGATTATATGACCACCCTTTTTAACCATCCTGTGTAGTTTCTTAAGAACTACATCTGGATATCTTAAATATTCAAGCACATCTCCCATCACCACGTAATCGAAGAATTCATCCTCCCATGGCCATTCATAGATCTCAACATCAGTCTGTTCAACCTTAGCGAACGAGTTAGCAATCTCAATGACATCATCACATATGTCTAAACCATATATTTCTGAATTAGGATATAAATATTTAATTTTAGCCGCAGAAGCTCCTAACCCACATCCAAGTTCTAGAACTTTAAGTTCTTTCTCTCTAGGTTCATTAATATGATTAATAAGATCCATTCTGGCATTCTTATAATATTCAATATCAAATCCCCATTTCTCCTTTAATTTCATCCGATTATTATGTAACAATTCATAATAACCAGATCTATCTTTATTAAATGAAGTTCCTCCGAAATGAATAATGAAGCTGTTATGACAAAGGATATTTTTATACCCTGCCTTAAGCATTCTTATTCCATAATCAACATCTTCGAAATTTCCAGGCGTAAATATTTCATCCAGCACACCTATTTCATTTAACACATTTCTTTTTATCAAAAGTGCAAAGCCGATAAGATATATTTTCTCTTCATATGGATAATCCATTATAGTATTTACCTTAGTTCCATAATCATACATGGAATTAAAGCCTTCTTCTGTGCTCATGTTATATTGTTGGCACTCTTCTTCCCACTGTTGGTTAGTTCTGTGGTTAGACATAGCCCCTGTTGCTCCATAGCTATCATCAGAATATAATCCCATCCTCAACCAGAACAACGAATTAGGAAGCATGATTGTATCGTTGTTCAGTAAAAATATATCTGTATTTGGATTTGATGCCTCAATTCCCTGATTACACCCTTTAGGAAATCCTTGATTTTCAGAATTTAGAATGAGCTTTATGTCACTTTGCTCCTTTAGATATTCAACGCTTCCATCAGTGGATGCATTATCAACAATAATAATATCCCTTGCACTTTGCGGTACCGTTCTTCTAATGCTTTCAAGACACAATTTCGTAAATTCCAGATTGTTATATGAAAGTATTATAAAACTTGCAGGACGCACATACACGCCTGCAGCAATCAATTCGCCAAGCGTATCTGCTATACTGTCGCTCACTTCCTGATTGTCGCAATAGAACAGAGCATTTTCCAAGCACAAATATGCCAACTGCATGTTCGTATCAAAATAGTAATCTGCCAATTTCAAATATCCTTCATATGATTCGGGATTATTTGAAATTTCACATCTGATTTGTGCATCAATACTCTGTTTCATCACTTACACCTCATCTTTATTTACTGAATTTAACAAACTATTCCATTTGGGGATTATCACTTGCGGCTCAAAGTGTTTCTTGACATAATCAACAGCATTTTCACCATAGTGCTTTCGCTTTTCATCATCTGACAAAATTTTGATTATTGCATCCGCCAACTCTTCCGCATCCGCATTTTTTGTAAGCAATCCTGTCTTTCCACTGACTACAGTATCAACCAAGCCTATGTTCATTTTGGAAATCACAGGTACTCCTAGTGATTCAAACTCTACTGCGCTAATACAGAATGTTTCTGTTATTCCCGACGGATTTACCACTCCAACCGCCGTATTAATCAATATTCCGTTCTTCTCTCTTCCCAATAATCCGTGAAAATGTACTGACTTTAGCAATTCTCCTTTAGCGTCTGTCAGATACGGCAAAAACAAATCCTCATATTCTTGACATGCTATACCGCGCTTACCCATTATTGCATCTTTAGCGTACAATGTTCCCGATCCGATTACATTCAATTCAGCATCGGGGATTTCGGACAATACTTTTCTCCAAGCTTTTGCCAGTATATGAAAACCTTTTTGAGGATACACTCCTCCCAAATACGTAACGCAATGACTGCGATTCTCATAGATCCGCAAGCTATCTTCCGGCATACACCACATATTATCAATATATGTCATTTTTCTGAAAATCGGCTGTCCACGATATGATTCATACATACTCCGGCTAACGCATACCACTTGCTTAATGTTATAATTCTCCGTCAGCTCTTGGGTATATTTCTTATCAAAAAAAGATAATGGAACTGTTAACCAGCAAATAGCATTTCTGCATATGCAGTTATTCAATTTATCCATATCCGTAGGAGAAAAGGTAAACAAAAAACTATCTGCCGTACCTTCATTGTGCTTGTTTACGGCCTCTGCAATGTTGCTTACCAATATGTTATTGACTCCTTCCGGGAATCTATTAAGCGAATTACTATGATATACATCAACCCTGCAATCCGTATTCAATTTACTCAAAAATCTTATCAGCAATAGATTTTCATATTGTGAACCACCCATACCGGAATTTCCGTCTTCAGGTCGCGTTCCATCGCCACAAGTTGTTGTTTCGTCATTAAAATAGATAGACACCGTTCCCGAATATCTTTCCATATTGTAACTACACAATACAGAATCGCTCAATGTGTCTATACCAAAACGCCTCTTTCTTCTTTCGGCACGTTCTTTGACAAGATTCGCCTTCTCCTCCGCATTACCGTTTCTAAGAGTTTCGGCTATCAACTCGGAAAGTTGTTCCTCTGAGCAATTTGAATAATCCATTCCGGGTTTTCTTATCTTTTGCCTTGATATAACCGTATTGGGATAGAGCGAATATGTATTTACAGCAGTATCCATCGGATTTCCTTTATTTGAATACCAAATAACTTCCCCCGAAGTTTTCATGATTCTGAATATGGAATCTCTTATCTCTTCATACTGATATTCAGAATTTCTGGCATCCACTATCATCAAATCCACGAAGTTTTCATTAATGTCCTTCAAATCCTCAACCTCAATAGTAAAAAGCGAAGCTTTCGGATTGAAACAGCTAAGCATATTCAACAACTGATACTCAACTCTTCCGCCTGTCGGAGCCATGACAACAACAGTTTGCAAAGCGGAAGTTGCAATCCATTTTTTGATGCACAGTAAATTTATCATCAAAAAATCATATGGTTGATATTGCATCCCGTCATCAAATTGTGAATTCAAAGAAATCATTCTCTCAATCAATGATGAGACACTATCCTTCCCCTCAATTTCAGAAAAAGGAATTCGGCCATGATTATCTATCGGTCTGTTCAAATTCAATATTTCTTCTTTGAATTCTCTTTCACAGTATGAAAATATGTTATCTTCAAAGTTTATTTTTCCCATGCTTCTATCCAAACAGTAATTCATATATCATATCTACATATTTTCGCATATCAAAGTGTTCGTTTGCGAAAGCCACCGCATTACGACTAAGTGATTCCAATACCGGGGACGTTGCCAAATCATATAGAATCTGAGCAAATTCATTCGCCTCTCCGGTATTTGATGCCATACCGCATCGACCATATCCTATTGCCTCTTCATAGGCATCAATCTTGGTAGTCGCAACAGCCAAGCCTCTATGTTGTGCCTCAGATATAACATTGGGTGTTCCACCTTCCACGTCGGAAGACAGGGCAAATATCTTCGCCCTCCTATATTCATCCATCAATGCCTTGCGGTCTGTCAATTCCCCCTCGAAGATCACACGGGCGCGTAGTTGCGGGCAGTATTCATAAAACGATTCTATATATGGTTTGAAAGATTCTTCAACATTACCTATCAGCTTAAGATTCCAATCAGGAATTGCATCTGCTATCATAGCAAATGCCTCAAGCAGAATATCGGTTCTTTTTTGCGAAGTTCCCAATCGTGAAACTGTCAATATTGTATTTTCTTTGCATGCATAATCATATTCATAATCACACTTATCGAAATCATAATAGCCATTCGGAATATGTTCGATTACCCACGGCCACTTTCGATTTAGATGATCTGACATTTTCTCCGAAGATGTGGCTATTACATCACAGCTATTCATAAAATTTACGAATGCATCATCTTCGCAGTCCAACTTATCCATCCAAATACTGTTTGCATCCAGTCCAAGATATATTCTGCCTTCAGGATTATTTCTTTTGTATGCTTCCGCAACCGGAAAATTGTATGAAAAGACCCCCCGCAACACCAAGGCGTCAATATTCATCGCATTTTCACTTATATACTTAACCTTAGTCTCTGTTTTACCATCAGGCAAGGAATCCATCCTGAGCCCTTTTACATAAGTATTAAGATATGGATAATCTCCGCCTTTTGCACCTACCATCACGGATTCGCAATCGTGTTCACGATACAACAAATAGGGTATAAGGCCGCAATCCTTTATTAGTTCAACATTACTCCAAGGTCTTTCGTGAGATGCCATGGCAACAATTCGCTTTGACATATAATCTCTATCCCCACACTTCCTTCAACATTTGTGCTACTCGAATTTCATATGTATGATGCTGCTTAACCTTATTATATCCGTTCAGGGCAATTCCCATACGTTCATCTTCGTGGTTTAAGTAATACTGAGCCACTTCAACAGCATCTGCAAGTGTCTCATAACACACCAAATCCTCTCCCACTTCAAAATATTCGGGTAGCTCCGTTTGAATGTTGGTCATCACGAAGCCGCCGCATCCCATTATATCCCATATTCTCTGTGGAAGCCCTGTCTGTATGCATCGCATTGTAGGATTGAGATTTATCTTGGAATTCCTGAAAACATGCGGCATTTGGGTATGGGTTGCCACCCCGCCGTGTATGCTAATTCTCGTATCAAGTTCATCTGTTGAACTTCTGGTAAATATATGCGTATCAATTGAATTCATTGCCAATGTATTGAGCAAAAGCACTCTATCCCGAGCCGACAATTCATATCCCAGCAGATTCTGAACTATCGCAAAAGTTTTTCCGTCAATCAAAGAATCCGAAATTGTATACTTTTCGAAGAATGAGGGGGCCGTTCTTTCCAAATCTTTAATCAGTGCGGCAACATCCTTATTTGGATTTTTGAAGACTTCGTCGAAAATCGAAATGCCCGGAACTCTTGCACCTGCTGCCAAAAGTCCGTCCAAATATCCTTTGCTGAATTCATCTACCTTGTCTGTAATCTGTCTAAACACCGATTTTTCTTCATACAAAGACCCAACAAGCGAAACATCATATTCATACTTTACGCTCTCCGGTGCAAATTCTCCCAGTTCCTCATCCCATCGATTGACATTGGTTGCCAGCGGGAGATAGAAAATCCCCTCGAAATTTTCATTTACGATACTTTCATATTGTGCATAGTCGAACAAAAATATACGGTTATACGGACTTCTTATTGTCTTGGAATATATTTCCGACACAGGGCAGTCAACGCTCAAGCAAAGATAATAAATTTGCAATTTTTCACAAATTTGAGCAATGTACGGAAAGTAATTTATGCTAAAAACAAAATCGGGACGATTTGTTAACACAGCCTCACTCAAGACCCTGATACGCGTATCGGAATCTATGCTTTTTTGCGTTATCTCCAAATCATCCTCGACAACTTCAATATCGAATTTTTTAAATGCCTCTATAATATCAGGCTCTACTATACTTCCATATCTGTGAAAAACCGTTCTCATGAATCTACTTGAATACCCCCATAACCTTGATATAATCTTCCGATTTATCCTTCATAATATAAAGACCTGTTTTCAGTTCTTCCAAAGGTAATCTGTGTGTTATAAGTTTGGTAGGATCAATCCGTCCGTTACTCAGTCTCTCCAATACATAGTGCCAGTCATCCGGGCTTCCAAACTGTTGAAAACCATCCATTGCATACGATGAATTCCAGGTTCCCTTCAGAGTCAACTGCTTTCTTAGGATTTTCCAATACGTATTCTTATCCAATTCAACATCCGAAGCCGGATTGCCCACAAGCATAACCCGTCCGCCGGGAGCCGTAAGATTCAATGCCCAATTTATGGTTTCGTTGGTTCCTACGCACTCAAAGAAAACATCTATCGGCCTGTCTTTCAATCCAAGATTCGCCGGGTCAACGCCAAGTTCAACCGCCTTTTTCCTTTGATGCTCTTTGTTTGCGAATACTATTACATCCTTTATTCCCATTTCAAGAAGGAACATTGTTACCAGCATCCCAATTGTTCCCATTCCGCATACTGCCACCGTCTCGTCACGTCTTGGCTTAATCTGCCGTATCGCATGAACAGCAACAGCCATAGGCTCCATCATTGCCGCAGCTTCGTAGCTGACATTCTCCGGAATTGGGATAATGTTTGTCTCCGGCACTTTGACATACTCTGCAAATGCTCCGTCACATCGTGAGCCGATATAGCTGTAATCGGAGCACATCTCATACCGCCTTGCCTTACATTGTGAACATGTCATGCATGGGATAAGCGGAAACACTCCTACCCTTTTGCCCAAAAGTTCATCATCCTTAGCCTCAACTACTTTACCTGCGAACTCATGTCCGATGATAGTAGGATAATGATATGTCCCTTGGGTAAAAATACGCGGTATATCAGAGCCGCAAACTCCCGCTGCCTTAACCTTAATCAGCACCTCACCTTTTGATATGTCGACATTAGGCTTGGGAATTTCCTCATATACAAGTTTATTGATATCTTTTAATACGTATGCTTTCAAATTTCCCCTCACATTCATCCAAATCCGCCTTCGTGGTTATCTTAACGTTGGCTTCATCACCCGGAATCATTACAACATCCATACCTGCCATGACCGCAGGCTCTGTAGAACCGTTAATGCTCATGATTTTGTCCGGCAGCAAATCCTGATTGGCGTTGTAATATTTACCTATCAAAAACAATTCGGGTGCCTGACCCGCAAAAACTCTGCCACGATCCAGCAAAGAAGTAATTCTTTGTCCGTTTCCGCTGATATAAACCGTATCTTTCATAGGAAGCACCGGAAGAACTCCTTCATGTCCTATTATCGCCTCATAGCAGCTATCAATCAACTCCCCTGTCACAAACGGTCTGGCCGCATCATGAATAAGCACGGTATCTGCATCCGAAGCATATTTTCTTATATCTCTTAGACCATTCAGTATGGACATCTGTCTGTTTTCACCCGGAGTCGAAAATCCTTTGAACATATCCTTGGTTTCGGCAGAAAGCATTTTGACAATTTCATCCTTAATAAGGCCATGAAATTCCTCTTCAGCAACGATTTGAACCGCATCTATCATAGGATGCCTGAATATTGTTTCAAGGCAGTAAGATATAATCGGTCTGTCATTAACCAATATATATTGCTTGGGAATATCGCTTCCCATTCTCGTTCCTCTGCCACCTGACAGAATCAATGCCACATTCATACTATTTTCCTTATATCACTGAGTATATCTTTATACGAACGGTTCTTGTCAAACAGAAGGTTGGTTCCAAGAACAAAGCCCTTCACACCCATTGGTGCAAATTCCGCAATCTTGTCGGCAGTACATGCACCGTCCCAATATATTTCGAATCCCATCTCGTCCTTCATTTGGGCCAGTTTCTCATACTTTTTGCGCACATACGGCATATACATCTGTCCCGCATTACCGGGATTGACGCTCATAACCAGTACTTTCCTTACAATTTGAAGCATTTCCATAACCGTCTCTACGCTTGTTCCCGGGTTGATTGCTATTCCGGGAACCATACCGGAATCTATAATTTTTTGAAGAGTTGTTGAAGGATGGTACTCTGCTTCCGGATGAATATACACCGTATCGCCTTCTCTCAACTCATTTAGGAACAATTGGACCGTATTATTCGGGTGTTCAATCATAAGATGCACATCCAAAGGCTTCTTGGTGGCCGAAGCTATATACTTCATGTCATTAAGTGACATTGCGTAATTCGGAACATACCTTCCGTCCATAATGTCAATGTGGAAGGAATCAATACCGCCCTCTTCCAAATCCTTAACTTCTTTCGCCAGATTACCGTAATCTGCACACATCATGGATGCCATTAATTCAAACTTCATTTCAATCCCCTATTGATAAAGATATACTTAACTAAGTAGACTCAAAACTCCCTGATTACTCTGATTAGCCTGCGACATCATTGCCTGTCCCGCCTGTAACAAAATATTGTTGTTGGCAAATCTCACCATCTCCAAAGACATATCGGTATCTCTGATTTGCGATTCCGCAGCCGTTGTATTCTCAACAACATTTTCCAGATTGTTGATGGTATGCTCAAGTCGGTTCTGATAAGCACCCATTCGGCTTCTTTCGCCGCTCACATACTCTTTGGCCTTCTTAAAGGCCGCTATTCCCTTATCGGCTCCGGATATCGTGCTCACATCAATATTGTGGATATGGAGCGCCTTACAGCTGATTGCCGGTAACTGTATGTCAATGTGTCTGTTCGGTTCTGCGTCTGCCTGAATAAAGATATCAACCGGTGTTACCAACGGAACCTGTTCTTCCGCATAGGCGACTCCGGGGCCGGCCAGCCCGTTGCCCGAACTCGGATGCGAGGGTGAAGCCTGACTCGGATCATACTCAGGACGATTTTCATATACAATAAGCTTACCACCGTCAGCTTCAAAATTCGTGTAATGACCGTTAGGATTACTTCCGACTGCGCTTACTATTTTATTAACCAAGTCCGTAGAATTGTTGACTCCGTCCAGACTTACTTCATAAATATTATGATTACCGCTCTTTTGAGGCCCTTTCGCCGTGCCATCCACGAACTTAATGCTGTAGTGCGCGCTACAGGTACAACAGGTTGTATAAAATCCGGAATTTTCCGCTTTCAAATCCGCTATTTTCGAAGGATCTGCATCCAGTGCCGAAAAATCAAGTACCATTCCAAGTCGTGTATCTCCGGACCCCGTCGTTACCGCATCCGAAAGTTTTCCGCCGGCCAGTGACGCTCCTCCGTTAACCCAGGAGGGAAGTCCTCCCAAAGTCACGGCACCTCCCGATGAAGGAACCGTAGCCGCATCTTTACCTTTAAGTATCTGAATTTCATTAAAAGTCGTTCTGTCCGAAATTCCATCTATTTCATTCTTAATCTGTGCTATTTCCATTTGAATATAGTCACGATCGCTATCAGTCAAAGTCGCCGTTGCAGCTTTAATACTAAGTTCACTGCATCGATCCAGCATATCATGAACTTCCGCCAATGCCCCATCCGCAATTTGAACAAGCGAAACACCATCCTGACAGTTCAATGCCGCTTGTGAAAGTCCTCTTATCTGCCTACGCATCTTTTCAGAAATAGCCAGGCCCGCAGCATCATCGGCTGCTCTGTTAATTTTGTAACCCGATGATAATTTCTCTGTAGACTTGGCTTGCGTTCTATTAACAATATTAAACTGTCTTTGCGAATTCATTGCCTGAAGATTATGCGCAACGGTCAACATATAAGCCTCCTGATAAGACCTCTACGAGTCCTTTCGATTGTTCTGCGCATCCATGCGTATAATATATCGGATTTTTTGCCGAAAAATTTAGCACTTTTTGATATTTATCAAAAGATACTGTGTGCTATACTATCACTTCGGAAAGAAGGATTATCACATGTCAAAGATTATCGGATTTATCAAAAAGGAAACCATTTTCACAATCGCAATTTTGCTTGCAGTTGTATCATGCATAATTGTCCCACCCGACGAGAATTTCATTACATATATTGATTTTAGAGTGTTGGCCATACTGTTTTGCCTTATGCTCCTGGTAGCCGGTTTAAGAGAACAATGGATTTTCAGACGTTTGGCCGAAAAGCTCACGGCGCATGTACATGGTTCTATGGGATTGGAACTTATTTTGGTCATGTTACCATTTTTTAGCAGCATGCTAATTACCAACGATGTTGCACTTATCACCTTCGTTCCGTTCGCTCTTGCACTGCTAAAAGGTGCCGGATTGGAAAACAGAATAATACGCGTCATAGTGTTGCAGACAATTGCCGCCAACCTCGGAAGTATGCTCACCCCCATCGGCAATCCGCAAAACCTATATCTTTATACCCTCTCCGGAATGAGCTTCGGTAGCTTCATCCTGACGATGCTGCCGCTTACCGGGCTCTCACTCGGTCTGCTTTTGGTCATTGTACTGACCGGGCGAAGGCTCCCTATAGAAGTGAAATTTGAAAAGGCAGATGTCAATATCTCCAAATTCAAACTGATTGTCATAGCAATTCTTTTCGTCATTTGCATGGGAACGGTTATCAGAGTAATCCCCTGGCAGATTTCATTCCTTATTGTCCTTGTCACCGGCTTGATTCTGTTTAGGAATCTGTTTGGAAGCATTGACTATTTTCTTTTGGGAACTTTCATAGGATTTTTCGTATTCGTCGGAAACATGCAAAAGCTTCCGGCAATCAACAACCTTATCAACAAGTTGGTAGACGGTCATGAGCTGATGGGTTCAACACTTATCAGTCAGGTGATTTCAAACGTCCCTGCAGCAATGCTTCTGTCAGGATTCACGGACAATTACACAGCTCTTTTAAAGGGTGTCGACATCGGTGGATTAGGAACACTGATAGCATCAATGGCAAGCCTTATATCATATAAATTCTACGCTGTAACTCCGGGTTCCCGAAAAGGGAAGTATGTACTTACCTTCACTCTATGGAATATCGTTTTCGGGGTCGTTTTGCTTGCTTACGAATTAATGCTATAATCGGCATATGAGGATTACCATAGAAGATGATTTCAATTTATACAAAATAACATATTCGGGACAGTGTTTCAGACCTCGAATAATTGATGAACAAACATATATGTTTGTCACAGGCAGTTCTGTTCTTCAAATCAAAAGTATTTACGACAGGCAATTTGACGTTTCATGCAATATTGATGAATGGAACAATATTTGGGCACACTATTTCGATTTAGATACGTCTTACAAAGATATTCGTCTTTCAATTCCCCAACAGGATATTTTCATCAAAAATGCTTCCGAACTGGGATGCGGCATTCGGATTCTGAATCAGGATAAATTCGAAATGCTCATTTCTTTTATTATTTCGCAAAGAAAAAGCATACCTGCCATCAAATCCTCAATAGAAAAAATCTGTACCCGCTACGGCACCTTCATACAGCACATAAGTGACATGGATATCTACGCCTTTCCAACGCCTGCGGAGCTTGCACAGGCTACGCCGGATGAGCTTGCCGAATGCGGCCTGGGTTATCGTGTTCCTTATATTCTGAATGCAGTCAAAGCCGTCAACGCCGGAATAATTGATTTGGAAAAGATAAAAGACTTGGATGACGAAAAGCTATTTGAAAAGCTTAAATCTTTGTACGGAGTGGGTGACAAGGTAGCCAATTGCATTTGTTTGTTTGCATATCACAGAACCTCAAGAGCACCTGTCGACACCTGGATAGCCAAAGTAATTCACGAAGAGTATAATGATATAAATCCGTTTCCAAGCTACGGAAACGTTGCAGGAATCATTCAACAATATGTATTCTATTCTTCCCAGCATCTTAGAGCAAAAAGGATTGGAGTTTCATGAAAACAATAAAGCAAAAAATCTTCAACATTATTTCCATAGGAAACAAAGATGACTTGATCAGTAAGCTTTTCGATTACTTCATTGTTTTCGTCATTTCATTGAATCTTGTTGAGACTCTGCTTTCAACTTTCGATGAGTGCATGCCTTTCATGGACATTCTCAGTGCTGTAGAACTGGTTACCATTATAATTTTCACAGCAGAGTACATTCTCAGAATATGGACTGCCGACCTCTTGTATCCGCATCTTTCACGCCCGAAAGCGATACTTAGATTTATTTTTTCATTCTATGGATTAATAGACCTGTTTTCATTCTTTCCGTTTTATCTGCCGATTGTATTCCCGGCAGGAGTTGTTGCGTTTAGAATGTTCAGAGTTATCCGTATTTTCAGGCTGTTCAAAATCAACTCTCAATACGATGCATTCAACGTAATAACCGACGTTCTTAAAGAAAAAAAGAACCAGTTGCTCTCATCTGTTTCAATGATTCTGATTTTCATGATAGCCGCTTCATTATGTATGTATTCTCTGGAGCATGACGCACAACCCGAGAATTTTAGGAACGCTTTTTCCGGCATCTGGTGGTCTGTATCCACGCTGCTCACAGTCGGTTACGGTGACATTTATCCCGTCACTTTTTGGGGACAGGCTATGGCTATAATATTGGCATTCCTTGGTGTCGGAATGGTTGCTGTACCCACCGGTATCATCAGCGCCGGATTTGTCGAAGAGTATACCAAAATCAAGACATATCGCGGTTCCGAGCATGAGCTTCAATTCGTTGTTTCCGAAGTAACTGCCGGACACTCTTGGAAAGACCAAATGATTAAGGACATTGTCTTTCCCCCTCAGCTTATTCTTACCATGATTCTAAGGAAAGGTGATGTAATTATTCCGAATGGAAATACGGTTCTTTATGAGCAGGACAAACTTGTCATAGGTGCCAAAAACTACCGTGATGATGTCGACATTTCATTAAAAGAAATACTCATCGACGAGCAAAATCCCTGGGTCGGTAAGCGCGTCAAAGACCTGGACATTTCCAAGGATGAGTTGATGCTGATGATACGAAGACGCAATAATACCATCGTTCCCAACGGCAGTACAACCATTAGAGCAAACGATGGTATCATAATGTTCACCAATATTAACAAATCCTAATTATTAATTTTGAGGTATTTCGAATAGTCCGCTCCTACTTCACTGTCAAGTTGCAAAAGCACATCCTTTCCGGTTTCCTTAACGTGCAATCTGACTTCATTGTTACCGGTATTGTAGCTTACTATTGAAACATGCATTCCCTTATCCAACATCAGATTTTCTGTATCATAGCTGTCAGGATTTTGAACTTCGAATTCCTTGGTGATTTCCATCAAAGGTCCCGGTATTACCGGATAAATACTTGCGTCATCATTATTATTTATCAAACGCAGCTCTTCATCATCATACCAGCAATATACAGCATATCTGAATCCACCGAGTTTCTCGGATCTTTCGTATGAATATACGCCGCCGTAATTAGTGAAATCATATCCTGCTGCCGAGTATCCTTCAAATGGAATTCCCTGCGTCTGACCTAAATATCGCAAATTCTTCTTATCATCAAGTTTAAAATACTTCGTCGAACTCCAATCATCGTTTCCAAAGTCAACCAATGCTATTTCACAGGAATCATTATACATATCAAGTTTGGTTATGAAGTACTCATCCTCATTCGGATTTTCGAAAATTACATCGAAATGATCCGATGTCCATGTATCACCGTCAACAATTATTGTTGCCGTCTTCTCACCATAGTCACCGTCAAACGAAATCTGAACGGTTGATTCTCCGTATTTGGAATTAAGTACAGCCTTGGCAGTTTCGGATATATCATACTTTTGAGGATAAGCAAATGTCCCCTGCATATCTTTGCTAAGTTCCTGCAGGCGTGCTACATTTTTCTTTTCAGCATCATTAAGTTCCACAGAATCTTTTGATATTCCCTTGTCTTCATACCAGCTGAATTTATCAAAGTAATTCTTAGTGAAATAGTCATCAAACGAAACACCGTACCTTGCATATATCTCGCCTATTGCCAAATCAATCTGATTGGTTGACAGGTCCGATGTACAGTATTCATCAAGTTCCTTGTAACAGCTCATGGGAAAGATAAACTCTCCTGCATCGTATTTGGCTCCGTCTTCAAGCACATGCAACGAATTCATCACCTCCGAGCAATAGCTTGTGGTCTGACGGTATGCCTCAACGGCCTCCGGAACATCATAAAGATAAGGAACATCTGTAGGTGACTGCATGTAATAAACATGTTCCGGTGTATACGCCAACATAATCTCACCTGCATATGACATTACATTATTGTCGCTTTCAAAGAAACCGAACATGAATCCGCTTTGATCCACTCCGTATGAATATGCATCCATGAAATTGAATCCGCTATCGTAGCCTGCTACGTACACCTTATTAATCCATTCCGTCGGTATTTCCACCTGCATATTACCGTATGTAAAAATACCTGCCGTTTGAATCAGCTTGGTCTCGCCCGGCTGAACATCATAACCCTCCGTAGGGTTTTCGATTGGCTTGGGAGTAGGCGCTTCGGTAGGTTCTGCGGTAGGCGTCGCCTTTTCTTTCTTATCGTTATACTCTTCTATTCTGTCGCCTATATCATTCAATGCCTTAATACCTGCTTTGGCATTGGCTTCCTGCATCGTAAGTATACCGCATCCCGATAAAGATACAGACAATACCATACCGATAATTGCAATCGCAAAAGTTTTCCTCTTCATATTTGCCTCCAAATGTTTTCAATCAGCTTGCTGAGTTGGAAACATCAATGCAGTTCGAAAATTTGCCTCCAAACTACTCTCTTATTTAATTGCATCAAAAGCCTGTTGCAAATCTTCGATTAAGTCATCCGCATTCTCAAGACCTACAGAATAGCGAATCAAATCGGGAGCAATTCCCGCTTCGATAAGCTGTTCATCGGAAAGTTGTCTGTGGGTATGACTTGCAGGATGCAATAAGCATGTCTGCGCATCCGCAACATGAGTTGCAATAGTCGCAAGTTTCAAATGATCCATAAATGCTATTGACTTATCTCTTCCGCCCTTAACCGCGAAACACATAACTCCGCAGGAACCGTTCGGAAGATACTTCTTGGCAAGTTCGTTATATTGATCGCCTTCAAGCGAAGGATAATGAATCCATGCAACCTGGTCATTATTCTTGAGATATTGAGCAACTTTCAAGGCATTGGCACAATGGCGCTCCATTCTTACATGAAGACTTTCCAAGCCCAAATTAATAAAGAAAGCATGCTGAGGTGACTGAATGCATCCAAAATCTCTCATAAGTTGACATGTTGCCTTGGTTATGTATGCTGCCTTACCAAACTTGGTAGCATATGTAATACCATGATATGACTCATCCGGTGTACACAATCCGGGGAATTTGTCGGCGTGTGCCATCCAATCAAAGTTACCGCTGTCAACAATCGCACCTCCGACAGTTGAAGCATGTCCATCGATATATTTGGTTGTTGAATGCGTAACAATATCGCATCCCCATTCAAAAGGACGACAATTGACAGGAGTTGCAAATGTATTGTCCATAATAAGCGGAATACCGTTTTTGTGGGCAAAGTTAGCCATTCTTTCAATATCAAATACCGTAACCGTAGGATTGGTAATCGTCTCTCCGAATATGCATTTGGTATTAGGACGAATCAGCTTCTGCAGCTCTTCATCCGGAAGATTCTGATCGTAGAATGTGCATTCAATTCCCATTTTCTTCAGGGTAACACCGAACAAATTGTATGTTCCGCCGTAAATATTGGAAGATGCAAGGAAATGGTCGCCCGCTTCGCAAATGTTAAAAATAGCAAAGAAATTTGCCGCCTGACCCGAAGATGTAAGCATACCTGCCGCTCCGCCTTCAAGTTCCGTCAATTTAGCAGCTACCATATCGTTGGTAGGATTCTGCAATCTTGTATAAAAATATCCGGAAGCTTCCAAATCAAACAAAGCCCCCATATCGTCAGACTTGTCATACTTCCATGTTGTACTCTGATAAATCGGTAACGAACGGGGATCTCCGTTTCCGGGAACATATCCTGCTCTTGTACACTTTGTTTCAATTTTAGACATATATTTTCTCCTTATGTTCAGTATCTTTCAAACTTTTGTTATCATATCACAAGATGTGAATAATTACTACAAATCACGGGACTTCTTTTGGATTCGTTGATGTTCTTCCCCCTGCAACATCTGTTTATGCATTTTCGGTTTCCTTATAAAGATACACATAAAATGACTGTGCTGAATGATAAATATCGCAAGTACCATAAATAGATGTGCCAAAAACACACTCACAAGCACTCCGTTTGAAATCAGCAAATAATCTGTTTTGAATCCATATAAACACATTATTGACGTAAACAGCAATCCCATTATAAGTAACGGAGCATTTCGCAGCGCCGTCTTTATTGTTTGCAGTGTATCCCTAAACGATGCATCAAAATATACAAACCGACCTATTATCAATCCCAGAAAATACATAATAAATCCGTCATAATTGTCATTTTCGTAAATCAACTTGATATACGCAAAAATCATAATTATGTATATCATTCCCAAAAGTCTTATCGACCCCTTCTCACTTCGACTGATTTTTTTGAGCGGCACCAATAAAACATCAAAGTAATTGTTGATTATACATGACAGAAGAATCATCAGAAGGAGCAGAAAATCTTTATATTTGTCCCAAAACACCCTAAAATCTCCCGCAGTAACAAACCGATCTATTAAATAGTATGCAGCCAGAAACGACAAGATTGAAGAAGCGGAAAATATCATTTCATAGAAACGTTCTATCAGATTGAAGCTCTTTTCGTACACAGTTCTGTTTTTTTCTTCCTTATCTCGCCCATCTGCCAAAACTTTGGTCGTCAAAAATATCAAAAGATCAAAACCGATTACAATAATTATCGCAATCCCCAAAAAGATAAGAATTTCTTTCCATGATAAATAATGAGCAATATATTCTTCCGATGTCATAATTTCCTTCCTGTCACACTCTAATATCAAAACAACTATGGTATCCCATGCAAAATAATGTTAAAATATATATCTACATTTTACAAGTGAGGAATGAAAAATGGAACGACCGGTAAGTCAAAGAACCAGAATCCTTATCAATATAATTCTAATAGTCGTAATGATTTTAACCTTAGGGGTTAATACATTCGTAAATTATCGTTGGGGGTGTGAGTCTCTTAATATAGACACCAACGAAAATGTAAGCAACTTCGAACTTTGGCTCAACCAAAAGGCCGAAGTTATTGAATTGATGTCCATTTCTTTCGGCGGCAAGCCCCAATTGGTAGAAGCAGCAAGAGCTAAGCAGGGAAATCCCATGTTTGATGCCATCAAGATGGATAACACGGTAACCGACATTTACATTGCGAATGCGGATTTTCCCGAGAAGATAATCTATCACAACGAACATGAAGCTCTTGATAAGGACTTTTCATTGAAAGATTGCGATTGGTACACAGGAGCAATTGATGCCGGCGGTCAAATCTATCTCTCGGAACCGTTTGATAACAAATATACCGGTACCACGTGCATCACAATGTCCAAAATGGTCACAACTCCCCCTAACGGCGATTTCATATGTGTTGCGGCGGTTGATTTCGAAGTCAACTCGATTGCTGATTTCTTTGCATTCTCTGCTGCCGGTAGTGGCGGATACGCAGTCTTGGTTTCTCCGACTCAGACCATATGCTATCACCCCAACCCGGAATATATGTTAAAAGACGGACAGCTTACAAACGTATATGATACAGAGTGCGGAAGTATCCTTGATTCTGAAACTCCTTCCAAATTGTACGACTACGATCACAGTTTCATGATTGCACTTGCCAAAGAAGGAATGTACGGATACAGCGTTATCACCGTTGAGAGCATACTTTATGTATTCAGAAATATATTTATCTTTGACTTCCTTATCTTCTTATTAATTTTGTTCGCGCTGATACGAATAAACAGAAGAATAACCATTCTCTTCAAATGGCAGGAAGATACCCGGGCACAGTTAGAAGCTTCATATCAGGAAGCTTTGGAAAACGGAAAGCAAAAAACCGATTTTCTGGCTTTGATGAGTCATGAAATAAGAACACCGATTAATGTCATTTTGGGCATGAATGAAATGATATTGAGAGAATCCGAAAAGGATTCCATCAACAAATATGCCAATGATATTAAGACCGCAGGAAATACTCTGCTGACCCTTATTAACGGAATTCTGGATTTTTCTAAACTCGAGCAAAAGAAAACAGAGATCATTCCCGTTGTATACAAAACCACAGAGCTCGTATCATATTTGGACAGCATGATTAGAAGTAAGGCTGAAGAAAAGAATCTCGAGTTCATAATGGATGTCGACGAATCCATTCCTACTGCTCTTCTTGGTGATGATATAAGAATCAAGCAAATTATCATTAACCTTTTGACCAATGCTGTTAAGTACACTGAAAAGGGAAGTGTTAAATGTGTATTAACCGGAGTAAATGACGGATTCAGCTATTATCTTCATGTTGAAGTAATAGATACCGGTATCGGTATTAAGCCCGAGGACAAGAGCAAATTATTCGACTCCTTTGCCAGAATCAATGACGAAAAGACACGTGCGATTGAAGGCTCCGGATTGGGCATTTCAATTGTAGAGGGTCTGCTTAATCTGATGAACAGTAATCTGGAAATTGAGAGTGAATATGGCAAGGGCTCCAATTTCTCATTCACCGTCAAGCAAGAAATTTCCGATTCAACTCCTATCGGAAAGCTTGATCACAAACGTGTTTCCGAGCCTCAAAATCTTAGCGTCGAATTTGAGACATATCCGAATGCCAAAGTTTTGGTTGTTGATGACAATAAGATTAATCTCATGGTATCCGAAGCACTCATGAAGAGAAACGAAGTTCAGGTAGATAAAGCCATCAGCGGTAAGATGTGTATTGAAATGGCTCTTAAGAAAGAATATGACATTATCTTCCTCGATCATATGATGCCGGAAATGGATGGTATTGATACTCTTGTAGCATTAAGAGCAAATGAGAATTTCAGCAAGAAAACCAAGATTGTCATTCTTACAGCCAATGCACTGGAAGGTGCAAGACAAAAATACATTGATCGTGGTTTCGATGATTATCTTTCAAAGCCTATCGATCCTGCTTTGCTGGAAGAAATATTCAAAAAGTTTCTGTAAATAAAAAGGCTTCGGATTTCTCCGAAGCCTTTAATAATAACTATTATGCAAAGAATAATTTTGAAAGAGTCATAGGATCAATATACTCACCGTTCTTATAAACTCGCATATTACCTGAAGCAATTTCATCTATAAGCATAACAGATCCGTCTTTAGCATATCCAAACTCAAATTTGATATCATAAAGGTCAAGACCCTTAGCCTTAAGGTCATCAGCAACAATCTTCGTAATTGCCTGCGTCATCTTCTTAGTATCTTCATACTGAGAATCTGTCATAACTCCGAGTGCAATAAGTGCATCTTTAGTAACGAGCGGATCTCCCTTGGCATCGTTCTTAAATGTCATTTCTACATACTCGGGAAGGTCTGATCCTTCTTCAATATATTCACCATATCTTTTGAAGAAACTTCCTACTGCTTTATAACGGCAGATAACTTCAAGTCCGTGTCCGAAAACCTTTGCAGGAAGAACTTCCATTGTCGTATCCTCGAAATTAGCACTTACGAAGTGTGTCTTAATTCCTGCTGCATTAACTTTCTTGAAGAAATAGTCAGTCATTCTTAAGTTAACATCTCCAACACCTTCGATTGTAAGTCCGACTGAGTTTTCACCGGGATCAAACTTTCCGTCTTTTCCTGTACAGTCATCCTTAAACTTCAAAAGATAATTTCCGTTTTCAAGTTCAAATACATCTTTTGTTTTTCCTTTGTAGACAAGCTTCTTTTCCATTTTGATTCTCCGTTTCTTAAATTATTTGATTGAACCCGTATTAATAAAAAAAGCATACTTGAAACACGCTACAAGTATGCCCAGACGGTCGACTTTATTCTCAATGCTCCTCTGTGGTGCTCCACTTAAATCCGTCAGTTGCATCAAGTTATTCTACACAAATAGTCTTATCATACAATACGTTTTCATGTCAATTAGTTTGTCAAAATTTTCGATTAACTTATTCTTTTTTCCAGTTTTTTGACAACATAAATATATGCCGGAATTAAGAATGCATCTGCCATAACCCATGCAAGCGGCGACGAAAAACATGCTCCGATATACCCAAACTTCGGAACAAGCCACAAACCTCCGATAGCCCTTGCTATCATTTCAAGTACACCTGCCAGAATTGCAAATGTTGAAAATCCTACTCCCTGTATCAAGAATCTTAACACATTAACGAAAACAAGAAAAATAAATGCCGCAGAGTTAGTCAGTATCTGCAGCGACGCCATTTCCAGCATTTGGGGGTGCGGTGAATCAATAAATAAGGATGCCAACGGCTTACCTACTATCAACATTACACAAAATGCCACCACAGAATATCCTATTCCAAGCACTGATGCGGTAAGTGTACCCTTCTTGATTCTGTCTATCTTTCCCGCACCCAAATTCTGTCCGCCGTATGTTGCCATAGAAGCACCGAGCGAATCAATAATACTGATAAATATCATATTGACTTTGTTGGCGGCAGTCATGGCGGCAACAGCCAATGAGCCCAACGTATTAACACTTGTCTGCAAAATAACAGATCCGATTGCGGTTATGGAATATTGAAATCCCATAGGAAGTCCCATACCGCACAGTATTTTCATAAGTCCGCCGTCAGGTGCCCATTCATCCTTTGAAATATGCAAAATAGGAAACCTTTTGATAATTACCCGCAAGCAAAGTACACCCGATATAAGCTGTGACAAAACCGTAGCAAATGCCGCACCGAATATCCCCCATCCGAAGGGGGAAATGAATACGTAATCCAATACAACGTTAATCAAGGTGGAAATCATTAAGAATATCAGTGGGGTTTTGGAATCTCCCACAGATCTTATGACACCTGCCAAAAGGTTATAAAAAAATGTTATCGGAATTCCTATAAATATTGTCAAAATGTATACATACGAATAGTCGATTACGTCGCTCGGCGTCTTCATAATTTCAAGTATATTCCGACAGAATATAGAGACCAGGACAGCCAGCACGATAGATATTCCCAAAGACAAATATATGGAATTTGCAAAAAACTTGCGAAGTCTTCGCTCATCCTTGGCTCCGAACATCTGGGCAACAGGTATTGCAAAGCCTCCGCTGACTCCCAAACAAAATCCCAAAATAAGGAAATTGATTGAGCCTGTTGCTCCGACACCTGCCAAAGCTTCAACTCCCAAAAAATGCCCTACTATCATGGTGTCAACGAAATTATACAATTGTTGAAGCAAATTGCCCAAAATAAGCGGCAAAGCAAAACTGACTATCAGTTTCAAAGGAGAACCGATAGTCAGATCTTTTATGGTCGAATTACCATTCTTCATATTAATTTTCACTTTCACCATGGCCAAGCATTTTGACCAATTCTTCCATTCTCTCGATTGGGAACGGCGGAGAGGCAAGGGGTTTCATTGCTATTGACATAAGTTTCATAGGGTTGTCATCCGCAGCTATTCGGTTAGAGCTCATAGTACCGCATACTTTACATCTGTGAATCAAAGCCCACTCCCCATTCTTTCTGACCCAAACTGCCACAGGTTCCATGATTCCTCCGCAATCGGATTCTCTGTCACCCGGTTCAATATCAACATGCAGACTGCTAAGACAATTCGGACAGTGATTTCTATGGTCGCTTGCCGCTCCCTCCGGAGCCACCTCGCGGCCGCAAAAACTGCATGTAAATGTTTCGTTGCATGCGTGGTCTTTATAATACCCTTTTTCGAATTGTGTTCTGTTATTATCTTTTCTGTTCAAAGCATACCTCCGCAGAGCAAGAACATACTATATCCATCTAGTAAAGTATACAAAACTCAATGTGAAATGCAAGCACTATTATTGCATAGGTCTCTCATAGATATCCCTTTCTTCATGTCTGCTATACCTACGCCATTGAATATTGCAGCATTTCGTACTTAATGCGACTACCTTCCTCGATTTCGGCAGGAAGCAAAGCCCTGGCTACAAGTTTCGGCTCCATCCCGGGTTCATCTTCATTAACCAAATTTGCATAATCTCCGTCTATACTTTTTACTGTATAAAATACTGTTTCAAACATTTATTCACTTCTTCATTTCATAAAATTCGATAAGTGCCTTTATAAACTCTTCCCTGACTTCGTCATAATTATCGGGAACATTGTTTCCGCTTGCATTTATCACTTTATCTTCAGTATCCGCTATGAGTACCGTCATATATTTG
>JAZUFE010000019.1:0-67339 GCA_045640525.1 Lachnospiraceae bacterium | reverse complement strand
CATCATTCTATATCCAATTCTACGGGACAGTGGTCCGATCCCATTATATCCGTAAGTATCTTGGCATCCTTTAATCGATCCTTCAGACTTTCGGATGCAACAAAATAATCAATTCTCCATCCGGCATTTTTACTTCTTGACGAAAACCGGTAACTCCACCAGGAATATATTTGTTCTTTATCAGGATAGAAATACCTGAAAGTATCAATAAGTCCGCTGTTTACTACATTATCAAATTTAGCTCTCTCTTCATCCGTAAAACCGGCGTTGTGGCGATTGGTCTTGGGATTTTTCAAATCAATTTCCTTATGTGCTACGTTTAAATCACCGCAATATATTACAGGTTTGTTCTTTTCAAGCTCCTTAACATACTTTAAGAAATCATCCTCCCAAGTCATTCTGTATTCCAATCTTGAAAGATCTTCTTTTGAATTGGGAACATATACGGTAATGAAGTAATAGTCCGGATATTCAAGAGTTATTACTCTGCCTTCATGGTCATGTTCTTCTATTCCGAGTCCATACTTAACACTGACAGGTTCTTCTTTGGTAAATATGGCAGTTCCCGAATAACCTTTCTTTTCGGCATAATTCCAATATTGATAATATCCGTCCAAATCCAAATCAATCTGACCTTCCTGCAATTTGGTTTCCTGCAAACAGAAAATATCGGCATTCAATTGTTCGAAATATTCCAAGAAGCCTTTATCTTTACAAGCTCTTAATCCGTTAACATTCCATGATACAAATTTCTTCATTCCATTTTCTCCTTATGGTATTTACACAATACAGAAGTATATCATAAAATATGATATCATTTGCAGTACAAGATAGATGAATTTATGAAGAAACATTATAAACTGACAATTTTGATTATGGCGGTGCTGTTGGTGGGATTGATAGTAATATCATTTGTGCTTGGCAGATATCCGATATCTGTTCGAGAGTTTTGGGGAATTGTAGGCTCGAAAATCTTTCGAATTGAGCCGTTTTGGACGGCTTCTCAGGAATCTTTGTTGTTATATGGCAGATTACCGCGTGTTATAATGGCATGTCTTGTCGGTTGCGCCTTGTCTGCGGCCGGTGCTTCTTATCAGGGTGTTTTTCAAAACCCCATGGCAGCTCCGGATCTTTTGGGTGCATCGAACGGAGCGGCTTTTGGAGCAGCCCTGGCTATTCTTTTGAATCTTGGAAATACTTCCGTAATGATTCTGTCTTTTGCTTTCGGTCTTATTACGGTTCTTATTGTAGTTATTATCGGAAACAACATCCGCGGTAAACGGACGTTGGGTTTCATTCTTGCGGGAATTATGGTCAGTTCCCTGGCTTCTTCCGGAGTTTCCTTTATTAAGATTGTGGCAGATCCAAGTGATGAACTTCCGGCTATTACCTATTGGCTTATGGGAAGTCTGAACGGCATTATGCCCGAAGATTTGTTGTTCGCAGCCGTTCCCATGATAATCGGTCTTATAGTTCTGTTTCTTATGCGTTGGCGTATTAACATTCTGACTTTGGGAGATGAACAAGCCCGTACAATGGGTGTTAACACAAGAATTTTAAGAATGCTGATTATTGCAGCGGCTACTTTGGTTACATCCGCATGTGTTGCTACAAGCGGTGTAATCGGTTGGATAGGTTTGGTTATTCCGCATATGGCAAGAAAAGCAGTAGGTGATGATTATAAGAAATTATT
The DNA here is from genome assembly GCA_045640525.1 of Lachnospiraceae bacterium. Taxonomy (GTDB): domain Bacteria; phylum Bacillota; class Clostridia; order Lachnospirales; family Lachnospiraceae; genus JAILLW01. The sequence continues at coordinate 65,646 of JAZUFE010000019.1, read as the reverse complement.
GCCGGCTTCTATGCTCATGGGTGCTATCTTCTTGCTGATTGTGGATGATATTTCAAGGTGTCTTTTCGTCAATGAAATACCTATCGGAATTTTGACATCCATAATAGGTGCCCCGTTTTTCATCTACCTGATTGTGAGAGGTGGTAATCGTTCATGAGTTTGGAAGTTGATAATATATATTTTTCATATAAAGACCATCCGGTTTTGAAGGGTATTTCTTTTAGGGCCGAAGAGGGTGAATTAATTTCCGTACTCGGACCCAACGGAGCAGGTAAAAGTACTCTGTTCAAATGTATTCTGGGACTTTTGGAACCCGAAAGAGGTAATGTAGTCATTAACGGAAAGTCAATAAAAGATATGACGCTTGGCACAATTGCCCAAAAGATAGCTTATATCCCGCAATCTCATAATCCTGTATTCAATTATACGGTTTTCGAAATGGTGCTTATGGGAACTACAGCTCAAGTAAGCAAATTGTCGATGCCGGGGGAAGACCAGATTAAATATGCACAAGAAGCGCTGAAAATCATGGATATATATCATTTAAGAGATCGGAATTATGCCAATATTTCCGGTGGAGAAAGACAGATGACGTTGATTGCCAGAGCTATTGCGCAGCAGGCGAAAATTTTGATTATGGATGAGCCATCTGCCAATTTGGATCTTGGTAATAAGATTCGATTGATGAAAACTTTGAAAACCTTGACCAATAGTGGTTATACTGTCATTCAGTCCACTCATGATCCTGAGCAGGCATGCTCTTATTCTTCAAAGATACTTGCGATGCGAGACGGTAAGGAACTGGCTTTCGGCAAGGCGGAGGATATAGTGGACAGTTCGCTTATTTTAGCTCTTTACGGGGTTGATATGGAAGAACTTGAGGCATATAAATATTCAATTACTTCTTTTGCAAGTTCATCCCGATTAGATTCGTCTATATAAAAAACTTTACAATTCGGGTGATTTCTTATTTGATCCAAATAAGGTGTGTGTCGATTTTTGACAGCAGCAATTACGGGTTTGGATCCGTCAAGACACGTAAGAACTTCCAGACAAAAGATATCCGAATTCGCTTCCATGGTACCGATTTCATCCATTACCACAATGTCGCCGTCGGTACGTGCACAGGACAGTATTGATGCGGACCTGTCGAATATTTCCTTGAAACTTATGCAGTGTCTGCCGTCACTGTATCCGATGAGATTGTTCTTTGATTGAATGCGACTTTTTCCGTATTCATAAATATATATGGGATTTCTTCCGAGCTCATCTTTAATATTGTCTTCTTTAACCGTCAGATATCCGCAGACTTTACAATTCAATTGCAGGATAATCTTTTGAATCAAAGTTGATTTACCGATATTTTTCTCACCGACTATAAGTGCGTGCACTGTTTCACCTCCGTACCGGTAATTATGCGTTCATATTGCTCATCTGTTAGCTGACATCCGTAGAATAAGCGATAGTATTCACATATTTTTGCTTTAATATCGTAATCACAGTATTGTGGGTACAATATTCCGGTAAGCCATATCATGCCAAGATACATTTGAACGGAAGGTGGTGTACCGAGCCAGTTATACGGACTTGACGGAACAAGTACATAATTGCCGTTTCGTATGGCTTCCAATTCCTTCCAGGCAGGCATGTTCTTTATATTTTGGTACATAGTATCGGAAGAAAATATTATCAAATCGGGATTCCAAAGTGCGATCTGCTCGATGGACACTTCCGTACCAAGACCTTTGGCTGAAACGGTATCGGATAGAGCCGGGTTATCGGTAATCATATCTATTATTTCCGAATGATATGAGTTTTTCATAACTACAGACTCCCCGTTATTGCCTGTAATATAAAGAGTTTTCACTTTATTTGTGCCTATTTTATCCAATATGTGTATGGTTCTATCATATGTATCGCCAAGAAATTGCGACAATATCTTTCCCTTTTCTTCTTTGTTAAGCAATACTCCCAATGTTTCATATGTTTTCGGCATTGTTCCAAGTGAAGCTTCAATATGAATAACCGGAATACCGGTTTGTTGCTGAAGTTTATCCATATCTTCGATGAGCGAAGGCTTGGCTTCACCGATATCAATGATAAGATCGGGTGCGACCGAAACAAGTTCTTCGATATTAAGATTGGATGAGTCATACAGCTGCCCAAGAACAGGTAAATTAAGATACTCTTCGGATATGATGCCGACTGCGGAATCATCCCATTTAACAGCAAGTCCTCTCATCATTTCCGGAGCAATAGACATAAGAATAATCTGTGACAACGGTCCGGATGCAACTATGCTGTCTATGTCGGAAGGTATCATGATTTTTCGACCGCAATCGTCCGTATACTCGAGGGCATTGTCGGTATTTACAGGCGCTTGGCCTGTATCGACGCCGCAGGATGTGCAACATAATATTGTAAATATCAGCAATACGGAAAGTATTTGCTTGCTCAAGGTTATGTTTCTCATACTAAAGTATATTATCGCTTCGGTGCTTATAAGTCTATATTAGAGCGCGGATAGAATCTATCAGTATTGATTAAAGCGATATAATCAAGTAAAATAGCGTTTGGGACAACTTACTTTTCATATATAGGGAGGAAAATATGGCAAATTGGAATAATTTGGATACACTTGCATCCTACAAAGAGTTACAGAATCTTGGTGTTGCAGTTACATTATCTGATGTAATGAGCGGTGACAACGGTGCAAAGAGAGTTAAAGAATACTCTGTACCGATGGCAGCAGACATGAAATTCAATTATGCTGCCAAAGCAGTCGATGATAAGGTTTTGGCTGTTCTTGAGAAGCTTGCCAAAGAAGCTGAGCTTACAGATAAGTTTGCAGAGCTTTATAACGGTGCGGTAATCAATACCGGTGAGAAGAGACTCGTTCTTCATCAGCTTACACGTGGACAGCTTGGTTCGGATGTTGTGGCAGACGGAGTTAACAAAAGAGAATTCTATGTTTCTCAACAGACTAAAATTGCTGATTTCGCCAATAAGGTTCATGCAGGAGAAATTACCAATGCGGCAGGAGAGAAATTCAATACGGTAGTTCAAATAGGTATCGGCGGTAGTGATCTTGGTCCGCGTGCCATGTATCTGGCACTTGAAAATTGGGCCAAGGTTAACAATACATTCAAGATGGAAGCTAAGTTCATCAGTAATGTAGACCCGGATGATGCGGCAGCAGTTCTTAATTCAACAGACCTTGCGCATGCATTGTTTGTTCTTGTATCTAAGTCAGGTACAACACTTGAGACACTTACCAACGAGTCTTTCGTTAAGGAAGCTTTAAAGAAGGCAGGACTTAATCCTTCAAATCATATGGTAGCAGTTACTTCCGAAACATCTCCGCTTGCGAAGAGCTCGGATTATCTTGCAGCATTCTTCATGGATGATTTCATCGGAGGACGTTTCTCATCTACTTCAGCTGTAGGCGGAGCAGTTCTTTCACTTGCTTTCGGTCCCGATGTATTCGCAAGATTCCTTGCAGGCGCTGCCAAAGAGGATGAATTGGCTAAGAACGAAGATATGTATAAGAATCCGGCTATGCTGGATGCACTTATCGGTGTATATGAAAGAAACGTACTCGGATTCGGAGCAACTGCAGTTCTTCCTTATTCACAGGCTCTTTCAAGATTCCCGGCACATTTACAGCAGGCAGATATGGAGTCAAACGGCAAGTCGGTTAACAGATTCGGTGAGTATGTAAATTATAAGACCGGTCCGATGATTTTCGGTGAACCCGGAACCAACGGTCAGCATTCATTCTATCAGCTTCTTCACCAGGGAACGGATATCATTCCTCTTCAGTTTATCGGTTTTGTTGACAGTCAGATCGGAAGTGATGTTGATATTCAAGGAAGCACAAGCCAGAAGAAACTCTGTGCCAACGTTGCTGCTCAGATAGTTGCATTTGCGTGCGGAAAGAAAGACGATAACAATAACAAGAATTTCTCGGGAAATCGTCCCTCAAGTATTATTGTAGGTAAGAAGCTTACTCCCGAATCACTCGGTGCATTGCTTTCACACTTTGAGAACAAGATTATGTTCCAGGGATTCTTGTGGAATGTTAACTCATTTGACCAGGAAGGCGTTCAGCTTGGTAAGGTTCTTGCAAAGAAAGTTCTTGCTCATGAAACAGACGGTGCTCTTAAAGAGTACAGTGATATGTTCAATATTTAATCAAATAATACGCAGGGCGGATGCAGTGATGTATCCGCCTTTTTTATGTTTGTGTGCCAAGGGCGCGCTCTAACCGGAGTGTTGTGTTTGCCAAAGTCTGACCACGCCAGTGGCGCACATATGGAAAATTATGCTTTGATCAATTCTATAAATTCTCTTGCTGCGGGAGATGGTTTGGTAGCCTTGGAAGTCAGCATACTTACGGCTCTGGTAGGTATGTTTTGATTAACTTCAAGTTTTCTTACCTGACCCGATTCAAGCGCGTCCTTTGATAACTCTTCTGTGATTCCCGCTATACCCAATCCGATATGCGCAAGTGAAATCAGTAATTCGTAACTTGCCAGTTCAATCTCGGGTTCAAGTCGCAATCCCTCGTGCAGGAAAATGTCTTCCAGAAATCTTCTTGAACCGGCTTCCTTTTCAAGCAGAATCAGAGGCAGTTTGCTTATTTCTTTGAGAGAATAACTTCTGTTGAAATCTATCGGGTAGTCGTTGGCAGCCACGAAAGCCGTATGTGTTCTAAAACACAAGTGACTGTTATAACCTTCGGGCTTTTCATTAGTGGTTACGAATGCTATATCGACAACACCGCTGTCCAAATACTCCATAACTCTTTTGGATGTACCGTTAAGGATTCTTACTCTGACTCCGGGATAGAGACGATGATATTTTTGCAAATAGGGGATAAGATATCCGTCCGTCAAAGTGTTACTTGCACCGATTACGATTTCGCCGTGTACCAGATTTTTACTCTCCTCAAGTTTCGACTCACCGGACTCCAAAAGCGAAAGTGCCGCGGATACATAGTCATAGAGAGTTATTCCGTCTTTGGTTAAGGCGACACCGCGTTTGGAACGCGAGAACAGCTGAACGCCCAGGCTTTCTTCCAAAAGCTTAACGGATTGACTTACGGCAGATTGACTGATGAACATCTCTTTGGCTGCTTCCGAGATGTTTCTAGCGTCAGCGACGGCTTTAAATACTTTATAGTGTTCCAGTTTACCTTGCATAGCGACTCCATATATTAGTAATACTTATGATAGATATAAATATAATCGTATTTACTTATATATGCAAGTGTTATATATTTATCAAGTGGTATGACTCCGATAAGGAGCGCACATGTATATTTATATGGAGGAAATTATTATGGCACGTTTAGTAGGAACAGTTTCAAGAGGTATCAGAACTCCCATTATCAAAGAAGGAGATGATTTGAAAACATTGGTAACCAAGTCTATTCTTGATGCGGCAGCAGATGAAGATTGGGGATTCAAATTCAGAGATAAAGATATAATCTGTATGACGGAGGCAATTGTTGCACGAGCACAGGGAAACTACGCTTCTGTTGATGATATTGCAAAAGATGTTAAGAATAAATTCGGTGAAGACACGGTCGGTGTTATTTTCCCTATCCTTTCACGTAACCGTTTTGCAATCTGCCTTCGCGGTATTGCCAAAGGTGCAAAGAAGATTGTTTTGATGCTTTCTTACCCTTCCGATGAAGTAGGTAACCAGCTTGTTGATATGGATTTGGTTGATAAGAACGGTCTTGACCCTTTTAAGGATGTACTTACACTTGAACAGTACAGAAACTATTTCGGATATTCCGTACACAGATTCACAGGTGTTGATTATGTTGATTATTATCAGAAATTGATTGAAGAAGCAGGTTGTGAGTGCGAAATTATTTTCTCTAACAACCCTAAGACAATCCTTGATTACACCAAATCAGTATTGGCTTGTGATATTCATACACTTCCCAGAACCAAGAGAATTTTGAAAGAAGCAGGATCTAAGATAGTGCTCGGTCTTGATGAAATTTTGAATGCTCCTGTAGACGGAAGCGGCTATAACGAGAATTTCGGACTTCTTGGAAGCAATAAGGCAACAGAAGATACAGTTAAGCTTTTTCCTCGTGATGCTCAAAGCCTTGTTGATGATATTCAGAAGATTATGAAAGAGAAGACAGGAAAGAATATTGAAGTAATGGTATACGGAGACGGCGGTTTCAAAGATCCCGTCGGCGGTATTTGGGAATTTGCAGATCCTGTTGTAGCACCTTTTTATACAAGTGCTCTTAACGGAACTCCCAATGAAATTAAGATAAAGTATCTTGCAGATAACAACTTCGGTGATATGGAAGGTGATGCCTTAAAAGAGGCTATTGTTAAGGAAATCGAAAAGAAGGATTCAAATCTTGTCGGTAAGATGGCATCTGAAGGAACAACACCCAGACAGCTTACGGATCTTATCGGTTCTTTAAGTGATTTGACTTCAGGTTCCGGAGACAAGGGTACACCTGTTGTTTATATTCAGGGATATTTTGATAATTACAGTACCAACTAAGAGGATATTCTATGTGTGGAATTGTAGGTTATATCGGAAAACGGCAGGCCGCTCCCATTCTTTTGGATGGCCTGTCAAAGCTAGAGTACCGTGGATACGATTCAGCAGGATTGTGCGTGCGCAATAAAGAGGAAGAAGCCGTTGTAGTCAAAGCAAAAGGCAGATTGAAAACTCTTTTTGAAAAGACCAATGGCGGAGATTCTCTTATCGGTGAATGCGGAATAGGACATACCAGGTGGGCTACGCATGGTGAACCCAATGAACAGAACGCACATCCGCATATTTCGGATGATGGTAATGTTACAGCGGTTCATAACGGTATAATAGAGAATTATCAGGAATTAAGAGATAAGCTTCTTAAGAAAGGTTATAAATTTTATTCGGAAACCGATACGGAAGTAGTAACGAAGCTTATTGATTATTACTATAAGAAGTATCTTGGAACTCCAATTGATGCCATTGCTAAGGCTATGGTCAGAATCAGAGGTTCATATGCTTTGGCAATCATGTTCAAAGAATATCCCAACGAGATATGGGTTGCAAGAAAAGATAGTCCCATGATTGTTGGAACTCAGAAGAATGAGACGTATATGGCTTCGGATGTTCCTGCGGTACTTAAGTATACAAGAAATGTGTACTATGTAGGAAATCTTGAGATGGCGAGACTTACTGCCGGAGAAGTATCATTCTATGATCTTAACGGCGATTGTATCGAAAAGGAAATGACGACAATTTCCTGGGATGCGGAAGCGGCCGAAAAGAGTGGTTTTGAGCATTTCATGATGAAAGAAATTCATGAACAGCCTAAGGCAGTGAAAGATACTATTAATTCCGTAGTTAAGAAAGATAAAGATATATTTTCGATTGATTTTAAGGAAGCTTTTAAAGAAGAAGATCTTTCGGATATTTCATCAATTACCGTAGTGGCATGCGGTTCGGCATGGCATGTGGGAATGACAAGTCAGTATGTTATTGAAGATTTGTGCCAAATTCCGGTAAGAGTCGAACTTGCATCGGAATACAGATATCGAAATCCTCTGTTTGACAAAAGCGGTCTGCTTATAGCTATCAGTCAGTCCGGTGAGACGGCAGATACGCTTGCAGCACTCAGACTTGCCAAAGAAAAGGGTGTCAAAACGCTGGCAATTGTAAATGTTGTCGGAAGTTCAATAGCCAGAGAATCGGATTATGTATTATATACAACGGCCGGTCCGGAAATAGCTGTAGCGACAACCAAGGCATATAGCGCTCAACTTGTCATGATGTATATCTTTGCCGTTAAACTGGCATCTTCCAAAGGTGTATTGCCTAAAGAAGAGCAGTATTATCTTGAGCAAATCAGTTCGATTCCGGACAAGATAAGTAAGATATTGGAAGATAAAGAAAGAATTCAATGGTTTGCTTCAAAATATTCGAATGCACACGATGTTTTCTTTATCGGAAGAGGAATTGATTATTCTGTAAGTCTTGAAGGAAGTTTAAAGCTTAAGGAAATCAGTTACATTCATTCCGAAAGCTACGCGGCAGGAGAAATGAAGCACGGTACAATATCGCTTATCGAGGATAATACACTGGTTATCGGTATTTTGACACAGAATAAGTTATATGATAAGACAATTTCGAATATGGTAGAGTGTAGAGCAAGAGGAGCTTATCTTTGCGGAATTACATCATATGGTAAATATTCAACGGAAGATAATGTTGATTTCACAGTATATGTTCCAAATATAGATGAACACTTCAGCGCAAGTTTGACAGTAATTCCGCTTCAATTGTTGGGATACTATGTAAGCTGTGCTAAAGGATTGGATGTGGATAAACCGCGAAATCTTGCTAAATCCGTAACGGTAGAATAACTTAATATTATTGTTTTGGAGTCCCGTCATGCAGACGGGACTCTTGTTTTAAATAAAGATAATTGTTAGAATAAAACGATAGTATTAAGAGGGGAAAAAATGGATAATAACACTTCAAAATTTCATATAATCTTTGAATTTGCAATGATAGCGTTCGGAGCTGCGGTAGCTGCTTTTGCGATAGAGGAATTCCTGGTTCCCAATACCATTTTGGACGGTGGTGTTGTTGGTATATCGATTATGATTAATGCCAAAACAGATTTTGCGCTGGGTCTTTTGACGATTTTGATTAATATACCGTTTCTGATAGTCGGATTTCGAAAGCTCGGTAAAATATTCATTGCCAAAGCTGCTTTCGGAATGGCAGTATTTTCGGTTTTTGTCAGTGTATTTGAAGATTGGGGCGATGTAACGGAAGAGTATTTGCTGGCAGTGTGCTTTGGAGGCGTTATCCTTGGAGCAGGTTGCGGATTGGTCATTAAGTTCGGAGGATGTCTTGACGGAACAGAGACTGTTGCCATTCTTCTTAACAAGAAATTCAAGTGGTCTGTCGGACAAACAGTGCTGTTTTTTAATGTTGCAATTTATACAGTTGCCGGAATTTTGTTCGGATGGGACCGCGCAATGTACAGTCTTTTGACTTATGTGATAGCTTCAAGGGTAATAGATATCGTAGAAACGGGATTGGATCAGGCTAAAGCTGCGATGATAATTACCAATGAATGTGAGGAAATTGCTCAGAAGATATATGAACAGTTGGGAAGAACCGTAACCATATTGGAGGGTGAGGGCCTTATCAGCGGTAAGAAGGTAGTTCTTTATTGCGTACTGAGTAAATTCGAAGTACGCGAATTGAGAAATATTATTAATTCTGTAGATACATCGGCATTTATAGCTATATCCGATGTTGAGGAAATTATAGGCAGTCATATTAAGAAAAAGGGTATTAAAGAAGTAACTATGGAGGGAGATAACTGATGGATGATTTTGAAAAGAGCACTCAATACAATCAAATAGTGGAAATACTGAAGGATATTCAGGCCAACGAGCAAAAAGAGATGAAATATGCGAAAAAGCAAAGCAGATTTGCAATTATCATTTCTATTGTATGCTTGATGATTGTAGTTTGCGTGGCATTTGCCGTATTTACACTTTTGCCTAAGGCCAATGCATTGATAGGAACTACCGAAAGCATTGTAACAGAAGCCGAGGGAGCGGTTAAGAATCTTAACAAAATAACAACCGAATTGGCAGAAGTTGATGTGGACGGATTGTTTGACAATGTTAACGGTTTGGTTATTCAAAGCCAAAAGGATGTGACCTCGGCTATGGAAAAGTTGAATGCCATTAATTTTGAAAAACTTAACGGAGCCATTGAAGACCTTGCATCAATAGTCGATCCTTTGGCTAAATTACTTGGTGGAAGATGAATATAGTTGTACTTGAAAGACACAGCGTGGGAGAGGATGTGTCTGTAGATGAATTCAATAAACTGGGTAACGTGACCATTTATAATAATACTGTTACTCCCGATGAGGTTATCGAAAGAATAGCTAAAGCACAGGTTGTGGTGGCCAATAAGGCTCCTTTGAACGAGAACACGTTGAAAAACGCGAATGAGTTGAAGCTGATTTGTGAATTGGCGACAGGTTTTGATAATGTTGATGTGGATTATTGCAAGCAAAAAGGTATCTTGGTTTGCAATGTTGTCGACTATTCGACAGATGCCGTTGCTCAGCATACGTTTGCACTGCTTTTCTATGTTTTGGAGAAGCTTCGTCATTATGATGATTATGTTAAATCCGGAGAATATGCATCGCAAAGCAGATTTTCAAATTTTGATAAACCCTTCTTTGAACTTGCAGGGAAGACATGGGGAATTATCGGAATGGGGCATATCGGAAAGAAAGTTGCGAAGATAGCCAATGCTTTCGGTTGCCGGGTTATTACATATTCCGTGACAGGCAAGGCCGAAAGCGGAAGTGTTGAAGACTCTCAAACAGGTGACAAATATGAATATGTTACCTTTGAAGAGTTATTGAAGCAATCGGATATTATATCTTTACACTGTCCTTTGAGTGATTTGACAAGAGGAATAATGAATTACGAAGCCTTCAAAAAGATGAAGGATACAGCCATATTGATAAATGTTGCAAGGGGTCCGGTTGTGGTTGATGCGGACTTAAAGCAAGCTTTGGATGAGAAGCTGATAATGGCGGCAGGGCTTGATGTAACAGGAACAGAGCCGATGAGGGATGAGAATCCTCTTAGTAAATTTACAGATTCGGATCGATTGATAATAACACCACATTTGGCATGGGCTTCAATAGAAGCACGCCGAAGATGCGTTACGCAGACAGCGAAAAATATAGAAGCATATCAAAAAGGAGAAAGAAGAAACGTAGTATGGGAATAGTATTGAAGAATATTCAGGCTGTGCTTTTTGAAAAAGATAAAGATATCATTAAAGAAACATCTATCTTTATCGAAAAGGACAAAATAGTCGGCATAGGCGATAAACCTAAAGATTTCATAGAAGAGACAGTTATTGACGGAAAAGATAAGCTTGCAATTCCCGGACTTATCAATTGTCATACACACAGTTATATGGCTTTCATGCGTAATGTGGCGGATGATTTGAGCTTTATGGACTGGCTTTTCGGAACAATTGATCCGATTGAACAGAAGATGACGGATGAGGATACTTATTGGGGAGCCTGCCTTGCAATTATCGAAATGATGAAGTCGGGCACTACCTGTTTCAACGATATGATGATGAATCCTTTTCAAACGACCAAAGCCGTTAAGGAATCCGGAATGAGAGCCGTGATTTCACGAGGACTTGTCGGAGACGGCCCGGAAGACGAAGGCGGAATCAGAAGAATCAATGAAACATATGCTGAAATGGAATTTTGTAAAGATTGCGACAGAATAACCTTTATGATGGGTCCGCACGCTCCGTATACTTGTTCGGACAGATTTTTCAGACATGTTTCGGATGAAGCGAAAAAGAAAAATATAGGCATACATGTTCATTTGTCGGAATCCATAAGTGAAATAGAAGGTACAAAAGAAAAATACGGCTGTTCACCCATTAAGATGGCAGATGATAACGGATTATTCGATGTTCCTTGTATAGCAGCGCATTGTGTCCAGATCGATGAAGATGATATGGATATACTTGCCAAGAAGAAGGTATCTGTGGTATCAAATCCGGCAAGTAACATGAAGCTCGGTAATGGTTTTGCACCTGTTCCGGAGATGATTAAGAAGGGAATTAATGTGTGTCTTGGAACTGACGGTGCAGCATCAAACAATTCACTTAATATGTTCCATGAGATGAGTTTGATGGCTCTTATTCATAAGGGTACGCATAAAACACCCGAATGTATCGGTGCCCGGGAAGTATTTAGGATGGCAACTGTCAACGGTGCCAAAGCACTTGGTCTTGATAAAGAAATCGGCACATTGGAAGTAGGAAAGAAGGCAGATATTGCCGTTTTGGATTTAAAGAATCCTTCATTAATGCCAAAGAACAATCTGCTGGCAGGCTTAAGTTATTCGGCTAACGGTTCTGAAGTAGATACGGTTATTATTAACGGTAAGATAACGATGCAGAATCGAAAAGTGCTGACTATGGATGAGGAATTGGTATACAAGAAGGTAAATGAGATAATTTCAAGAATGGAATTGGATAAGAAAGAATATTGATTTTAGGAGGAAGAAATATGAATTCAGGTTTTGTGGTATTAATTATTATTGTTTTGATTATTATTCTGTTATGTTGTTCTATCAGAGTCGTACCTCAGGCAAACGCATGGGTTATAGAATTTCTTGGTAAATACCATACAACATGGTTGGCAGGAATTCACTTCAGAGTACCCATAGTTTATAGAATTGCCAAGAAAGTTTCGCTGAAAGAGCAGGTGGCGGATTTTGAACCTCAACCGGTTATTACCAAAGACAATGTAACAATGATGGTTGATTCTGTAGTGTTCTTTGAGGTTTTTGATGCCAAGTTGTTTTCTTACGGTGTTGAACGTCCTATTGCTGCCATTGAAAACCTATCGGCAACAACTCTTAGAAATATTATCGGTTCAATGACGTTGGACGAAACTCTGACAAGCCGTGACAGCATTAACGGACAGATTACATCAATTTTGGATGAAGCTACCGATAAGTGGGGTATCAAGGTTAACAGAGTAGAAGTTAAAAATATTCAGCCTCCACGTTCAATTCAGGACGCAATGGAAAAGCAGATGAGAGCAGAACGTGAAAAGAGAGAAGCTATTTTGACAGCGGAAGGTAAGAAACAGTCGGCAATTACTCTTGCAGAAGGTGAGAAGGAAGCTGCAATTTTACGTGCTGATGCCGTCAAGGAACAAAGAATCAGAGAAGCTCAAGGTGAGGCCGAAGCGCTGCTTGCGGTTCAAAAAGCAAGAGCAGAGGGAATTAAGCTTATCAATGAAGCCGATCCGTCTGAAAAGTATTTAAAGCTTCAGTCATTTGAAACAGCGAAAGATATGGCTAACGGACAGGCAACCAAGATAGTTGTTCCTTCGGATATAGCAAATCTTGCAGGTACAATAGCTGCCGTTAAGGAAGTAATTAAGTAAAATTGAAAGGCTTACTATGAATCCGGAAATATTGATTTCAATAATATGGGTGGTATTTATAGCATTTTTTATTTCAAGAATCGTTAAGAAATCAAAAGAGACCACACCTTTTCCAAAAAAATTGCAATCTCAACAAATCCTGACAGAATCTGTTTATCGTAGAGCAGGAATTAAGGGAACATTGGCACTAAAGGATGACAGAGGTAATGACTGGATGGCCAAACAGCTTCGGGAGGAGCATGTGGCCTTCAAAAAAACCAGTGACATGTTCAATCTTAAGATAGAACATGCTTCAAGCTGTGATGCTCAGATGCTTGCGCAATTTCACGCTTCACATTGCGATGCACACGAAGTTGACACAGCACAAGCATAGCAAATATGTGATGATAGGTAGGTCCGACCATCACAATAATAAAAATTCGGCGAAACTTTAATTTCATAAGGAGGAAAATTATGGCAAGTGAAATCAGAGATATTAATCTCGCCGAATCAGGAGAAAGAAAGCTGGAGTGGGTTAAAAGAAATTGTGATCTTTTAAGAACTTTGGAAGAAGAATTTACTAAAACCAAGCCTTTTACGGGTAAGAAAATAGCATTATCTGTACATCTGGAGGCTAAAACAGGATATCTTTGTTTGGTATTGGCAGCAGGTGGCGCTCAAATGTATGTTACGGGATCAAATCCTTTATCTACTCAGGATGATGTGGCTGCTGCATTGGTAAAGGCAGGACTTGAGGTTCATGCCTGGTATGATTCGACTCCGGAAGAATATGATATGCATATCAAGCATACTCTTGAATGTGGTCCGAATATCATTATTGATGACGGCGGAGATTTGGTTAATATGATTCATAACCATATGCCGGAGCTTATTCCGAATATTATCGGAGGATGTGAAGAAACAACAACAGGAATTATCAGACTGGAAGCCATGAATAAGGCAGGTAAACTTGCATTCCCCATGGTGCGTGTAAATAATGCCGATTGTAAGCATTTCTTTGATAACAGGTATGGAACAGGTCAATCCGTTTGGGATGGAATCAACCGTACAACCAACCTTATTGTGGCAGGAAAGATAGTTGTAGTTGCAGGTTACGGTTGGTGTGGAAAGGGCACAGCCATGAGAGCGAAAGGCCTTGGCGCAAGAGTAGTTGTTACGGAAGTTGATCCTATTAAGGCTATAGAAGCCGTTATGGATGGATTTGATGTAATGCCCATGAATGAAGCTGCCAAAATCGGTGATTTCTTCGTTACAGTAACAGGTTGTGACGGTGTAATCGACCAAGAGGACTTTGCGGTTATGAAAGAAGGCGCTATTTTGTGTAATGCCGGACACTTTGATTGTGAAATAGATATGGCTTGGCTTAAAGCCAATGCTGTAGAAACACGTGAGCAAAGAAAGAATATTATGGGCTATAAACTCCCTACAGGTCAGTGGATATTTGTTTTGGGAGAAGGAAGACTCGTTAATCTTGCCTGCGGAGACGGACATCCTGCGGAAATTATGGATATGAGTTTTGCTATTCAGGCACTTTCAGCCAAGTATTTGGTAGAACACGGAAGTGAGCTTAAAGAAAAATTAATTGATGTTCCCAAAGAAGTTGATAACGATGTGGCTATAAGAAAGCTTCGCTTCCTGGGAAAAGAGATAGATGTGTTAACTCCGGAGCAGGAAAAGTATTTGCATAGCTATAACATTGAACAGTAGGTAAAGATTGAATATGAAAAAGATATTGAGTTTTTTGCTTACATTTTCGATTTTGACTATGACAATAGGATGTGCCCAAAGTTCGCTTAATGAGGGTGCCGTCGGTAAGAAGAATCTGAAAGTGGCGGAGGAAGCCGTTTCAAAAGCCGAAGAGAAATCCAAGGCAGAAGAATCTGCTTTGGAAGCCAAGACGGTTTCAACATTTGAAGGCACACAGGCACAGGAATTTGTTGCGAAGATAAATGTAGGTTGGAATTTGGGCAATTCACTTGATGCGCATGGTGTGGGAAACTCTCTGAACAGTGAAACGTATTGGGGAAATCCCAAAACAACTCATGAAATGATTGCCAAAATCGAAGAAGAAGGTTTCAACACAATCAGAATCCCCATTACATTTGCCGAGCACATGATTGATTCCGAATATACAATCGATCCGGCTTGGATGGACAGAGTGGAAGAAGTTGTCAAATATGCTTACGATGATGGTATGTTTGTCATTATCGATACTCATCACGAACCAAATTACTGGCTGATTCCTCAAGAGGATAAAGAAGAAGAGGTTACCAAAGAGTTAACAAGAATTTGGGAGCAGGTTGCAGAAAGATTCAAGGATTATGATGAGCGCTTGATTTTTGAAGGTATGAATGAACCAAGAACCGTCGGCTCACCGCAGGAGTGGAACGGAGGAACTGCTTCCGAAAGAGAGGTTGTTAATCGTCTGAATCAGGCCTTCGTAGATACTGTCAGAAATTCGGGAGGTAATAATCAATCCAGATATTTGATAGTATGTACATACGGAAATATGGCAGCTTCAGCGGGAATTCGCGGATTGGTAGTTCCAAATGACAGCCATATTATTGTATCGGTGCATATGTACACGCCATACTTATTCTGCTACAAACCGGCAGGAAATTATAGTGTTTGGGATGGTTCTAAAATCGGAGATATTCAATCTCAGGTTAAGGAACTGAAAGAAAACTTCTATGATAAGGGAATTCCGGTCATTATTACGGAATTCGGTGCTATGTATAAGAATAACGAAGATGACGTTGTTAAGTGGATTCATGATTTTATGAGCACGATTAATGAGTACGGATTCAAGTGTATCTGGTGGGATAACGGAGACCATTCCATGGGAGAAACGTTCGGAATATTCAACAGAAGAACTCTTGAATGGTATTCCAAGAAAACAGCGGATGCATTGATTGAAAACGCTGTTTGCGAATAACTACTTTATGGATAAAGTATATTCTATATAAGAATCGGTTTCGTTTTTGGCATATCCAAGATATTCAAAACATTTTTGAGAGGAGAAGTTATCAAATTTGACTTCTCCTTTTAATATTGCAACATTTGGTGCGTCCCGCAAAACGGCGTCTTTGACCATAGACAACAATGCAATGCCGAGTCCGTGTCCTCTCTTTTGAGGAGCAACCGAAAAGCTTATGATACCTATATCTTTGTCGGAATCAACTCTGACGGTGCCGGAAGGCTCGCCTTCAACTTCAAGAATGTAAAGATATGAATCGGCATTGGCCAGCTTCTTGGTCAACCATTCAACATGTGTGTCATAAGGTATGGGATCGGTTGAAAATGACTGTTTCCTGGTTACAGGGTCATTGGTCCACTGAAATAGAGTATCGCAATCTTCAATTGTAGCTTTTCTTAAATTAAGTGTGTCCATGTAAAATAGTATACTGTGTTTAAGCTTTTTTTTCATTAGTATTGTGATATAATATCCCTCATGAGTCAAAAATATACATCACAATTTGATAAAATGACCCGTGAACCGGTCGAATCGCTTATTTTGAAACTGGCGCTTCCGACGACGCTCAGTATGATGGTTACAAACATATATAATATGGCAGATACATACTTTGTCGGAAGATTAGGTACTTCGGCCAGCGGTGCAACGGGTGTTGTTTTCGGATTGATGGCAATTCTTCAAGCCGTGGGATTCATGCTCGGACACGGTTCGGGTTCAATTATCGGACGAGCTTTGGGAGCTAAGGATTCAAAAAGAGCCAATACCTTCGGATCGACGAGTTTCTTTATATCTTTATCGGTAGGATTGTTGTTTTCGCTCTTTGGAATTTTGTTTGTTAATCCGTTGGTAAAATTACTCGGAAGTACGGAAACAATTCTTCCATATGCCAGAACGTATGCAATCTGTATTTTGGCAGCAGCACCGGCTATGGTAAGCAGTTGTGTAATGAACAACATATTGCGATATGAAGGAAGAGCCGTTTTCGCAATGGTTGGTCTGGTATCCGGCGGATTGCTCAATATAGGTTTGGATGCCCTGTTTATTATTAAATTCGGTATGGGAATAGAAGGTGCCGGAATTGCTACGACGATTTCACAGTATGTAAGCGCATTTATTCTCTTGTATATGTATATTTCCAAGAAAACGATTACTCAGTTTAGGATTAAATATATTACACGAAATTTTTCGGATGTGTTGCTGATACTAAAGACAGGTTTACCGAGCCTGATAAGGCAGGGTCTTGGAAGTGTTTCCGTTATGGTCTTGAATCATATGGCAGGTCCTTTCGGAGATGCGGCAATTGCTGCCATGAGTATTGTAGCCCGTGTGGCCAATTTCGTATTCAGTGCCGGATTGGGAATAGGTCAGGGCTATCAACCTGTTGCAGGATTTAACTATGGTGCCAAGAAGTATTCCAGAGTGAAAAGAGGATTTTTCTTCACATGGTATTTCGGAACAATATTGCTTAGTATTGTTGCTGTGGTTGCCTTTATCTTTGCTTCGCCGATAATAGCCTTCTTCAGAGATGATATGGAGGTAATTAGGATAGGGATACCGGCCATGAGATATCAGTGTGCGTCACTGCTGTTTATGCCGTTTACTCTGACAAATAATATGATGTTTCAAAGTACCGGTCAGAATAAAGAAGCTTCATTACTGTCATCTTTGCGAAGCGGACTGTGCTTTATTCCGGTTATTTTGATACTGACACCGTTTTTCGGATTATGGGGAATTCAGGTTTCCCAAGCCGTTGCGGATGTAATAGGAAGTGTTCTTTGTATACCTTTTACGGTAAGGTTTTTTAGGAATCTTCCTCCTGATGCTGTAGATTAGATGCTCGCTTAACGGCGCCTTTGCCGAAGCGGGCATTTATTTCGTCCAGTGCATGATCCAGTTTTTCAAGCTTCTCATAATTTGTATTATCAAACAAAGACATCTGTCGGAATGAATCTTCATCCGTGACATTTCCGGCTTGAACACCCAGTAATCTTATCGGAGTTTGGTCCCACTTTTCATCGAACAGCTTGCATACATATCCGTAGATTTCATCTGTTATGCACGTTGGTGCATCCAATTTGCATTGATGCGTTGATCTGGTAAGATCGTTGAATCTGAATTGTACGGTTACGGTTTGAGCTTTAACTCCATCTTTTCGCACGCGTTTACATACTTTTTCGGTTAAGTCACGCAATATCTTTTTGGCTTCGACAGAATCCGTTACATTGTACGGAAGGGTAATTGCGTGAGAATAGCCCTTAGCGTCGGGCCTTTCGGTAACTACAGGAGAATCATCGATTCCGTTGGCTGCTTCCCACATATAATTGCCGTGCTTTTTGAAGTGTGCACTTAGCAGTTCCTTATGAGTGTGTGCCAAATCGCCGATTGTTCTGATGCCTATCGAATTGAGCTTGGCTGCGGAATTTTTACCCACAAAGAATAGATCCTGAACGGGAAGAGGCCACATTTTGGAAGGCACTTCTTCCGGAAAAAGGGTGTGTGTACGATTCGGTTTGGTAAAGTCCGAAGCCATTTTGGCAAGAAGTTTATTTGAGGAAACACCGATATTAACGGTAAATCCAAGTTCGGATTCGATTTGTTTACGTATTCTGTCAGCAGCAGTCACAGGTTCTCCGAATAAAAGCGCTGTTCCGGACATATCAACGAAAGCCTCATCTATACTGAATTGTTCGATAGAATCGGAATACTGAGTCAGAATATTGATAAAGGCTTTGGAATATTTGGAATAAATTTCGTGGTGAGGAGGAATAAGCTTTAAATTGGGACACTTTTTAAGAGCGTTAACCACAGGTTCGCCGGTCGTAATTCCGTAAGGCTTGGTTTTGATGGATTTGGCAACAATAATACCATGGCGGGTTTCGATATCGCCACCTACCGCATACAATCCCTCGCGATAATCTTCCGTACCGCCGTTTTTGAGATTTTCAACGGCCTCCCAAGAAAGGAAGGCACTGTTAACATCTATATGAAAAATTGTTCTTTCGCTCATGTGAAATCACACCTTGAATCTATAGCCCACACTCCAAAAGCAGTTCTTATACCTTGAAGCGGTATCCTACGCCCCAAATAGTTTCTATATATTGAGGATTGGCGCTGTCAAATTCGACCTTTTCTCTGATTTTTTTGATATGAACCGTTACGGTCGCTATATCACCGAAAGATTCCATATCCCAAATTTCACGGAAAAGTTCCTCTTTGGTAAATACATGATTTGGATGTTCGGCAAGAAATGTAAGAAGGTCGAATTCCTTTCCGGTGAAGGCTTTCTCTTCTCCGTCGACCCATACGCGTCTTGCGGTCTTGTCTATTTTTATCCCGCGAATCTCAACAATATCGTTGGCAGGACCTGCCGTTGAAACAAGCCTTTCATATCTTGCAAGGTGTGCCTTGACTCTGGCCACAAGTTCACTCGGACTAAAAGGTTTGGTCATGTAGTCATCGGCTCCGAGTCCCAAACCGCGTATCTTGTCAATATCTTCCTTTTTGGCAGATACCATGATTATCGGTATATTTTTCTTTTCGCGTACCTGCTTGCAAATTTCGAATCCGTCTATCCCGGGCAACATCAAGTCAAGAACTATTAAGTTATAGTTTTCTTCCAATGCTGCTTTAAGTCCGTCTTCGCCGTTATTCTTGATTACTACCTCGAAATCGCTGAGTTCAAGATAGTCCTTTTCCAATTCTGCAATAGCCTCTTCATCTTCTACAATAAGTATTTTACTCATACACATTATCCTTTCTGGAATCTGTTATTTCATATTTTCTGAATACGATATGCATACAGGTTCCTTCATTTTCTTTTGATGTAGCCCAAATATATCCACCGTGGTCTTCTATAATCTTCTTAACTATCGACAATCCTATGCCGCTTCCGCCTTGAGAAGAATTTCTTGAAGAATCCGTTCTGTAGAATCTTTCAAAGATATTCGGTAAATCCTTGGCAGATATTCCGTTTCCGTTATCCTCAATTTCTATTCTGATTGAATCGGCATCATCCAAAATTCGTATTTCTATCTGACATTCTCTTTCCCGACTTTTGTATTTGAGAGAATTGCTGATAATATTGTTGATTACCCGCTTCAATTGTTCAGGGTCCGCAATTATGTGAGTATCAGGCGGAGTCAGGTTGGAATAATCCAGTTTAACTCCCTTGGATTCAAGATCCATTCCGACCTCTTCAACACAATCTCCAAAATATTCACCGACATTGATT
Organism: Lachnospiraceae bacterium; assembly: GCA_045640525.1. Lineage (GTDB taxonomy): Bacteria > Bacillota > Clostridia > Lachnospirales > Lachnospiraceae > JAILLW01. The sequence goes on along the minus strand of JAZUFE010000019.1, from coordinate 45,426 downwards.
CTATGAAAGTGATAAGGAATTCTGTTGGTATCAATTCCCGAATATACCGTAAGTTCATTAATGAGCTTATCCATATCGTTAGCTTTGTTGTATATGGTACGTATATATTTGTCCATTTTTTCGGGTGTATCGGCAACCCCGTCCATAATTCCTTCTACATAGCCCTTGATAGATGTAATCGGTGTTTTCAAATCATGAGAGATGTTACTGACAAGTTCTCTATTTTGATTCTCAACCTGTATCTTTTCGTCGGCAGATTCTTTAAGCCGTAGCCGCATGTCCTCATAATTTCGATATAACGTACCTATTTCTCCGTCCTGATTATCCGGAAGCCGATATTCCAGATTTCCCTCTGCGATATTCTGCATGGCAACATTGAGTTCGTTGATAGGAGAAAACACACCCTTTGAAATCCACAATGTCAGCGCCACCGAAGTTATAACCAAAATTACTATTATTGCTATGGCCATACAGACGAACAGCGGTCTTGCAATTTCCGGAGTAAACAACAAATCCAAAGTCTCTATCGAGATGTTGGCATCCGCATTCTGACTCGAACTGATTAAAATACGCCCGATTATGGTAAATGCCCCTACCGTCAGCAATACAGGTAACACTATTATGGTTAAAAATGTGATTTGTAATCTTGTTCTTAGTTTCATGAGATAAATATAACATAAATCCCTATATTTCAATAAAAAACAATCTATTAATTCTATAAAAAAAGAATAAAGCCGACGGATGGCTTCCCCTGAACCTGATTCCGATTATTGCCTCTTAGGTCAAGAGTGAGGGCGGGGTTGCCATTGCCATTTAGGCCGAGCGTGAGTTCAGCGTAGCCACCGCCCAAGAGCGCGAGGATTCGCGACTGCCTTTCAGTCTCGGCCCAAGAGTGCGAGGATTTGCGACTGCCTTTCAGTCTCGGCCCAAGAGCATGAGGACTTGCCGCTGAAATCCTTGTTGGACTCAAATACGCCAAATTCTGCAGAAAAAGTCCAAATGAGGCAAGATACAGGATGTTCATGCAGGTGATTGGACTCTATAGGATGAAAATCAATGATTCAAGTCCAGATTCTGAAAAATAGTGGACTCAAATCAGAAAAACACGCTGATTTGAGTCCAACCGTCAGTCAGCAACGTGGAAATCCGAAGTGAAATGGACTTGAATTCAAAAATACTGCCGATTTAAGTCCACCAGGCCCACACACGCGTCGCTTTGCGCCACTGTCATTCATTGCTGCTTGTTGACTATTTAATCATGTGCGGTTGCCCAGTCAAGGGTGCTTCGCACCGCCATCGCGGCATGCCCTTGACAGGGCAAACCGCTACATGATTAGTATCAGTCAAGCAGGAATGAATATTTGTGTGATTACTCACAATATCCTACAATTGCCGGCGTTGCCCCTCAGCCCTCGGGCCTCAGCTCTCGGGCCAAGGGCATGAGGGATTCGCCATTGAAATCTTGTTGGACTCAAATACACCAAATTCTGCAGAAAAAGTCCAAATGAGGCAAGTTATAGGCTACTCATGAAGGTGATTGGACTCTATAGGATGAAAATCAATGATTCAAGTCCAGATTCTGAAAAATAGTGGACTCAAATCAGAAAAACACGCTGATTTGAGTCCAACCGTCAGTCAGCAACGTGTAAATCCGAAGTGAAATGGACTTGAATTCAAAAATACTGCCGATTTAAGTCCACCGGGCCAAGAGCACACGGAGGTTGACGTGTCCAAAAATAGGGACTTTTTTGTTGACTTGATTGATGAAGTTTGTTGACTAGTGCAAGTGAAGTGCACAAAATGAGAAGGTACTACTTTAGGAAATGCGTTGACCGGGGGGGTCAAGGGTATATAATGACAAAAACTACCTATCGATTGAGGAGGGAAATTATAGATGAAAAGACAATTAAGAAGAATTGTATCCACTTGTTTATCATTAATATTGATGTTAACGATGATATCGAATGTTGCTTATGCTTATTCAGTACCGATTGTGAGTTACTTAGGTAATGGTCAATGGAGTCCGGCCCGTGGTTCGTTGGAAGTGACACTGACTGGTTTGGCTACTACGGTTATTGCAATTAATAATGAGGGTAGTGCCTCAGACGTAATTAGTATTTGTCATGATGGTACAGAGTATACGACTATAAACCGGACGCAGCACTCTTTTCTACCCAGTGATTCTGTGTTCAGAACCTGGGGATTTGGAAGCAGTGGCGAAACAATAACGGTATATTGGTCAACTAATGGCACTACAATTGATTTTTCACTTACTCCTCCGGCAGACCCCGAGCCTCCTGTGTCGAAAACAACAGGAATGCCTACACACGAACACAATTTTACTTGGCAGACCATTTACGAAGCAACACCTAACTCTGACGGCTTAGAGGGTGAGGTTTGTAGCTGTGGAGCAACAAGAAACACACAGCCTATCTCGGCAATGGATTATGCAATTAATAAGTATGCAGATCAGATGATTAAGGCAGCTAAACCCGGACAGAAGATTACATTGGAATTCGGAGAATTCAATTCATTCCCTCGCTACATGATGGAGAAGGTTGCTGCAAGAATGAACGAGAATATTACATTCGTATTCAAATTCAAGCAGAACAAGAAGATGCAGACTGTAACCATCGAACCCGGAACAGCAATTGATTTACAGTATGATTGGTACGGCCCGGATAAGATGAAAGAACTGTACGGAGCAGAATAGTAAATCGAATAAGTTAATAGATAAACAATATGTCAAATAGATGGAGCCGCTGAAAGTTTTTCAGCGGCTCTTGATGTTTAGAAGTGCAGGCGGCATATCGTTTGATATGCCGCCTGACTATTGGTTAAAACTCTTAAGCTATTAGAGGACTTGCCGCTGAAATCCTTGTTGGACTCAAATACGCCAATTCTGCAGAAAAAGTCCAAATGTGACAAGATACAGGATGTTCATGCAGGTGATTGGACTCTATAGGATGAAAATCAATGATTCAAGTCCAGATTCTGAAAAATATTGCACTCAAATCAGAAAAACACGCTGATTTGAGTCCAACCGTCAGTCAGCAACGCGGAAATCCGAAGTGAAATGGACTTGAATTCAAAAATACTGCCGATTTAAGTCCACCGGGAGTCAGTAGATCAAGAGTGCGGATATTGTCGTTGCCGCTCAGCCCTCGGCCCAAGAGCGCGGATATTGTCGTTGCCGCTCAGCCCTCGGCCCAAGAGTGCGGATATTGTCGTTGCCCCTCAGCCTTCGGCCCAAGAGCGCGAGGATTCGCCACTTCCCCTGAACCTGATTCCGATTATCAGAAGATGAAATAGCAAAAAACAACTTGCGAATATGTATACTTGCGTTTTAACATATAGGGTGGATGGGAAAGGTTTGGATTTCACAGGAGGAAAAATGGACGCAAAGAAACTAATTAGTGATGGAAAAGCATATTTGGGCATTGAATTCGGCTCAACGAGAATCAAAGCTGTTGTTATCGATGAAAAGGGCGTGGTTTTGGCTTCAGGTTCTCATGAATGGGAGAATCAGTTGGATAACGGAATTTGGACATACTCACTTGATGCCGTATGGTCAGGTTTGCAGGATTGCTACGCAGATATGCTCAAAGATGTTAAGTCTAAATATGATGTAACGATTAAGAAGTTTGCATCAATCGGCTTTTCGGCTATGATGCACGGATATCTTGCATTCGATAAGAACGATAATTTGCTTGTACCTTTCAGAACATGGCGTAATACCATAACAGAAGAAGCTTCGAAAAAGTTGACGGAAGCATTTAACTATAACATTCCTCAAAGATGGAGCATAGCTCATTTGTACCAGGCTATTCTCAATAAGGAGCCTCATTGTAAAGATATAGCATTCTTCACAACATTGGCAGGATATGTACACTGGCAGTTAACAGGTTCTAAAGTTCTTGGTGTGGGTGATGCATCGGGAATGTATCCTATAGATATTAAAACAGGCGATTTTGATGAGACGATGATTAAGAAGTTTGACGAACTTATCAAGGGCGAAGGTTTTAATTGGAATTTAAGAGGTATTTCTCCCAAGGTACTGTCGGCAGGGGAAAATGCCGGCACATTGACAGCTGAAGGTGCCAAGAAGCTTGATGTATCCGGTAATTTGGAAGCCGGAATTATGCTTGCCCCTCCCGAGGGTGATGCCGGAACGGGTATGACAGCTACCAATTCGGTAGGTGTAAGAACAGGTAACGTATCTGCAGGTACTTCTATTTTTGCCATGGTAGTACTTGAAAAGGAATTATCCAAGGTATATCCGGAAATCGACCTTGTGACAACACCGGACGGAGCTTTGGTAGGTATGGTTCATTGTAATAACTGTACTTCCGATATCAATGCGTGGGTTAACCTTTTTGATGAAGTATCTGAAGCTTTGGGAAATAAGGTTGATAAAAATACACTTTATACAACGCTTTTCAATATCGCAATGAAGGGAGATCCGGATTGCGGAGGACTTGTTTCGTATAACTATTTTTCGGGAGAACCGGTTACCGGATTTGATGCGGGAGCTCCTATGTTTGTCAGAAAGGCCGAAGATAGTTTCACACTGCCTAACTTTATGAGAATGCACATCTATTCTTCACTTGCAGCACTTAAGCATGGGCTTGATTTGATGTTTAAGGAAGAGGGAGTGAAGTGTGATGAGATGTTCGGACATGGTGGATTATTCAAAACTCCGAAGGTAGGTCAGTCGATAGCTGCTGCCGCCATGAATACATCCGTTTCCGTAATGGAAACAGCCGGAGAAGGCGGACCTTGGGGAATGGCGGTATTGGCTTTGTTTGCAGATTATAAGAAGGCTAATTCGTCTGCCACGTTACGGCAATTCCTGAACAATGTAATTTTTGAAGAAAATACAGGTATCAAGCTTGCTCCTTCGAAAGAGGATGTTGCCGGATTTGATAAGTTTATGGACAAATATATGCGTGGTCTTGAGGCTGAAAGAGCAGCACTTAAGATGTAAGTTATTGAAGATGGGCAGATTGCTCATTCATTAGTGCCGTCGAAAAGGCGGCGGAACGGAGATCACAATGCTGGAAGAATTAAAAAAACAGGTTTATGAAGCTAATATGCTTCTGCCCAAATATGGTCTTGTTACATTTACCTGGGGAAATGTAAGCGGAATAGACAAAGAATCGGGATTATTCGTAATTAAGCCCTCGGGAGTGGATTACGATAAATTGACCCCCGAAGATATGGTTGTAATGAATTTGGAAGGTAAAAAGGTTGAAGGAAGATATAATCCTTCGTCCGATACAGCAACGCATCTTGAATTGTACAAAGCATTTCCCGAAATAGGCGGTGTTGTTCATACACACAGTTCATATGCAACAAGCTGGGCACAGGCCGGAAGATCGATTCCTTGTTACGGAACGACACATGCCGATTATATTTACGGAGAAGTTCCGTGTCTTCGTTGTTTAACCAAGGAAGAGATTGACGAAGCGTATGAAGAAAATACGGGTCACTTGATAGTTAATGAGTTTAAGGCGATGAATAAGGAGATAATGGCTGTTCCTGCAGTGCTTTGTAAGAATCATGGACCGTTTGCGTGGGGTAAGGATGCGCATGATGCGGTTCATAATGCGGTGGTTCTTGAAGAAGTTGCCAAAATGGCGTACAGAGCAGAGACGATTAATCCAAATATCAAACCTGCACCTCAAGAACTTCAGGATAAGCATTACTATCGTAAGCATGGCGCCAACGCTTATTACGGTCAAACAGAAAAGTAAATAATTAAGGGTTCGGTTGTTTATACCGAACCCTTTTTCACTGAATGTTAAAAACAATTCAGATGTTATTTTCCGGCTAATCTGTCGGCAACGTACACACCGCTTGCGGAAGCATGGCTCAAAGAATGTGTTACACCGCTTCCGTCACCGATTATGTACAATCCTTTGTGCTGAGTTTCAAGATTGTTGTCGAGCTTAACCTGCATATTGTAGAATTTAACTTCGACACCATACAAAAGAGTGTCATCATTGGCAGTTCCGGGAGCGATTTTGTCCAATGCATAAATCATTTCAACAATACCGTCCAGGATACGCTTGGGTAAAACAAGACTCAAATCGCCGGGTGTTGCTTTAAGAGTGGGTTGTACGGTTCCTTCGTCGATTCGTTTTTGGTTACTTCTACGACCTCTCTCCAAATCTCCGAATCTTTGAACAATAACACCGCCACCGAGCATATTCGATAATTTGGCTATTGATTCACCGTATCCGTTTGAATCCTTGAAGGGTTCCGAGAAGTGCTTTGCTACCAAAAGAGCAAAGTTGGTATTGGCAGTTTTTCTGCTTTCATCCTCAAAGCTGTGACCGTTAACGGTCACAATACCGTTGGTATTTTCATTAACAACAATACCGTTGGGATTCATACAGAATGTTCTGACACTGTCTTCGAATTTCATTGTACGATATACAATTTTGCTTTCGTACAAACTGTCGGTCAGGTGTGAGAAGATTACTGCGGGGAGTTCAACTCGAACACCGATATCCACACGATTTGAGAGTGTGGGTATTTCAAGATGTTCACATACGGCTTCCATCCATTTACTTCCGCTTCTTCCGACAGAAATAATACAATTGACACAAGTCTTTTTTCCGTCCTTATAGGTTACACTGTATCCGCCGTCAATGATATCGACCATTTCCACGGGTGTTTCGAAGAAGAAATCAATGTGATCCTTCATTTCATTGTACATATTCTCCAAAACAACATAGTTGATATCGGTTCCAAGGTGACGTACGGAAGCATCAAGCAGTGTAAGTTTGTTTTGCATACAGAGCTTTTTGAATTCGCTTCCGGCGGTAGAATACATATGTGTATTTTGGCCACCGTGAGAAACATTAATGTCATCAACATAGTTCATAAGCTCCAAAGCTTTTTCACGTCCGACATACTCATATAAGGTTCCGCCGAAATCATTGGTAATGTTGTACTTTCCGTCGGAAAAAGCTCCGGCACCGCCAAACCCGTTCATAATGGCACAGGTTTTGCACTTGATACATGATTTAACCTTATCGCCGTCTATAGGGCAGTGTCTTTTATCCAATCTGAATCCGGCTTCAAAAACTGCCACTTTAAGATTAGGCGCTTTTTTCATCAATTCATAAGCCGAAAAAATACCTCCGGGACCGGCGCCGACAATAATTACGTCATAATCCATAATAAATACCCCTATCATACATTTAGTAAATTGCTATCGGTTTCATATCCGATATAACACCATTATATACGTTATGTGGCACAGTTTACAATATGTCATTGATATGTGCTCCAAATCATAGATTTGGCAAATTGTTTCAAAATTAAGGAAATGTTAACAGATTTTTAATGGTCATAATATTCTGTTGATGTATAATCATTGATGGAAAAGGGGTATGTATGAAAAACATTGTATACGAGGATGAGCAGGTTATCGTAGTTTACAAGCCTGCAGGGATAGCAACACAAACATCGAGAGTCGGGCAGCAGGATATGGTGTCCGAACTGAAGAACTATATAGCCGGGCAAAACAGAAGGAAAAATATTACGGGTGAGCCGTATCTTGGACTGATACACAGACTTGATCAGCCGGTGTGCGGGCTTTTGGTATTTGCCAAGACCAAATCTGCAGCAGCTTCTTTGTCACATCAGCTTGAAACGGGAGAAATTCAAAAATACTATTATGCGATTGTTTTGGGTAAACCTAAGAATTCGCAGGATGTTTTGGTAGATTATCTTTATAAAGACGGGCGAACCAATATGTCATACGTGGTTAAGGAAGGTTTTCCGGAAGCCAAGAAAGCCGCATTGGAATATCGTACCGTTAAAACATTGGTGGCACTTGAAGAAAATGTGGAAGCCACATTGTTGGAAATTAAGCTTTTGACGGGAAGACACCATCAAATCAGAGCACAATTGTCAAATGCAGATATACCTATACTCGGAGACGGGAAGTATGGTAGTATGAAGTCAAAGAATTTTAGTAAGGACTCTGCCTGCAGAAATCTTGCCCTTTGTGCTCACAAGCTTAGATTTAAGCATCCTCTGTCAGGTGAAGAAATGACCTTTGAAAGGGACCCTGAGGATGAAATCTTTGAAGCATTCTTATAAAGATATACTTAGTCTGACAGCTTTGGCATCATCGGTTGCAACAGCATATTTACTTATTATGTTCGTCGTTTATCCGTTGTTTATGTGGAACGGATATGTCGGAATTGACGAAAGTAAGTTTATGTTTTATCTGTACACCTCCATAGGGGGTGTACTTTTGTTATTATTGACGGGTTTTATTCCTCTTGCCCAAAGCTTTAAGAAATTCAGTGCAACAGACGGATTTGTACTTGCATTCTTATTGTTTTCTCTTTTTTCCTATCTGTTTTCCGTTGATCGGAGCGAAGCTTTTTTGGGTACTGCCGGATGGTTCATGGGTTTGGTTTCGATTCTTTTGTATTTGGTGCTTTACATATTAATATCAAGATTGTGGGAATTTAAACAGTTTGTTGTAAATACAGCATTGGTTGCAGCTTCGATAGTATTCATAATTGCGCTGTTGGACAGATTTTCTCTATATCTGATACCTCTTGAGGTTCGTGCACCGTCTTTTCTTTCCACAATCGGCAATATTAACTGGCTAATGGGATACTATTCGGTTTTTGCCCCTATAGGAATAGGGTTGTTTTTGATGACACTCAAAAAAAGAGGCCGGTGTCCGGCAACATATCTTTATGCAGCGTTTACTTTCATTGCATTCGCCGAGGGGTTTGCTCAAGGTTCGGAAAGCGTTTTTTTGTTTGATATTGCATTACTTTTGGGATTGCTTTTCTTATCATACAAAAATATAGTCAGGCCGGTGGACGTGGTTTTGACCGCAGCATTGTATTTTTTGGCTGCTTTCTTTGTCAGAATTTTACGACTCCTTATCCCGAACGGATATAATTATGATTCCGACGGTTTGTGCGGAGAATTTACTTCATCCAACATACCCGTTCTGATAGCCGTGGCTTTATTGATAATCTATATCTTTATCAAAAATAAGGGTGTATTTGAAAACGGCGGGAAGATATATTACATAATGGCAGTTGTATTGGCTGTGTTGATGATTTCATGGATAGTATTGGGGATTCTTAATACAAGCGGTATTATACAAGGTCCCGACAGTGATATTTTCAAATTTGATACTTCTTTTGGGCACGGAAGAGGTGAAATCTACAAAGTTGCGGTTATGGGATTCGGAAGGATGAATTTCAGGCAGAAATTGCTGGGTGTGGGTCCTGATTGTTTCAGCACATATTTGTACGGATTTAATGATATATGTGCGGAATTGATAGCAAGATGGCCTTCCGAAAGAGCTGCCAATGCACACTGTGAATTACTTACGGTACTGATTAACGGAGGCCTTTTGGGATTGGTGTCTTATCTTGGAATATTTACTTCCTTCATCGCCAATACGGTGCGTAAGCACGGCGACGAATACGTATGGTGCATAACCTTGGCCGTATTCTGTTACATAGTTCATAATCTTATATCTTTTTCACAGGTTCTGAATACGCCGTTCATATTCATTTTGATGGGAATGGCACAAAGTCTGAAAAACAGGTCATACATGTTGTAAATTTACCTCAAAAAGTATACAATATATTAGTTAAAGAATACTCTTTTAGAGATGAAATGGGAGGCCGATAATGGCAGATAAGAAGTTGGTAGAAGCAATTACTTCTATGAGTGAGGACTTTGCACAGTGGTATACGGATGTAGTTAAGAAGGCTGAACTTATAGATTATTCGAATGTTAAGGGATGCATGGTTATTAAGCCTGCAGGATACGCATTGTGGGAGAACATACAGCGTGAACTTGACAGAAGATTTAAAGAAACCGGTGTTGAGAATGTTTATATGCCGATGTTTATTCCCGAAAGCCTGTTACAAAAGGAAAAGGATCATGTTGAAGGTTTTGCACCCGAAGTAGCATGGGTAACTCACGGAGGTTTGAATCCTTTGCAGGAGAGAATGTGCGTGCGTCCTACTTCGGAGACTTTATTCTGTGATTTCTATAAGGGAGATATTCATTCTTACAGAGATCTTCCCAAAGTATATAACCAGTGGTGTTCGGTAGTCAGATGGGAAAAGGAAACCCGTCCGTTCCTTCGTTCAAGAGAATTCTTGTGGCAGGAAGGTCATACGGCACATGCAACCGAACAGGAAGCTGTTGAGCGTACAGAACAGATGTTGAATGTGTATGCGGATTTTTGCAGTGAAGTATTGGCGATTCCGGTTGTAAAGGGTCGTAAAACAGATAAAGAGAAGTTCGCGGGTGCGGAAGCTACTTACACAATAGAAGCTTTGATGCACGATGGAAAGGCTCTTCAATCCGGTACATCACACTACTTCGGAACAGGATTTGCCGAAGCGTTCGGAATCCAGTATACAGATAAGGATAATAAGCTTCAGTATGTTCATCAGACATCATGGGGTGTTTCAACAAGAATTATAGGTGCAATAATCATGGTACACGGAGATGATTCGGGACTTGTTCTTCCTCCTATGATTGCACCTACTCAGGTTATGGTAGTTCCTATTATGCAAAAGAAGGAAGGTGTTCTTGATAAGGCATACGAGATTAAGGATACTTTGATAAATTCGGGATTCAGAGTTAAGGTTGATGATTCGGATAAGTCACCCGGATTTAAGTTCGCAGAACAGGAAATGCGCGGAATACCGCTCAGAGTCGAAATAGGACCGAAGGATATTGAGAACGGAACATGTATCGTTTGCAGAAGAGATAACGGTGAAAAGACAGAAGTTAAGATAGATGAACTTGAAGCAGTAATCGGTGAGCTTTTGCCCAAGATTCAAAGTGATATGCTTGAAAGAGCCAAAGCGCATCTTGCCGAGCACACATATGTTGCCAAGACCAAAGAAGAATTCGAAAAGGTTTTTGCTGAGAAATCCGGATTCGTTAAGGCAATGTGGTGCGGTTGCAGAGAATGTGAAGAAAAGATTAAGGAAGATATGGCGGTTACCAGCCGTTGCATGCCTTTCGAACAAGAAGAGTTGTCCGATAAATGTGTATATTGCGGACAACCTGCCAAGAAAATGGTTTATTGGGGACGCGCGTATTAAATTAAGTATAGGTGGGGTTACGTGTCAGAATTATCTTCAAATTCCAAAAAGAGAATACTGATAGTAGACGATGACCAGGAAATTTTGGATGTATATCGGTTCTATTTGGAACCGACATACATTGTGGCTACGGTGAGTTATGGCCGATTCGCTATTGACTATGTACAGGAGTATCATACGGATTTGATACTTCTTGATGTTTTGATGCCTGTAATGGATGGTTTTCAGACATTGAGAGCATTAAGAAATACAACCGAAGGTGCTTCGATTCCCGTAATTTTTGTTACCGGAAAGAGTTCAAGGAACATAGTTTTGGAATCAATCAGCGTAGGCGTTGACGGTTATCTTTTAAAGCCTCTTGTTAAGGAACAGTTATTGGCGAAAGTTAACGAGATGCTAGTAAGACAGGATGCCATGTCAAGTAAGAAAACGATTCTTGCTATTGATGATGATGTGACATATCTGCGCATATTGAATAATATGCTCAAAGATAACTATAACGTAATAATGATTAATTCCGTGAAGCTGGCAATGGACTATATGTCTTCGCACAATCCGGATATAGTGCTCCTTGATTATCAGATGCCGTTGAACAGTTCAAATACATTGTTGGGCTATATTAAAAATATGTCGAATTTATCCAAGGTTCCCGTTGTGATGCTTGTCGGTATTAATGACAGGGCTATTGTTGAGGATACTCTTGAGAAAAAACCCGACAGATTTTTACTTAAACCGGTAAGTAAGATGGATATGTTGCGTACACTTAATGCTGTATTGAAGGATACTGATGAGTAAATTATTTAAAAAGAATCTCAGTCAAAAGAATACAGAAAACGAAATTGTCAAAAGCATCCTCTTGAACAATATCATCGAGGGTTTAATTGTTGTCGATGAAAACGGTAATGTTGTCTATTCTAACAGTATCGGTCAGGCTATAATGGACGAAGGCCTTTTCGGACCGATAGATATTGTTTCGCATAATCCCAAGGAAGTTGAATATAACGGAAAAATATACCGTGCAAAATATGAGAAGATTTCGGAGGAATCCGGTATCAAGGGAACATTGGCTACACTGGAAGATGTTCTCGGAGAGTCTGCACAGGCTCATCAGATTAAGGAATTGTCTGAGAAACTCGAGAGAACCAGCAATTTCAAAGCGGCCTTCTTAGCGAATATGTCGCATGAAGTAAGAACTCCGATTCATGCAATTATCGGGTCTGCCGAAATTATGATGAAGCAGAATATATCGGATCAGACCAAAGAACAGTTGGATTTGATAAAGGATTCATCTTACAGTCTGTTGGCTATCATCAACGATATTTTGGATCTTTCCAAGCTTGAATCAGGTAAGATGGAGCTGGTTTGTTCCAATTATTACATTTCGTACGTAATAAGAGATATCGAGGCTACATATGCACTTCTTGCTTCCCGTAAGGGTCTGAAATTTGAAATGCATCTTGATGATAATATTCCAAGTAATCTGTATGGTGATAAGATACGTATCCGCGGTACTTTGATTAATATCCTTAACAATGCCGTTAAGTTTACCAAAGAAGGAAGAATAGATTTTTATATACATGTCGTGGAGAAGAAAGATGGCTTTGTTACTCTTCGATTTGAGGTAAAAGATACAGGTATCGGTATTAAAAGAGAAGATCGCGAAAGAATTTTTGAGTCATTCTCCAGATTTGATATAAATAACAATTATGCCGTTGAAGGTCGAGGCCTTGGATTGTCCATAGCCAAGGGCTATGTAGATTTAATGGGCGGAACAATTGAAGTTAAGAGTGAATACGGAGTCGGTTCGAATTTCATAATTACTCTTGATCAAAAAGTCGTCGATGATTCTCCGGTAGATATGAATATTGTTAATGCTCGAAAGAAAAAGAGCAACGAGAGATTTGAAATACGTGATTTTAAGGTATTGGTTACGGATGATAATCCGATTAATCTTACGGTTGCGGATGGTCTGATGAAAGCATACGGATTGTCGGTAGATAAAGCGTCGGGCGGTAAAGAAGCAGTTGATTTGTGTATGAAGAATCAATACGATATTATCTTTATGGACCAGATGATGCCGGAATTTGACGGTGTGATGGCGATGCGCGAAATACGTAAAATCAGCGATTATTACGAAAATCAGTGTAAGATTATCGTATTGACTGCGGATGCCATGGCAGGTGTCAGAGATCGACTTATGAATGAAGGATTTGATGAATATCTTTGCAAACCTCTGGAAATTCATCATTTGGAAACGATGCTTCGTAAGTTTGTACCGCAGGATCATATGGTTACGGAATTGGATAAGGTACAGGACGATATTGTAATAGAAGAATCGAAGGCCGTTGTCGAGAAAGTACCGAACGAAGAAGAAAACAAGAAGAAATCAGTAGCTGAAATGGCGAAAAATCTTGGTGTTCCGGAGGATATACTCGAGAGGAAAATCAAGGATTGCGGAGGCACTTTGGATGATTTCAGGTCAATCTGCGAAATATCTTCAAGACATGCACCCAATAAAATTGACAAATTGAAAGAAACACAGTCTACGGGTGATTACGAAAGATATACTATTGAAGTTCATGCACTTAAGAGCAGTGCTGCCGCAATGGGCGCTGTTTGGATAGCCGATATGGCAAGAAGTCAGGAAAACGCCGGCAAAAACGGTGATAGCAAATATATCGATGAACATATGCAGGAATTGCTCGAAAATTATGAGAGCTTTATTAAAAAGGTTAAGTTGCATGTCCTCGGTGTTGATGATTCCGAAGCTGTTGCCAAGGCTTCCGGAAACGGCGAAGAATGGTCTAAAGAGGAAATTCGTCAGGTATGCATTAAGATAATATCTCTTATTGAGGATTACAGCTTTGCAGAGATTTTCGAGATCCTTGAGAATGTTGATAAGATGGAGAAGGGACCGAAAACGAAAGAGCTGTTCGATGAATTGAAGAATTATATGAACGATATGGATATTGACGGATTAAAACAAAGAATGAGAGAACTGACATAATGTCGAAGATTTCGGGGGATAAAAATATTAGTATATCCTTACCCCGGGATGTTAAGTTCATTATTGAAACGATTACAAAAGCCGGCTACGAAGCATTTGCTGTAGGCGGCTGTATTCGTGATGCCATTCTTAACAGAATTCCCGGAGACTATGATATAACTACTTCGGCAGATCCCGATACGGTCAAATCTTTGTTCAAAAAAACTATTGATACGGGAATTGAACACGGAACGGTTACCGTAATGCTCAAAGGAATAGGGTATGAGGTAACAACATACAGAATTGACGGAAAGTATGAAGATTCAAGACATCCAAAGGATGTATGTTATACAACGTCTTTGCAGGAAGATTTGTTGCGAAGGGATTTTACAATAAATGCAATGGCGTACAATGATGAGTACGGACTGGTCGATCCTTTTAACGGACAAGAAGATATCAAAAACAGGTTAATCAGATGTGTCGGAATACCTTATGAAAGATTTAGCGAAGACGCACTAAGAATAATGCGGGCAGTAAGATTTTCGGCACAACTTGGGTATGAGATTGAAAAAGATACTTTTGAAGCCATGCGACAGCTTTCAGGTAATCTTTCGAAGATAAGCGAGGAGAGAATTCAGGTCGAGCTGGTTAAGCTGGTCTGCTCGGATCATCCGGAAAAGATTATCGATATGTATGAGGCGGGTATTACAGCAGTTATAATGCCGGAATTTGACCGTATGATGACTACGCCTCAAAATCATCCTCATCATATATACAATGTCGGAGAGCATACCGTTAAATCAATGCAGGAAATTCGAAATGACAGAATGCTAAGACTTGCAATGCTGTTTCATGATATCGGTAAGCCGTGCTGCCATACAGTGGATGAGGAGGGATTGGATCATTTCTACGGACATCCGAAAATTTCGGAGCAGATAACAAGACAGGTTTTGAAGCGCTTGAAATTTGATAACGAGACGTTGAACTGTGTTTGTAAGTTGGTAGCCAATCATGATAAAAAGATAGACCCTACAGTAAAGGCCGTACGTCATGCAATTAATGAACTCGGCGAGCCTATTTTCCCGCTGCTGCTAATGATAAGAAAGGCAGATACGCTTGCTCAAAGTGATTATAAAAGATATGATAAATTGCTCAGATTATCTCAGTTATGGGAGTTGTATACCCAAATTAAAGATAACGGAGAATGCACGAATTTGAAACAACTGGCGATTAAAGGAGCTGATTTGATCAGTATCGGATATTCGTCCGGTCCCATATTGGGCGAGGAATTGAACAGGTTACTGGATAAGGTATTGGATGAACCTTCTTTAAATAACAAAGATACTCTGATAGAATTAGCCAAGGAGGATCTTTCATGATTAATATGAAGATTAGGAAAGCGTTTACGATGGCACTTTGTTTGAGCCTGATTGTGTCGGGATGCGGATTTAAGGGATTGGCGCATGATTCGACTTTTAACAGTCAGTACGAGAACAAAGAAGAGTCGGTTGAAAACATATATGTATCAAGTGCTCATTTGATATATCAAGGCCACAATCCCGATGATATGACGCTTTGGTTTTGCGAAATAGAGTCAAACGAAACTGTGTCCATGTACTATGACGGAGCGACGGTTGTTAACGACAGATATGCCAATCCTCTTTCGATAGAACAATTGTCATGCGGTGATGTTGTAAATATCGCCTATAATGCTCCTACAGGAAAAGTCGGTGCAATTGTACAGGATCCGAATTCGTTTTGCTTTGATAACATAACGAAATACTCAGTATCGGAAAACGAGGAGACTTTTTATATAGGTGATGAGGCGTACAGCATTTCCAAAGCTACCAAAGTGTTCTCATCCGGTGAGCAGATAGATTTGAACCAGTTGATTACTCACGATAATCTGACTATTCAGGGTGAGGGCAAAAATATACTCAGTATCAGGGTGGAAGACGGTCACGGATACTTAAAACTTGAGAATGAAGAAGCTCTTGTGGGCGGATGGATAGAAGTAGGTCAAACTGTAATTTCTCAAGTAATGGAAGATATGCTCTTTACCGTTCCGGAAGGTGAGTATACGGTTCATTTGACCAATGACGGAATCGACGAGAACAGGCAGGTGGTGATTGCGCGAAATAACGTGACAACGCTTGATATCGGAGATATTGTTCCGACACAAAAGGAAAAGGGTGTGGTTTCGTTCAACATTACTCCGAATACTTCAGCAGTATATGTTGACGGTAGCTTCGTTAACATTGCATATTCTGTCAAGTTACCCGTAGGTATACATGAAATAACGGCAAGTGCCAGTGGATATCCTACAGTTTCCGAATACTTTGATGTTACGGGTATAGATCAGGTTGTTGAGTTGGATTTAACCGATGGGCAGTATAATGCCGGAACGGTCGGTTCTTTGTCCGGTAATTCACTTAATAAGAACCTGTATGCGACAATAACCGTTGAGGCACCTACAGGGGCAGAGTTGTATGAGGATAATATATATAAGGGCATAACTCCGGCAACATATCAAAAGACACCCGGTACACATACACTGACCTTATACAAGCAAGGTTATGAAACGAAGAGCTATACGGTTGTCATCGATGATGACGGAAAGGATCAGACATTCTCATTTAGCGAGATGATTCCCACATCGTCATTGAGCGGTAATTCACTTAATGTTCCAAGTAGCTCTTTAAGCTCGAATTCACTCAATTCAAATGGCACCGGAAGTACTGTCAGCGGTAATACATTGAGTGCGAATTCATTAAATTAGGTTTACGTAAAATAGCACTGCAAACAGCAAGGCAAAAATGGCGAAAAATATTGAAAAATGGGCATTTTTCCTTGACTTTTCGGCCTAAAACAGATATAAATATTTATAGGCGTTTCGAAAGAAACACGAGGAAAATATGTATATATAGGAGGAGTTCAAAATGAACAAGACAGAATTAGTTGAAGCTATCGCTAAGCAGGCTGGTCTTTCAAAGAAGGATTCTGAAGCAGCTTTAAAGGCTTTCATCGAAACAGTTCAGAAGACATTAAAGAAGGGTGACAAGGTTCAGTTAGTTGGATTTGGTACATTCGAAGTTGCTAAGAGAGCAGCTCGTGAGGGTAGAAATCCTCAGACAGGTGCTACAATGAAGATTAAAGCTACTAAGGCTCCTAAGTTCAAAGCTGGTAAGGCTTTCAAGGATCTTTTGAACTAATTTTAGTTTAGATTGCTTTATTAAACCTGCTTCTTCACGGAAGCAGGTTTTTTAGTTGTATTAATCATAGTAAGAGGAAACGAAAATGAGATTGGATAAGTATTTGAAGGTTTCAAGACTGATAAAGAGAAGAACCGTTGCAAATGAAGCATGTGATGCAGGCAGAGTAACAATAAACGGTAATGTGGCCAAAGCCGGAGCCAATGTTAAAGAGGGAGATATAATCGAAATAGCTTTCGGAAACAAAACGGTTAAAGTCGAGGTTACATCCGTTCAGGAGACAATCAGGAAGGAAGAAGCAAAAGATTTATTTAAAATTTTGTAGTTTTTTGCACTTATTAACAATATATGGTATTGAAGCTGGTATAAAGACACCACATATTGTATCTTTATGTAAACCATGGAAACAATGCGGCAAACCGCGTAAAATAGGCACATTTTGGCTTGACGGTTTTCATAATATTGGATAAAATATTGTTATGTTACCTAGATCAAGTAAGAAAAAACAGAATAGAACAGCTATGTTTTTGATCGGCTTCATTGTTCTTATGCTTGTGGTTGTGGTTTCGTTCAAGAGTGCCCAGCTTCATGAAAGATATAATGAGTATATAGAAAAAGAAGCCCAGCTTGATGCTGATATTGCCGCCGAAGAGGAGCGTGCGACAGAAATTGCCGAGTATGAAACATACACTCAGACAAAGGCTTATGTCGAGGAGGTTGCTCGAAATAAGCTTGGTTTGGTGTACGAAGGCGAAATATTGTTTAAAGATGAGAACCAGAGTAAGTAAGTTTATTGAAGAGAATAATATGCTGCAGGACGGTTATGTGGTCGTTGCGGGTGTATCAGGAGGCGCAGATTCCGTATGCCTCCTTTTTTTGTTGTGTGAGTTGGCATCCAAAGGAAAAATTGCACTTGAAGTAGTGCACGTAAACCACATGATTCGTGAGGAAGCATCCGATGATTGTGAGTTTGTAAGAAATCTTTGCAGACAATTTGAGGAACGCTTTGGTATTGAGATTAGATTTCATGAAGCAAAGGCGGATGTGCGTAAACTTGCCGATGAGAACGGCATCAGTACGGAAGAAGCCGGAAGACTGGTACGGTACGATGCTTTTCGAAAAGTACTTGCCCAAAGACGAGGAGTTATAGCGGTAGCGCATAACGCCAATGACAGGGCCGAGACAATGTTGTTTAATCTGTTCAGAGGAACAGGGTTACGGGGAATTGTAGGAATTTTGCCGGTAAACGGTGACATTATAAGACCGCTTCTTTGTGTTAACAGGGAGTCTATAGAAAGATTCCTGAATGAAGAAGGAATTTCATATGTAATCGATAAGACCAATTTGGAAGATGACTATACAAGAAATAAGATAAGACATAATATTTTGAACTATGCCACCGAAAACATTTCCGGTAAGGCCGTAGAAAATATGACAAATGCCGCCAATCAGGTTTTGAGCGCGGAAGAATACATAGATGAGTGTGCCGTCAAAGCTGCTATAAGATGTACACTCGAAAAGGAAATTGGCAAAATAGTCATTAATATAGAAGAATTGAAGAAGGAGCATCCTTATATACAATCGCGGGTTGTATATGATGCCGTAAGTTATGTGGCCGGAAAGCGAAAAGATATTTCGGGAGAACATATTAGATCGGTTTTAAATCTCCTTGGAGGCGAAGGCACCAAATGGATTAATCTGATATACGGAATTAAAGCCAGGAAAGAGTATAGCAGATTGATAATACTCAAAGAGAATTCATATGTGAAATCTTTCAATCCTGAGGATGAAAAGTCCAAAGTTACCATGGAGGTACTGACAACTTTTTCTCCGGATGATATACCGAAGGAAAACTATACGAAATGGTTTGATTATGATAAAATATCCTCTGTTGCAACCGTGCGTAACAGGAAAGAAGGCGATTATCTGGTAATCAACAAGGACATGCAGACCAAGAGCCTTCAGGATTATATGGTCAATGAGAAGATACCTAAAGACAAGAGGGATGAAACGCTTCTTTTGGCGGACGGAAATCATGTTATGTGGGTCATCGGGGGAAGAATCAGTGAGTACTACAAGGTAAGTGAGAAGACAGAGCGAGTGCTGGAGGTAAAATATGAAGGAGAAAATTAAGGTTCTTTTGTCGGAAGAAGAAGTAAATAAACGTGTTCTTGAAATGGGACAGGCTATCAGCAAGGATTATGCAGGTGAAGAGGTATTGTTAATCGGAATCCTCAAAGGAGGAGTATTTATTACCTGTGAACTTGCCAAGAGAATTACGGTACCGGTTTCGTTGGACTTTATGTCGGTTTCAAGTTATCAGGGAACACAGTCATCGGGTGTGGTTAAGATTATTAAGGATCTGGATCATGCCATCGAGGGTAAGAATGTAATAATTGTTGAAGATATAATCGATACGGGACGTACATTAAGCTATCTGATTAAGTACTTAAAGAACAGAAATCCCAAGTCAATTAGGTTATGTACTTTGTTGGATAAGCCTGACAGAAGAGTGGTTGATGATGTTAATGTTGATTACACGGGATTTGTTATTCCGGATGAATTCGTGGTAGGATTCGGACTTGACTACGAGCAAAAATACAGAAATCTTCCGTACGTAGGTGTTATTGAATTTGTAGATTAGGAGAAAAATATTGAATCAAAAAAGAGGCGTAAGTTTATATTTTATATTGATGTTGATTGCTATCGCCATAATGGTGATACCGATGTTTTTACCTTCATCAAGGACCAAGATAACAAGAAACGACCTTGATGAAGCTATTAAGAGCAAGAATGTGGTATCGGTTTCCATTCAGCCGGGTAAGATTACACCTACCGGAGAAGTCGAAATCGTTTTGGTAAACGGCGAAAAGGCCGTAATGTATGTTACCGATGTTTCGGCTACCGAGAACTATTTGATAGAAAAGGGATTAAATCCTATTGTTCTTCAGGTTGAACAGGACAGTTGGTTTACCACCAATCTTCTACCGTTGTTAATCTGCGTTGTTGTTATGGTACTTATGATGACAATGATGACAGGCGGTGGCGGAAATTCCAAGATGATGAATTTTGGTAAGAGCCGCGCCAGAATGTCAACGGACAGTAAGATAAGATTGAATGACGTTGCGGGACTTGCAGAAGAGAAGGAAGAGCTTACGGAAATAGTTGAGTTCCTTAAATCTCCTTCCAAGTTTACCAACGTGGGTGCAAGAATCCCCAAGGGTATACTGCTTGAAGGTGCTCCCGGTACGGGAAAAACTTTGCTGGCAAAGGCTATAGCCGGAGAAGCAGGTGTTCCCTTCTTTACGATTTCGGGTTCTGATTTCGTGGAAATGTTCGTTGGTGTCGGTGCATCGCGTGTACGTGATTTGTTTGAAGATGCCAAGCATCATTCTCCGTGTATTGTGTTCATAGATGAAATCGATGCTGTGGCAAGGAGACGTGGAACAGGTATGGGTGGCGGACACGATGAACGTGAACAGACGCTTAACCAGTTGCTTGTTGAAATGGATGGTTTCACCGAGAACAGCGGAATTATAGTAATGGCAGCTACCAATAGAGTTGATATACTGGATCCTGCCATAATGCGTCCGGGCAGATTTGACAGAAAGATTGCCGTTAACAGACCGGATGTAAGAGGAAGAGAAGAAATATTAACGGTACATGCCAAGAATAAACCTTTGGGAGATGATGTCGATCTTAAGAAGGTTGCACAGACAACGGCCGGATTTACGGGTGCTGACCTTGAAAATCTGCTTAATGAATCAGCTATTGCAGCAGCCAAGGATAATCGTGCATATATCAAACAGGCCGATATAGATAAGTCTTTCATTAAAGTCGGACTCGGTGCAGAGAAGAAGAGTCGTGTTATTTCGGATAAAGAGAAACGCATTACAGCTTATCACGAAGCAGGACATGCTATTTTGTTCCATGTATTGCCGGATGTCGATCCGGTACATATGATATCGATTATTCCCACAGGGCTTGGAGCAGGCGGATTTACGATGCCACTTCCCGAGAAGGATGAGATGTACCTTACCAAGTCGAAGATGGAACAGGATATTATGGTTTCTTTGGGAGGAAGAATCGCCGAAGAGATCATATTCCATGATATTACTACCGGTGCTTCGAATGATATTCAGCAGGCGACCAAGCGGGCAAGAAGCATGGTTACAAGATACGGTATGTCTGAAAAAATCGGCATGATTAATTACGAAAACGATGATGATGAGGTATTTATCGGAAGAGATTTGGCTCATGCAAAATCGTTTAGTGAATTGATTTCCGGAGAAATAGATTCGGAGGTCAAGAGAATTATTGACGAGTGTTATCTGAAAGCTAAAGAAATCATTGAAGACAATATCAGTATTCTCCATGCTACAGCAGATCTTTTACTTGAGAAGGAAAAGATTGGTCGAGAAGAATTTGAAGCTCTATTTGGTAATAATGCACAAATTACAGAAGAGTAATTTAGTAAATTTGTGAGATATTCGTATTGTTCGATTATAGGGGTGGTGCTATTATACTTCTTGTAACCCCCCAATACATTTTTTTATAGTTTTTGCTATACCCCATAAGAAAGAAATACCTTCTCTGAAAACGGATAGAATTTATTCTATCCGTTTTCTCTTTCTATCGGTTCTTGAAACACACAATATATTGTATTAAAATTATTCTGTGTGTTCCATATTTTGTTCAGGGAGATACTTATGGATTATTCATCTTTATCAAGACTGGAATTGAATCGAATATATATCAATGAAATGCGGCCTAATTTCAATAAGAAAGCAGTATTTTCGGATACTTCCGAAAATTATGTATTCCCGGCCGAACCCAATCCTTATTCACAAGTTAAGATTACAATCAGGGTCGAAGCAGATAATGTTGATAAAGTATATCTGATACACGACACAAGTAAAATTCAGATGTATCTTGGTGAAAAGGACGAAAAATTTGCATACTATTTTACAAATGTTGAAGTAGAGAGCGATGAATTCAAATATTGTTTTGAAATACACGCCGGACGTATTATGTGCTACTACAATATGAACGGTGTCCAAAAAAGAACCTCGGAAGATGCATATTTTAGAATAATACCGGGATTTAGTACACCGCAGTGGGCTAAAGGTGCCGTTATGTATCAAATATATACGGACAGATTCTGTAACGGTGATAAGAGTAATGACGTGCTTACAGGCGAATACGAATATATCGGTGATAAAACAGTTGAAGTAGAAGATTGGGATAAATATCCTGCTACCATGGGTGTAAGAGAGTTCTATGGCGGAGATTTACAGGGAGTATTGGATAAACTCGATTATCTTGAGGACCTTGGTATAGATGTAATATACTTTAATCCGCTTTTTGTATCTCCATCAAACCATAAATACGATATTCAGGATTATGATTATATAGATCCGCATATAGGCAAAATTGTTCATGATGAAGGCGATTTGCTAAGAGATGATCAGCACGAAAACAGATTTGCGACAAGATATATTGACCGTGTTACCAATAAGCTTAATCTGGAAGCATCCAATGAGCTGTTCGCCAAGGTTGTATCGGAAGCTCACAAGCGCGGAATAAAGGTAATTCTTGACGGTGTTTTCAATCATTGCGGTTCATTTAATAAGTGGCTTGATAAAGAGAGAATATACGAGAATGCCGAAGGCTATGAAAAAGGTGCATTTGTAGACGCCGGCAGCCCGTATCACAATTATTTCGATTTCAAAGATCAAAATCATTTTCCGTATAATCCTACATATGACGGATGGTGGGGACATGATACATTACCCAAGTTAAATTACGAAAATTCCAAGGAACTTTTTGATTATGTCATGAGAATAGCTGCCAAATGGGTTTCGCCTCCGTATAATGCCGACGGATGGAGGCTCGATGTGGCTGCCGATTTGGGACACAGTCCGGAATATAACCACTATTTTTGGAAAGAATTCAGAGCAGCTGTTAAAGCAGCAAATCCTCAGGCGATTGTTTTGGCCGAACACTACGGTTCACCACGAGGATGGCTTAACGGTAAAGAATGGGATTCGGTTATGAACTATGATGCATTCATGGAACCTGTAACCTGGTTTTTGACAGGTATGCAGAAGCATTCGGATGACTTCAGACAGGATCTTTTGGGTAATGCCGACAGCTTTATCGGTGCAATGAACTGTCACTCGGCTGACTTTACAATGCCTTCATTGTCGATTTCCATGAATGAATTGTCTAATCATGATCATTCAAGATTCCTGACAAGAACCAACAGAAGAATAGGAAGAACCAATAATCTGGGACCGGAAGCTGCTAATGAAGGAATCAATAAGGCTGTTATGCGCGAAGCTGTTGTTATACAGTTTACATGGCCCGGTGCCCCTACAATATATTATGGGGACGAGGCCGGAGTTTGCGGATGGACAGATCCTGATAACAGAAGAACCTATCCGTGGGGTCATGAAGATTTGCAGATGATAGATTTTCATAAGCAGATGATTAGAATACATAAGGGAAATGAGGAATTATTGAAAGGATCCCTCAAATATGTAGCAAACGACTACAATTTTTTAGGATACGGAAGATTTACCAAGAAAGAAGTATGTGTAGTACTTGTTAATAATAATGATCAGGACATTATGAAAGAAGTTTCCGTATGGCAGCTCGGAATACCGAACGAGGCAATCGTAAGACAGCTGATAGTTACGGATGAAGAAGGATTTTCAATCGAAAACAAGGAATTTCTTGTAATGAGCGGAAAACTTTCCATATCCATGAAAAAGACAAGTGCGATTGTTTTAAAATACAGTAAGCTTTAAGAGTAATACTAACGGAGATATATAATAATGCTGGAAGTAAGGAATATATCAAAAAAGTACGGTAAGAGAACCATTCTCAAAGATATTTCTTTTTCAATCAGTCCCGGCCAAAGAGTTGCGATAGTGGGACGTAACGGTTGCGGCAAAACCACACTCATGCAGATATTGAGCGGATCAATGAAAGCCGATTCAGGAGAAATATCATTTTTTGGTCATAATCCCTTAAGAAGCAGAAGATACTTTCGTGAATATATTGGATATGTGCCACAGGATATTCCGCTTCTTCCGGAACTTACCGTAATAGATAATCTTAGATTGTGGGGAGTTACCAAATGCCCCAATTATAAATATATAGCTGAGAGATTTGAACTTACGCCGATTATGAAGACGGAAGTTCGCAAATTATCCGGCGGAATGAAACGCAGACTGGCAATAGCGTGTGCAATAGCGGCATGGCCGCCGATTCTTCTTTTGGACGAACCTACTACGGCGCTGGATATTTACTATAAAGAAAACATACAGGCATGGCTTTCGGAATATAACAATCTGAACGGAATGGTACTTGTTTCAACTCATGAAGAGGCTGAAATAGTTGCCTGTGACCGTTGTTTGTTTCTAAAAGACGGTAAACTCATCGAGGTTGAAAAAAATGACGAAATGATGGATAATATTCGTCAATTGTTAAGTTAGAGTTATATTTGAGGAGGAAAAATGGATACACCAATGAATTTTGACCCTATGACAGGTCAGCCTACAGTTGAAGGTGACGGACAATCACCCAAGAAAAAGAAAGGTCTTATTATCGGAATAATTGCAGCATCCGTTGCGCTTGTTGCAGTTTTGACAGTATGTTTTTTTGTATTTTTCGCCAAAAGCCCTAAAGCTCAGATAGCTGCGGCTATGAAGAATACTTATACGGAACTGAAAGAAAAGAACTTACTGATTCAGGATTTGAACTTTCCCGAATTTGACGAATCCGAAGAAAAGACGGTAGAGGTGGAACTTGAGACGGAAATTCCTTCAATCGGAGATATTTCCTTTTTTGCCAATGTATGTCAGAACAAAGACACGATACAGATGTCGGGAGATGTAAACTTATCTTACATTCCGTCTATTGAGTATGCTTTGCAATTGGATAAGTCAAAATTGAGTGTGTATACACCGATTGTTGATAACTATGTATTTACTTATGACTATACCAAGAAGAACGAGGGATATGTCCCGCAGTTATTGAAAGAAGAATCAATTGATTTAAACGGAATTCTTTCAAATATCTATGATTCAACGTTTGCATTTGACAAAGAACGTTCGGATGAAGTGATGGAATCACTTAAAGAAATCGGAGAAAAGATAGAGTTCGAAAAAATTGATTCAAAAGAATTCGAAATAGACAACGAGATGGTTAAGTGTAAAGGATTTCGTGCTTCGGTAGACCCGAAGGATGTTAAGGAATTCCTTGTAGAGTATTATGACAAATTGGGTAATATAATTAATCCCGAGGGTGAACCGATGTCTGAAATAATGTCAGAGGCTTTATCCGATTTTGACACTATGGGCGAAGTTGCGGTTAAGGCATATCTTTATGATGACATGATGGTAGCTTTCAGTGTTGAACCCGAGGGAGAAGAATCTGTCGGAATTTTGTTCAAAGGCGGAGACTACAGGGCACAGAATGTGGAATTTACGGTAGATGATGAAACCACTCTTAAAATTGAAGGTTCAAAAGAAGGTTCCGTGGAAACATTTGAATTTTCTAACGGAAATCCTTCGGTACTTACACTTGAATACAATCAGGCGGAAGGTGATTTGAATGTCGGTATCACGGGTATGGAATCTTTGATGAGCTTCAATATCGATAAGTCTGACAAGAAGATGAAAATAGAGATGAAGATTCTTGACATGGGCGATACATATGTCGGAGGCAACATCGAATTATCAACAGGAGCCGAAATCAAGGAATTTGAGACACAGAACGAATTTGATTTTGGTACGGCTTCAGAAGCAGATTTCGAACAGCTTATAGAGGAAATTTCCGGAGTTGTGATGGGCGCATTGGGTATGGGATACTAAAATGAAGCAATTTACTTCGTACGTATTATTACAATGGAAAAGAACTGCAAAGACAGCCCTTAAGTCCATTTTAGTACTGGGTATAACAGCATTGGCGGTAGTTTTGCTGCTCTTGGGGATAAAGACGGTTTTCGAAAAGGAAGACTTATCTTTGGTGAAAGTGGGAGTCGTAATTCCCGAGGACGAAGCGATTTCAAAATTCGCAGTTGATTTTATATCTTCCATGGATTCGGTTAAAAGTATTTGCTCTTTTGAATATCTTTCGGAAGATAAGGCATTGGAAAAGTATAATAAAGGACTCCTTCAGGCGGTAGTCGTACTGCCTGAAGGATTTTATCATGACGTGCAGGTAGGACTCAATCCTCCTGCCGTTTTGTATTTTCCGGACTCTCCGACATTATCGGATACCATATTCAAACAGATGATTACTTCGGGAGTATCGTTTTTGCAAACGGCGGAATCATCCGTCTATGCGGCAATAGATACAGCCGGAGAATATGGATCCAAAGTTGATATTTCCGATATCGGTAACGAAATCGCGTTGAAATATGTCAATCGTATATTTGAAAGAGACAAGATGTTTGAACCGGATATGATTTCTCCGTACGGTTCCATGGAAATGTCAACATATTTCTATCTTGCAGGAATGTTAACACTGCTGATGTTTGGCGGATTGATATTTTCTTTTATGTACAGTTCGGAAAACAAGGCGGTGGATTTCAAATTGAAGGTTAACGGAATGGGAGCGGTGAAAGGCTCTGTAGCCAAGCTGATTGTAATGATACCGACAGTTTATCTGATAGGTATTATCTTATGGATTATAGGAAAGCAGATAACGGAAAAGACAGATGTGGTTTTGATATCCCGCAGAGTTAATTATCCTTTGATATTATTGCTGCTTGCTGTTATGTTGTCGGTCTATTTTCATATAGTGTATGCGATTTCAAACAGCGGAAAAGTCGGAAGGTTTGTTTTGATAATAATCAACGTAACAGGTGCACTATGTTCCGGACTGATAATTCCGACAGCATATTTGGCATCCTGGACACAAAGCATATCGGATTTTCTTCCCATGAAATACTGGTTGATGATGTTGGGAGGCGGTCTATGAGAAAGTTAAGATACGTTTTTTATCATCTTAAGGCACTTTTTAAAAGAAGATCCACATGGGTTCTTATAGCCAGTATAGTATTTCTTTGCCTTGTTCTTTCGGGCGTGAATACTCCTGATGTACGCAATACTTCGCTGGGCGTTGTAACTTTTGAAAGTGAGTATGCGGACCAAATTGTGAATGACATAAACACATCGGACGGGGCTTATCGGGTATATCTTTATCAGAATGAAACAGAACTTAATAAGGACTTATTATCGGGAAAGATAGAGTGTGGTTTCGTCTTTTCAAAGGATTTTGACAAGAAGGCGGGAAGAGGAAAGACGAAGGATTTGATTAAATATATTTATTCACCGTATACCACAAAGGGTATGATAGCCAAAGAAACCGTTTTCGCATCATTTTTGAAGGTATACAGCGAATACATTCTGCAGGATGCATATGATGGAATATACGGAGAATATAATGAGGATACAATGGAATACCTATTGCAAAAAAACGCTGAATATCAAGACAGTCAAAACATATTCACGGTTGATTTTCGCAATGATATTTAATAGAATTAGGTTGCCGGAAAATTAGAAAAATGAAAGGAAACAAAGTAATGGAAATTCGTTCGTTAGCAAAGGAATTAAGTGAGAACACATATCCCGGAAGAGGAATAGTTGTGGGATGTTCGGAAGACGGAACAAAGGCTGTAATGGCCTACTTTATCATGGGAAGAAGTTCAAATTCACGTAACAGAGTGTTCGTTGAATATGAAGAGGGAATCAGAACACAGGCTTTTGACCCTGCCAAGTTGGAAGACCCATCATTGATAATATATGCTCCCGTCAGAGTTCTCGGAAACAAGACAATTGTTACCAACGGAGATCAGACAGATACGATATACGACGGTATTCGTAACGGAGTTTCGTTTGAACAGGCTTTAAGATGCCGTGAGTTTGAACCGGATGCACCTAATTACACTCCCAGAATATCAGCTGTAGTAAGAGTAGATTCAGACAGAAATCAATTCAGATATGCAATTTCCATTTTAAAATCAGCCAACGGTAATCCTGATTCGTGCCAGAGATTTACTTTTGGTTATAAACCTCCTGTTGCGGGAGAAGGTCACTTTATCCACACATATATGCATGATGCAGAGCCGTTACCTTCATTCGAAGGAGAACCGAAGCGTGTCAAGATTGAAGGTGACATAGATACATTTACCAATATGTTATGGTCAAACCTAAACGAAGACAATAAAGTTTCGCTTTTTGTACGATACATTGATATTGCAACAGGTAAATATGAGACTAGAATAGTTAATAAGAATAAATAAGAGGATACGAGAATGAATGAAATTCAATTGAAATACGGTTGTAATCCCAATCAGAAGCCTTCCAGAATCTTCATGGATAACGGCAAGGATCTTCCTGTAGAAGTTTTGAACGGCAAGCCGGGATATATCAATTTTTTGGATGCATTTAACGGATGGCAGTTGGTTAAAGAATTGAAGAAAGCCACAGGTCTTCCGGCAGCAACTTCTTTTAAGCATGTATCTCCTGCAGGTGCGGCAGTAGGACTTCCGCTTGATGATACGCTTGCAAAGATATACTGGGTTGACGATTTGGGAGAACTGTCACCGCTGGCATGTGCTTATGCAAGAGCCAGAGGAGCGGACAGAATGTCTTCATTCGGTGATTTCATAGCCTTGTCGGATGTATGCGATAAGGATACGGCAAGACTTATCAAAAGGGAAGTATCGGACGGAGTGATAGCTCCGGGATATACGGATGAAGCTCTTGAACTCCTTAAGGAAAAGAAGAAGGGTAACTACAATATCATTAAGATAGACCCTGAATATGTACCGGATGAACTTGAACATAAACAGGTATACGGAATAACATTTGAGCAAGGCAGAAACGAACTTGATATCAATGAAGAACTGTTTTCGAATATTGTAACCAAGAATAAGAATATTCCTGCAGAAGCTTTAATTGACATGAAGATTGCAATGATAACACTTAAGTACACGCAGTCAAACTCTGTTTGCTTCGTCAAAGGCGGTCAGGCAATCGGAATCGGTGCCGGACAGCAGTCAAGAGTGCATTGTACAAGACTTGCAGGTTCAAAGGCTGATAACTGGTTCCTTCGTCAGTCGCCTCAGGTAATGGGACTTCAGTTTGTTGACGGACTCGGAAGAGCCGAAAGAGACAACACAATTGATGTTTATATGGGTGATGAATACGAGGATGTCTTAAAAGACGGTGAATGGCAAAAGTGGTTTAAAGTTAAACCTGCGGTATTCACCAAAGAAGAAAAGAAGGAATGGCTGTCAAAGAATCAGAACGTAACTTGCGGTTCTGACGCCTTCTTCCCTTTTGCGGACAATATTGAAAGAGCATACAAATCAGGTGTTAAGTATATTGCAGAACCCGGTGGTTCCGTAAGAGATGATTTGGTTATCGAATGTGCGGATAAATATGATATGGTAATGGCATTTACGGGTATTAGATTGTTCCATCATTAATTCTTTAGGGCAGACAACGTATGAGATATGTCAAATTTGATGATATTGAAATAGGTATGGTATTGGCCAAACCACTCTACGGAGATAACGGAGGGGTATTGGTTAAGGAAGGTTGTGCCATTTCGGAGAATATTTTCAGGCATATCGACGGTACGGGTATTCAGGGAATATACATTAAGGATGAATTGACGCAGGACATACAAATAGAAGATATAGTATCCGAAAAGCTACGCAATATCGGAGTGGAGGCTTTAATTAACGGAGACTACAACAAATGTGTTGCGGTTGCCAAGGCAATAACCAAAGAAATGTCAGAGCAGTCATATCCTTTGTATGATATGATGGATATCAAAACTTTCAAGAATTATGAATACAGACACTGCTTATCGGTAGCAGTATATTCGGTTGCGGTGGGTTTGCACCTAAAGCTTAATCAAGAGCAACTGAACGGATTGGCTATTGCGGGTATTCTTCATGATATCGGAAAATTTGATGTCAAAAAGAGAGTCATGAAGACCAAACAGGTTTATAACGAGAAGCAGATGGATGAGATGAAGAAGCATCCGACGTATTCGTATGAAGCCGTTAAAGATAATCCGAACGTGTCATCTGTCAGCAGAAATGCCATTCTTTATCATCATGAGAATGTGGACGGAACGGGATATTACGGAATCACTCAGGATAAACTGGGACTGTTTCCCAGAATTTTGCGAGTTGTTGATACATATGATGCTTTGCTTTCCACAAGAATGCAAAGAAAGGCTTTCGGACCGGATTATGCTTTTAAGCACTTGGTAGACAACAGCGGTAAATTGTATGATTTGGACGTCGTTAAAGCATTTGTATATACTTTGCCGATGTATCCGAGAGGCTTTACGGTTAAGTTGACGAATGGTGAAACAGCTGTTGTGGTCAAAAATAATACCGATATAGAAAGACCGATTGTAAGACTTCTAAACGGGCAGACAATCGATCTTTCAAAGGATGCGAATTATAGACAGGTTGAAATAGAGGTAATTGTTTAATGCTACAGGTTAGGGATTTGGAATTTCATCCGATTGAGGACGGAATTGAAAAATCTATTATAGATAAAGTGAGCTTCGATGTTAATGATGGTGAGCTGCTTGTTATTACAGGACCGAACGGCGGAGGTAAATCAACTTTGGCCAAGCTTTTGATGGGTATACTGAAAGCTGACAGCGGTCGGATAATATTTAACGATACGGATATAAGTTCGTATGAAATAGATCAAAGGGCCAAGGCCGGAATCGGTTTTGCTTTTCAACAGCCTCCCAGATTTAAGGGTATGACGGTTTCAAGATTATTGACATTGGCAGCAGGCGGTTCCTTAAGTGAGATTAACTGCTGCGATTTGTTAAGTTCTGTGGGACTGTGCGCACGGGAATATCTCGACAGAGAAGTCGATGCTACTTTATCGGGCGGAGAAATGAAGAGAATAGAAATAGCATCGGTTCTTGCCACAGGTCATAAACTGTGCATTTTCGACGAACCGGAAGCCGGAATCGATTTATGGAGTTTTTCAATGCTGGTAAAGCAATTCGAGAAGCTTCACAGAGATTCGGATCAGAGCATAATCATTATTTCTCATCAGGAGAAGATAATAGAAATGGCTGATCGAATCATGGTTATAAAGGACGGAAAAGTAGCGGGCATAGGAAAGAAAGACGAGGTGTATCCCGAATTGATTAAGGGAGAAACTCATGCCTGCTTAAGAGAGATATAATATGGCATTAAAAGAAGACGTTAAAATAGATACAACAACACAGGAAGTATTGAATAAGATCGATGAGTATGGTTTTGAGCAGAAGGGTGCATATAATCTGCGTCAGAACGGAACGGCTCTTTGCCATGGCGATACGGAAAATATCAAGATAGTGAAGAAGACGGACAAACAGGGAATCGATGTATATATATCTTCAAAAACGCAGGGTGAATTTGTTCACATTCCCGTAGTGGTAACCGCAAGCGGATTTACGGATGAAGTTTACAATGATTTTCATGTGGAAGCCGGTGCGAATGTTACGATTGTGGCAGGTTGCGGAATACATAATTCAGGTTGTAATGATTCAAGACATGACGGTATACACTCTTTCTTTGTCGGCAAGGGCGCAAGTGTCAGATATGAAGAAAAGCACTACGCAGAAGGCAACGGAACAGGCAAGCGAATGCTTAACCCCGTGACAAAGATATATCTTGAAGACGACGCAAGCTTCATATTGGATACTGCGCAAATTGGCGGTGTTGATTCGACCAAAAGAGCTACGCTGGTAGAATTAAGAGGTAAGGATTCACATCTTACGGTTACGGAAAGATTATTGACCGATAATGATCAAAGTGCCGAGTCGGATATGGACGTGGTATTGATTGGAAAAGATACATCGGCACAGATTATTTCACGTTCTGTAGCAAAGGGTGAATCTAAGCAGATATTCCATCCCAATGCCATAGGTAGGAATATGTGTCATGCTCATATACAGTGCGATTCGATAATAATGGATAAAGCGAATGTTAAGTCAATTCCCGAGATAGATGCGGAACATGTTGATGCTGCAATCATTCATGAGGCAGCTATCGGAAGGATTAATGATGAGCAGTTACTGAAACTGAAAACACTCGGATTAAACAATCAAGAAGCGGAAAATGTTATTATTCAGAATTTCCTAAACTAATCGAATGAAAAAGTTATTGGTTTATCTAAAAAAATACAGAATAGAAAGTATACTAAGCCCCCTGTTTAAAATGCTGGAGGCTTCTTTTGAGTTAACAGTTCCTTTGGTTATTGCTTCCATGATAGATATGGGAATTAAGAACGGTGATAAAGGAAATGTTATTAAAAGTTTTATCATTTTGATAGTTTTGGGACTTGTAGGGCTTATAAGTTCCGTTACGGCGCAGTATTTTGCCGCCAAAGCCGCAACCGGATTTTCCAAAGATCTTAGGCATGATTTGTTCGGACATCTGTTGAATCTTTCATATTCTCAAATTGATAATATCGGAACATCGACTATGATAACGCGTATGACAGCAGATGTTAATACTGTACAAAACGGTGTAAACATGTTTCTTAGATTGTTCTTACGTTCTCCGTTTATTGTACTTGGTGCAACAGTGATGGCATTTACGATAGACTTTTGGTCAGCGCTGATATTCGTGGGCGTAGTGGCAGTGTTATCTTTGACTGTCGGTGTGATTATGAAGATGAATATTCCGATGCTTAAAGCGGTTCAATCCAAGCTGGATGATATATTGTGCCTTACAAGACAGAATTTATCGGGTGTCAGAGTAATAAGAGCATTTGTCAAAGAAGATAAAGAACTCGATAAATTTGAAAAAAGCAACAATGATTTATCCGTCATGCAAAGGCGGGCAGGCAGAGTATCGGGACTTCTTAATCCGCTTACATACGTTTTAATTAATCTTGCCATTGTCGTATTAATCAGTGTCGGAGCCAAAAGGTCTTTTGAGGGAATGCTCTCAACAGGACAGGTAGTGGCTTTGTACAATTATATGTCACAGATACTTGTTGAACTTATTAAGTTCGCGGGACTGGTAGTAACAATTAACAAGGCATTGGCGTCTGCTAACAGAATTTCCGATGTGCTTGATATAGAAGAGGGCATGGAAAATATTGAAACAGGAACGACTGATGCGGCAGGCAATTCGGAATATTCGATAGTTTTTGATAATGTGTCGCTTAAGTATCACGAAAGCGCCGATGAATCATTGACGGATGTGTCGTTTAAACTCCCCAAAGGAAAGATGCTTGGTATTATCGGAGGAACGGGTTCCGGAAAATCTTCTTTGATTAACCTTATACCGAGATTCTATGATGTGACTCGGGGACGAGTACTCGTTAACGGTAAGGATGTCAGGGAACAAAACCTTGAGGAACTTAGAAATTCCATAGGTATAGTTATGCAAAAGGCGGTTCTTTTCAACGGAAGTATTAAAGATAATCTGCTTTGGGGAAATTCCAAGGCAACGGATGAGGAACTTTTGGCAGCAGTCAAAACAGCCGTTGCGGAAGACATTATTAACTCTAAGGGTGGAATGGACTATGTAATCGAAGCCGGCGGAAAGAATCTTTCCGAAGGTCAGCGTCAAAGACTCACAATTGCGAGAGCACTTGTAAGGAAACCCGAAATATTAATTTTGGATGATGCATCTTCGGCTTTGGATTATGTAACGGAACTTAAGCTAAGAAATAATCTTTCGGCGCTGGATTATCATCCCAGTGTTGTGGTGGTTTCTCAAAGAACCACTTCCGTAATGAACGCGGACTTGATAGTGGTACTTGATGACGGAAACGTTGCCGGTATCGGTACACATGATGAACTTATGAAAAATTGTGAAATATATAAAGAGATACACAATTCTCAGGTAGAATAAGATGGCATTGGAAACTTCCGGGTTTGTACCCAAAGGAAATCTGAATACGAATAATGACGCCGTTGAAAAGAGCGGAAGACGCATAGTCATTAAAAAAGTACTTCGTGCTTTAAAAAAGTACAGGGGTCTTATTGTTGTATCGCTGATTCTGGCGTTTGTTTCAGTATTGTTTACTTTGCTTGTTCCGATAAAGATAGGAAATGCAATAGATGCTTTGGTAAATATTGAAGGCAATACGGATTTGATAAAGAACAACCTCTTAATGGCTTTGGTATTTGCAGCAGCAGTGGGCTTATCTCAATGGATAATGAATTTGATCAACAACAAGATAACTTATCTGACGGTGCGGGATGTGAGAAATGAGGCATTGGCCAAAATTCAAAAACTGCCGATTTCATATATCGATTCACATTCACAAGGAGATATTGTTTCTCGAATAGTTTCGGATGCCGATCAGTTTGCGGATGGATTATTGCTGGGATTTACACAGGCATTTACAGGAATTATGACAATAGTCGGAACATTGATATTCATGTTGAGTATGAATATAGCAATTACGCTTGTAGTGGTATGTGTGACACCTTTATCTTTGTACGTTGCCAAATTCATATCTTCAAGAACATACTCCATGTTTAAGCTTCAGGCAGTTCAAAGAGGTCAACAGACTTCTTTGATAGATGAGATGATAGGAAACGAAAAGGTTGTGAAGGCTTTCGGCAAGGAGGAGGATGTCCTTTCCAAGTTTGATGCAATTAATGAAGACCTTCGTAAATCTTCACTTAAGGCCATTTTCTTTTCATCCTTAACCAACCCATCCACACGGTTTGTCAATTCGCTGGTATACGCATTGGTTGCCCTGTCGGGAGCGCTGTTTATTCTTATGGGCGGAGACAACATTCTAACGGCCGGTATTACGATAGGAACGCTGACGGTGTTCTTATCATATGCCAATCAATATACCAAGCCGTTCAATGAGATTTCGAGTGTGATTTCGGAACTGCAGAATGCTCTTGCCTGTGCTGCCAGAGTAATAGAGATTCTTGAAGCTAAGGAAGAGGAAGCAGATGATGATAAGGCCGTATTGAACAACGTGCAGGGGACTATAGATATCAGTGACGTGGAGTTTTCTTATGATAAAGACAGGGAACTTATTAAAGATTTCAATCTTCATGTCAATCCGGGATGCAAGGTCGCCATTGTAGGCCCCACAGGTTGCGGAAAAACTACGATAATTAATCTTCTGATGCGATTCTATGATGTGGATTCCGGTTCAATATGTGTGGATGGTAAGGATATAAAGAGCATTACGCGCCAATCCTTACGGTCTTCTTTCGGAATGGTTTTACAGGATACATACCTAATCAAAGGTACTATCAAGGATAATATTCGTCTGGCCAAACCGGATGCAAGTGAGGAAGAAATAGAAAATGCCGCTAAATTATCTCATGCGCACAGTTTTATAAGACGACTTCCCCAAAAATATGATACGATGATAGGCGAGGATGGCGGAATGTTAAGTCAGGGTCAAAAGCAGCTTCTGTGTATTACCAGAGTGATGCTTCTTCTTCCGCCGATGCTGATTTTGGATGAGGCTACTTCATCTATAGATACACGTACCGAAATCAAGATACAGCAGGCTTTCAATACCCTAATGGAAGGAAGGACCTCTTTCATAGTTGCGCACAGGCTTTCAACCATCAAGAATGCAGATATAATTCTGGTTATGAGAGATGGGCATATAGTAGAACAGGGTAAACACGAAGAATTGTTGAATAAAGACGGCTTCTATGCCAAACTTTACAGAAGCATGTCGGAATAGGAGGAAAATGTACAGTATTAATCCAAATTTGAAATACGTGGGAATTTCAGAAGTTCCGTACAAAAATATATACGGTCGAATGGGAAAGGTTACCGACCCGCTTCCGCTTCTTTTTAACGGAAGTGCGGTAGAAGTTACGGTGACAGGTTCCGATTTGTGGATAGAAGTCGAAACCGATTGCGATTTTCATGAAATGTGGGTTGCATATGAATTGAACGGAAGTATTATGAGCAGATTTATGCTTCTGCCCGGTGAGCACAGTATATGTTTGTTCAGAAATATGTCAGCCGATGTACCGAAGACCGTTAAATTCTACAGAGAGCTCCAGGCAATGAGCGAAGATGAATTCGTAAGCCTTACGGTTAAGGGATTCAAGCTTGACGGTGAGTTCTTGCCGGTTAAGGAACACAAGTACAAAATTGAGTTCATAGGAGACAGCATTACCTCCGGAGAGGGTACATACGGAGCCCATGAAGATATGGATTGGCTTGCCATGTATATGGGATTTTCGAGAGATTATGCAAATATGACAGCGAAAGCTCTGGATGCGGATTATCACATAATATCACAAGGCGGCTGGGGAGTTTATTGCGGCTGGGATAATGATATCAGACATAATATACCTTCGGTTTATGAGAAAGTTTGCGGACTTTCGACAGGCAAGGTTGCACAGAAACTCGGAATGACGGATGAGTATGATTTTGCTTCATGGCAGCCGGATGCGATAGTTGTCAATCTTGGAACCAACGATGAATCGGCTTTTCATCAACCTCCGTTTACCGTTCCCGAGACGGGATTAACTTATTTTCAGCGTCTTAACGAAGACGGTTCCTACATGGAAGAGGATCTTATGAACGTTGAAAAGGCTATTGTGGACTTTTTGGGAATGTTAAGAAAACATAACCCCAAGGCACATATTGTCTGGGTATACGGAATGCTGGGATATAAGCTTACGTTGGGAATTACGGAGGCTATCAACATATATATTTCTCAAACCGGTGACAAAAATATAGGATTTGTCAATCTCCCGAATACCGTGGGAGAAGGTTACGGATCACACATGCATCCCGGTAAGATTTCACAAAGAATATCTTCGGAAGTATTGGTTGAGTATTTGAAGGAGAAGTTGGAAGGTTAAGTCGAAAATGAAGAAAAGAATCGGATTGGCAATTCTTACACTCGGTACAATGTTTATGCTGGTATCGTGCGGCCCGTCGGAGGAGAAAATCGCCGAGGCGCAATCAAAATACAGAGAGTTGGTTATGAATCATAACCAGGTTTCCAAAGCAAATTCACAAATCGGTGACAATTCTCTTGATGCCGAGCTTGAGCAGATGGTTGCCAAGATAGACGAAATCAAGGAATTTAATCTTAATGAAATGACGGATGAAGAAATAGATATGCTTATAGATACCATGAATACACTTAATGACAGTTATTCGGGGTATCTTAAAACCATCGGAGAGATTAAGCTTTCGGAAGACGCCAAGATACTGACACCGATATCTTTTTCAATTGTTAACGGAACCAATATGACGTTTTCGGATATGTCAATCAAGGAAAGCGGAGAAAGTGACCTTGTAACCAATGTTCTTGATAATACTGCAGGTTTCGAACCCGAGCAAAGAATAATCGGATTGACGATATATAAAGATGCCGAAGAAACACCGTGGGTATTGTCATTGAAAAAGCAGAAGGCATCCGAAGAGGAAGAAGACGAAACTTATGCGATTACGTTTGACCTGGATAAAATGGGGGCATCGGATAAAGTAACGGAGTTGGTTCTCAAAACGGAAGAAGATAGCGAAAATCTTGTTCTTGAATATAAATAGAGTTTTATATATTTGAAATATGAGAAATAAAAGTGGAAACAAATTAATAATTCTCATACTTGTGATTTCGGTATTGATTATAGAGTTCGGTTATCAAAATGCAATAACCGAATCTTTTGGCGACGCCACGAATACGTTGGTGTGTTCATATGATGCGTCAATAGTTAAATCTGTTCCCAACGCGGCCGTTTTTTCAACCAACCGGGAAGAGGTTGAAATTTCTTTGGAGAAGGATGTGATATCAAAATCATTTTCCGTATTCAAAGTAAAGGACAGAACAAGATTATTGTTCGGCCTTTTGATTATAGCTTATGCACTTACGGGATTATGGTATGCACTTCGTCAGATTTTCCGTAAAGTATGGTGTTGGAATCTTTATTCCGTCAGAATAGTTAAATTGATTCATAACTTTGACGGTTCAAAATAGTTACTCATACATAATTTATTGAAAAAGGATTTCGTAGCCGGAAGAGGCTATGTTTATTTTGGTGTGTAAAAAGAATGGAGATTAGTATGAGTAATGTTATAATTTATGTTATATTTGCGTTGGAAGCTGTAATAGGTGTAGGTTCATCGTTGTACATAATTGTTTCGCTGTTTGGAACCATAATCAGTAAGTTTGTTCGTAAATTTAAATACGGGATTTCACTGATGGATTAAATAAACAAGGAGGCAAATATGGACATATTCGTAATAGTAATGTGTGTGGTATTTGCAGCTGCCGGAATATGGGTATTAAAACGCGGTAATTAGAAAGGATAAATTTTGATGAGAAAAACGAAAATAGTTTGTACAATCGGACCGGCATGTGAAAGTGTCGAAATGCTTGAAAAACTCGCATTGGCAGGAATGAATGTGGCCAGATTAAATTTTTCCCATGGCACGCATGATGAGCATATGATGAGGATTAAGAATATTCG
This sequence comes from Lachnospiraceae bacterium, assembly GCA_045640525.1. Classification (GTDB taxonomy): domain Bacteria; phylum Bacillota; class Clostridia; order Lachnospirales; family Lachnospiraceae; genus JAILLW01. Next base: position 6,613 of record JAZUFE010000019.1, on the reverse strand, counting down.
TAAAGTTGCGAATAAGCTTAAACTTCCGATAGCCATTATGTTAGATACTAAAGGCCCCGAATTCCGAATCAAGACATTTAAGAATGACAAGGTTCAGTTGAAAGCAGGCGATGTTTTTACTTTCACATCAAGACAGATAGAGGGAGACAGTACTCAGGTTTCTGTCAATTTTGAGGGTTTGTCGAAAGACGTATCCGTAGGAGACCATATTTTGGTTTGTAACGGATTGATGGATTTTGAAGTAATTGAGATTAAGGGTGAGGATGTCATCTGTAAAACAATTACGGACGGTGAACTTTCAAATCGCAAGAGTATGAATTTCCCGGGTAAGGTAATGAGTCAGGAATACCTCAGTAAGCAGGATAAAGAAGACATTCTGTTCGGTATTAAGCAGGAAATTGATTTTATAGCATGTTCCTTCGTATCCAGAAGACAGGATTTAATCGATGTTAATGAATTCTTGAAAGAGAACAATGCACCTGATATCGAGCTGATTGCCAAAATAGAGAATCAACCCGGAATAGACAACATAGAAGAAATATGTCAGGAATGTTCCGGAATAATGATAGGCAGAGGTGATATGGGTGTGGAAATACCGCCCGAAAAACTCCCTGCCGTACAGAAGAGTTTGATAACCAAATGCCGAATGCTGGGAAAGAGAGTTATTACCGCAACCGAAATGCTGGAATCCATGATTAATTCGCCAAGACCGACAAGGGCTGAGGTTTCGGATGTGGCTAATGCCGTATACGACGGAACTTCAGCGATTATGTTATCGGGCGAAACCGCTGCAGGTAAATATCCTGAGGCAGCTGTGAAGATGATGGCGTCAATCGCACAGGCAACGGAATCGGAAATACATTATGATAAGAGATTCTATACATATGCGTTTGAAATGAAAAATAACGTGGACTGCATTTCTCATGCAGTCTGCGGTATGGCCATCGATGTAAATGCCAAGGCAATAGCGGTTTGCTCCATATCGGGAGTTACCGTAAGAATGGTATCACGATTCAGATGTCCGGTAGATATTTTGGGTATTACAACAGATGAAAGAAGTTATAGAAAACTGGCTCTTTCTTGGGGTGTAACACCTATATTGAGTGAGAAATTCGAATCGACGGATGTATTGTTCTATCATGCTCAAAAGACGGCCAAAGAAATATTCGGTCTTAAGGAAGGCGATAACTGTGTTATTACCGGAGGTATGATTAACGGTCATTCCGGAAATACCAATTTGATTAAGGTGGCTACGATTACGGAGTAAGAGCTATGAAAGCAAAAACCGCTGAAGCATTTAACAGAGTATTTGGAGATCTGTCGGGAGTGAGTGTATACTTTGCTCCCGGCAGAGTTAATTTGATAGGAGAACATACCGATTACAACGGCGGACATGTTTTTCCGTGTGCGTTGACAATCGGTACGTATATGGCCGTTCGAAAGCGCACGGACAGAAAACTCAGATTTTATTCGGTGAATTTCGAATCCGACGGAATTATCGAAACATCTTTGGATGACTTTAAACCGGGAGAAGAAAAGGAATGGACAGCATATCCCAAGGGTGTGATGTGGACCTTCGAAAAGAAAGGTTACACCATTCCGTGCGGTATGGATATTGTTGTTAACGGCAATATTCCCAATGGTTCGGGGTTATCATCTTCGGCATCGCTTGAAGTTGTTACGGGATATATGCTCAAGGATATGTTCGGATTTGACATATCAAATGTTGACATTGCGCTTTGGGGTCAGTATTCCGAGAATAATTACAACGGAATGAATTGCGGAATAATGGATCAGTTTGCAAGTGCGATGGGCAAAAGAGATAATGCCATATTTTTGAACACATCGAATTTGGCCTTTGAATATGCACCGATTAACCTTGAAGGTATGAAAATAGTAATTACCAATTCCAAGGTCAAACACTCTTTGGTAGGTTCTGCGTATAACGACAGGAGGAAGTCTTGCGAAAGAGCGTTGTCGGATTGCCAAAAGGCTATGGATATCAAAGCATTGGGTGAACTCTCAATCGATGAATTCGAAAAGGTTAAGCACTGCATTGAAAATGAAGACGACAGACTTAAGGCCAAGCATGCCGTGTATGAAAATCAACGTACGATTAAGGCGGTAGAGGCTCTTAGGGATAAAGATATAATTACTTTTGGGAAACTTATGAACGAATCGCATGTTTCACTAAGAGATGACTACAATGTATCATGTGAAGAAATCGATTGTTTGGTTTCGGCTGCATGGAATACGGAAGGTGTAGTAGGCTCGAGAATTACGGGTGGAGGATTCGGAGGTTGCACGGTCAGCATCGTTAAAGAAGAGGCTGTTGAGACTTTTAAGGCAACATTGTCACAAAAATATATAGAAGCATATAAAAGAGAACCGGAATTCTATGTTGTTTCCATAGGCGACGGTCCTTCGAAAATGTAAGAATAGTATAGTAAATCGCAAAAATTGGTCATTTTTTTAGCACGAAATGATATGTTTCTTTGAAATGGGGTGTGCTAAACTTATACTCGCAACGGGTTTACGTATATTTTTGGAGGGAAAAGATGAACAATCTAGAGCTTAAAAAATTAGCAAATCAAATTCGTAAAGGCATTGTAACAGGTGTTCATGCCGCTAAAGCAGGACATCCGGGCGGATCATTGGGATGTACTGATTGCTTTACGTATTTGTATTTCGAAGAAATGAATATTGATCCTAAAAATCCTAAGAAGGAGGATAGAGATCGTTTCGTATTATCAAAGGGCCACAATGCTCCTGCATTGTATTCTACAATGGCTCAGAGAGGATATTTCCCGGTTGAGGAATTAACTACACTTCGTAAGTTGGGTTCTCATCTTCAGGGACATCCTTGTATGCAGCATGTTCCCGGAATCGATATGTCATCAGGTTCTTTGGGACAGGGAATTTCCGCTGCAACAGGTATGGCTTTGGCAGGAAAGTTGGACAATAAGGATTACAGAGTTTACACACTTCTTGGAGACGGAGAAATTCAGGAAGGTCAGGTTTGGGAAGCTGCTATGTTTGCCGGACACAGAAAACTCGATAATCTCGTAGTTATTGTTGATAATAACGGATTACAGATTGATGGTTGCGTAGACGATGTTTGTTCGCCCAATCCTATAGATAAGAAGTTTGAAGCTTTCAACTTCCATGTAATTACAGTAGACGGACATGATTTTGATGCTCTTCGTAAGGCTTTCAAAGAAGCTAAAGAGACAAAGGGCATGCCTACATGTATTATTTTGAAGACAGTTAAAGGAAAAGGTGTTTCCTTCATGGAGAATCAGGCCGGATGGCATGGAAAGGCTCCCAATGATGAGGAGTATGCAATTGCAATGGCAGATTTAGAGAAAATTGATGAAGAATTAGCTAAGGAGGAAGCATAAGATGGCAGACGTTAAGAAAATAGCAACCAGAGAATCCTATGGTAATGCCTTAGTAGAGTTGGGTCAGGTAAATCCTGATGTCGTAGTTTTGGATGCAGATTTGGCAGCAGCTACTAAGACAGGTGTATTTAAGAAAGCATTCCCCGATCGTCATATCGATTGCGGTATAGCAGAAAGCAATATGGTAGGTATAGCAGCAGGTTTGGCTACTTGCGGAAAGATACCTTTCGTAAGTTCATTTGCGATGTTCGCAGCAGGACGTGCATTTGAGCAGGTTCGTAACTCAGTAGGTTATCCTCATTTGAATGTTAAGATCGGAGCTACACATGCCGGTATTTCCGTTGGTGAGGACGGAGCTTCGCATCAGTGTAATGAAGATATTGCTTTGATGAGAACAATCCCCGGAATGGTAGTAATGTGTCCTGCAGATGATATTGAAGCTAAAGCTTGTGTTATGGCAGCAGCTAAATATGAAGGACCTGTATATATGAGATTCGGCAGAGCTGCCTGCCCTGTTATTAACGACAGACCCGATTACAAATTCGAAATCGGAAAAGGTACGGTAGTTCGTGAAGGAAAAGATGTTACAATTGTTGCTACAGGTATTTGCGTAGGCAATGCATTGGAAGCAGCTGAAATGCTTGAAAAAGACGGCGTAAGCGCAGAAGTAATCAATATCTGTACAATTAAGCCTTTGGATGAGGAGTTAATTCTTGCTTCAGCCAAGAAAACAGGTAAGGTTGTTACAGCAGAAGAGCATTCTGTTATCGGCGGACTTGGTTCTGCAGTATGTGATGCTCTTAGTGCCAAGTATCCTGTTCCTGTTAAGAAGATTGGTATGCAGGATATCTTCGGTGAGTCAGGTTCAGCTTCTGCATTGATTGAGAAATATCAGTTGGACGGCAAGGGTATTTACGCTCAGGTGAAGGAGTTCTTAGCATAAATGGATGAGTCGTTAAAGTATATCTTAGCTCCTTCCTTATTGGCTGCTGATTTTAGTCAATTGGGAAAGCAGATATTGCAAACTCAAAAGTACGGTGCACAGTATATACATATTGATGTAATGGACGGAATGTTTGTACCGAGTATTTCATTCGGAATGCCGGTTATCGAATCAATTCGACCGGTTACAGATCAATTCTTTGATGTTCACCTTATGATAGTTGATCCTGAAAGATATATCGATGAGTTTGCGAAAATGGGAGCTGACGGTATTACATTCCATGTTGAAGCTACCAAAGATCCTAAGCATGTTATTGATTTGATACATGCCGCAGACAAAAAGGCCGGTATTTCTTTAAAACCCGGAACTCCGGTAGAAGAAATATATCCCTTTTTACCGTATGTAGATTTAGTTTTGGTTATGTCTGTTGAGCCGGGATTCGGTGGACAGGAATTCATGAAAGATGCATACGGCAGGATTAAAAAGATACGTGAATACATGGACGGCCATGGTATCAACGCTGTTCTTGAAGTTGATGGCGGAATCGGCAAGAAGAACGTCAAGGATGTTTTGAAAGCCGGGGCTTGCGCAATAGTTGCCGGATCGGCAGTATTTAAGAAGCGTAGCATTAAGGCCAATATGACTAAATTTAGAAATGCATTCGACCAGGCAGCCAAGAAAACTGTAAAGAAGTCGAAATAGTTTTGAAGGTTTTGAAATCTCTGAAAAGATAGGTGATTTCAAAACCTTTTTCTTATTTGGGTTCTGATATATAATTACTATGTGCTGCACTCACACATAGATTGGAGGAACCTATCACGGGAAATATAAAGGTTAAGCAGTCGGATTTGGATTTATTCGAAAGTTTGAAGGGAATGAAATGAGAAAATCAGTTATATTGCTAGTATGCGGGTTGATGACTATGGGATTATTCGGTTGCGGTTCTAAAGAAATTAAAGAAAACAGTTCTGTTGAGAATATTGCGCAGGCAGACGATGACGTTAAAGAGGACAAATCTTTAAAAGAGTCAAAAGATTTGTCATTAAGAAAGGGCGATGAAAATCCGCAGAATACGGAGGGTCATATGCTGTTTGACTTTTATACGGCAACAGTTGCAACCGGAGACGGAGAATCACCGTATCATGAGATTACCGTTAATGAAGTAGATGGAGCGGTATATGTGAATGTTTATACCGGAGACAGAAATCTCGGTACTACCGATTCGCATAAGGCATATATCGGAATTCCGCAATTATACAGTGACCTGTGTGATGTTGTCCGGGAGTATGAAATGACAGATTGGAACGATAATTCAGGTATTTCCGAAACTGGGGCGCTTAGGGTAGTGAAATTTCTTAATCCGGAAGAAAAACTTACACGGGTAAGTAATGAAAATATGCCACAAAACGGAAATGAGGCATTTTCAAAGATAAGTAATATTCTGAATGGATACTTCGAAACCAATCCTAAGTGTGTGCTTGAAAAATGATGATAGAAATTAGAAAACGGCCCCCTGCTTCATGCAAGGAGCCGTTTGTAATGAGTTCTGTCTACAGTTTGGTATAACGGGTAAAGATTTTCTCTGCACCGCAAACATGCTTGGTTCCGTCATCATCGATAATGATATAGTCACCCTCTTCAATGAAAGTACGTCCTCTTCTGTGTGTAATGTACGGACATACAACGGCACCGTTGTCTTTAGTAATTTTCACGAGTCTTTCGGTAACAATCCAACCTTTGGTTACAACATCACTGAACAATTCAGTTCCGTCTTCCAACCCTTCTCCGGTTTTGTATTCTACAACTTCTGCTTCAATGGGACTTCTTCTACACCTCATAAGGAACCTCCTTTGCTTAATGAACGTAGGTTGCGCTATATATTTATTTTAACATTATTTTCGAGATTACACACTAAACTTCTTACTCAAGGTCGTGTAAATTTACTGTAGGAATTTAATAGACAAAGTGTCCCTAAGATCTGTTTTTAGAATCAAAGATTTCTCCACCATTATATTCTTTTTATTCTCTTTTACAAACCCCAGATGTGATTTTTTAACGCAGCTATCTTTTTTATCTGTGGATATGGGATGCTATAGATTGGCATATCTGCCATCACACCAAGTCTTTTTCTGTTTGCATTCTCCATTCGAATCATATCCGTTGCTGTATATATAACTTCTTCGGCACCTGCAGCCTGTTTCATTTCCTTCTTTTGAAACCGTACCAATTCAAGCATATCACCTTGATTTTGACGGTAGATTCTTAACCT